>CAZZJW010000012.1:30678-77549 GCA_964654755.1 uncultured Pleurocapsa sp. | reverse complement strand
GATGTCGGCTGGACGTTCAGCGGCTGCGTAGCGCCGACGGTTGAGTGCCCGGTAGATTTCAAGATGGCGGCGGGCAGGCCGTCGCTGGCGGGCCGTGCAGGGCTGCTGAGCGCCAGCGCCCGCGTGCAGGCCTACAGGCCAGCTGATCCGTGCTACTACTACACGTAGACAGCCGTTGATCGCGCCGTTTCCGTGAGCAGTCCGGGGATGCCCGTCGTGATCCCCGGACATGATGGTCCTGCGTTTCCTCCAAATGAAAGGCTGTTCACCATGCGTCGTACTGTGTTCTCCCTGCTCCTCATCGTGGCGCTTGTCGGCTCGGCGCTGTTCGTGCCGCCGGCGCTGGCCGCGTCGGAAGAATGCCGCGTCAACACCGCCGGCAGCATGGGCGGAGACACCATCGTCTTCGTCGATCGCAATGGCGCACCTTCGCAGCAGTGGTCGGATGGCGGCCTGGGCGGCATGAAGGTGCTCAACGCCAGCGGCCAGTCGCTGTTCATCATCCTCGCCTCGGAGATTGAGCCCGCCACCCGCGCGGCACAGGCCACCCCCGGCAGCCTGATCCCGATCAAGGAAGGTCCCGGCAGCTATGGCCCGATGCGGCTGTCCGTGTACGCACTCGACGATGCCAGCCGCACGCTGAAGTTCGTGGTGATCGGCGAGGACAACCAGGGCAAGGAGAACACCCTGTCGTTCAGCGGCTGTATCGCGCCGGAATGCCCGCCCGTCACCGTGCAGAAGGCGTACGACAAGCTGTCCCCGGAGGCCCCGGCAGGCAGCGCCGAACCCATTGATCCCTGCGGGAAGACCCCGGCCCCGACGACCGATCCGTGCAGCGTCAACAACAAGATCGTCACGTTCCGAGGTTGCTGACGGCGCAGCGCGGTCAACGCATCACATCACGATAGCATCGGGGGCTGCGCACGCGCGCGGCCTCTGTGCTTTCTGAAGCATGCAGCACATTCTGCGCTGCTCCACCCAATCCGGCGATTGTGCGGTATGCTCTCCGTGTCGTGGAGAAAGAGGGAGCGATGCAGCTGATCCGTCTTGCGCTTTTGCAGTACGCCTGGCTGGGCAGCCGCGAAGCGATGCAGCAGGTCTGCCGCACGCTGCTGGCGGAGGCCGCAGGCCGCGGCGCCACGCTGGTCTGCCTGCCGGAGTTCTCGCTCATCCCGTATTTCCCCTCCACGACCGATCCCGCCGGTTTCGCCTGGGCAGAGCCGGTGCAGGGCGGGCCGAACGACCGCTTCTTCGGCGCGCTGGCGCGGGAACATCGCCTCACCATCATTTCCAGCATCTTCGAGCAGGCTGACGGGCGCTGCTTCGATACTGCCGTCGTCCACGGGCCGGATGGCACGGTCGCCGGCGTGACGCGCAAGGTGCACCTGCCTTCTGGCGAAGGCTACAACGAGACGCACTTCTTTCAGCCGGGCGAGAGCTACCCCGTCCACGACATCGGCGCGCTGCGCCTGGCCGCGCCCACCTGCTATGACCAGTGGTTTCCGGAGATGGCGCGCATCTGCGCCATGAACGGCGCCGAGTTCATCTACTACCCCACCGCCATCGGCAGCGAGCCGACCGACCCGGCGATGGACACCTCCGCCATGTGGCAGACGGTGATGCGTGGCCACGCCATCGCCAACGGCGTCTTCATCGCCGCCGCCAACCGCGTGGGCGCCGAGCCGCCCGTGACGTTCTACGGCAGCAGCTTCATCTGCGACCCGATGGGCCGGGTGCTGGCCCAGGCCGGACGCGACACCACCGAAGTCATCACCGCCGATCTCGACCCGCACGCACTGATGCACTGGCGCGCGCTCTTCCCGCTGCTGCACCAGCGCGCCCCGGCCACCTATGCCCGTTTACTCGATCGCTACCAGACACAGGATGTGTGAAGCGATGTCAGACTATCAGTCCTACGACGTCATCATCATCGGCGGCGGCCCGGCAGGTGTGACCGCCGCCCTGCGCGCCAGCGAGCTGGGGGCGCGCACCGCGCTGATCGAACGCGATGTGCTCGGCGGCACCTGCACCAACGACGGCTGTGTGCCCACGCGGGTGATCGCCAAGGCCGCCCGCCTGTACCGCGATACCGAGCTGTTCGAGCTGTACGGTCTCAGCCCGGTGCAGCCGAGCATCAATTTCAGCCGGCTGCTGGCGCGCGCGCAGCAGGTGGTCGAGGAAGTCCACGAGAAGAAGCAGCTCCTCAGCCATCTGCAGGGTGTGGGCGTGGATGTGTTCGACCGGGCGGGCGCGGCCCGCTTCGCCTCGCCCCACCAGGTGGATATGGCGAACGGGCGCACGATCGTCGGGCAGAAGATCATCATCTGCGCCGGCGGGCAGGCGCGGCGGCTGCCGGTGCCGGGCGGCGAGCTGGCGCTGGTGCACAGCGATCTATGGACGATGCAGACGCTGCCCGCCTCGGTGGTGATCGCCGGGGCCGGCGCGACCGGCATGCAGCTCGCTACGATCTTCCGCACGTTCGGCACACAAGTGACGATCATCGACCTCGCAGCGCGGCTGCTGCCCGGCGAGGATGCCGATGTCTCGGCGGGAATCACCAGCGCCTTCGTCGATCAGGGGATCCGCGTGCTGACGGATACGCGCATCACCGCGCTGCGCCGCAGCAGCGCGAACATCATCGAGGTGGCGACAGAGCGCGAGGGCCAGGAAGACCGCATCCACGCCGAGGTGGTGATCTCCGCCGTCGGCTGGCCGGGCAACATCGACGCGCTGAATCTGTCCGCGGCTGGCGTGCAGACCAACGGCCCATACGTCAAAGTGGACCCGTTCCTGCGCACCAGCGCGCCGAGCGTGTACGCAGCGGGCGACATCACCGGCCAGATCATGCTGGTGCAAACAGCCAGCCAGCAGGCGCGCATCGCCGTGGAGAACGCGCTCTCCGAGGCCGGCATGCACTATCGAGAACAGCTCGTGCCGCACGGCGGCTTCACCGATCCGGAATACGGCGCGGTCGGGCTGACGGAGGCGCAGGCGGTGGAGCGCTTTGGCCGCGAGAACGTCGTCATCGCGCGCGTGCCCTTCACCGATATCGACCGCGCGGTGATCGATGGGCGCACCGAGGGCTTCATCAAGCTGCTGGTGCATCGCCAGTCGCACGAGGTGATCGGCGCGCATTTTGTCGGCGAACAGGCCATCGAGCTGGTGAACGTGGTGGCCGCCGGCATGATCGACGGGCTGAAAGTCGGCAACCTGGCGGCGCTGGATTTCGCCTATCCGTCGTTCTGCGCGGTGATCGCCGCCGCCGCCCGCCAGATCGCCCGCGAGCTGCGCGTGGTGCCGCTGGTGGCGGTGTGGCGCGAGCTCGGGCGCATGCGCATCGCCGAATGGGAACGCAGCGGCTGAGCGCGTCGGTCGAGCTGCGCCCGTTCCGCTGGGCGGATCTGCCGCACATCGTCAGCATCTGGAACACCGCCTGCCTGGCGGATGGCGCACCTCAGCCAGCCGACCCCGCGGCGCTCGAAGTGCAGTGGCGCGCCCGCCCGGGGCAGGCGCAGCACACCGTCACCGCGTGGCTGGCCGGCGGAATCGTCGGCTACTGCTGGGCGGCGCCGGGCGAAAGCACAGCAGCGGGCGCAGTGCAGGCGCTGGGCAGCGGGCGTGTGCTGCCGTCGCATCGCGGTCAGGGCGTGGGCGCAGCGCTGGTCACCGCCGCCGATGCGGGCCTCGCCGCCGCGCTGCCCGCAGGCACGCCGCTGATGATCGAGCGCATCGTGGATGTGCGGCTGGAGCGCGATCTGCGCCTGCTGCAGGCGATGGGCTACACGGCGGTGCAGCGTCTTGTGCGCATGCAGATCGCCTTCACCCCCGCCGGCATCCGCCCGCCGCGAACGCCGGAGGGCGTGCGCCTGCAGCCGTTCTCGCCTGCTGACCACGCCGCGCTGTTCAGCGCATGCTTCGGCGCGCAAACGGACCCCCGCCCGTACTGCAGCGCCTCGCAGATCGCTTGTGATGTGGACGGACAGGTGGTCGGCGCGGCCTTCGCAGCCGCCGAAGATGACGCCGGGCAGATCAGGCATGTGTTCATCCGGGCGGGGTACCGCCGCGAAGGACTGGCCGGGGCGCTGGTGCTGGCGACACTGCGCGCACTGCACAGCGCCGGATTTGCCGGGGCGAGCGCCTGGCTGGATGAGCTGGCGCAGCCGGGCGCGCGCGCGCTGTACGAGCAGGCCGGCATGCACCTCGCCGAAGGCACCGAGTCGCGGCGGCGCTGGCTGAGCGGCGCCGGCTAGAGCGCCAGCCCGTCCACGTGCAGCGCCTGGCCAGTGATGAAGCGCGCGCCGTCCGAAAGCAGGAACAGCACCGCCGCCGCGATGTCATCATCACTGGCGGGGCGGCCCAGCGCATTCTCCGGGCCGTGCGGCGGATAGTCGCTGACCGCGCCGGGGCATACCGCATTCACGCGCACGCCGCGCGGGGCCAGCTCACGGGCGGCCTGCTGCGTCAGGCCGAGCAGGCCGGCCTTGCTGGCGGTGTAGCTCACGCCGTCGGGCAGCGTGCGTCCCGCGCCGGCGAATGACGCCAGATTGACGATCGCCCCACCCTCCTCGTCAGCCATCACCCGTCCAAGCAGCTGGGTCATGAAGAACGCACCGGTCAGGTTGACATCGATCACCCGCCGCCAGTCCCACTCATCCAGCCGGTCGAGCGGGCCGCTGCGGAAGATGCTGGCGGCGTTCACCAGCAGCGTGATGCGGCCAAAGGCGTCGCGCGCGCCCTCGATCAACGCGGACGCCTGAAAGCGGTTGGAGACATCGGCATGCAGCGCCAACGCCCGCCCGCCCGCCTCGGTGATGCGCAGGGCGGTCTCGTCTGCGCTGTCCGGGTTGACATCGCCCACGACCACCGCCGCGCCCGCCCGGGCCAGCGACAGCGCACAGGCGCGCCCCAGTTCGGCGCCGCCGCCGGTGACGATGGCCGCGTGGCCGTTCAGGCGAACGCTGAAGTCTGCAGCAGTGCGCTCAGCCATCGCTGAATCTCCTTACAGGCACGCGGGTGCAGGCCGTCTTCCGTCTGCAGCATGCGATCGGCGTTGGGGGCGATGAAGGACTCTGCGCCATAGCGATAGACGGCGCGATGAGCACGGGCCGCGCCGACGGCATAGTGGGCCGGCGTGTTCCAGTCGTCGCTGCCGGAGATCAGCAGCAGCCGGGTGTCCAGCGCGAGGATCTGGCGATCATCGAGCTGATTGGAGATCAGCATCGCGCCAGCGGGCCGCTGCGCACGCGCGAACAGCCCGAAGGACGAGCCGAGCAGCGCCGTGCCCGCGCCAAGCGCCAGGATGACCACAGCGCGGCGGTTGATGCCGGCCTGCTCCAGCGCGATCTCGTAGGCGCACACCGCATCCTGGGTGGTGCTGCCCTTGCCGCCGCCACCGCTGCGGCCCGCCCCGCGCCGATCCCAGCGGAAGGCGGCATAACCCACTTCCAGCGCCAGCTCGGCAAAGGGCCGGTATTTGTCCCGTGTGGGCGCACTGGCGTGATGCAGGATGAAAAGCAGGGGGTAGCCGCCGGCCGGCGCCGGCCCATCGGGCAGATCGATCTGCCCGGCAAGACGTACGCCATCGCCCGCAAAAACCACTTCCTGCCCGGCAGAGAGCGTGACCGTCGTGTTTGATGTCATCATTTCCCTCGTGTACCTGCTGAAGGACGCGCACCAAACCTATCTTCGACAGAACCAAAGGGTGTATTTCGCGTGGCAGTTCCAGATTATAAACACGGGGAGCGTTCTCGTTCAAGGTGAACATTGAGGGACGTGCGCCGCCGGATCAGTTGCGCTTGCGCGACCTGCCGGCGCTGTGTTCTACTGTGCGCAATGGCGCAGCGTGCAGGAGGGAGCGGGCCCGTGATGCGAAGTGCAGCCCTGAAGATGCGGCGGATGGCGCTGGCGCTGGCCGCGCTGCTGCTGAGCGCATGCAATCTGGTGGCGGCCACGCCTTCACCGGTGCCCTCGCCCACGCTGCCGGCCACGCCCACTTTCGCCGGCATCCCATCGATCACGCCGCTGCCCGGCCTCGGACAAACCGCGACGCCAGCCGCATGCGCCATTCCGCAGGGCTGGCAGGCCTACACTGTGCGGGTGGGCGACAGCCTGACCACGATCGCCGAGCGCAGCGGCTCCACCGTGCCGGCGCTGGTGCAGGGCAACTGCCTGCCCAACGCCGATCAGATCTTCGTCGGTCAGGTGCTCTACCTGCCGTTCCTGCCGCCGGACGTCCGCCCGACCAGCAGCGGCTGAGGCCGCCTGCGCTAGCCGCGTTTGCGCGGCGGGCGCGGCTGCTCGAACAGGCGCTGAAGCTCTTCCACTTCCTTGGGCGGGATCACCGGCCGCTCGCGGCTGCCGGGGTCGTCGTCCTGCGGCGGCTTGTGGCGCGCACCCTTGCGCAGCGCGCTGCCCGCGCCGGGCGTCAGCAGCAGGCGGGCGAACTCGTGACTGCGCAGGGTCTGCATGCCGCGCCGCGCCGCCGCCGTGCGCACCTCGGCGTCGTTGCTCACCACCTTCCAGCGCGTCGGATCGCGCACCGCCTCGATCTCCCGGCGCATCTGATCGTCGGCGATGCCGGGCCGCGAGGTGAAGACTGCCGTCACCAGGCTGGTGCGAATGTAGCGCCCGCCCGGCAGCCCGCGATCGAACACCACCAGGATCTTCCTGCCGCTGCCGTTGCTGAACCCGATCAGCATCTGCACCAGCCTGTCCTCGTCGCGCTCGTCGTCCAGGCCGAAGCCGAGCAGGTTGGTGCCGATCAGGTTGTGACCATCAATCAGGTACAAGGCGCACCTCGCGGGGCAGCTCGTGAAGCCTGCGGTCGGGCGATTGCGCGCAGAGAGGCGGCGCGCGCCCCCCTGCGCCGCGGCGGATGCACTATGGCTTGAGCGCCGCCGGATTGACCACGTTGCGATATTCCCCGCGCAGCAGCGCATCGACGATGAGCTGCGCCGCCTCCACAGCCACCACGGTCTGCGCATCCTCGGTGCTGGCGGCCAGATGCGGCGTGTGCACCACGCCCGGCAGCCCGATCAGCGGGTTGTTCGGCGCGGGCGGCTCCTCGGCGAACACATCCAGCGCCGCACCGGCCACCTGCCCGCTGCGGATGGCCTCGGCCAGATCCGGCTCATTGATCAGCGCGCCACGCGCCGCGTCGATGATTCGCACGCCGCGCTTCATCTTCGCCAGCGTCTCGCGGTTGATCATCTCGCGCGTCTCGTCGGTCAGCAGCGCGTGCAGCGTGATGAAATCGCTCTGCGCGAACAGCTCATCCAGCGAGACCGGCGTCACGCCCGCCGCAGCCGCCTGTTCCGCCGAGACGAACGGGTCATAGATGACGACCGTCATGTCGAAAGCCAGCGCGCGCTTCGCCACCGCCCGGCCGATGCGGCCAAAGCCGACGACGCCCAGCACCTTGCCACGCAGCTCGACGCCGCCGAACGACTTGCGGTCCCACTTGCCCTCGCGCAGCGATGCATGCGCCTGCGGGATATGCCGCGCCAGCGCCAGCATCAGCCCGAAGGCATGCTCGGCGGTGGAGACGGTGTTGCCATCCGGCGTGTTCATCACGATCACGCCGCGCGCGGTGGCCGTGGGCAGATCGACGTTATCGACGCCCACGCCGGCGCGAGCGATCAGGCGCAGGCGGGACGCAGCCTCCAGCACCTCGCGATCAACCTTGCTGGCGCTGCGGATGATGAGCGCATCCGCTTCGGGCACAGCGGCCAGCAGCTCGGCGCGCGTCATCTGGCCGGGCGCGGTGACGCGCAGCGCATCGCCCGCGGCGGCCAGCACCTGCAGCGCCCGGGGATGCACGTTGTCGGGAACAAGCACGTGAAACGTCATCATCGGCTCCTGTCGGCGTTCAGTTGACGGTGGCCAGGAAGTCGTCCAGGCCGCTGAGGATGTCTTCCAGCGTGCTCACGCGCATGTCGCCCATGTGCGCGATGCGGAAGGTCTTGCCCTTGATCTTGCCGTAGCCCTTGTCCATCGAATAGCCGCGGCCACCCATGAACTTCGCCATGGCATCGACGTCAAAGCCGCGCGTATTGGCCACCGTGGTCACCGTCGGCGACCAGTAGCCCTGCTGGGCGAAGTTCGCCAGCCCGCGCTGCGACGCCCAGTCGTTGGTGATCGCGCGCATGTGCAGATGGCGCGCCCAGCGGCCCTCGATGCCTTCACCACCCAGAATGTCCGCAAGCTGGCGGTCGGCGGCGAACATCAGCGAGACGGGCGGCGTGGAGGGGGTGTTGTTCTTCTGCAGCAGCGCGTCGATCTCGATGAAGTCGAAGTAGTAGCCGCGGTTGCTCACCTGGCGCGCGCGTTCCAGCACGCGATCGCTGATGGCGGCGAAGGCCAGGCCGGGCGGCAGCGCGAACGCCTTCTGCGACGAGGTGAGCACCAGATCCAGCCCCCAGTCATCCGCGCGCAGTTCCGCGCCGAGGAAGCCGCTGACCGAGTCCACCAGCACGAGCGTGTCCTCGTACGGGCGCACGACCGCGGCGATCTCGCGGACCGGGTTGGTCACGCCGGTGCTGGTCTCGTTATGCACGACGCATACCGCATCGTAGGCCTGCTTGCCGAGCGCCTCAGCGACCATCTCCGGCGTGTGCGCACGGCCCCACTCCACCGCGATCACGTCGACGTCCTTGCCATTCAGCCGGCTGACATCGGCCCAGCGTTCGCTGAAGGCCCCACCGACCAGATGCAGCACCTTGCGCCCGTCACGGATGCAGTTGCGCGAGGCGCCTTCCCACAGCCCTGTGCCGGAGGAGCCGTGCACGAACACGCGGTTGCGCGTGAAGAACGCCTGCTTCAGCTTCTCCTGCAGGCGCGCGAACAACTCAGCGAATGCCGTCGAACGGTGGCCGATCATCCACTCCGCCTGAGCATCGAGGATTTCAGGCCGGACTTCGACCGGGCCCGGCAGGACGAGGACCTTGTGTTTTTCGGTACGCATGGAGCCCTCTCTGGTGTTATTTGTGACAACAATTACAAATGGATTGTACTCGCCAGTGCAGGAAAATACCATGCAACGGCACCGCGCAGCGGCTTGTGCAGGTTGCGCAAACTGGAGCCAATTCGTGCCGGGCGCAGGCCGATTCGCTTTGACACGATTTTAAAGCCGCGTTAAACTCATTTCATGGAGCTCAGGGAACACATAATCACGTTTTCACCCCTTTCCGACACCGGAAGCACGCGGAGTGGTCATGCGCCCGCGTGCTTTTTGTTTAGTGACTGAACGCCTGTCGAGTTCAAGGAGACGTGCGACAATGGACTACGGGATGATCGGCAAGATTGAGAAGGCGAAGTTGTACGCCAAAGAGCCGGAACGGGTGACTTTCAATGCGCTCACCGCTGAGTTCCGGGGCGACAACAACACCTACACCATCCATCTCGGGCCGGAAGGCTGGGACTGCTCCTGCCCCGGCTTCCACAGCCACGGCATCTGCCCGCATGTGATGGCGCTGGAAAAGCTGTACAAGCCGCTGCTCAAGCGCGCGCCGCTGCACTATGCCCCCGGCCAGAATGTGGTCTCCGACGTCGAGAAGGCGAAACGCTATGCTGACGAAAGCGACCGGCTGCGCCTGCTCAGTTTTGAAGTCAGCTTCCGCGGCGATAACGACACGCATATCACCGCCTACAACGAGGGCGTGTGGAGCTGCGGCTGCACCTTCTTCCACAGCCGCGGCGTGTGCTGCCATACCATGGCGCTGGAGCGCATCCTCAAGGGCGTGATCGTCTCGTCCGGAGAGCCGGCGCACTGACGGGCACGCAGGCGCACGGCACATCAGTCTGAGAACACGGGGGCGCTGCGGCGCCTCTGTGTGTTTATGCGGGCGGGCAGCGCGCTGGTGCCTGCCATCCGAAGAAACTTCCGGGCGGACGCTGCGTATTATCCTCACAGAAGCGTTGAATGCAGATGAAGGAAGAGGCAATCTCATGAGCATCATCGCAGCGTTCGTGGTCATCATGCTGGCCATCCTGGCGATCTGGCTGCTCAGCAGCGTGGTGGGCTCCCTGCTGGGCGCGGTGATCGCCGTCGTCACCTGGGCGGTCATCGGCTGGCTGACCGGCAAGCTGGTGGATCGTGATGGCAAGGGCTTTGGCTGGCTGACGAATATCGGGCTGGGTTTGACCGGCGGCATCGTCGGCTCGTTCGTGCTGCGCCTGATCGGCCTGAACTGGGTGAGCAACCTGTGGCTGGTGGGCAGCATCGTCGCCGGCGTGATCGGCGCGCTGATCGTGGTGTGGGTGGCCCGCCTGCTGACGGGCGGGCGCGCGCTGCGCTAGGCCGCTCCAGCCACACGCCAAGCAGGAGGGGCGCAGCACAGCGCCCCTCTTCGTTTTCTGCTGGCAGACTAGCCGCCCGAAGCGAACTGCTCTGCCGGCACGAGCGACGTGACGAAGTTCACCAGCGGCGTGAGGATGCTGCCGGGCACACTGTCGTAGATCTCCGTCAGCATCAGATAGCCGCTGGTGGCGCTCTCCGCGCCGAACGCGCCGATCCACACGCGATAGCTCCCCGCCTGCGCGCCCTGAAACTCCAGCGCCGGGTCCAGCCCGTAGGCGTCATCACTGCATGACGTGCTGCCATCCGGGGCCTCGACGATGAGCGTTGCATCGGCATCGCCCAGGAAGAACACGCGGAAGCCGGATGGCGCTTCGGTGTAGGTGAACACCGCCGTCGGGGCCTCGCTGATGAAGCCCAGGCAGCCCTCCGGCAGGCCGAGGCTGGCGCTGTCCAGCGGGCCGCCGCCTACCGCGCTCACGATGAACGGGTCTGGCAGAAAGCCCGGCGTCAGCGTGTACGCGCCAAACAGCGCGTCGGGCGCTTCCTGCCGGGCAGCGGCAGGTGCGCCCAGCGCCAGCGCCGCCAGGGTGACGAGCGCGAGTGTGCGGCGGGTGGGCATCGCGCTACTTCCCGCTGCTGCTGACGGTCGTCGGGTCGCTCGCTTCGCTGCCCGCGATGTACAGCGTGCCCTGCGCGCTCAGGCCGGCGTTATACGTCCCCAGCCACACGCTGTACACGCCTGCCTGCGGCTGGCTGATATCGACCAGCGGATTGGTCGTGCCGGGGTAGTCATCCCCGCACGCGAACTGGCCGTCAGGACGCTGCACGATGATCGTGGTGTCCTCGCTGCTGGTGAAGAACAGACGCAGCAGTGCGCCACCGCCGGTGTAGGTGAGCACGACAGCGGGCAGCGGATTGACCATGCCCCGGCAGTCGCCGCCGAACATCTGGCGCGCATCCACGCTGCCCACGCCCAGCGCCAGCGGCAGGCTGGTGGGGTCAGGTGAGAAGCCCGCCGCAAGCGTGAGCAGGCTGGGCGTGCCCGCATTCTGCACCGGCGCGGGCATGGGCGTGGGAGTCGCCAGCAGGCTGGCGCTCAGGGCATTCACCGTGGCCATCGCCGCGGTCAGCGTCGGGCCGATTTCGGAGACGGCGCTGCTGACCTGCGTGCTGCCAGCGTTCACGGCGGGATTGTTGGCGGCATTCACCGTCGCAGCGGCGGCCGTCAGCGTGGGCGCGAACATCGCCATCGGATCCAGCGTGGCAGCGGGCGCGTTCACCGCAGCGGCGGCGGCTGTCAGCGTCGGCGCGATCATCGCCATCGGGTCTTCAGTGGCGGCGGGAGCGATGGATGCCCCCGTCATGCCCAGCAGCGGCGATGACAGCGCGCCGGGCCGCGACTCGCCGGTGGTGACGACGAGGTAGCCCGGGTGGTTCGCCATGCTGCCGTACGTGCCCACCCAGACCCGGTATTCGCCCGGCGCAGCGTTGGCGATCTCCACCATCGGATTGCTGCCGTCGAAGTCGTCGTTGCAGAAGAAGCTGCCGTCCGGCGCGCGTACCAGCAGGGTGGTGTCCTCGCCGATGCTCTCCGCTGTGAAGTACACGCGCAGCATTGTCTGGCGGCTCTCCAGCGAGACGCTCACATCGGCGCTGGGATAGACATTGCCGCGGCAATCACTGCCCAGATTGAGGCTGCCAGCATCCACCTCACCGCCGCTGAGCAGCGTCACGATGAGGGGATCAGGATAGCCGGGAAACATGGCAGAGAGATAGTTCGGGCCGCCTTCCAGATCAAGCTGGCCGGACTGCGCGCCAACCGGCAGGCTCAGCACCGCCAGCACGGCCAGCAGCGCAACCAAAGCGATCATTTTCTTCAAGACATCACCTCCCGGGCTGCGTTTTACACCATCTACAGTATAGCCTGATTATCAAAACAGACGGGCGCCGGTCATGCGCCGCCGTGGCGCTGGCGAACGCTGGCGTGGGCGCATTTGCCGGTTCCGCGCTACAATGGACATCAACAATCTAAAGCGCGATGGAAGCGAATCCCATGCCTACGATCCAGCTTCGCACGGAAATCCCCGGCCCGAAGAGCCGCGAAATCGTCGCCCGCCGCGAGGCGGCCACCCCGCGCGGCGCAGCCAAGGCCACCGGCATCGCGGTCGCCAGCGCCCACGGCGCGACAGTGACCGATGTGGACGGCAACGTCTTTCTGGACTTCGCCGGCGGCATCGGCACGCTGGCCGTCGGTCACACGCCGGAACACGTCGTCAGCGCGCTGCAGGCGCAGGCCGAGAAGCTCATCCACATGTGCGCGATCGTGGCGACGTACGAGCCGTACGTGCGCGTGGCCGAACTGATGAACGAGGTCACGCCCGGCCGCTTCCCCAAGAAGACGGTGCTGCTCAACAGCGGCTCCGAGGCCAACGAGGCGGCGGTCAACATTGCCCGCAGCTATACCGGCCGCCAGGCGATCGTGGTGTTCGAGAACGCCTACCACGGACGCACCAACCTCACGCTGGCGATGACCAGCAAGTACGCGCTGTTCAAGAAGGGTTTCGGGCCGTTCGCCCCAGAGGTGTACCGCCTGTCCTATCCGTATCTGTATCGCCGGCCGGACGGCCTCAGCGAGGAGCAGTACGTCGATGACGCCATCGCCCGGCTTGAACATGCCATGGTGGCGCAGGTCGATCCGGAGTGCGTCGCGGCGATCGTGATCGAGCCGGTGCAGGGCGAAGGCGGCTTCACCCCCACGCCGCCGCGCTTCCTGGCGAAGATCCGCGAGCTGTGCGACCGGCACGGCATCGTCATGATCGCCGACGAGGTGCAGTGCGGCTTCGGGCGCACCGGGCGGCTGTTCGCCATCGAGCATTACGGCATCGTGCCGGACCTGATCGTCACCGCCAAGTCGATCGCCGCCGGCATGCCGCTGGCCGCCGTCACCGGGCGCGCCGAGATCATGGACGCGCCGCACCCCGGCGGGCTGGGCGGGACGTACAGCGGCAATCCGCTGGCCTGCGTCGCCGCGATCGAGGCGATTGAGACCATTCGCCAGCCCGCTTTTCTGGCGCGGGCGGAACAGGTGGGCGCGCGCATCCGCGAGCGCATGACGGCGCTGGCGCAGGATGTCGAGATGATCGGCGATGTGCGCGGGCTGGGCGCGATGATGCTGATCGAGTTTGTGCTGGACCGCCGCAGCAAGACCCCGGCCAGCGCCCAGCCGCCGCTGGTGGTGGCGGAGGCGCTTCGGCGCGGCGTGATCACCATCCGCGCGGGCATCTACACCAACTGCCTGCGTTTCCTGCCGCCGCTCTCCATCACTGATGCCGAGCTGGATGAAGGGCTGGACGCGCTCTCGGAGGCCATCCGCGTGGTCGATGCGCAGCTGCACCCGGCGCCGGCGCTGGTCTAGAACGGACGGACGATGAAGATGCGCACTGCCGCCGGGCTGATCGCTGTGCTGCTGGTCCTGCTGGCGGCCGCCGCGCCAGCCCGGATGCAGACTCCTACTGCGCTGCCGCTGGATGGGCTCACGCCCACGCCGCGCGCTGCCGTGGCCCAGGCCGCGGTCATCCAGGCGGTCGATCCCGGCATCGCAGCGACCGCGCAGGCCGCCGCCGCGCAGGCGCAGCGCACCGCTGATGCCGTCGAGGCGCGCGCGGACCTGGCCTTCAACCTGCTGGGCATTTTCGAGACCATCACCAGCGTCTTCACGCTGGTCGTGCCCGTCGGCGCGGTCGTGCTCGGCCTGTTCGGCTGGCAGCAGATCCGCCAGACGCGCGATCAGGGCGCGCGCAACCGCGAGGAGCTGAATCAGCGGCTGGATGCAGCGCTGGACGCGCTGAACGGACGGCTGGAGAACACCCGCGCCGAGATTGACCGCCGCCTGAACCAGGCGGCCACGGAGCAGCGGGCGCAGGAGGCGAACCAGCAGGAGAAACTGCGCGCCGACGCCGAGGCACTGCGCCAGGCGCAGGCCCAGGCCCTGCTGGAAGCCCGCGCCGACTTCAACCGCGCCATGGAAGAACGCGCCAGCGAGCTGAGCGCGATGAACCGCCAGCTTGCCGACAGCGCCGATCAGCAGCGCCGGCAGCTGGAGCAGGCCGCGCTCGCCAGCAGTCTGCTGCCGCTGGCCGAACGCCAGTACCGCGCTGCCGATCTGTACGGTGCGCGCGACACCTACCTGCGCGCGCTGCAGCTGGCCGAGAGCAATCCCGTCATCCACTACAAGCTCGGCTACGTGTACGTGCACGCCGACCATTTGAGCGAAGCCGAGTTTCACCTCAGCCGGGCGCTGGCGCTGGAGCCGGATTTCCCGCCGGCGCTGGCCGCACTGGGCTACACCTACCGCCGCCTCGCCGAGCAGAAGGAGCGCGAGCTGCGTGCCACGGCAGACCTCAGCGAAGCAGAGCTCAGCCGGCGCATGCTGGACTACAACGCGCTGTACAGCAAGGCCGAGAACTACCTGGTGAGCGCGCTCAAGCGTTCGCCCCGGCTGGTGGATGAGGACAACGAGTCGTGGTATGGCTCACTGGGCGGGCTGTACCGCCGCCGCGGGCAGATGACGCAGGCGGTGGATGCCTACCTCAACGCCGCCGAGGTCACGCCGTTCTCCTCCTACCCGTTCGTCAACCTGGCGATGCTGTATCTGGCCCAGCGCGAAATCGAGCGCATGCTGGAAATGTTCCGCACCAGCGAGCGCCTGGCGCGCAGCGAAACCACCGCCGAGCCGGAGAATTACTACGGCTATGCCGACCTGCTCACCGCGCAGCTTGCGCTGGGCCGCGACGGCGAAGTGGAAAACACGCTGAGCATCGTGCTCGACATGGCCCCCACCGGACAGGCACTGAGCGCGCTGAGCGACACGCTGGTGCGCCTTGCCGAGGCGCTGGGCGGCCCGGCGCAGGCGCGCATCACGGCGGTCGTCGAGCGGCTGGCGGATGCGATCGCCAATCCAGACTCCAGCGTACGCTCACCCATTCTCAGGAGCAGGCGATGAGTACCGGGCACGATCGACAGCCGTTGTGGGTGGTGGGCGATATTCACGGCCAGTTCACCCGCATGAAGCGCGTGCTGCACGACGCCGGACTGATCGATCCTGCACTGAACTGGACGGGCGGCGCGGCGCGCCTGCTGTTCATGGGCGACTTCTTCGACCGCGGTCCAGATGGCGTGTCTGCGCTGGCGCTGGCGATGAAGCTGGCTGAAGAGGCGCCGCGCAGCGGGGGCTGGGCGGAGGCGCTGGTGGGCAACCACGAGGTCAATATCCTCGGCGCGACGCGCTTTCCGCGCAGCGACGCGCTGGTGCAGCTGTGGGGGCGCAACGGCGGCATGCCCGATGAGCCGGACAAGCTCACGCCCGACATGCTCGACTGGATGATGACGCGCCCGGCCATGCTTCTGGAGAACGACCTGCTGCTGATGCACGCCGATGCCGCCTTCTACGCGCTGTTCGGCCAGTCGATCGATCAGGTCAACGCCGCCTTCCGCGACATGCTGACGGCCCGCCAGCCGGGCGGCTACGAATACCTGGGTGATCTGTTCTTCGAGCACCGCACCTTCTTCAACGGGCCGGAAAGCGGTGCTGCCCGCGCGGCCTACATGCGCGAGCGCTTCGGCGGCGTCGCCATCGTGCACGGCCACACCCCGATCCACACCATGAGCGGTGCGCCGCCCGCCAGCGTGATCGCTCCGTTCGTCTACGACGACGGATGCTGCATCAACGTCGATAGCTCGATGTACGCCGGCGGGCCGGGCTTCGCCGTGCGCTTCGGCTGAGGCGCGCTGTCGGCGGCAAGCTCAAGCGTTGACCCCTGCAATCGCCTGTATGCTTAAGCTGCGCAGCGCGCACACCCTGCACGCGCGCAAATCCTGTCAGATCCATTATGGAGAGTTTCGCCCATGCACCGACGTTTCCCGTTCCTGCTGGTGGCGCTGCTGGCCGCCGCATTCGTCTTCTCCGGCCCCGCGGCGGCGCAGGAGCCGCGCCAGGTGTGGGCGTACTACTTCGGCTGGTACACCGGCGACAGCTGGGCCGATGGCCGCTTGCTGGACCGGCCCGCCGCGCCCTACGACAGCCGTGACGGCGGCGCCGTCAGCCGGCAGATCAGCGAGGCGCAGAGCGCGGGCATCGACGCCTTCATCACCGCCTGGTACGGCCCGGCCAATGGCAACCTGACCTCACAGACTTTCAACATGCTGCTGGATATCAGCGCCGGCATGGGCTTTCGCGCCGCCGCGGCGGTGGATCTGGCCGACCCCGGCTACAACGCCACCCCGGGCGATACCATCGCCACGCTCAGCTACCTGATCGGCGATCGCGCCAATCATCCCGCCTACCTGCGATACAACGGCAAGCCGGTGATCTACTTCTGGAATCAGGGACGATTCTCCGTCAACGACTGGCGCGCCATCCGCGATCAGGTGGATCCGGGGCGTGGCACAATCTGGGTGGCCGAGGGCACAGACACCAGCTTCCTGGCCGTGTTCGACGGGCTGTATCTGTTCAACACCGCCTGGGCCGCCAATCCTGGCGCGGTCGCCACGCAGTGGATGCGGCGCAGCCAGCAGGCGGGCGGCACGTTCTACACGCCGACGGTGCTGCCGGGCTGGGACGAGACTGCGCTGGCGGCGGGCCGCCCCAACCCGACGTCGCCGCGCGCGCGCAACAACGGCCAGTTCCTCACAGCGAGCTGGAATGGCGCGGTCTCCAGCGGCGTTGGCGCCATCCTGATCGTGAGCTGGAACGAGTATCTTGAGAACAGCCACATCGAGCCCAGCCAGGTTTACGGCTCCAACGCGCTCGACACGCTGCGCCCGCTGATCGCGGCGTGGAAGGGCGGCGGCGCAGGCGCAGCGGTCGCGGCGGCGGGTGGCGCGCCCGGCTCCCCCACCGGCGTCAGCTACAGCATCCACAGCAATCTGCGCCTGCGCACCGCGCCCGGCGGCGAGGTGATCGCCACGGTTCCGGCGACGAGCACCGTCGATGTCGTCGGCCGGGTGGGAGACAGCAGTTGGGTGCAGGTCAACTACGCCGGCCAGAGCGGCTGGGTGGCGGTGGGCTATGGCACGTTCATGGGCGATCTGAACGCGGTGCCGGTCACCGGCTGACGGACAGGCGCCCCGCCCGAACGCAGAAATGAACAGAGGCGCAGCGCTGCGCCTCTGTTTTGCTGCCACACACAGGCCGGGGGATTAGCTCTCGTTCACCCAGTCCATGTCGAGGTACTCGGCGCTGTTGACGCGCTTCAGGCTGAGGCCCAGTCGGCGGTTCTTGATGTCGATCTTGACGACGCGCAGCGTGAGCTTGTCGCCTTCGTTCACCACCTCGCGCGGGAACTGTACGCGGCGGTCGCTCAGCTCGGAGATGTGGATCAGGCCTTCGATCTCCGGCAGATCAACGATCTGGGCGAACGCGCCGAACTTGGTGAGCTTGGTCACCGTGCCCTGCACGAGCTGGCCCACCTGGAAAGTGGTGGCGACGACATCCCACGGATCGCTGGCGAGCTGCTTCAGGCTGAGGCCGATGCGCTTGGCGTCGGGATCGATGCTGATCACACGCACGCGCACTTCGTCGCCCACCTTGAGCATCTCGCGCGGGTGGTTGACGTGATGCCATGACAGCTCGGTCAGATGCACCAGGCCCTCAGCACCGCCGATATCGACGAACGCGCCGAAGTCTTCCAGGCTGACCACGCGCCCGGTGCGCTCCTCGCCCACATTCAGCTGCGTGATGAGCGACTGCTTGCGCTTCTCGCGGCTCTCCTTCGAGGCCATGCGCTCGGAGAGGATCAGGCGATTGCGCGCGCGGTCCACCTCCATCACCTTGACCACGATCGGCTCATTGACCATCTTGCTCCAGCGCTGGTCCGGCGTGTCTTCCTCTCCGGTGCGCCGGCGCTCGGCATTCATCTGGCTCTGCGGCACGAACCCGCGCAGACGGCCGAACTTGACGATCAGCCCACCGCGATTGTAGCCGGCGATGCGCGTTTCGTAAGCTTCCTGGTTCTGCCGGCTTTCCTCGGCCCGCTTCCAATCCTGTTCCTCAGCGGCCAGGTTGAGCGAGACGATCACGCTGCCAGAGGCGTCGTGGGGGTTGACCACATACACCATGACCGACCTGCCCACCTGCAGGTCCTCGATCTCGCGCTTGTTGATGCGCGACAGCTCACTTTCGCGGATGACTCCGGCGCCCTTGCCCTGCAGATCGACACGGATGCTGGTCGGCGAAGTTTCGGTGATGGTGGCTTCGACCAGGTCACCACGCCGGAACGCCGAATCCGGCGCGGCGGGTGCACTGTCCTGCGCGGCGGGCGGCGCCTCGCCTGCAGCAGTCACATGAGCATCATCTGCGTGCGTATCGCTGGAAGCTGCGGCAGTGACCTGCTCACTTTCGGACGCCGCGCCTGCTCCCTGCGCTGCGTTCTCTTCCAGCCCGGATGCATTCGGAAGCATAGAACCCATTCCCCCCAAAGAATGTTGGGTATGCGGGATAATTATACTGAGGGCAGGCATGAACGCAAACTCCTGCTCAGGGCCCCGGCCACGACTGCCGGAAATACCGGAGCTGCCCACTCCAGCGCACTCCGGTTGGCCGGTCTGCTGCTGAATCAGGTAGACTGTATGTTCGAAGTCAGGAGGATCGTGATGACCGAGGAATCGTTTGACATCCGCATGGCTGGGCTGCTCCAGCGCATGGAGGCCGGCTGGACCGCGCTGCAGCAGTTCATGGACAGCGTGAGCGATGCGCAGTTCAACGGCCCATCCGATGCCGCCGGCTGGACGATTCAGGATCACCTGCTGCATCTCAGCGACTGGGCAGAAGGCGTGGTCGCCCTCTTCGACGGCCAGGACCGGCGCGAGGCGATGGGCATCGATCAGGCGGTTTGGGATGCAAAGGACTTCGACAGCATCAACGAGACGCTGCGCCAGCGCCACCGCTTCATGGGCTACACGCGCCAGGAAGTGGAGGAGCGGCTGCAGAACGTGCACCGCGACCTGCTCGAACGGCTGGAGCGCCTGACCGACACGGATCTTCGTGCACCGTATCCCAACCCGGATCCCGGCGCCGAACACCCTGAGGACACCTGGATCGTGTGGCTGCTGGCCGGCGACGGCTACGAACATTACGAGGAACACCTGCCGTGGATGCAGGCGATCCTCGACGGGAGCGGCTGAGCGCCGCGCGCGCTACTGCGAGAGCGTGTCCCGGGCCAGCGCCCGCCCGCTGGCGGTGAGATGCAGCACATCGTCACTCGCCTGCAGCCAGCCGCGCTGCTCGGCCCGCGCGATGATCTGCCCGGCGTAGGGCTGCGGCCAGTTCAGGTGGTGGTGCACGCCGGCACGGGCGTTCTCGCTGCTGGCGGCGCTGCTGCCCTCGTGATTGAGCACATGCAGCAGCAGCAGCCGCGCGGCGAACTCCCAGCGCTGCCGGCGGCGGCGGCGCCAGCCCGCCAGCAGCCCGCGCCCCGGCGCCAGAATGAACGCCAGCGCAAACTGCACCCCCAGCACACTCACCACCGTGCCGCTGATGTTGGCGTTCAGCGCGATCGCCAGCGCATAGCCCACGCCGCTGCCCAGCACGCCCAGCAGCACCGCCAGCCCGATCAGCCGCGGCAGCCGGTCGGTGAGCAGATAGGCGGTGGCCGCCGGCACGATCATGAAGCCGATCAGCAGCACCGCCCCCACCGCATCGAACGCGCCGACCGCAGTGATGGAGACCAGCGCCATCAGCGCATAGCTCACGACGCCCGCCGGGAAACCAAGCGCGGTGGCCAGCGCCGGGTCAAACGCAACCAGCTTGAGCTCCTTGTAGAACAGCCCGACGAAGGCCGCGTTCACCACCAGCAGCCCGCCCGCCAGCAGCAGCGCGCGCGGCACCTCCGCGCCGCCGAGCGTGACGGTGTCGAAGGGCGCCCAGATCACCTCGCCCACCAGCGCGGTATCCACGTCGATGTGCTGGTTGCCCAGCAGACGGGTGACCAGGATCACGCCCAGGCTGAAGAGCGCCGGGAACACCAGGCCGATGGCGGCATCCTCGCGCACGCGCCCGCTGCGGAACAGCAGCTCGGACAGCCACACCGTCAGCAGGCCGGCAGCGCCCGCCGCCAGCATCATCGGCAGCGAGTCTGTGCTGCGGAACACCAGATAGCCCAGCACGATGCCGAACAGGATGGAATGACTGATGGCGTCGGTCAGCATCGCCATGCGCCGCAGGATGAGGAACGGGCCCAGCAGCGCGCCGCTGGCGGCCACCAGCGCGCACACCGTGATGATGACGAGCGCGGCGTTCACGGCCTGCCACCTTCCGCCGCCCGGGCGCGCAGCGCTGCGCGCGAACGCCGCTGGCGCAGCCAGGCCCACAGCAGCCCGCGCTCCCGGCCGATCAGCAGTGAAACCAGCGTGAGCGCAGTCAGGATGAGCACGATCGCCGGGCCGGTAGGAAGCTGCGCAGTGCTGGCACTGGCCAGCGCGCCTGCGGCCCCGCTGACGATGCCCACGGCGCTGGCGAGCACGATCATGTGGCTGAGACGGTTCGTCCACTGCCGGGCCGCCGCCGCCGGCGCGATCAGCATCGCCGACATCAGCACCACGCCCACCGTCTGCAGGCCAATCACGATCGCGATCACCATCAGCGTGGTCAGCAGCGCATCCAGCGCGCGGCGCGGAAAGCCGAGGCTGACCAGATACGCCGGGTCGAAGGTGAGCAGCTTGAACTCCTTGTACAGCAGCGCGGTGACGCCCAGCGCCAGCGCCGCCAGCACCGCCATCACCTCGACATCGCTCTGCAGCATGGCGGATGCCCGCCCGAACAGATAGCGATCGAGGCCAGCCTGGCCGGCGCCCGCGCTGGTCTGCAGCAGCGAAAGCAGCGCATAGCCGAGGCCGAAGAAGACCACCAGCACGATCCCCATCGCCGAGTCTTCCTTGACGCGCGAGCGCTGGATGATGCTCCCCAGCGCCAGCGCACCCAGCCACGCGCTGACCGCCGCGCCCAGCAGCAGCACGACCGGGGCCTTGCTGCCTCCGCTGACGATGAAGGCGATGCAGATGCCCGGCAGCGCGGCGTGCGACAGCGCGTCGCCCAGCAGGCTTTGCCGGCGCAGCAGCGCGAAGCAGCCCAGCACGCCGCTGGTCACGCCCAGCACCGCCGCGCCCAGCATGACAGTGCGCAGGGTGTAGTCGTTGAGAATCTGCATCAGCAAGCCGGGGAGATCCATGCCGCCCGCCTACAACCCGCCGAGCGCTGCGCCGGCAAGCGCCAGCGGGATGCCCGGCCTGCTGCCGTAGGCGCGGCGCAGATTCTCCTCCGTCAGCGTGTCGCGCATGCGCCCGCTGGCCACCAGCCCAACGTTGAGGATCGCCACGCTGTCGAAGGTGCTGGACACCGTCTCCAGGTCGTGATGCACCACCAGGATGGTCCTGCCCTGCTGCTGCAGTGTGCGCATCAGCGTGAGGATGGCGTGCTCGGTCGTGGCGTCGACGCCGGCGAACGGCTCGTCCATCAGATAGATCTGTGCCTGCTGCATCAGCGCCCGCGCGATGAACACGCGCTGCTGCTGCCCGCCGGAGAACTGGCTGATCTGGCGGTCGGCCAGCTCGGCCATGCCCACCTGGCGCAGCGCCTCCAGCGCCGCAGCGCGTTCCGCTGCGCCCGGGCGGCGCAGCCAGCCCAGCCGTCCGTAGCTGCCCATCGTCACGACATCGAGCGCGCTGGTGGGAAAGTCCCAGTCCACGCTGCCGCGCTGTGGCACATAGGCCACCAGCCGGCGCTGCTGCGCATACGGCTGGCCGAACACGCGCACCTCGCCAGCCGCCGGACGCACAAGGCCCAGGATCGTCCGGATCAGCGTGCTCTTGCCCGCGCCGTTCGGGCCGATGATGGCCATCAGGCTGCCCGCCGGCACCGTCAGGTCGATGTCCCACAGCACCGGCTTGTCGCGATAGGCGACGGTAAGGTCGTTGATTTCAATCGCGGGAACTGCCTCGTGCATCTCTCGCATCCTCTCACTCAGGCGGCGCCCCGCGCGCGCGTGAGCACATCCTGATAGTCTGCCAGCGCCTCGGGCAGCGGCGGCAGCGTCCCGCCCAGCGCATGGGTGATCGTGGCGATGTTGTGCAGGATCATGCCGACGTATGTGCCCTCCAGCGTGCCGGTATCCCCCATCGCATCGCTGTAGAGCTGCCCGCCGATCTGCACATCCCAGCCGCCGGCGGCGGCCGCCTGCTGCACTGCCTCCAGCGTGCGCGCTGGCACGCTGCTCTCGACAAAGATTGCCGGGATCTGCCGCGCGACGATGAACTCGACCAGCCGCTGCACATCCTGTACGCCCGCTTCCGCCTCGGTGCTCACCCCCTGCAGACCGGAGACCTCGATGCCGTAACGCCGGCCAAAGTACTGGAACGCGTCATGCGCCGTCACCAGCACGCGCTGGCCAGCGGGGATGCTGGCGATGGCCTGCCCGGCGTAGGCGTCGAGCGCAGCCAGACGCTCGCGGTAGGCGGCGGCACGCGCGGCGTACTCCGGCGCGCCAGCCGGATCGAGCGTGGACAGCGCCTCGGCGACGACGTCCGCGCCCTGCGCCCACAGCTGCACATCGAACCACACATGCGGGTCCGGGCGGTCCGGGTAGGCGGGCTCGGACAGCACGACTTCCGGCGGAAGCGCCGAAGTGACCGCGATCACCGGCATGCGCTCTCCCAGCCGGTCGAAGATCTCACCCAGCTTCGCCTCAAGGTTCAGCCCGCTGCGGAAGATCACCTGCGCGCTCTGCAGCGTCTGGATGTCGCGCGGGGCGGCGCGGTACTGATGCGGATCGATGCCCGGCCCGAACAGCGTGGACACCTGCACGCGCGCGCCGCCCACCTGCGCCGCCAGATCGCCCACCATGCCTGTAGTGGCGACAGCCCTCAGCCGCGCATCGCTGGTGCTGGCTGCGGGCGCGCAGGCGCTGGCGAGCAGCGCAGCAGCGGTGACGAGCGCACACAGCAGCCGGCGGGCGTGGCGGCGAAACGCAGGGAAAAGGGAGAGCAGCATACGCTTTTTGCATTTCATAACTGTAATTTTAGACGCGCCTAAACTTTTGTCAAGCGCAGTTCAATTGCACGCAGCGACTCGCGCAGTTTCACAAACGCAGTATAGAGTCATGCTATCGCTCGTCCTCTGGAGGATCATCGTGGCATTCCGTCTGGTCTGGCCCACGCAGTTTCCGGGAAACACCACACAGGGTTTCGGCAAGCGTCCCGAATTCTACAAGCCGTTCGGACTGCCCGGCCACGAGGGCATCGACTTTCACGCGCCTTCGCGCAGCCTGATCTTCGCCGCCGCCGATGGCGTGGTCACTGAGATCAATTTCGGCGTTACGCGCGACCACAGGCCGCACAATTATGGCCGGCACGTCCGGCTGCGGCACAACGTGCCGGAAGGCGAGTTCGAGACGATCTACGCGCACCTACTGACCCCGCGCGATGGGATGAAGGTCGGTGACGCGGTCAAGGCGGGTGATGTGATCGGCATGGCCGACAACACCGGCAATTCGAGCGGTGATCATCTGCACTTCACGCTCAAGAAGATCGGGGCAACCCAGCGCGGCGAGTCCACCTACAAGCTGCCGAACGGTCAGACGGTGACCTATCCCCGCGACATCATCGACCCGACGCCCTACTTCGACATGACCAGCACGCTGACCCCGGAAACGCCGCCGTCCGTCAAGCGGGTAGACGATCTGCGCTACGTCAGCGACGGGCCGCCGCTGGACAACACCGTGTTCGCGCCCGGCACAGCCTTCACCAAACAGTGGACGGTGCGCAACGCCGGCACCACGGAGTGGGGCGCGGGCTACCAGCTCACCTTCATCCGGAACACCAATTTTGCCGCCACGCCTGCAGTGGCCCTGCCGGCTGCCCGGCCCGGCGAAACCTGCCTGCTGAACGTTCCGATGGCCGCGCCCGCCACCCCCGGTGTGTACCGCAGCATGTGGCGCGCACAGGCGCCCGATGGCACGCTGTTCGGCTCGCCCGTGTTTCTGGACATCCGCGTCACCGCGCCCGCGCCCGGCGTTCCAGCGCCCGCGCCGGCCCCCTGGCTGAACAGCAGCGGCGACGGCCTGGCGTTCCTCGAAGACGTCACCGTCGCGGATGACACGATGCTGCCGGCCGGCGCACGATTCCACAAGATCTGGCGCGTGCTGAACAACGGTACGACGAACTGGGGCGTGGGCTATCAGCTTGCGCACCTGGGCAACTCCAACCTGGCGAGCGTCTTCGTTGTGCCGCTGCCCGCGCTCAGCGCAGGAGAAAGTGGGACGATCTCGCTGGAGATGACGGTGCCGAGCGCACCCGGGCTGTACAAGACCACGTGGCGTGCCCTCAATCCTGCGGGCAAGGCGTTCGGCGGTGAGCTGTACGCCCGAATTCGCGCAGTGAAGGGTTAAGCCGACCATGGGCTATGCCTGCAGCCCAAAGCATTGAGAAAGCGTCAGGAAAATCCGTAATAAATTTACACTTTCTCAATCATTCTCAATACTTCTGCCGGTAAACTCTAGATATTCGAAGTGCAATCGGCAGGTGGCAGGTCATGAAAGCAGGCTGGAATCGACAGGGTTTTGGAGTAGCGATCGTCACCGTCATGGCGGTGCTGGCCCTTCCTGCGCTGGCAGCACCTCCCACCTGCGCCGCTGGCGTCGACTACGCCGGGCAGGGGAACGCGCTGCGCAATGCCGGCCAGCACGGCGAAGCGCTCGACGCCTACACCTGCGCGCTGCTTGCCGATCCTGCCGACTACGCCAGCCTGCAGGCGCGCCTGGAGTCCGGGCTGGACAGCGCCAACTACGGCGACGCCGCCAACGACGCCAACCGCCTCAAGGACCACTTCCCTGAAGCCTTCGCTCGCATGATGCAGGACAGCGAACAGGCGATCACCAGCAATCCCGCCGACCCCCGCCCGCGCATGATGCATCTGCTGCTGCAGTGGGCGCGGGCCAACGATGCTGGCGTGCTGCAGGAAGCCGACGCGCTGCTGCAGATCGACCCCAACAACGCGCTGGCCTATCTGCTGCGCGGATCCTCCAATCAGTATCTGGGCGACCGCATCACGCCAATGGCAGACTTTCAGCATGCGCTCAACCTCGGCGGCGAGAACCCCGATCTGTACAGCATCATCGGCTCGACCTACGTACAGACCGACTCGCTGATCGACGGCTATCTGGCGCTCGACCGCGCGCTGGCCCTCGACCCGAACGACGCGCGCAGCCTGTACTTCCGCGGCGTGGCAGCGCTGCAGGACGGCGACTACGACGCGGCACTGCGAGATCTGGATGCTGCCGTGCAGGCCAGCCCTGGCTACTATGACGCGTGCTTCGACCTCGGCGAGGCCCATGCGCACATGGCGAATTACCCGGCGGCCATCGCCAGCTACAGCGACGCGATCGATTACAACCCCAGCTTCAAGCTGGCCTACATCCGCCGTGGAGAGCTGCAGGAGTGGATGGGCGCAGCCGAAGCGGCACAGGACTACCTGGCCTACGTGCGCCTGAACACACGCAACTGGCTGCCCGCGCAGCCTGCCGCCACCAATGCGGCTGTCGACGTGCGGCTGATGCCCTACGAAGCCGCGCAGCTCACGCTCACGCTCACCGCCGGCCAGCAGATCGCGCTCAGCGCGCAGTCCAGAGAGGTCGACCCGATGCTGGTTCTGCTCGCGCCCGATGGCAGCAGCGCGCTGGCGGGCAGCGATGACCCGGCCCCCGGCCAGCTCATGCCGGCGATCGCCAGCTTCATCGCTCCGGAGGACGGCGTGTACACGCTGGTGCTGGCCTCTGCTGATCCGGGCCGCGCCGACCGCGGCGAGGTGACCGTGCAGATCAGCGCGGGGCAGACGCAGGCGTGAAGTCCGCAGGGGTGCGCTCGATCGTCACCCCAACGGAGTCGGCAAAGCGCAGCGCGCCCGGCTTCTCGACCGTGACGATGATGCGCGGCACGCCGCACTCCACCGTGGCGATCCGCGCGATGCTGGCCGCCAGCGCTTCCACCGTGTTGTAATCCGACGCTTCGACGTGGCGAATGACCGCCTTGTTGACCGTGCGATAGTTGAGGATGTCGGCAGGTTGATCGGTTTCGCCGCCGCGCCGCAGATCGCTGAACAGCGTCATGTGGATGACGACATCCTGGCGGTTGACGCGCTCCTCCGGGTTGAAACCGATGATGCAGCGCAGGCGCAGCCCGCGAATGTCGATGCGATCTTCCATGGTCTACTCCCCTCCCCCGGGCAGGCGCTTCGCCAGAAACGCAGGCACGCGCCGCCGGCTTTCCTTCGCCAGCACCAGCGTCATGCCCATGGCGATCAGCGTGTTGGTGAGCAGGAAGAACAGGCCTTCCTCCAGCGGCAGCCGCCCGGCGATGTTCAGGTTGACGGTCTTCTTCGGATTGATCGTCCACGTGCCGCTGTCGATCGCCAGCGAGTCGCTCACGCCCAGATACAGCGTGGTCGGGATCAGGCCGAGCGCCACCAGCCGGCGGTGCTGCCAGAGGATATCCCCGCCGAAAG
This sequence comes from uncultured Pleurocapsa sp., assembly GCA_964654755.1. Classification (GTDB taxonomy): domain Bacteria; phylum Chloroflexota; class Anaerolineae; order Aggregatilineales; family Phototrophicaceae; genus Flexifilum. Next base: position 50,706 of record CAZZJW010000012.1, on the reverse strand, counting down.
CCGTCTGGAACATGATCGGCAGCAGCGCCCACGACAGCGTCAGGCCGAGGTAGGTGCGCGACTTCGGCCCGCGCACGAGGTTCCACACGCTGCCCGCCCAGATCGCCCCAAGCGCAAGCGTCATGCCCGCGCGGATGAGCAGCGGATGACGCGGCTTGTCGGTATTTTCGGGCAGATAACGCGCCAGCGTCAGCATCCACGCCCCGGTCAGCAGCGTCTGCAGCACGAAGAAGCTGTACTCCTCAATCGGGACGTGGCCGAGGATCAGCCCGGTGACGAGCTTGCGGTCGTACCACCATACCTTGGTTTTGACGAGGTAATTGTCCCAGGGCGTGGTGTAGGCGACGGCGACTACGACGTGGCCGATCAGCGCCGCCGCCTCCGGCAGGCCCTGCAGCGACTTTGGCCGCTGCTTGCCGCGGCGCGCATCGAAAAAGGCGAGGATACCCAGCAGCGAAAGCGGGATCAGCACGAAGCGGGCGAGGAACCCGAAGTATTTCATCGGCAATCATCCTGTTGGCGAACCAGACTATACACGACCAGAGCGGCTTGCTGCGCTTTCCTAAGCGGGCCTTAATTCCAGCATGCGTCCCGGCGGCGCAGGTGGCGCTGCGCCCGGACAGAGTATAATCGTGTTTCTGACTGCAAGAGGAGTGCATCGTGGCTGTCTCGCTCCACACTCCCGTACACACCCTCCAGGCGCTGCGCGATGTCGTCGCCTCCGCAGCAGCAGGCTTGCAGCGGCATCAGGCGCTGGCCGGGAAACGCGGCGTGTATCTGCCCGAAGGCCTGGCCGATCTGCTCGAGGCGCTGCAGGCCGATCTGAAGCACTTCGCCCAGATGCAGGCCGACAGCAACACGGAAATCACCCAGCTGCGCATGCTGGCGCGCACCGCCGCGCTCATCAACGCCTCGCTCGATATCGACACCGTGCTGGCGCAGGCCATGGACGAGCTGGTCGGCCTGCTTGGCGCAGAACGCGGCTTCATCCTGCTGGTCAACGAGGACAACAACCGCGTGGAGTTTCGCATCTCCCGCGGCGTCAACGTCGACGAGTTCAGCCGCGACGAGGTCAGCCGCACCATTCTGCGCCGCGTGCTCAGCGAAGGCCAGCCCATCCTCACCGACAACGCCATGGCGGACCCGCGCCTGAAGGACATCGACACCGTCGGCCGCTTCGAACTGCGCTCGATCATGTGCGTGCCGCTGCGCCTGCGCGGACATGACGGCGCCTCGGCGCGCATCGGCGGCGCGATCTACGTCGACAACAAGTTTCGCGAGGCGGTCTTTCGCGAGCGCGAACTGACCCTGCTAACCGCGTTCGCCAATCAGGCGGCAGTGGCCGTCGACAACGCCACGCTGTTCGCGCAGGTACAGGCCACGCTGCAGGAGATCTCCCGTGCCCGTGAAATCATGGAGAACGTCTTCACCTCGATCGAGAGCGGCGTGCTCACCACCGATACCGGCGGCGCAGTGCAGCTCGTCAACCGCGCGGCGGGCGAAATCCTGCGCGTGGAACCGCCAGCCCTGGCCGGCCAGATGCTGAACAGCGCCCTGCCCGCCCTGCACGAGCTGGTCGCGCACGAGCTGCGCCTGCCGGAACATGCCACGCGCAGCCCGCTGACCGAAGTCCAGCCGGAAGTGAGCGGGCGTGGCCGCGTGGTGCTGAATGTGCGCGTCAGCCGGCTGCGGGCCGCCGACGGGCGCACGCAGGGCGCGGCGATGGTGCTGGACGACCTGACCGAGGAGCGCGAACGCGACGAAACGCTGGCGCTGGTACGGCGCTATCTGCCGCCGGGGATGCTGGAGAACATCCACCAGATCGCCGATCTGGCGATGGGCGGCGAACGCCGTGAGGTGACGTGCGTCTTCATGACCGCCTGCCAGTACGCCGCGTTTCCGGCGGGGATGCGCCCGGCGCAGATCATGGAGCGCCTGAACGTCTATCTGGAGGCGGCCACCCAGGTCATCCACCGCTTTCAGGGCGTGATCGACAAGGTGCTCGGCAATGAGATCATGATCCTGTTCAACACGCAGCTCAATCCCGATGTCGACCATGCGCGCCGTGCCGTGGAAATGGCGCTGGCCATGCGCGAAGCCTACGCCGCGCTTGCCGGCACGCTGGGCGAGGACCCGGCACAGCCGCAGTACGCGATGGCGATGCACACCGGCGTCGCCACGCTCGGCAACGTCGGCAGCACACGCCGGCGCAGCTTCACCGCGATCGGCGACACCATCAACCTCGCCTACCGCATTCATGAGCGCGTGCCGCTGGGCCAGATCGTGCTGACGGGTGAGACGCTTGCCCATGTGCAGGCGTCGATGCGGGCCGCCGGCTCCTGGCGGTTTGAAGCGCGCGGCGTGCTGCAGGCGCGCGGACGGCAGGCCGAAACCGCACTCTACGAGGTGCTGCATGCTTGAATACACCAGCCGCATGCGCATACATGGCCTGGCGCGGCCCGCGCACGAGATCATGCACGATCTCTCCCAGGCGCTCGGCCTGCTCAACGCCGAACTTCAGGCGCACGCGCAGGCGCTGCGCTTTCGCGGCATGGGCCTGCCCCTCGGCACGCAGCAGGCGCTGCGCGATGTGCAGCGCCAGTTTGACGCGCTCACGCCGGACCTCAACGCGCATCTGATCGAACTGCGCCAGCTGCGCGCGCTGACCGAGACCAGCGGGCTGGTCAATTCCGCGCTGGAAGTCGACGTCGTGCTGGAGCGCGTGATGGACACCGTCATCCAGCTCACCGGCGCCGAGCGCGGCGTGGTGCTCTTGCGCAATCCGCGCACGGGCCAGCTTGAAGCGCGCACCAGCCGTGGGTTGGATCGCGAGCGCCTGAGCAGCGAAGACTCCGTGCTCAGCCAAACCGTCATCAGCGAGGTGCTGCGTACGGGCAAACCGGTGCTGACCGACAACGCCGCCCGCGACAACCGTTTTCAGGACCACGACAGCGTGATCGGTCTGCAGCTGCTCAGCATCCTGGCGGTGCCACTGATGGCCAGCGGCGAGACCCTCGGCGTGCTCTACTGCGACAACCGCATCATGAGCGGGCTGTTCAAGGCGCACGAGATGAGCCTGCTGCAAGCCTTCTCGGCGCAGGCCGCCGTCGCCATCCAGAACGCCCGCCTGTTCGAGGCGGCGCGCGCCCGCCTGGCCGAAATCCGCGAGATGCGCGATCTGATGGACCGGGTGTTCGCCTCGCTGCCCAGCGGCATCATCACGCTGGATGCCGGCGGCGTGGTGACGGCCTTCAACCCGGCGGCGGAGCTTATCACCGGGGCGAACAGCGCCGACATCATCGGGCGGGTGCTGCCCGCCATCCTGCCGGACTTTGCCGCGCTGATCGGCCCGGCGCTGGCCCGCGTGATGCGCGACGCCGCCACCGAGATGATCGAAGCGGAAGTGCCGCTGCACGATACGGGCTGGCGCCTGTGGCGCGTGCTCATCAGCCCGCTGCGCGCTGGCGACGGCGCGGCGCAGGGCGCGGCGATGGTGCTGGACGACCTGACCGAGGAGCGCGAACGCGAAGCGCGGCTGCGCCAGGCGCGCTCGTATCTGCCGCTGGCGCTGGTGGACAATCTGCGCTCGGAGGACATCGCCTCGATGGGCGGGCAGGAGCGCACGATCACGGTGATGGTGGCGGATGTGCGCGGTTTCACCAGCTTCAGCGAGCATCTGCAGCCAGAAGACCTGATGCAGATCATCAACCGATACCTGTCGCTGGCCAGCGACGCCATCAACGCGCACGATGGCATCGTCGACAAGTACATCGGCGATGCGGTCAGCGCGCTCTTCAACACGCCGCTCAATCCGCAGCCCAATCATACGCTGCGCGCGGTGCTGGCAGCGCTCGACGTGCACGAGGCCGTCTCCGGCCTGCACCCCAGCCTGCCGGAGGAACAGCGACTGCGCTTTGGCATCGGCATCCACACCGGGCAGGCGGTGCTGGGCAATATCGGCGCGAGCGACCGGCGCGAGTTCTCGGCGATCGGCGACGCGGTGGATCTCGCCCGGCTGCTGCAGGCCAACGCCGGGCGCGGCGAGATCATGCTGAGTGAGGCGGCGAAGGCGCAGGTGGACGCGTTCGTGCTCACCGAACCCGCGACGCCGACAAAGACCGGCGACCGGGCGGACTTCACCGAGATCTATCGCGTGCTGGGGCGGCGCGAAGGCAGCGCCAGCACGTGCTAGTCGGCCTCCTGCTCCAGCGGCTTGTCGCTGTCGCGCAGGCGGCGGTAGGTGGCCTGCAACACCAGCGCATCCGCCACCTGGAACGGCAGCGGCGCCTCCACGCAGCCGGCGCCGGCCACGCCGTAATCGACAAACGCCTGCATCAGCTCGCGGTAATGCAGATCGGCCTCGTTCAGCGGCACATGCGCCTTCTCGCCCTTGCGCGTGTAAGCGATGCCGCTGAGGTGGAAGTGACAGCGCCGCAGCGCATCATCTCCCAGCTCGCGTTTGACCAGCTCCAGAGCAACAGCGAACTCGGCATAGCTGTTGAAGCTGCCATCGCCACGGCGGGCATGCAGATGCGCCCAGTCGATGCAAGGCAGCACGCCGGGCACCTCGGCGCTCAGCCGCACGCACTCTTCCAGCGTGCCGAACATCGCGCTCTTGCCCATCGTCTCCGGGCGCAGGGTGACGGCCACGCCCTCATCCGCCAGCACGCGCGTCAGCTCGGTCAGCTTGCGCTTCGCCCGCTGGAACACGGCTTCCGGCTCCTGCTCGTGGTAGCTGCCCGGGTGAAAGATGATGTCCGTCGCACCGGCCAGAAAGCCGCGCCGGGCGGCGGCCAGCAGGCGCGCATCGCTCTTCTCCATCAGCTCGTCGGTCTGGCTGTTGAGGTTGATGAAATATGGGGCGTGCACGCTGAGCGTCACACCGTGCTGCGCCGCCGCCGCCCGGATTTCCGCGCAGGCCTCGTCGCCGATGCGCACGCTCTGCGTCCAGGCGATCTCCAGGTGCCACAGGCCAAGCTGGCGGATGTTGGCGATCGCGGCAGCGGTGCCGCTCACCAGCGCCGTCTGCGGGCTGCCCACCGTGCCGAAGCGCAGCGCGTCGGGGCTCTTGTACTCCATGTCGGCAACTCCAGCGGTTGATTTTGCGTATTCAGGCGAAGTGACGCTGCGAGTATATCAGGAGACGCGCTGATGCTCGATTCGACTGTTCACCACCGCCGCACGCTGGTCGTGGCCCTGGCGAGCGTGGTCATCGCGCTTGCGCTGTGGCGCGCTGAGCAGTTCAGCTTCATCCTGTATCCGCTGCGCCTGTTCGTCACATTCATCCACGAGAGCGGGCACGGGCTGGCGGCCATCACCACCGGCGGCACGCTGCATGGCTTCACCGTATCGCCCTCCGGAATCGGCGTCGCCACCACCTCTGGCGGCTGGTACTGGCTGATTGTGCCCGCCGGCTATCTGGGCGCAGCGCTGTTCGGGGCCGGGCTGTTCTACCTGGCCAACAGCGTACACCGCACCCGGCGCATCTCCGGCGGGCTGGCGCTGCTGGTGGCGGGCATGGCGCTGTTCTACACGCAGTGGCTGTCGACGGCCTGGTTCGTCGGCCTGCTGAGCGCGGCGGTGCTCGCGCTGCTGGCGTGGAAAGGCGGGCGCGAGCTCAACCTGGCGGCGCTGAATGTGCTGGCCGTGCTGTGCTCGCTCAATGCTGTGGTTGATCTGTTCGGCCTGGTGAGCAACAGCGGCGTCGGCATCGGTGATCTGCGCAACGACGCCGTCGTCTTCAGCCAGACGTTCATGCCGATCTTCCCGCCCTGGCTGATCGCGCTGAGCTGGGCCGTGATCGCCCTGGCCTTGCTGGCGCTGGCATTCTGGTATAGCCTCGGGCAGCGCATCCGCGATACGGTCGATCAGGCCTATCGCGACATCAAACGCTGAAGCGGAGGCCCCTCATGACGCGCCTGATCCTGCTGGACATCGACGGCACGCTGCTGTGGACGCGCGGCGCTGGCCGCGAATCGACGCGGCTGGCGATGCTGGAAACCTTCGGCACGGCGGGCGCGATTGACACGCATACCTTCAGCGGCAAAACCGACTGGCAGACGCTGAGCGAGCTGCTGCACGGCCACACGCCACCGGAGGTCATTGCATCGGTGCTGCCCGCCTATAACGACACCGTGGGCCGCCACCTGGATGCCATCATCCACCGCTTCGAGGTCACGCCGACGCCCGGCGCGCTGGAGGCCGTCGCCAGCCTGCGGGCGCGCGCCGATATCGTGCTCGGGCTGGTGACGGGCAACCCCAGCCGGGCAGCGCACGCCAAACTGCGCGCTGCCGGCTTTGACCCGGCGTGGTTCCCCATCGGCGCATATGGGCACGAAGCCTACCACCGCGACGAACTGCCGGCGCTGGCGCTGGCGCGCGCCGCGCAGCACTGGGGCATGGCTTTTCCGCCAGAGCGCGTGATCGTCGTCGGCGATACGGTGATGGACATCTCATGCGCGCGGGCGGTGGGCGCGCTGGCGGCGGTCGTGCTGACCGGTTACGAATCCCGCGAGGCGCTCGAACAGGCCCAGCCTGATGTGCTGTTCGACACACTGACCGACTTCGCCGCCTGGGTGTAGAGCGCCCGCCGCGCCCACCCTGCGTTTTGCGCCGCCTTTCTGCTACACTGAAGGTTGTCCCGTGGCCTGAATCCGACTGCCATTTCGCGGCGCTGCCCTGTGCACATCGAGCATCTCTCGCTGACCAACTTCCGCAATTACGCCCGGCTGGAGCTTGCGCTTCCGCGCGAACAGCCCGTGCTGATCGTCGGGGCCAACGCACAGGGCAAGACCAACCTGCTCGAGGCGGTGTATTACCTGGCCGCCGCGCGCTCGCCCTACACCCAAAGCGACCGGCAGCTCATCCACTGGCGCACGCAGGACGACCCGATCCCCTTCGCCCGCCTCAGCGCGGACCTGCGCAGCACCCGCACCGGCGCCACCCGGCTGGAGATCACGCTGATGCTGGAACGGCAGGCGGATGGCGGACTGCGCTTTCGCAAGGTGATCAAGGTCAACGGCGTCGAGCGCCGCGCCCTGGATATCGTCGGCCTGTTCAACGTCGTGCTCTTCCTGCCACAGGACCTGGCGCTGATCGAAGGCTCGCCGGGAGACCGCCGCCGCTTCATGGATACCACGCTCTGCCAGGTCGACTCCGCGTACGCCAGCGCGCTGGACAGCTACGAGCGCGTGCTGCCCCAGCGGAATGCGCTGCTGCGCCGCATCGGCGAACGCGCCGCCAGCCCAAAGGAGCTGGCGTACTGGGACGAGCAGATCGCCACCGCCGGCGCCGTCATCATCGCCGGGCGCCAGCGCTTCCTGCGCGAAGTCGAGTTCGAGGCGCAGAACGCGCACGCCGATCTGACCGGGGGTCGCGAGCTGCTCACGCTGCGCTATCAGCCCAGCTTTGTGCCGACCGCGCATGGCGATGGCCAGCTCTCGTTCGCCATGTTCGGGCTCGATCTGCACCGCGACCTGGACCCGGCGCAGATCGCCCCGCAGTTCATCGCCCAGCTTGAGCAGGAGCAGCGCGAGTCCATCCAGCGTGGCCAGACGCTCAGCGGCCCGCACCGCGACGAACTGCGCCTGATCATCAACGATCGCGATGCCGGGCTGTACGGCAGCCGCGGGCAGGCGCGCACCGCCGTGCTGGCCTGCAAGCTGGCGGAGCTGTCGTGGATGCATGTGCGCATCGGCGAGTGGCCAGTGCTGCTGCTGGACGAGGTGGCCGCAGAGCTGGACGCCGCGCGCCGCGCTTATCTGCTGGAGCGCATCACCGGCGTCACGCAGACGCTGGCGACCACCACCGAGCCGGATATCTTCACCAGCGCGTTTCGCGCGCGCGCGGTCATCTGGAAGGTGCAGGATGGACAGATCAGCGCCGCCTGAACCCGCACTCAGCCAGCACAAGCAAACTTCGCAATCGTTTGCTACAATCGGCGTATTAACCAGAGTAATGATAGTCTTCGCAGAGAGGATGCGCGCATGACGGCCATGCGAGGCGAGACCACCGCCGCGGCCTCGTCCACCACCGAGCGCAGACCGATGTCCAACCTCGCCCAGCGCGCGCTGACGGTGCTGATCGGTGGCCCGGTGGCGCTGCTGCTGGTGTTCGCGGGCGGATGGGCGTTCGCAGCGGGTGTGATCGTGCTGGCCGCCCTCGGCGCCGCGGAGTTTTACCTGCTGGCGCATGGCCGGCCTGAACAGGGCAGCGCCTGGGTGGGCATTCCCGCCGTCGTCCTCGTGGGGCTGGCCTACCAGATCGGGCAGCCGGGCTGGGCGCTGCCGCTGCTGCTGGCCTGCGCCGTCGTGACCTTCGCGCTGCGCTTCGCCGTACATCGCAGCAGCTATCGCGCTGCGCGCCAGGCGCTGATGACCGTGGCGGGCGTGCTCTACATCGGCTTCCCCACCGGCTTCCTGATCGCCATACGCGGGCTGCCGGAAGGCCTGCTGGCCATCGGGCTGGTGCTCACCATCACCTGGGGCGCAGACTCGTTCGCCTACGTGGGCGGGCGTCTGTTTGGCCGCCACAAGCTGGCGCCGCGCATCTCGCCGAAGAAAACTGTCGAGGGCGCGATTACCGGCTATCTGGGCGGGATGCTGCCCGCGCTGGCGCTGCTGGCCATGGCCGCGCACATTACCCCGCAGACCGTCGCCATCGCCGCGCTCGGCCCGCTGGTGGCCATCGTCGGCGATCTGCTCGAATCGTGGATGAAGCGGTTGTTCGGCGCGAAAGACTCGCATCTGCGTGGGCTGAATATCTTCCCGGGCCACGGGGGCGTGCTCGACCGGATCGATGCGCTCATCTTCGTTACTGTTTTCTGCTATACAGCGTGGTTTATCCTTGGGGTATCGGTTTAGCAGAGAGAATGGAGTCCGCTTTGGCAGCCAACTTTTCACCACAGCCAGACGCCACTCCGGATCGCGAGCAGCTGCTGCGCATGGCAATCGCTGCCGCGAAGCAGGGCAACGAGCAGGCGGCGCGTATGATGTTCCAGCAGGTGCTGGCTGGAGATCAGCGCAATGAACGTGCGCTGATGTGGATGGCGCAGCTCGCGTCCAATCGCGAAGAACGCATTCAGTGGCTCAACCGCGTGATGGCGGTGAATCCGCTCAACGAGAAGGCCAGCGAGGCCCTGCGCAAGATGCGCTACTCCAGCAACGCGCGCGACAACCGCGTGCTGCTGATGTTCGGCGTCATCCTGGGTGTGCTGATCGTGCTGTTCGCCGTCGTCGCGGTCATCATCATCTCCCGGCCCATCTGACCGGCAGGCCCACGCATCGAGGCAGGAGGAGCTGCGCTTGGCTACGCCCAACATTCAGGAGACACTGCGGCAGGGAGTGGAAGCCGCGCGCGCAGGCGAAAAGCTGGCCGCACGCCGATTGCTGCAGCAGGTGCTGATGGTCGACCGCCGCAATGAGATCGCGCTGATGTGGATGGCCTCCGTCAGCGACACGCTCGAGGACCGCCGCGCCTATCTCAAGCGCGCGCTGCAGGTCAACCCTGACAACGAACGCGCGCGCCAGGCGCTGGAGCGCCTCGGTGACGTGCCCGATCTGCCCGGCGGCGGTGAGCGGCGCCAGCGCGCGGTCAGCGAAGACTCGGGTGCCAATCCCAACCTTTTCATCGTGCTGCTGGCGCTGCTGGCGCTGGTCGTCGTGGTGATCGTCGTATTGTTCGCCACCACGCCGCAGCCTGCCCCGGCACAGACCCCCGCGCTGGTGGTGCTGCCCTCAGACACCGCCGTGCAGCCCACGCGCCAGATGCAGAACATCACCCCCACCGCCACCAAGTTCACCGGTGTGATCGTCACGCTCGATCCGAACACGCGCCCCACCCTGCCGCCCACCTTCACGCAGACCGTGCCCCCCACGCCGACCAGCACCGCCACGCCCACGCCGCCGCCGCCCGGCCCGGAGAGCGTTCGTGTGATGCGTTCCGACACCCCCAGGGGCGAAGAGCAGACTTCGCTCTTCCTGAGCAATGGAGCAGGTGGCGATGCGATTTCGCTCAGCGGCGGCGGCTTTGGCGATATCGCCATCAGCACGGACGGGCGGCTGCTCGCCTTCGTGCGCCGCGCCGGAGACGCCGGCCTGCCGCAGGTCTTCGCCGCGCGGCTGAACGACGACTACAGCCTGGGCGAAGTGCGCCAGCTCACCTTCACCGCGGCCACCACCATCGCCGGACTGACCATCAGCGCCGACAGCGCATGGATCGCCTTTGCCAGCAACGAGGATGGCGATCTGGATATCTACCGTGTTCCTGTGGCCGGCGGCGGCATCTCGCGCATCACCAACAACAATGCCATCGACACGCAGCCCGCGTACTCACCCGTCACGCCGGGCCAGCTCGTCTACGTCTCGGATGTGAACAGCCCCGGCTTCACTGATCTCTACACGACCGATCCGGAGCGCCCGGAACAATTCTCCCGGCTGTACGATGATCCGGGCAATGCCTACTGGCCGGCCTGGTCTGCGGATGGGCAGCGCATCGCCTATATCAGCACCTCCAATCCCGATCCGGACGTGTTCGTCGTCAGCGCCGCCGGCGTCAACCGGCAGCAGATCACGATTGACGATGGTGCCGCCGAGGACTCGCGCCCGGCCTGGTCTGCCGACGGGCGCTTCATCGCATTCGCCTCCAATCGCGAGGATGCGGGCTTCCGCTGGTATCTGGCAGAAGTCAGCAGCCTGCGGGTGACGCGAATCAATCCGGATGACAGCGAAGCTGGCCGACTGGTGTTCCTGCGTGGCCGTTAGACCAAGAGAGAGCAGCCTGTGGATACGTTAAGCAGCGACGAATTACTGATCCAGGGAATTGAGGATGTGCGCGCGGGAAATCGCGTCGCCGCACGGCAGCGCCTTGAGAAGGCCGTCGAGATCGACGAAAACAACGAAAAGGCGTGGATGTGGCTGACCAGCGTCGTCGACACCGACGAGGAGAAACGCATCTGTCTCGGGAATGTGCTTCACATCAACCCGAACAACGAGCGCGCGCGCAAGGCGCTTGAAGCGCTCGACCTCAAGGATCGCAACGTCAGCCCGCAGGAGGGCGAAGTCGTGCCCGGCATCACGCGGCGCACGCTGCTGCTGATCATAGGCGCCGGCGCCGGTGTCATCCTGATCGTCGTGCTGCTGGCCTACAGCTCGATCGCCACCACCAACGCCGAGATCCAGCAGGCCACAGCGTATGCAGATGCTTCGCGCACCGTGCAGCTCGCCAACCGCACCGGCACCAGCACCGCACGCACAGCCACCGCGGCGGCGGCCGTCGCCATGCCGATGCTGACCGAGACGATCGCGCCCACCCTCGAGCGCCCAACCCTGCCGCCGAGCTGGACGCCAACGGCGCTGCCTACCGCGACGGCAACGATCGCCGTGCTGCCGCCGCCCGTCGGCGTCAGCGGCGTGCTCGTGGCCTGGGGAGGTCGCGATCTGGAGAACTCTGGCTTCTACCCGGTCGGCTACTACAACCTCAACGGCGACATGAGCTACACCATCGTCAACACGGACATCGGCCGCGAGCCGCGCCTGTATCCCAACGGCCAGCGCCTGGTGTACACGCGCTACGATCGTCTGTTCTTCGGCACCACACTGGATGCCATCAACCTCAACGGCCAGCAGCTCGAGTCGCTGCCCGAACGCTATCGCGGGCAAACGATCGTCCAGGCGCCGCGCATGGCGGCGGTTTCGCCCGATGGCACTTTCGTCGCCTTCATCGGGCGGGCATCCAGCGGCGTGGATCAGATCTTCGTGCTGTCTCTGGTGGACAACACCCTGCGCAACCTGACCAACGACAGCGTCAACTACAGCTATCCGGATATCTCGCCTAATGGCACCCAGATCGTCGCGGTGCGCTCAGATATCAGCGGTGGCACGGGCACCGACCTGGCGATCATCCGCGTGGGCGATGGCGGCAAATTCGCGCTCACGACCGATCAGGACGCCTACATCGAGACGCAGCCGCGCTGGACGCGCGATGGCTCGCAGGTGGTGTATGCCTCTGCGCCTCAGTCCGAGCCCAACAATTACGATATCGTCGTGCTCAATATCGCAACGGGCAGCGCGCCCAGCCTGCTGGTGCGCAGCCCAGCCAACGATCAGTTCCCGGTATTGGACCCGAGCGGCAACTTCCTGGCCTTCGCCAGCGACCGCAATGGCAACTGGGATATCTTCGTGCTCAACATCCGCACCCAGGCGCTGGCCCAGCTCAGCACCGATCCGGAGCCGAATTTCCCCGGAGACTGGCGCTGATGCGCTGACAAGGAAGGCGAGCATGAGCATACGAACCACGACGATCGCACGGGCGGTGCTGCCTGAGGAGGCACAGACGCGCCTCGATGCGCTGCTGCGTTCAGCAGAGGAAGCGGCGCGCGCTGGCGACAGGGCCCGCGCTTCACAATCCCTGCGTGAAGCCGCCCTCATCAACCCGTATAATGAGGATGTGTGGCAGAAGCTGCTGGCAGTGGTGGATTCTGCCGAAGACCGGCGCGTGTGCCTGGAGAATCTGATCGCCATCAATCCTGCGCATGTCGAGTATCACCGCCTGCTGGGTGTGCATCGCACGGAAGTCGCGCGGATTGAGCGCGTGACGCAGGAAATGGCGGTGCTGGCCGTCGAAAAGCGCAGGCGCAACTGGAGCAGCTTCCTGCGCGGGATTGCGCTCGGCATCGGGGCGACGCTGTTTGCGCTCGTCCTCGGCATCATTGTGAGCATCGTTGTCTACGGAGTTCCCCTGCTGCCGCCCGGCTGAGTGCGTGCAGACCAATCGATGGAGTGAATACTTGACGAAGATTTCCATCAGCCTCGGCCAGATGAACATCGTTCCTGGCGATGTGCGCAGAAACACGAACACCGCCGAGGCGATGATCGCTGAAGCAGGCCGCCGAGGCTCCAACCTGATTATGCTGCCGGAACTGTGGTCCACCGGCTACGCGCTGGAACAGGCGCGCGAGCTGGCCAACCCGCTCAACACCGGCATCTTCGCCAAAATGGCGACGTTGGCGACGCAGAACAAGGTGTGCGTGGTGGGTTCGGTACTGGAACGGCGCGGCCTGGAGACCAGCAACGCAGCCGCTTTCTTCGCCCCGAACGGGCGCACTCTGGGGGTGTATCGCAAGATCCATCTCTTCCGTCTGATGGAGGAAGACCGCTTTCTGCAGCCGGGTACCTCACCGCTGATCATGACGCTGCCCTGGGGCGATACCGCGCTGGCGATCTGCTATGACCTGCGCTTTCCGGAGCTGTTCCGCAAGTACGCGGTCAACGGCGCGAAGCTCATCCTGCTGCCAGCGGAGTGGCCGATCGAGCGCATCGAGCACTGGCGCGCGCTGATCATCGCCCGCGCCATCGAGAACCAGTGCTTCATCGCCGCGTGTAATGCAGCCGGTCCCAGCGGGGACAAGGTGATGGGCGGCCACTCGATGATCGTCGATCCGTGGGGGCGCATCGTCGTCGAGGTGGGCGAGACGCCCACGCTGGCGACCGCCGAGATCGATCTGAGCATGGTCGAGACAGTGCGCGCGCGCATCCCGGTGCTGGAAGACCGCCGGCCCGAAACCTACACCTGAGCGTCAGTCGTTCGCAGGCTGAAACGAAAACGGGCGAACCTGTGCGGTTCGCCCGTATGCTTTACATCCGATGCTGCGTGCTTCAGGCCTGCACTTCGCGGCCACCCGCCAGCCAGATGTTGGTCGGGTGGAAGCTGTGGAAGTTGTTGCTGCTGGTCCACAGCAGATACGCGTACAGCGGATACAGCGCGGCCAGCCGGCTGCCCAGCTCGCCCACCAGCGTGCCGCTGGACAGGCGGGCATCCTCCGGCGCGTACCACACCCCCACGCGCAGCCAGTCCTGGCCGTCGCCAAACGTGCTCATCAGTTCGTGCAGCGCACCGCTGCGCGCCAGCTGGCGGCTGGTGAGGTGCGCATCGCTCAGGCTCTCGCCGTCCCAGAAGCCGAAGCGGAAGTCCCCACCCATCTGCGCCAGGATGGACTGCAGCGTATCGCGGTGGCGCGCCACCGACACCTTGCCCACCAGATTGCGCTGATCCCACCACGCGGTCGGAGACAGCACCAGCTCAATCGCCACGTGTTCCGGGGTGATGCGCAGCTCGATCACCGGGTGGCGGCGCCAGTCCACGCTGGAAGGCGCACTCACACCATCGCGGCCCATCATGCGCTCAATCGCGATGGCCTGTTCCTTCGAGCGCAGAAACGGCAGGCTGATGCTGGCGCATGCGCCCGGGGCCGCTGCGCAGCGCCCAACCACCATGTGCGGCCGTTCCCAGTACGGGTGCAGATCCCACGCCAGTTCACGGACGCGCCGCGCCAGCGCCTTCTGCAGCTCCGCGCACTTGTCCAGCAGCAAATCCGACTGCATGGGACTGCGCAGATCACTGTGATCCTGGGCGGAGAAGTAAGAAAGGTTCATTGCTCTTCTCTTTCACGCTTGCACTACCTGGCCGTTTCACCCTTACTTTATGTCAAAGTGTTTATTTTAGCCAGCGGCGCGTAAATGTTTTTACGTAAATTTCAGTAATTCACAATTATTTCACAAATCGGAGAGCTTCAGATAGCTATCAGCAGGCGCGGACTCATCGCGTGGGCTGCACCGTGTGCGCTGAACCCGGCTAGAATTCAAGATGTGCAGACAGGGGAAATGAAGAATGGCCTCGTTCACCAAGCAGGATGTTTTCGAGTATCACAGCCAGGGGCGACCGGGCAAAATCGAGGTGGTGGCCACCAAGCCGCTGCGCACCCAGCGCGATCTGTCGCTGGCGTACTCCCCCGGCGTCGCCGAGGCGGTGCTGGAGATCGACCGCAATCCCGTGAGCGCCTATCAGTACACCGCCAAGTCCAATCTCGTGGCCGTCATCTCGAATGGCACGGCGATCCTGGGGCTGGGCAACCTCGGGCCGCTGGCGTCGAAGCCGGTGATGGAAGGCAAAGGGGTGCTGTTCAAGCGCTTCGCCGATATCGACGTCTTCGATATCGAAATCAACGCCAGCACCGCGGAAGAGATCATCACTGTGGTGCGCGCGCTGGCCCCCACCTTCGGCGGCATCAACCTGGAGGACATCAAGGCGCCGGAGTGCTTTGAGGTGGAGACGCGCCTGCGCGCCGAACTGGACATCCCGGTCTTTCACGACGATCAGCACGGCACGGCCATCATCAGCGCCGCCGCGCTCATCAACGCCTGCGAGGTGGTGGGCAAGCGCCTCGAAGACATCCGCGTGGTGGTCAGCGGCGCGGGCGCGAGCGCCATCGCCACCGCCGAGTTCTACGTCAGCCTGGGCGTGCAGCGGCGCAACATCGTCATGGTCGACTCGTACGGCATCATCTATGCCGGGCGTCCGGAGAACATGAACGTGTACAAGATGGCCTTCGCTGAAGGCCACGGGCCGGGCACGCTGAGCGATGCCATCGACGGCGCAGATGTCTTCCTCGGGCTGTCGGCGGCGGGCGTGCTCAAGCCGGAGATGGTGGCGCGCATGGCCCCGGACCCGATCATCTTCGCGCTGGCCAACCCCACGCCGGAGATCATGCCGGAGCTCGCGCGAGAGGCCCGGCCCGATGCGATCATCGCCACCGGCCGCAGTGACTATCCCAACCAGGTCAACAACGTGCTCGGCTTCCCCTTCATCTTCCGCGGCGCGCTGGATGTGTATGCCCGCCAGATCAACGAGGAGATGAAGCGGGCTGCCTCGCGCGCGCTGGCCGCGATGGCGCATGAGGACGTGCCCGACAGCGTGCTGTCGGCCTACGGGCTGGACTCACTGCGCTTTGGCCGCGACTATCTCATCCCCAAGCCGCTCGATCCGCGCGTGCTGCGCTACGTCGCGCCGGCGGTGGCCGAAGCGGCGATGGCCAGCGGCGTCGCCCGCCGCGAGATCGACCTGCACGAGTATCGCAGCGAACTGCTGCGCCGCCAGGGCGCCGGCCACCTCTTCCGCAGTCGCATCATCGACCAGGCGAAGAACGGCCCGTTGCAGCGCGTGGTCTATGCTGAAGGCGAAGAGCCGAAGGTGCTGCGCGCTGCCGCGCAGGTGCAGGACGAGGGCATCGCCAAGCCGATCGTGCTGGGCCGCCGCGACCGCATCGAAGGCCGCATCGCCGAGCTCGGCCTGCACTTCCACCCGCCGCTGGAGATCATCGACCCCTACGATGAGGAGTGGCGCGCACGTTATCAAACCGCGCTGCACGCGCTGCGCAGCCGGCGCGGCGTGACCATGGCGCGGGCGCGGGCCCTGCTGCGCGATCGCAACTACTTCGGCCCGATGATGCTGCACATGGGCGATGCCGATGCCTTCCTCAGCGGCATCACTTTCGAATACCCGGACGTGGTTCGGCCCGCCCTGCAGCTCTTTCACACCCGCCCCGGCGCGCGCCGGGCCAGCGGCGTCTACCTCGTCATCATCCGGGGCAAGGTGTATCTCTTCACCGATGCGACCGTCAACATCGATCCCGACGCGGAGACGCTGTGCGAGATCGCCGTGCTGGCCGCCGACTTCGCCCACACGCTCGATATCGAGCCGCGCGTCGCCATGCTCTCGTTCAGCAACTTCGGCAGCACGCCGCACCCGCTGTCCAACAAGGTGCGCGACGCAGTGCAGCTTGTGCGCGCGCGCCGACCCGATATCATTATTGATGGCGAGATGCAGGCCGATATCGCTGTCGTGCCAGAGCTGATGGACGCGCGCTATGAGTTCAGCCAGGTGCGCGATGCGAATGTGCTGGTCTTCCCCGATCTGGACTCGGCCAACGTCGCCTACAAGCTGCTGGCGCGGCTGGGCGGCGCGGAGACCATCGGCCCGATCCTGCTGGGCGTGGGCGCGCCCATCCATGTGCTGCAGGCCGGCGATGACGTCGAGGCGATCGTCGCGATGACCGCGATGGCCGTCAAGGACGCGCACAGCCGCAGCGACGGCCGCGCCTGACGCGCAGCCACATCGCTCCAACCGATATCTGCGCCGGGCGTGAGCAGCGCTGTTCACGCCCGGCACAGTCCATCCGTACATCAGGCACAAGGAGCCCAGTCCGTCCTCCATGACTCGAATCATCGTGACCAATGACGACGGCGTCCACGCGCCCGGCATCCTCGCGCTCACCCAGGCGATGCGCCAGCTTGGCGACGTCCGCGTGACGGCGCCCGCCACCAACCAGAGTTCCAGCGGGCACAAGAAGACGCTCTTTCAGGACATCCGCATTGAGCACACGCAGCTGGCCGATGGCACGCCGGCGCTGGCGGTGGGCGGCTCTCCCGCGGACTGCATCGCGCTGGCCGCGCTGGGCCTGAGCGACTGGCCGCCGGATATCGTCGTCAGCGGCATCAACCGCGGCGGCAACATGGGCCAGGATATCACCTACAGCGGCACGGTGACCGCCGCGCTGGAGGCCGCCATCAACGGCGTACCCGCCGTGGCCGTCTCGCTCGAATATCGTGAGGCGAACCACGTCGAAGACTACGCCGAGGCCGCGCGTGTCGCCGTCGCTGTGGTGCGCGTGGCGCTCGAACGCCCGCTGCCGCTGATGACCATCCTCAACCTGAACATCCCGCGCGGCGGGCCCGTCCACGGCATCCGCCTGACGCGCCAGGGCGTGCGCATCTACCGCGATATGCTGGAGCGCCTGAGCGATGATCTCGTGCGCATGGCCGGGCCGGAGCCGCTGGGCGAGTATGAGCAGGAAGCGACCGATCTGTGGGCGGTGCATCACGGCTACGCCAGCCTGACACCCATCCATCTCGATATGACCGCGCACCGCTTCATGGCCGATCTCGCCGCGTGGGACCTGACGGTTTAGCCGCGTGGCCGCGCTGCCCACACACACTGAGGACCGATGACTGACTGCGATGTGCTGATCGTTGGCGCCGGCCACAACGCGCTGGTGTGCGCCGGCTACCTGGCCCAGGCGGGCTACCGCGTGATCGTGCTGGAGCGGCGGCACAAGGCTGGCGGCGCAGTCGTCACCGAGGAGATCGTGCCCGGCTTCCAGTTCGATCTGGGCGGCTCGGCACACCTGCTCATCAACCACACGCCGATCGTGCGCGATCTGCGCCTGGCGGAGTATGGGCTGGACTACCTCGATCTCGACCCGCTGTTCTTCCATCCCTTCCCGGATGGCACCAGCATCACCATGTCGCGCAGCGTCGATGCCACCTGTGCCAGCATCGCGCAGGCCGCGCCCGAGGACGCCGAGACCTACCGGCGCTTCGTCAGCAAATGGCTGCCGATGGCAGAAGGCATGGTCGAGTCCTTCAACCACGCGCCCACGCCGCTCAACCTGGGCCGTTATCTCGTGCTGGCCGGCGGGCTCCCACGCGACTGGCAGGCCCACGCGGGCACGCTGCTGCGCGGCTACGGCCCGCTGCTGCGCAGCACCTTCCGCACCGAGAAGGTGCAGGCACTGGTCGGCTGGATGGCCGCGCAGAGCGGCCCGCCGCCCACCGAGCCGCTTTCCGCCCCCTTCGCGCTGTGGCACCCGATGTATCACGTATCCGGCATGAAGCGCCCGCGTGGTGGCAGCGGCATGCTGACGCAGGCGCTGGCGCGCATGATCGAGGCGCACGGCGGCCGTGTGCTCGTCAGCCAGCCAGCTGCGCGCATCCTCATCGAGCGCGGACGCGCCGTCGGCGTTGAGACCGTCGCTGGAGAACGATTCACCGCGCGCGCGGTCGTCAGCGGCGCGCACATCCACACCACGCTGCGCCTGCTGGGCGATCATGCGCCGGCGGCCATGCGCGAACGCATCACGGCGGCGCGCGCCGGCAACGGCTTCGGGCTGATGGTGCGCCTGGCCGTCGATGCCCTGCCCGACTACAGCGCCAGCCCGTCCCCCGCTGGTGCCGCCGGACCGCAGCACACCGCGATGCAGTTCATCTGCCCGGACCTCGACTATCTGGAACGCGCTTACGGCGACTACGCCGCTGGCCGCCCCTCCGCCGAGCCCGGGCTGGTCGTCATGACCTGGTCCGCCTCCGATCCCACGCTGGCGCCGGAGGGCAAACACGTGCTCTTCCTGTGGGCGCAGTACTTCCCCTACCAGCTTTCGACGGGCGAACACTGGGATGCGATCGGCGACCGCGAGGCCGACAGACTGCTGGCGATCCTGCGCCGCTACGCGCCCAATATGACGCCCGACCGCGTGATCGGCCGGCTGGTGGAGACGCCGCTGTATCTCGAACGCGAGCTTGGCCTGCACCGCGGCAATGTGATGCACCTCGATATGTCAATTGACCAGATGTTCATGTTCCGCCCGGCGGCGGGCCTGAGCGGCTATCGCAGCCCCGTGCCCGGCCTGTACCTCACCGGTGCCAGCACACACCCCGGCGGCGGCATCATGGGTGCGGCAGGCCGCAATGCGGCAGCCGTGCTGCTCAGGGATCTCTCGCGGCGCAGAGGAGGCTGACAGGCGATGCGGACCGGCGGCGACAGACTGCTCGCGCTCGATCTGGGCGCAGTGCAGCGCGTGGTGGATGTGTGCGGCGGAGACGGCGCCGTGCTGGCGGCGCTGCTGCGGCGCTGGCCGGCCATGCGCGGCATCCTCGCCGAACAGCCCGGCATGCTGGATGACGCCCTCGCCATCCGCCAGCCCGACATCGCCAGCCGCTGCGTGCCCTTCACGGGCGATGTATTCGAGTCCCTGCCCGGCGACGCGGAGCTCTACCTGCTGGTCGATGTGCTTTCGACGTGGGAGGACGACTGGGCGGGCGCGCTCCTCGCCAGCATCAGCCGGGCGATGGCTGGCAGCGGTCGCCTGCTGCTGACCGACCCACAGCACGCCAGCGCTGCTGCGCCGTGTGCGCGCAGCGAGGCTGCCCTGCGCGATCTGCTCGAACGCAGCGGCTTCAGCCTGCTCAGCCTGGAGACCACCGACGCGCACATCGTCGCGTGGGCCGCCCCGGAGGCCAGCCGATGACGCGCTGGCTGGCGCTGGCCGCCGTGCTCGTGGCGGCGCTGCTGGCGGCGTGCAGTCCGGGCCCCGCGCCGCTGGACGCGCCGCCCCTTGAGGCCCGCCTGCTGCCACTGTGG
>CAZZJW010000012.1:17833-30578 GCA_964654755.1 uncultured Pleurocapsa sp. | reverse complement strand
CCTCCGCGACCGCGACAGCCACCGCCAGCCCGACCCCGACCGCCGTCTACGCCGCACTCGGTGCGTTCGCGGGCGATCTCGATCTCACGCAGCCCAGCGAAGGACGGCTGATCTCCGCCTTCGACCGGCAGGTCTGGCGCGTGACCGGCGCGGCGCTGCGCGTGCAGGCGCAGGCGCTCGATGCCGGCTTCGACCCGGCGCTGGCGGTCTACGGGCCGGACGGCGCACTGATCGCCATGGATGACGACGCCGGCGGCGGCAGCGACGCGCTGCTCGATGTGCGCCTGCCCGCAGGCGGCGGCTATCTGCAGGTGTACAGCGCCGGCGGGCTGGGCGGCTTCCGCCTGCTGCTGGGTGCGCTGGCACAGGCCGCGCAGGCCGCCGCCACGCCCACCCCCGCCGCAGGCCTGGCGACGCCCGTCCCGGCGGCCTCCGGCGCGGTGCTGCAGGCCGGGCAGCCCGTGCTCGGGCGCATCGCAGCGGCTGGTGAATTCGCGCGCTACGTCTTCCGCGCAGGCCCGGCGGAGATCATCACGCTGGCGGTCAATCCCGCGCCCGGCTCCGCCGTCATCCCGCGCGCGCAGATCATCACCCCGGCGGGCGAGGTGCTGTTTGAGGCAGTCGCCTCCCGCGAGACGGCTGGCGGCGCGCTGGCGCCGGCGCTGGGCGTGCTGGAAGCGGGCGTGTATTCGGTGTTCATCACAGCAGACGGCAGCAGCAGCGGTGATTTCATCGTGTCGTTCGGGCGCGGCGAAGGCTACGCCGAGGTCTGGCGCGGCACCGCGCCGCAGAACACGCTGCTGGAGGGCGCGGTCGCCCAGCGCGGGCTGCGTGATGTGTGGACGCTGTCGCTGAATGCAGGCGACTCCGTGCGCGCCAGCGTGGACGCGCCGGGGACAGGGCTGGCCGCTGCGCTCGAACTGCTGGCCCCGGATGGCAGCACGACCGCGCGCGCCGCCGCCAGCGCCGGCCCGACCGCGTTCGAGGCGCGCGCGCCGCTCACGGGCGAGTACCAGCTGGCGATCACCGGGGAGAACGCGGGCTCCGCTGGCCTCTACCGCCTGCAGTGGGCGCGCGTGCTGGCCGCCCCCACACAGCCGCCGCCCGGCCCCCGGCTGCTGCTGAGCGCCGATGCCGCACTGCCGGCCAATACTTATCTCAGCTTCGCCTTTCAGGGCAGCGCCGGCCAACAAGTCGTGGTGAGCGCGCGCGCCGCATCCGCCGGACTGGACCCGGTGGCCGTGCTGATCGGGCCGGATGACAGCGTTATTGCGCAGGGCGACGACTCGCCGGACAGCCTCGACGCCGTGTTCACAGCCGATCTGCCCGCGGACGGCACCTATCGCGTGCGCGTCAACGGCTACTCAGGCAGCAGCGGCAGCGTGCGCGTGCTGGTCGAGCGCGCACTGCCCTAGCCCGCGCGCCGCTCGTCAGCCGCCAGCCGCCTGCTGCAGATGGCTCTGCACTTCCTCCAGCAGCGTGCCGCGCTTGCCGTTGGACAGGTCGTGCTTGTACAGCACGCGAACATTCTTCAGCAGCGACTGCTCCTCCGGCGACAGCGCATCCGCCGTGACCACCACGATCGGGATGTTGGCGGTCTCCGGGTTCATGCGCAGCTCGCGGATGACCGCGAACCCATCCATCTCCGGCATGCGCAGGTCCAGCACGATGAGGTTGGGACGACGGCGGGCGACCATCGCGATGCCCTCCATCGCTGAAGCCGCACTGAACACGCGGTAGCGGCCCTGCTCCGCGAGGATGTCCTGCAGCAGACGCACGCTCTCCGGCTGATCGTCGACGATCAGGATGCGCTCCACACGGCTGTCCTGCTCCGCCTGCTGCACGGTCTGCAGCAGCGCATCCGGGGCGAATGGCCGGCGCACGAAGGCGAAAGCTCCCGCCTGCTGCGCGCGATCGGCGGCATCGTCAGAGGAGACCACGATCACCGGAATATCGAGCGTGTCTTCGCGACTCTTGAGCCGGGCGAGGATCTCCCAGCCCGCCTGCCCACCGCCAAACTCCGCGCTCATCACGATCAGCGTTGGGCGCAGGCCGGTGGCCATCGCCTCGGCCTCCAGCGGGATCGAGGCGGCGAACACCTCGTAACCCTCGCGCTGCAGCGCGCGCCGGAAACCGTCGACCTGCTCCGGCACGTCCTCGATCAGCAGCACCTGCCGCTTGATGATCATCATCTGCGGCAGCGCGCGCGGGCTGAGCATGTCGGTCTCCAGCGTATCCCGCCGCTTGCCGCCGAGGTTGAGCTCCTGCGTCTTGGCCTTGGGCCGCTGCAGCACGATCGTGTCCATCATCGGGTTGATCTGCGGCGGCAGCTCCAGTTCCGGCGCAGTCGGCGGTTCATCCTGCGGGCCGGTCGGCATCAGAATGCTGAAGGTGGAGCCGACGTTGAGGTGCGACTCGACCAGGATCTGCCCGTTCTGCATCTCCACCAGCGACTTGGCGATTGGCAGGCCCAGCCCCGTGCCGCCCACCGTACGTGTGAGCGATGAGTCGACCTGGCGGAAGGCCTCGAACAGCAGCGGCAGGTCCTTGTCGGCGATGCCGATGCCGGTATCCACCACATCCGTGCGCACGAGCATGCGCCCGCTCTCGGCATCCTGCACCGGGTAGGCGCGGATGGTGATGCTGCCCTCGCGCGTGAACTTGGCGGCGTTCGACACCAGGTTGAGCATCACCTGGCGCGTGCGGAACTCGTCGCCGTACGCCCGGGGCAGGCCCGGCGCCATCTCGGCCAGGATCTGGATCGGCTTGTCCTTCACCAGGCCGATGCCGATCGAGCGCACCGCATCGACGACGTTCTTCATATCGAAGTGCGCAAGCTGCAGATCCATCTTGCCCGCCGTGATCTTGGCCTGATCGAGGATGTCGTTGATCAGGTTGAGCAGATGCACACCGCTGGTGTAGATCGTCGAGAGGTCCTGTTCCTGCATCTCGGTCAGCGGGCCGTCGATGCCCTTGAGGATGACCTTGCTGAAGCCGATGATGGAGTTGAGCGGGGTGCGCAGCTCGTGGCTCATGTTGGCGAGAAAGTCGCTCTTCATGCGGTCCAGTTCGAGAAGCTGGCTGTTGGTGCGCTGCACCTGTTCGAGCAGCTGCTTGTTCTGCACGACGACCGCCAGCGAACCGCGCAATGTGAGCAGCACCGCGCGTGTGTCGGCGTCGAATGCGCCTGCCTCACGGCGCTCGATCACCACCACGCCGACGGCCTCACTACCGCTCATCAGCGGCAGGATGAGCACCGCGCGCGCGCTGGCGACGATCGGCGTGTAGCCGCCCGCCTGCTGCGCCAGATCCGCCAGCTCCAGCGGCGCTCCATCCTGCACCGCCCGGCTGATGGCCTGCGCCCCGTCCGCCAGATTGACCTCAGACACCTCCGACAGCGGCAGTTCGGTCCCGGCCAGCGCCACCGGGCGCATCATCACGATCAGGCTGTCCTGCGCGTCGAGATAGCGCTCCGGCAGATACACACTCACGCACAGCGCATCCAGCGCCTCGCGCAGGATACTGGCGGCGTCCGTCACCGAGTCGACCAGCGTCTCACCGGCGGCGGCGGCATTCGACACACGGAAGAGCATGCTCATGTTGCTGGCCGTCTGGCGCGAGGCGTCGAACAGCTCGGCATTGTCGATGGCGATGGCGACCTGGCCCGCCAGTGCCGTGAGCACGTTGACGTCGTCCTCATCAAACGCATTGGGGCGATTGCTCTGCACGTCCAGCGCGCCCAGCACCTTGCCCTTCACCAGCAGCGGAATCGCCATCTCCGCGCGCGTGTAGGGCAGCAGCGGATTGGGGCGGTGCACCACGTCGGCCCCGGCGGTATCGGCGGCGATCACCGCCCGGCCCTGCGCGGTCACCTGGCCGATCACGCTGCGCGAGCCTTTGCGCAGGCGGTGGTTCTGCGCCAGCAGCTGCGCGCCGGCCTCGCCCGTGCTGGCGCGCAGCACCGCGTATTCGTCCTGCTCGTCCATCAGAAAGATCTGCACATGGTCATAGCTGAAGGCCGTGCGCACGTCTTCCACCAGGCGCGGCAGCAGCTCGCCCATGTTGAGGATCGAGCTGGTGATCTGGCTGACCTCGGCGTTGGTGGAAAGCTGGCGCGCGCGGCGCTCGGTCTGCTGAAGCAAGCGCGCCGCTTCGATGCGGATGGAGGCCTGTTCCGCGAACGCGCTGAAGATGCGCAGTTCGCGCTCGCTGAACGACAGCGCGTCCTCAGCGCCCAGCACCAGCGCGCCAATCGGACGCGCTGCCGTGCGCAGCGGCAGCACCAGCACCGCGTTCAGGCCCAGCGTCTGCAGCGCGAGCATCTGCATCTCATCCAGGCCGGCTTCCAGGCTGTCGCCGACGACCAGCGGCTGGCTGGTGCTCAGCAGCGGCCAGATCGGAAATTCCTCCGGCCTGAGCGTGACGCCCGCCAGCCCCAGGTCGAGGCCATCGCGCTGCCACACCGCCTCGACGCGACCAGCCGCCTCCGGCGCATCCCAGGCGTCGCCCAGCAGCATCACCAGCATCGCTGTGGTGATGGGCGCGCCCTGAAGCTGCTGCACGCTGGCAGTGAGGATTTCATCGATGGTGCGGGCATTGGCCAGCGCGCGGCTGGCTTCGTACAGCACGCTGGTCTCCTGCAGCGCTGCCTGCACCTGCTCCAGCAGGTTGAGGTTGGCAGACACGACCGAGGCGCTGTCCGCCAGCGCGGCCAGATAGCGCGCATCGCCGCTGGAGAAGCGGTGCGCTTCGCGGTAGCCGATGAAGATCAGGCCGCCATCGCGCAGCGGCGTCATGCCCACTGCGCGCAGCCCGCTTTCAGCGAACAGCGCATGCTCCGCCGGCGTGCCGGCCTGCTCCAGATCGTCGAGGAACAGCGCGCGCCGGTCCTGTTCTTGCGCGAAACGGGCGATCGCCTCGTCCAGCGCGTCCTCCGGCGCTGGCGCCAGCAGCGGGACGAGCGCATCGCCCGGCGCCAGCAGATACGCCGCGACGACATCCGGCTGCAGCGCGGCGGCAGCGGTGCGCAGCGCATCGCCCAGTTCGGCAAGCGTCTGCGCGCGGCTGATGGCGGTAGTGGCGCTGTAGATGGCCGCCGTCTGCTGCAGCGCATCTTCCGTGCTGCGGAAAAGATTTCGGTTGTCGATCGCCACCGCCGCGCTGTCGCTCAGCGTGCTCAGGAAGGTCAGGCGGTCTTCCAGCGGCTGCGGCGTGCTGAACAGCAGCACCAGCCAGCCCAGCGGCACTTCGCGGCGGGCGCGCGCCATCAGCGGCAGGCTGGCCGCCGAACGCACACCGCGCGCCTGCAGCGCCGCCGCCAGCGCGGTGCGCCCGTCCAGCGCGGTATCGCTCACCAACACCGGCTCAGCGGCGTCGAGCAGCTCGCCCGGCAGGCTGAATTCGCCCGTCTCGCCCGACTGCGAACGCACCACCTGCGCGCCGGCATAGTCCTCCTCCAACAGCACCACCTGGATCTCGGCGGCGTCCAGCGAAGCGAGCTGCGCGATCACCTGATCGAGCACATCGCCCGTCTCCTCCGCTTCGGCCAGCGCCCGCGTGGTGTCGTACAGCGTGATCGTCTCCTGCAGCGTGCTCTGCAGCGAGCTTTCCAGGGTGCGCATGACGGAGATGTCCTGGAACGCGGCCACCACGGCCGTCACCCCGCCGCGAGAGTCGCGGATCGGCGCGGTGTTGAGCACCAGGCTGATGTCGTCATCTGCGCGGCTGACCGTCACATCGTCCACCATCGCCGGGCTGCCGGTGCGCGCGGTCACGTAGATCGGCAGTTCGCTGTCAGGATACAGGTCCGCCGATCCGAAGCGGCGCATCCCGTAGGCGGCGGTGCTGAACGGCACCTCAGGATTGATCGGCTGCCCAAGCAGCGTTTCCGCTTCAGCATTCGCCTGCAGCGGCCGCAGCGTGAGCGCATCGAGCACCAGCACGCCGGCGGGCAGCGTCTCCAGAATAGTGAAGAGCGTGCGCCGGCCAGACTGCGCCTCGCTGAACAGACGCGCATTTTCCAGCGCCAGCGCCACACGATCGGCGACTGCCTTCATGAAGCGTCGGTCGTTCTCGCTGTAATGCTCCCCTGCGGCGGCAAGTGTGCCGATCACCTCGCCTCGCACGACGATCGGGGTCTCCAGCGCCGGTGCGGACTCAGCAGAGACGATCTGCCGGCTGGCCTCCTGCGTATCGAGCGAGAGCAGATCGTAGGAGTAGCCGGGCAGCGCCGTCTGCTGCTGGCTTTCGCGCCACGCCTCTCGCGTGAGCTGGCGGTTGAGCGTGTCGATCTGCGCGACGCGCTCGTCGGTCTGCTGCACCAGGCGCGCGTTCTGCACCGCCAGCGCGATCTGGTCCGCCAGCAGTTGGAAGGTCTGCAGGTCGCGATCATCAAAGCGGCCCGGCTGGCGGCTTTGCACGTCCAGCACACCGATCACCTGCTCGCCCACCTGCAGCGGCAGCGCCATCTCACCGCGCGTCTCCGGCAGCAGCGGGTTAAAGCGCCACGGCACATCGCCCGGTTCCTGCGTGTCATTCACCATCTGCGGCTGCCCGGCGGAAGCCACCAGGCCGACCAGCGACTCGCTGCCCACCGCCAGCTTGTGCTTGCGGCGCAGCAGCTCACGGCCCGCCTCGCCCGTCGAGTACACCAGCACGGCGAAGCGCCCGACGTCGTCGATCAGGAACACCTGCGCGTGATAGAAGCCGTATTCGGTCGAGATCAGGTTGATGGCGCGGTTGAGCAGTGCGTCCAGATCGTACATCGCCGCCGTCTCGCGGCCCATGCGCGCCGTCACCGCGAGATTGCGGCGGTAGCGTTCGGACTGCTCGCCCAACTGCGAGCGAAGCTGCGCAGTCTCGTTCGCCAGCGCGGCAAACGCAGTGGAAAGCTGCCCGATCTCGTCCACCGGCGCTTCGCCTGCCGGCGCCGGGGCTGGCACGCCGCGCGCCGCCTGCTCGGCCAGCGCCTGCATCGGGCTGAGCACACGCCCGAGCACGACGAAGATTGCCACGTTCAGCAGCGCGCCCAGCAGCAGCGAAGCCAGCATGATGATGACGGAGGGCAGGCTGACCGCGCCAGCCGAACCGTCGCTCGCCAGCACGAAGATGCGGAAGTACGGCGCACTCCCGCTCGACAGCGCAATCTCGGCGCTGGAGACCACCTCGCCCAGTCGGAACTTGCCAGAGCCGACGGCCACAGCCTGCAGCGGGCCGCTCGCGCCGTCAAGACGCGCCTGCAGCGCCGGGTCGCTCTCATCGAGCATGATGCCGCGGCCTTCCGTCAGCAGGTTGAAAAGCGCAATCTCAGCGCTGCTGGTATCGATCAGGACCTGGTTCTGCGCGTCCACCAGCAGATAGCGCCGGCCCTCACCGACGGCGCTGCTGTCTGCCGCGGCACGCTGCAGCACCTCCAGCACAGGCGTCGCCAGCACATTGAGCTCGAGCACACCCGCCAGGTTGGTCGGGTCGTTTTCTGTGCTGACCGGCGTGGCCAGGCGGATGAGCGGCAGCGTCGCGCCCGTCGAGTCGCGCACGAAGCCGATGTCGCCGCCCAGCACCGTGCCCGTTGGCACGACGCGCGCCGCTTCCAGCAGCAGGTCACCGCGCAGCATGTTGAGGCGAATACGATCATCAGCGACCGGGAATTCACCCGTCGAGGCATCGACCTCAGACCAGACGGAGCCAGTGTACGTGATGTAGCGCACGCGGATGAAGCTCTCCGGCTGCCGTTCCAGCATCAGCGTCATATCGCGCAGCAGCCGCGACTGAGACTCGGCGATGGCAGTGCTGGACACGTTCAGCAGCGTATCCTGAGCGAAATCCCGCGAACTGCGGCTGGCTGCCAGCGCGCGCAGGTCATCCGCCGCCTGCTGCATGATCTGGTCGATGCGCTGCGCGATACGGTCAAGGTCCTGCTTCTGCGCATCGATGGCGGCATTGCGTGTCTGGTTCTGCGTGATCACCAGCAGAACCAGGCCGATGATCACGAACGTCCCCATCACCACCGGGACGACGATCTGCATCACGCGGGTGCGCAGCGAACGCTGGCGCTTCGGGGCGGGGGTCGGCGTCATCATCGCTCAGTCTCTCGCGATCTACTCTTGATCTTCCTGGGAGAAGGCATCCTGCCCCAGCGCAGGAACCGGCAACGCTGGCGTGTCGCCAGACTGGCGCGGCGGCTCGTTCAGGCCGGGGCCAAAGCGCGACAGACCCGGCGAAGCGCTCGCGTTCAGGCGGATCGAAACCTGCGGCGCGCCCAGCGCCCGGCCCACTTCGCGTACCGCCGTGCGCAGGATGTCGTCCAGATTGGACTGGGCAGACAGCCGGCTGGCGATCTGGTTCACCTGGCGTTCGCGCTCGGCGGCGCGGCGGCTCTCCTCGAACAGGCGCGCATTCTCCAGGCTGATGGCCAGACGGCCGGCCAGTTCCTGCGCCAGTTCGAGCTTTTCCTGGCTGAAGCCCGCCGCCGGGATCTCCCACTCCACCACGCCGAGCGTCTGACCGCGCAGCATGATCGGCACGGCCAGCGGGATAGTGCTGCGCTCTGTCACCGCCCCGGCCACCACACGCCCCGCCTGCAGCGCCTCGTCACGCACGGGCACAGCGCTGCTGCTGGCCATGCCCGACACCTTCTCCAGCATCGGCTGGCGCCCGTCGAGCAGGTATTCCGTCCAGGAGCGCCGAGTGGCCTCGCGGTTGATGCGCTCAATCTCCACCGCCCGGCGCTGGTTCTCGTCGTACAGACGCGCATTGTAAATTGCGATGGCAATCTGCTCGGCCATCGTGCTCAGCAGCGCGACAAGCTGCTCGTCGAAGGCATCCGGGAAGGTGCTCTGCACGTCGAAAGCGCCGATCACCTGCTCGCCCACCATCAGCGGGATGGCCAGCTCAGCCCGCGTATCCGGCAGAAACTCGTTGCGGCGGTGCACCTGGCTGGTCGAGGTATCGCGCGCCAGGATCGAGCGGCCCTGCTCGGTCACCTGGCCGATCACACTGATGCTGCCCACCGCCAGACGGTGGCCGCGCGCCAGCAGTTTCTGGCCGGCCTCGCCCGTGCTGGCGCGCACGATCGCGTACTCGCGCGCGCTGTCCAGCAGGAAGATCTGCGCGTGGTAGATGATCGGGAAGCGTTCGCACACCAGGTCCACCACGCGGTTCATCAGCCGGGTGACATCGCGCTCGGTGGTGGCGTAGCGGGTGATCTCCTGGGTGGCTTCGATATCGCGCGTGCGCGCCGCGATGCGCTGTTCGAGCGCGCTGATCGACTGGTTCATCGTCCCGCGCAGGGCTTCCAGCGATCCGGCCAACCGGCCAATCTCATCCGCGCGCCCGGTCTCCGGGAAGGACACGTCCAGCCGGCCCGCGGAGATCGCATCGGCAGCGCGGCGCAGGCGGCCGATGGGCGAGGCCAGCAGCACATGGCCCATCAGCGTCACCGTCAGCACAATCAACGCGCCGCCCAGCACGACGATGAAGTTGCGCGTGTTGAACAACTGGTTGGCTTCGGCCAGCGGTTCCAGCGCTGAAATCTGCGCAATCAGGCTGAGCGGGCTGCCGCGTACGCCGGTGTAGAAGCCGATCTGTTCGCCTTGCTCGGTGCGGAAGGTCTGCGTGCCGCTGGCGCCGGACAGGGCGGCAGCCGTGAGCGCGGCAGTGCTGCCGGGCTGCACCGCGCCGCGCCGCTCGGACGGGCTGAGCGCGACGCCGCTGGCAGTCGCCAGATAGCTGAAGCCATTGTAGCCCGTGTTGGGAAAACGCAGGTTGGGATAGATCACGCGCGTATTGCTCACCCGCCCGATCAGATAGCCCAGCACGCGGCCATCGCGCCAGCGCAGCGCCCGGGTGTACTCCACCACGCCGATGCCCAACACCTCAGACACCGACTGCGTGTTGTACTGCCCGGCCTGCGCCGCCTGCTGCGCCGCCTGAAAGGCGACTGACTCAGACGCATCGCGCGTGCCCACGCCCGCCGTCGTCGCAACATCGGCGCGCGCCAGCACCCGCCCATCGGTATCGACCAGGCGGACGAGTTCGAAGAGCGTGGCCGCCGGGTTCATGATGGTGCTGCGAAAGCGCTGCTCCATCGCGTCGGCATCCGCCGGCGGCAGATTGAGGTCCGTATTCGTGCGCACATCACCGATCAGCAGCGCGGTCATCGCCGCATTGTTGTCAGGGTCAGCGACGAATGTCGCGAGGTTCTCCGAAGCCTGTGTCAGCGCGTTGCTGAGCACGGTAGACTGCTCTGCACCAACGCGCGCCAGGTAGGCCGCCCCATTGCGCGCCGCCAGCTCCTGCGCTGCGCTGCTCAGCAGCAGCGTGCCGGGGATCAGCAGCAGCAGCATGCCGAAGCCGAGCACCAGCAGCAGCTTGAACCAGATCGGGTAGTCGCTCAGATTGAACACACGTCCCATCAGCGTCAGTCTTTCTCCACGATCGATTCGGCGGTGCCGTCCTGCAGAACATCGGGGCGGATGAGCACGCGCGCATACACCCCGCCCAACGCATCATTGAACAGCTCTGCCGCCTGCGCCATCAGCGCATCGACCTCGTTGGCGGTCAGCAGTTGGCTGGCGACTTCATTAGACTTGCGTTCGCGCGCAGCCAGCGCCTGGCTCTGCTGATAAAGGCGCGCGTTTTCCACAGCGATGCCCAGGCGCGCGGCCACCGTGCGCACCAGATCGAGCTGGCGCTCGGTCACCGCAGGCTGCGGCGGCAGCGCGAAGCTCATCGCGCCCAGCACCTGCCCGCGCAGCAGGATCGGGGCGGTCAGTTGCTGCATTTCGGGCGTGGCGTCGATCAGTACATCACCCGCCTGCAGCGCCGCACGCAACGCCGGCGGCAGATCCGCAGCCGGCGTGAAGCCGCTGGCGCTGCGATCGTAGCCCAGCGCGTGCCCAGCCGGCAGCGCCAGCGTGCCCGCACGAGTGGCAACCGAGCGCCCACGCGCAGCGCCAACCTGGTCGCGCAGGCGGGTAAGCATCATCTCCTGCTCGCGGGCAGCACGCGCCTGATCCTCGGCCATCCGCACGCGCACCAGCCCCACCGCCAGCACATCGGCCAGCCCGGCAAGCGCCGCGCGGTCATCCGGGCCGAAGCTGTCACGGTCGGTTTGCACGCTCAACACCGCCAGCAGAACTCCTCCAGCGCGTACCGGCAGTGCCAGCGCAATGGTGGCCGGCACGAGCACATGTATGCCGAGCGGCGCATCGTCTTCCGCGCTGATCTCCACCGGCTCTCCGGCTTCGATCACGGCGTTCAGCACTGCGCTGTCTCCGGGGCTAACTGCCTCTCTGGACTGCAGCGGTTCGTCAGGTGCGATCGCAAATACCCGGCGCACCGGCCTGCCCTGCGCATCCAGCAGGAATACCTGCGCAAGCGTATGCTGCATGTCGCCCTGGGCCAGCGTGAGCGCCGCACGCAGCAGCGCATCTTCATCCGGGGCCTCCGCCAGCCGGGACACGCCACGGCTGAATGCCCGCAGACGAACGCGCTCGCTGCTGATCTGCCGGGCAGCGCGCTCG
Organism: uncultured Pleurocapsa sp.; assembly: GCA_964654755.1. Taxonomy (GTDB): domain Bacteria; phylum Chloroflexota; class Anaerolineae; order Aggregatilineales; family Phototrophicaceae; genus Flexifilum. The sequence goes on along the minus strand of CAZZJW010000012.1, from coordinate 19,056 downwards.
GAAGCGCCGGCCATCGACAGGATCACGCCAGTCGTCGTCACCAGCAGCAGCGCCGCCATCTGCACATCCGCCTGCGCGGTCTCAGCAGGCCGGAGGATCTCGTTCAGCGGCTGATTCACCTGTTCGCTGAAGCGCACGAACACCACCACGCCGATCGCCAGCCCGGCCAGCGCGGCCTCCTGCCAGCGCAGCAGCACCAGCGCCGCTGCCAGTGGCACGACCAGCGCCATCAGCGGGGCTGTCTGCAGCAGCACAGGAACAGCGGTGATGAGCAGCATCACCCCCACGAACAACCGGCTCGCGCGCTCCACCCGCCCGATCTGCACCAGACGGCGCACCCACACCAACGCAGCGATCGCCACAGTCAGGATGAGCGCAGTCGGGAAGGCCAGCTCCAGCAGAATCTGCACGCTGAAAGACGTGACGAGCAGCGCCAGCGCCAGCACCACGATGAACAGCGGCGTCACCGCCAGCAGCGCAGAAGCGCGCCGCTGTTCCAGCGCCGTCGCATAGACGAAGCGCACCCGAAGCAACCGGCGCAGCAGCCTGGCGATCATCGGCCAGCCTCCAGCAGCGGCGCATCGCCAGCACTCATCCGTATCGAAGCGCGTTCTGCGCCAAGCGCCGCGCCCAGTTCTTCCAGCGTCACCTGCAGCAGATCATCCACCGACTGCACCTGCTGATAGCGCGCGCCAATCTGGCTGAGCAGCATTTCGTTGCGGGCGATCTGCGCCAGCTCCTCTGCGCGCTGGCGCTCACTGCTTAGCAGACGGATATTCTGCAGCGAAGTCACCATCTGCGTGCCGATCAGCCGCCCGATCTCGACTGCGTCTTCGCTGAAGTGCTTGTCATGCGAGTAGATGTCCAGCCCCATCGAGCCGATCAGCTCGCCGGCCACCACCAGCGGCACGATCATCATCTCCTGCACGCCCATCCTGGCGAACAGCGCCTTCGTCTCATCCGGCAGCAGGTCGGAACGCTGCGCGTCCTCCACGATCAGCGGACGGTCCGGGTCACGCAGCGCCATCTTCAGCAGCGGGTTCTCCTGCATGTTCAGCAGGCTGCCCAGCGCAGCGCTGGGCGGATACTCGCTGATCACGCGCCCGTACACGCCGTCCGGCTCCAGCAGCACAATGCCGACGTGGTCGATGTCCGCCAGCCGGCTGAGCTCCTCGGTCACGTAGTCCAGCAGCGCCGCCTGCTCAGTGAACTGCGCCAGACGG
>CAZZJW010000012.1:11104-17733 GCA_964654755.1 uncultured Pleurocapsa sp. | reverse complement strand
CTCCTCGGTCACGTAGTCCAGCAGCGCCGCCTGCTCAGTGAACTGCGCCAGACGGTTGCTGGTCTGGCTGAGCACCTGCAGCAGCGTCACCTGCCGCGTGAGACGCTCTGCGCGCTGGCGCTCACCAGTCACCAGCCGGATGTTCTGCAGCGAGATCGCCATCTGCGTGCCGATCAGCCGCCCGATCTCGACTGCGTCTTCGCTGAAGTGCTTGTCATGCGAGTAGATGTCCAGCCCCATCGAGCCGATCAGCTCGCCGGCCACCACCAGCGGCACGATCATCATCTCCTGCACGCCCATCCTGGCGAACAGCGCCTTCGTCTCATCCGGCAGCAGGTCGGAACGCTGCGCGTCCTCCACGATCAGCGGACGGTCCGGGTCACGCAGCGCCATCTTCAGCAGCGGGTTCTCCTGCATGTTCAGCAGGCTGCCCAGCGCAGCGCTGGGCGGATACTCGCTGATCACGCGCCCGTACACGCCGTCCGGCTCCAGCAGCACAATGCCGACGTGGTCGATGTCCGCCAGCCGGCTGAGCTCCTCGGTCACGTAGTCCAGCAGCGCCGCCTGCTCAGTGAACTGCGCCAGACGGGTGCTGATCTGGTTGAGCAGACGTGGCAGGTCCACCTGCCCGGAGTCGCGCTCGGCGGTGCTCTGCAGCACGCGCTGACTCTGCAGCGCCATAGCAGCCAGATCGGACAGTACGTGCAGCACCTGCACGCGCTCAGCGCTCACGTCGACGGGCACGGGCGCGGTGAACATCACCAGGCCGGCGGGGGCCTGCCCGGTGCTCATCGGCATGAGCACCAGCGCGCCGATGCCCTTCCGTATCAGCCAGGCGCGCGCCGTCTCACTGAGCGAAGGATCGGCAGCCACATCGGCGATCGCCAGCACCCCGGCTGAAGAGGGCGGATAGTCGCGCAGCGCGCGCGCCTCGCGGGCAAGCTGTGCGCCGGCAGGGGTCCAGGTGGCGGCCAGCGCCAGCGTATCGGGCGCAGCGCGGTCCGCCAGCAGCAGTTCCGCGCTGGCGAAACCGGGCGGAAGCAGGCGCGCGAGCGCATCGAGCACATCTGCAGGGGTCTGGGCAGCATAGAGGCTGGCGAACGCGTGCTGCAGCTGCTGCAGCAGCTCAGCGGGCTCGCGCTCCGGTGAAGACGGGCTAGACATCGGCAGCTCCCGCGCCCGTGCGAGGGCGCTTGCTCAGGCGGCTATTTCCATTCCCAGACTTCTTCCCCCGTCAGCAGGCGGCGGATCTGGACGGGGAAGCGATCGGGGTCCAGCGGCTTTCCCAGAAATCCGTTGAAGCCGGCCTTTTTCGCCCGGCGCATCTGGTCGTCACTGGCCTCCGCGGTGACCGCCACCACGCAGGTATCCTTCAGGCGCGGGTTGGCGCGTAGCTTCTGCAACGCCTGATAGCCATCCTCGTACGGCAGGCGGATATCCATCAGGATGAGGTCCACCCGGGGCAGCGTGTCCGCGAACTGCACCACCTGCCAGCCGGACGTCTTCCATTCGCATTTCTGCACGCCCATGAAAGCCAGCATGCGCGCGATCAGCACGAAATTGGGGACGTTGTCTTCGACGACCAGCACATGCGCATCGCGCGGCGCGATGGCCGCGCGCGGAGCAGGCGGGGGCACAACAGGCGTCTCCATCGTCGCGGAGGGCGTCGCAGCGGGGAGTGGGCTGCTCTGAGGCGCCGCAGAAGCCTGCGCAGGCGGAGCAGCCGGGGGCGGGGTGACGTCAGCACTCCCTTTGGAACTGGTCTCAGGCGCGCCCGGCGTCACGTCACTCATGGCATCTCCCGCGTTCTTTCCAGATAGGCGATGATTTCATCAGGAAAGCAATCGACATCAATTGGCTTGCAAATATACCCACTGCACCCTGCATCCAGCGAACGTTTCCGGTCGCCATCCATCACATTGGCCGTCAGCGCCACCACCGGCACCGCCGCCAGTTCGGGAATGGCGCGCAGACGGCGCGTCGCAGTCAGCCCATCCATCCCCGGCATGCTCAGATCCATCAGGATCAGGTCCGGACGGCGTTCGCGAGCCAGCGCGATGCCCTGCTCGGCACTGCTGGCCTCAAGCAGCACGATATCGTAATCGCAGGCCAGCAGCACGCGCCGCACCAGCACACGATTATCGTCGTGATCTTCGATATATAATACCGTTGCCATGACGAGTTCACCATGCATTCGGGCGGGCGGATCCGTGGTCGCTGGACAGCGTCCTGCGAGTCCGTTTACTCATGTCTATTATAGCCGCCTCGTATGGGTGTAAGGGTTAAGATCGATTGATCGCGGTGCAGCACGGTGTCAGATTGCTCAGGCTGCGCTCAAGAACTTCTGCTACCATCGTTTTCAGCGGGCCTGCGCCAGCAGATGCCCAGTTCTCGCAGCGAAAGGAAGCCCAGCATGTCCAAGCAGTTCAACGCTCCCCCCGCGATGGGGATTGATCCGAACAAGTCGTACGTCGCGCATGTCAGCACCTCGCGCGGAAACATCGACATCGAGCTGTTCGTTAAGGAAGCGCCGATCACCGTCAACAACTTCGTCTTTCTGGCCAACGAAGGCTTCTACGATGGGGTGAGCTTCCACCGCGTCGTGCCCAACTTCGTCATTCAGGGCGGCGACCCAACCGGCACGGGGCGCGGCGGCCCCGGCTACAAGTGGAATGACGAGGCCCCGGCGCTGCGCCTGAAGCACGAGACCGGCTACCTGAGCATGGCCAATGCCGGCCCCAACACCAACGGCTCGCAGTTCTTCATCACCCACAGCCCGCAGCCGCACCTCAACGGCAAGCACGCGGTCTTCGGGCGCGTGCTGCCCGGCGGCATGGATGTGGTCAACGCCATCCGCCAGGGGGACGTGATGACGAAGGTGACGATCGAGGTCAAGTAGCGCCCTCAGCGCGGCGGCACGGCGGTGTATTCGTCACTCACGCCGTGCCGCTGCAGCGCCGACAGGCAGCGCGCCTGCAGCGCCTGTGCCGCGCCGGGCACCCCGCTGATCTGCAGCCGCATGTCGTAGGCATCCTCGTTGTTGCTCTGGTAGTACTTCGGCTTGACGCCTTCGATGATGAAGCCGTATTTGCTGTACAGGTTCTGCGCGACCGTGTTGCTCACGCGCACTTCCAGGATGACGTAGTCCGCCCCCAGCCGCAGCGAACGCAGCAGCATGCCCGCCAGCACGATCTCGCCATACCCGCGCCCGCGCAGCTCAGGGTGGCTGGCGATCGTGCTGATGTGCCCTTCCCCGCCGATGAACCACAGCCCGCCGTAGCCGACCACCCGCCTAACCGGGCGCGCACTGCTGGCGCCAGCGATCTGCTCCAGCCAGCGCCGCCAGCGCGGAAGCACGCGCGCCAGCACAGTATCCTCCAGAAGCGCCATGTGGCTGTACGTCGACTCGCCGATCTCGTAGGCGTACGAGCGCGCCGACCAGGGCGGTACGAACGACGCCTGCTCGATGACCATCACCTGCGGGATGTCACTCATCGCCATCGGGCGCAGGCGCAAACTCACGGCACGTCCTTCGTCCGGGCGTACAGCGGCGTGACATGCGCCGGGTCAAATGTGGTGCGGTCCTTGCCGAAGAGCGTGGTCTCGTCTTCGCTGGCTGCGGCGCGCAGGCGGCTCCAGCCTTCCTCCGCCAGCCAGGCGGCGCGGCGCACGCACAGCGGCGCAGGCGCCAGCGTGATCTGCGCGCCACCCGCGCGGGCCAGCGTCAGACGCTCGCGCCCGTCAGCATCGATCTCGCCAGCGATCACCGCCGGGCCATCCAGCAGCGCCAGCAGGCCGTCCCAGTCGGTCACCTGCGGTTCGGTACGCGGCTTCCAGCGGCCCTTGCGCCAGGCGTAGAGCGCGGCGACCACGCGGGTGCGGCCCGCCGCCACCACGGGGGCCAGCGCCGCCTGACCCGACGCCGCGGGCTGCGCCGCTGCCACAATATCGAGCGTGTTCACGCCCACCAGCGGCACGCGCCGCGCTGCAGCCAGCGCCTTGGCGAACGACACACCCACGCGCAGGCCGGTGTATGTGCCCGGGCCAATCGCCACCGCCACCGCTGAGAGCGACTCCCCGCCCAAGCGTCGCAGCGCCGCTTCCACAGCCGGGGCCAGCTCGATCGTGTGCTGGTTCAGACTGCGCCAGGTCTGCTCGAAAAGCACTTCGCCGCCATCGTGCAGCGCCAGGCTCAGGTTTTGTGTGGCCGTGTCAATCGCCAGCAGCATGTTCGCTCGCCTTTCCACCGCGCGTTATGCCGTCCCGTAGGACATCCCCTGGAACTGCTCCAGCAGCGCCTCGTAGCGCGCGCCGTGCGCCTCAAAGACCAGATTGCGCCGCGTGGGTTCAAGGATGCGCAGCCGAATCCACAGATGCTGTCTCGGCAGCAGATCCAGAATGTGCTCCGGCCACTCCAGCAGCACCGGGCCGCTGCCGTCGAAAATCTCATCCAGCCCGATCGACTCGGCATCGCCCGCCGTGTGGATGCGATAGAAATCGAGATGATAGAGGATGCTGCGATCGCGCGCACGCTGGTGCTGATGCACGAGGTTGAACGTCGGGCTGGTCAGCGGCGTCAACGCGCCCCAGCCGCGGCCCACGCCGGCAGAGAACACCGTTTTGCCGGCGCCCATATCTCCGGAGAGGCACAGCACATCGCCCGCCTGCAGCAGCGTGCCCAGACGCGCGCCCAGCCGCCCGGTCTGCTCGGCGCTGTAGCTGATGATGTCGAGTTCGCCCGGCTTGAGGATCGGCAACGCGCATCCTTCCTGTGCCAGAGCGCATTATACCGCTGAACGGCGCGCATCACAGCAGTTGTGCGCCGGGCGCAGCGGTTCCCGCCCTTGATCGCCGCGCGGGCTTCGCCTATACTTCTGCGCGTTCACTTCTGCCGCAGACAGCGCGCCGCGTTTCATCGCATAAGCCGCGCCGAGGTGAGGGTAAGAACGCGACAGTATCGTCGCTTCACGCGCCAGTTCAGCGCGGCCCTTGCAACTTGCGGGGCCGCGTTTGTTTTTCTGCGTGGCCTGCGCAGCCGCGCGCACAGCGAACACATCCTGACGGAAAGGAGGACAAGCATTTGGCTATCACACGAGAGCGTAAGGAAGAACTCGTCGCCCGTTATGTCGAACTGCTCGGCGGTACCGACGGCTTCATCGTCGCGGAGTACAACCGCATGAGCGTCGCCCAGGTCGGCGTGCTGCGCAAGCGCCTGGCGGAAGCCGGCGGCACATTCTCGGTCACCAAGAACACGCTGTTCCGCATCGCGCTGCAGCAGCAGGGCTGGGTAGTGCCGGAGGATCTGCTGCTGGGCCAGACCGGCGTGGTGTTCGGCAATGGCAACCTGCCCGCCGTCGCCAAGGTCGTGCAGAGCTGCGCCAAGGACATGGCGGAAATCTTCAAGCCCAAGGGCGGCGTCATCGCCAACAGCGTCTTCAGCGCTGCTGAGCTGGAAGCCGTCGCGAACCTGCCGACCATGGACGAAATCCGCGCCCAGCTGGCCGGCCTGATCGTCGCGCCGGCGTCGCAGCTCGCGGGTCTGCTCAGCGCGGCGACCGGACAGGTCGTCAACGTGCTGCAGGCGTACGTCGACAAACACGAAGGCGGCACCGAAGCTGCCTGAAGGGTTTCACCCCTGCAGCCGCGCTGATGCCGTGCTGCGCCCGATCGTTAACTGAACCGACTACGAGTCGACTGAACAAGGACACGAAAAATGGCCGATCTGAACAAGCTTGTCGAAGAACTGAGCGCGCTGACCATCCTCGAAGCTTCCGAACTGAAGAAGCTGCTGGAGGAGCGCTGGGGTGTGACCGCGGCTTCCGGCGGCGGCATGATGATGATGGCGGCGGCCCCGGCGGCCGGCGCGGCGGCGGCGGCCCCGGCTGAACCGGAAGAAGAGCAGACCGAGTTCAACGTCATCCTCAAGGACGTGGGCCCCAAGAAGATCAACGTCATCAAGGCCGTCCGTCAGGTCACCAATCTCGGCCTGAAGGAAGCGAAGGACCTGGTCGAAGCCGCGCCGGCGACCGTGCTCGAAGGCGTGAGCAAGGACAAGGCCAACGAGGCCAAGCAGGTGATGGAAGCCGAAGGCGCCGTCATCGAGATCAAGTAGTTCGACTGCCCTGCGCAGCGAACGACACGGGGGCCATCAGCGGCCCCCGTTTTGATTCACATACACCGCACTCGCCGGGGGCCGCTACGGGCACGGCTGCCCGAAGGCCGCCAGCACCGCGCGCGCTTCGACAGCGTCGATCACGCCATCCAGGTTGATGTCGAGCGCCAGAGAATACTCCATCGAACCGACGCGCACGCCCTGCCGCGCCAGCACCGTGCGCACCTCGAACACATCGACCATGCGGTCGGCGTTCAGGTCGAACGGACAGACGGCACTGGCGGGCGCGCTGGTCGGCTGCGGCGACGCAGCGAGCGGCGCAGGCGAAGCGGTGGGCGCGGCTGGCTGTACGCCGCGCAGCGTCGCGGTGGGCGGGCGCGTACTCGTCGCCGTCGGCGGGGCAGACGTTGCGGTCGGCGGGGCAGACGTTGCGCTCGGCGGCGCGGGCGTGGCGCTCGGCGGCGCGGACGTGGCGCTTGGCGGCGCAGACGTGGCGCTCGGCGGCGCGGGCGTGGCG
>CAZZJW010000012.1:0-11004 GCA_964654755.1 uncultured Pleurocapsa sp. | reverse complement strand
CTCGGCGGCGCGGACGTGGCGCTCGGCGGCGCGGGCGTGGCGCTCGGCGGCGCGGACGTGGCGCTCGGCGGCGCGGGCGTGGCGCTCGGCGGCGCGGGCGTGGCGCTCGGCGGCGCGGACGTGGCGCTTGCAGCAGGAGCGGCATCCATCGACGTCTTGGTCGGCAGTGGCGGCAGCGTGACGGTCGCCGAACCGGGCGCCGCCGTCGGCAGCGCGCCGCGCAGTGTGGCCGTCGGACCAGCCGTGCGCGTCGCAGTACGCGTCGGCGCGGCAGTGCGCGTCGGGAACGGCGTGGCGGTGCTGGCGGCGCGCAGCGTCGCGGTCGGGCCGAGCGTCGGCTTGCCTTGCGCGGCCACCGGTGCGCCGCTTGCAATCACCAGCAGTGCGCACAACGCCAGCAGCGACGCGCACGCGCGAAGCGAAATCGTGAACGGTCGGGAACGCAGCCGCTGATGCATATCGGTTGATCCGGGCCTGATGGCGAAAACTGGCGCGAAAAACACGCCTGACTCTATAATCAATCATATCGAAACTATCCACGCTGGCAAATCGCTCATGAACCGACTGATGCGCCTTCTCGTGATCGTCTTCGCGCTGCTGCTGGCGCTGCCCGCCGCGGCGCAGAGCGCGGCGACGCTGTCGCTGCAGGACCTCACGCTGTCCCCTGGCGAAAGCGCCCGGCTGGAAGCCCGCCTGACCTGCGCCAGCCCATGCGGGCTGCTGTCGGTATCGCTGGCCTTTGCGCCGGGCATCGTGCGCGTCGATCGCATCGTGCCCGGCCCCGCGCTTGGCGATCCGGCGCAGGGCGAGACCGCCGTGCTCGCACGCGAGATCGGCCCGGATTTCGTGCGCTACACCGCCGTCAGCGTCGGCTTCCCGGCGCAGACCGATACGCTGGCCTTCACACTGGAGATCACAGCGCTGGCCGATGGCTTCGTGCAGTTTGCGCCGACCGCGCTGCTCTTCGGCGATCTGCGCGCACAGCCGGTCTTCGGTGACTTCACCGGCGGGGCGCTGACCAGCGGCGTCCCCGCGGTGACCGCGCCGACCGCTGCGCCACAGGACACCCCCGCGCCCGCGTCGCCTACCCCGGCGCCGGCCAGCACTGGCGGCCTGTGCGAGGTGGAGGCGCGCCTGGTGCCCGCCAGCGTGCACGTCGGCCCCGGCGCCAACCGTTCGATCCGCAGCTCGCTGGCGCTGGGCGTGCGCGCGCCCGTCAGCGGCCAGACGACCGACGATGACGGCAACGTGTGGTGGCGCATCGAGCCGCCCGGCTTCCTGGCGAACGAAGCCGACCGCTACTGGGTGGCCGCATCCACCGTCGACACGTTCGGAGACTGCGCATCCGTGCCGCAGGTGCAGGGCTCGGCGGTGATCGCAGGAGGCGGAAGCAGCGGGCGCACCTTCAGCCATACCTTCGTGCCGGGCGAAAGTCAGTTCACGCACAGCGTGCCGCTGCCTGCGCCGGGCCGCTACATCATGACCTGCCAGGGTACGCCGGTATATCCGTTCTTCATCTTCAATGGTGTGCAGAGCGCCGGTCAGACCAGCGTCACCATCAACGCCAGCGGCACGGCCACCCTGCTGGTGTCCGCCAGGACGACCAATGCGGGCCGTACCGTCACCATCAGCAGCTACACCTGCACGCTCACGCGCGGCTGATGCGGACGCGGCGCACACGGAGCGCAGACGATGCCACGCTTTGAACGCGAGCCGGTCGGGCCCGGCCAGGAGTCGGTGTGGGACTACCCTCGCCCGCCGCGCGTCGAGCCGGTGCCGCAGCGTATCCGCGTGCTGTTCGGCGGTGTGCTGATCGCCGACACCGTGCGCGCCCTGCGCGTGCTGGAGACCAGCCACCCGCCCAGCTACTACCTGCCGCAAGCGGATATCGACATGCGCTGCCTGCGGCGCGTGCCCGGCATGCACACCACCTGCGAATTCAAGGGCCGCGCCGAGTACTGGACGCTGCGCGTGAGCGAGCGCGAATCCCCCAGCGCCGCCTGGAGCTACCCACAGCCCGCGCGCGGCTTCGAGTCGATCCGCGACCATCTCGCCTTCTACGCCAGCCGCGTCGACGAGGCCTACGTCGGTGATGAGCGTGTGCAGGCGCAGTCTGGCGACTTCTACGGCGGCTGGATCACCGCCAGCATCCGCGGCCCGTTCAAGGGCGGCCCCGGCACGTGGGGCTGGTAACACAACCCGCATTCCCCTGAAGCAGGGCCGCCTTGCCCAAATCATGAAAAATTGTCGCAATCCCATTACCGGGGCATAATCATCGCCTATCCTGCGCCACGGGATCGGCGCCCGGCGAACCGGGCGGTCCTGAAGGCGCAGGACTGCCGATGCAGCCTGTCTACAATGAGGGGGGAAAACTTCATGGTCAGGAGAGCAGGTCAGGGAGTGCTGTTGTTTGTGGTGTTCGTCATGTTGTGCGTGCCGGTGCTGGCGCAGGATGCCCCGGCAAACATGACGGTCTCAGACAGCGGCCTGATTACGTATGCTGCCGAGAACTGCGATTACGGCGGCGCCATTCAGTCGATCGAAGCAGTGGATGAGCTGACAGTGCGCTTCACGCTGTGCTATCCGGACCCGGCCTTCCCGTCCAAGGCGGCCTTCTCATCGCTGGCAATCCAGTCGTCGGATTACCTCGAGGCCACCGGCGGCGGCGGCGATCTGATCCAGAACCCGATCGGCACCGGCCCCTACAAGCTGGAGCGCTGGGACCTGGGCAATGAGCTGGTGTTCACGCGCAACGAGAACTACTGGGGCGATGCGCCCGCCGAAGGCACGCTGATCTTCCGCTGGAACTCGGAGTCGGCGCAGCGCCTGACCGAACTGCAGGCGGGCAATGTCGATGGCATCGACAACCCCGGCCCGATGGACATTCCGGTGATCCAGAGCGACCCGAACCTGGCATTCTTCGCCCGCGAAGGCCTGAACGTGTTCTATCTGGGCATCAACAACACGATCGCCCCGTTCGATAACGTCAAGGTGCGCCAGGCGCTGGCCTACGGCATCGACAAGCAGCGCATCGTCGACAACTTCTACCCGGATGGCTCGTCGGTCGCCGATCAGTTCATGCCGACCTCGATCTTCGGCTATACCGGCGAAGTCGCGCCGTTCCCCTACGATCCGGAAATGGCGCGCCAGCTCCTCGCCGAAGCGGCGGCGGAAGGCGGCTTCAGCCTGCCGATCGAGACCACGCTGAGCTACCGTGATGTCGTGCGCGGCTACCTGCCGTCTCCGGGTGTCGTCGCCGCAGATCTGCAGCAGCAGCTTGCCGAAATCGGCATCAACGTCACCATCGACATGCAGGAGTCCGGCACCTTCCTCGACAACGCCAACGCCGGCAATCTTTCGCTGCACCTGCTGGGCTGGGGCGCGGACTACCCTGACGCCACCAACTTCCTCGACTTCCACTTCGGCCAGGGCGCCAGCCCGCAGTTCGGCGAGAAGTTCGACGCGATCATGGATCCGCTGCGCATGGGCGCGCAGCTGGCGACCTATGAAGAGCGCTATCCGTACTACGTCGAGGCCAACACCGCCATTCGCGATCTCGTGCCGATGGTGCCGATCGCGCACGGCGGTTCGGGCGTGGCCTTCCGCGCCAGCATCGAAGGCGCGCACTCCAGCCCGCTGGGCAACGAGAACTTCGCCAGCATGTCTGATCCGGACGACGACACGCTGATCTGGATGCAGAACGGCGAACCGATCGGCCTGTACTGCGCCGATGAAACCGACGGCGAGTCGCTACGCGGCTGCGAGCAGGTCAACGAGGCGCTGCTGGCCTACGAAATCGGCGGCACAGCGGTCATCCCCGGCCTGGCCTCGTCCTACGAAGCCAGCGACGACCTGACCACATGGACGTTCTCGCTGCGCCCCGGCGTGACCTTCCACGACGGCTCGGCGCTGGACGCCAACGACGTGGTCATGTCGTGGGCCGTGCAGTGGGATGCGGCGAACCCGCTGCATGTGGGCCGCACCGGTGACTTCACCTACTTCGTGGCCTACTTCGGCGCGTTCCTGAACGCTCCTTCGGAGTAAGCCCCGCAGCACTCACGCACACGCAGGGAGACGACGCGCGCTGCATCGTCTCCCTGCTGTTTTCGCCTACGTGCCGGGACGACACACACCATGGCCCTGTTCATCCTGCGCCGGCTGCTGCTGGCAGTGCCGGTTCTGTTCGGAATCATGCTGGTGACGTTCTTCCTGCAGCGCGCGATCCCGGGCGATCCCTGCCGCGCGGTGCTGGGCGAACGCGCCACCGACGCCGTGTGCAACGCGTATTTTGAGCGCGTCGGCCTCAATCAGCCGCTGCCCACGCAGTTCGTCCTCTACGTCGGCAATGTGCTGCGCGGAGACTTCGGCGACTCGCTGCGCTACGGCCGCTCGATCTCGGATCTGATGGCCGAGCGCCTGCCGACCACCATCGAGCTCAGCATCGCCGCGATGCTGTTCGCTGTGCTGCTGGGGATTCCGCTGGGCATCATCTCCGCCTACTACCGCAACTCGGCCATCGACGTGGGCACGATGGTAGGCGCGAACGTCGGCGTGTCGATGCCGGTGTTCTGGCTCGGCCTGATGCTGGCCTATATCTTCTCGGTGGTGTTCAAGGATACCGTGCTGGCGCTGCCGCCCTCGGGCAGGCTGCCCGCCGGCTACGAGGTGATCCCGTTCTATGTGCAGTGGGGGCTCGTGAGCGATCCGGCGAACGCACCGCCGCTGCTGGCCTTCCTCGCGCGGCTGAATGTGCTCAACGCCATCCTCACCCTCAATGTCGATCTGTTCCTCAACGCGCTGCGCTACATGATCCTGCCGGCGGTGGCCGTGGGCACCATCCCGCTCTCCATCGTCGCGCGCATGACCCGCTCCAGCGTGCTGGAGACCCTCGGCCAGGACTACGTGCGCACCGCCCGCGCGAAGGGGCTGAACGAGCGCGCCGTGGTGCTGCGCCACGCCGTACGTAACGCGCTGCTGCCGGTGGTCACCATCATCGGCCTCAACTTCAGCCTGCTCATCAGCGGCGCGGTGCTCACCGAGACCATCTTCGGCCTGACGGGCGTTGGCCGCACGCTGGTCGATGGCATCACCACGCGCGACTACAATCTCGTGCAGGGCTTCACCATCATCATCGCGTCGTCCTTCGTCCTCATCAACCTGCTCGTCGATATCCTCTACGGGGTCCTTGACCCGCGCATCCGGCTAGGCTAGACGGAGCTGCTATGTCCACCTCTGCTTCGGGCACACCAGTCAGGCTTGACCGTTCAGGCGCGGCGCAGGCTTCGCGTTCTTCCAGCCTGTGGCTGGACTCGGTGCGCTATCTCTTCCGCAACCGCTCGGCGGTGATCGGCATGGCCATCATCGCCTTCCTCATCCTGATCGCGGTGTTCGCGCCGCTGCTGGCCACGCACGATCCGCTGCAGCCGATGATCGGCCAGCCGGGGCACACCGGCCGTCTGCCCGCGCGCGCGCCCTGCATCCACCTGCTCGGCTGCCCGGCAGAGGAGCCGCAGCACTACCTCGGGCTGGACCTGAACGCGCGCGATATCTTCAGCCGTGTGCTGTACGGGGCGCGCGTCTCGCTGCTGGTCGGCTTCAGCGCGGTGCTGTTCTCGATCATCACCGGCACGCTGCTCGGCCTGATCTCCGGATTCTTCGGCGGCTGGGTGGACAACCTCATCATGCGGCTGATGGATGTGCTGCTGGCGTTCCCCTCGCTGCTGCTGGCGATCGTGATCGTCACGGTGCTGGGGCCGGGCCTGCAAAATGCGCTGCTGGCCATCTCGATCGTCAGCATCCCGGTGTATGCGCGGCTGGCGCGGGCGCAGGTGCTGGCCATTCGCGAATACGAGTTCGTCACCGCCAACCGCGCGCTGGGAGCGGGTCCGATGCGCACGCTGTTCGGGCAGATCTTCCCGAATGCGCTCACGCCGCTGATCGTGCAGGGCACGCTGGGCATCGGCGGGGCGGTGCTGGAAGCCGCCGCGCTCTCCTTCATCGGGCTGGGCGCACAACCGCCCACCGCCGAGTGGGGCGCGATGCTCAGTGAAGCGCGCAGCTACGTCTTCACCGCGCCGCACATGGTGTTCTTCCCGGGCTTCGCCATCATGATCACCGTGCTGGGCTTCAACCTGCTGGGGGATGGCATGCGCGATGCGCTCGATCCCCGCCTCAACCGCATCTAGCCAGCCAGCGGGCGCACGCGTTCCGCCAGCCAGGCGCTGACCGCCTGCACGTCGTGCAGCCCCTGCGCCACCTCCAGCACGAAGGCGGCCTCGCGCTGCGGCTGATAGTCCCACGCCAGGCCGCTGCGCTGCAGCGAAGCCTGCGCGGCGCGCACCGCCGTGCGCTTGTTGCCATCTGCGAACAGATGATGGTAGGCGACGGAGTGCAGCAGCGCGGCGGCCTTGTCCACCGGCGTCGGGAACTGCGGCTCGCCGAACAGCACGATGTACGGGCGGCGCACGGCGGAGTTGAGCAGGTGAACATCGCGCACCCAGCACTCGCCCGTGACCGCCTCGTTCAGCTGCATCAGCTCGTGCGCCGTCACCGGCGCGGGGTCATCGACTCTGAAGCTCATCCAGCAGCCAGCGGTGCTCCGCCATCAGTTCAGCGATCAGTGCGGCATCGCGTTCGCGGTCGGGTTCCGGCAGCGGCGCGCGCGCTTCCAGCGCCAGCCACGCGGCCAGCGCGGGCACATCCAGCCGATTCTCCGCAGCATCCACGATCACGCGCAGCGCCTCAGCAGCATCCCACGCGGCGCGGCGGCCGTTGATGGCCAGCATGAACAGCGCCGCCACCGTGGCCGTGCGCTTGTTGCCATCGGTGAACGGGTGATTGCGCGCCAGCGCGTGCAGCAGCGCAGCAGCTTTCTCCTCCAGCGTCTCGAACGCATCCGCCCCGAAGGCGCTGGCGGCAGGGCGCATGGCGGCGGCATCGAGCAGGTCGATATCGCGCACCTTCTGCCGGCCCGTCATGATCGCCTCGCTGCCCAGCACTGCGCCGTTGATGTAGATCAACTCGCTCAGCGTGACGTAGCGCACGGCGGCCTCAATCCACATAGCCCAGCGCGCGCAGGTGTTCGAGCACCTCGGCGTCCTGTACGGCGGTCTCGCCCTGGCCCGCGCCGGTCGCCAGCAGGCCCGCTGCGCGCTGAAGCTGGGCGGCGGCTTCCGGCTGGGAACGCAGCACGCTGCGCGTCTCCGCCGGGTCTGCCAGCACATCGTACAGCGCCGTGGGCTGGTCCCCGCGCAGCATCAGCTTGAAGCGCCCATCCAGCACAGCGCGGCGCGTTTCGCGCAGCTGCCTGCGCTCGATCACCGACGGGTTGCGGTGTTCCAGCACATGCACGAACGTCAGCGGGGCAAAGGCCTCGGTCATCACCGGGCCGCCGGGGCGCAGCCCGCCCTGCGCCAGCGACGGCGCGCCCTGCGGCGCCAGCCCGGCCAGGTCCAGCAGCGTACCATGCAGCCAGCGCGTGGAGAGCAGCGCCTCATCGCGCGCGCCGGCGGGAAAGCGCTCGCCGCGAATCGCCATCGGCACATGCGTGAGCTCGTGATGCACGTCGAAGCCGTGGCCGAACAGATCGTGATCGCCATGCGACTCGCCGTGGTCGGCCAGGATGATGACGGTGGTGTTCGCCAGCGCGCCGGTCTTCTCCAGATGCGCCAGCGCGCGGCCAAGCTGCTGATCCTGCGCGAAGATCTCGGCGTCGTAGAAGTCGAGCAGCGCCTGCCGCTGCCAGTCGGTGAGCGGCGGCTCGGTGGGGCTGGCCCATGCGGCAGCATCGGCGTTGAAGCGGCGCACGAATTCGTAGGCGGCGCGGTCGCGCTTCAGGCCCGGCGCCACATGATCGATGGCATCCTGCGGCGGCTGGTACGGCGTGTGCGCGCCCATCAGGTTGAGGAAGGCGAACACTGGCTGCTCCGCCCCGCCCGCCTGCCACGCATCCCACCATGCGATGAAGTCGTCCATGCTGTTGGCGGTGTGACCCTTGAAGTTGATGTAGCGCGTCCACACCGGCACAAACAGCGGATTGAGCGACAGCCGGAACAGGGTTTCGGACTGCGCGAACCAGTTGCCGATGCGCCGCGCCGTCGGGCGGAAGCGGCGCGAGAACTCGCGGCGCAGCCACGGCTTGCGCAGATCGCCGGGGCGGTGTGGCACGGCGCTGGCGTAGGTGTAGAAGTGCTCGAAGCCGCGCTGCATCCCGTGATTGACCACGCTCACCAGCGCATTGTTGCAGAAGGCGACGGTGTGATAGCCGCCGGCGTGAAGCTGCTCGGCCAGCGTGGGCACCGTAGCGCTCAGGCGGCTGTTGGCCTGCGTGACGCCGTGTTCCGAGGGCAGCAGGCCGGTGAACAGCGAGGCATGCGCGGGGATGGTCCACTGCGCCGGGGCGACAGCACGGGTG
The DNA here is from genome assembly GCA_964654755.1 of uncultured Pleurocapsa sp. GTDB lineage: Bacteria > Chloroflexota > Anaerolineae > Aggregatilineales > Phototrophicaceae > Flexifilum. The sequence continues at coordinate 2,591 of CAZZJW010000012.1, read as the reverse complement.
TACTGCACGCCGCGCGCGGCGAAGGCATCGAACGCAGGCGAGGTCTCGCGCGCATGGCCGTAGGCCGAAAGCCGGTCGCGGCGCAGCGTGTCGAGGACGATCAGCACGAGATTCTGCATGGGTGAGGTCTGGCGCTCAGCTTGCTTTCCGGCCTGAAGCATAGCACAGCTCATGCGCCGCGGGGAGCGATAGTCTGCGCCGCCCTTCTATGCGAGAGTTACCATGCGCCTCACCACGCACTCATCTGCGCGGCCTAGACTGTGTGATTGGACAGAGAAACATTGCACACTGGACGAGTGAGAATGGCAGGCGAGCGCATTCTGCTGATTGAAGATGAGGCGCGGATCGCGCAGTTCATCGAACGCGCCCTGATCTACGAAGGCTACCGCGTCAGTGTGGCACGCGACGGGCAGTCCGGCCTGATTATCGCGCGGGACACCCCGCCAGACCTGGTGGTGCTGGACTGGATGCTGCCCGGGCTGGACGGCCTGGAAGTGTGCAAGCGCCTGCGCGCCGCCTCTGAAGTGCCGATCCTGATGCTGACGGCCAAGGACGACATCAAGGACCGCGTGACCGGGCTGGATGCCGGCGCAGACGACTACCTCGTCAAGCCGTTTTCCGTCGATGAGCTGATGGCACGCGTGCGCGCGCTCTTCCGCCGTTCCACGCCCACCTCCAAGCCAGAGATCCTGCGCTTCGCCGATCTCACGCTCGACACTGGCACGCATCGCGCCTACCGGGGCGAGCGCCCGATCGACCTCACGGCGAAGGAATACGAGCTGCTTGAGCTGTTCATGCGCAATCCGCGCCAGGTGCTCACGCGCGACGTGATCTTCGACCGCGTGTGGGGCTATGACTTCGGCGGCGAGAGCAACATCATCGAAGTCTACGTGCGCTATCTGCGCCAGAAGACCGAGCAGAACGATGAACTGCGCCTGGTGCACACCGTGCGCGGCGTCGGGTACGTACTGCGCGAGGAAGAGTAGAACCGGGCGCGCGCCATGGTGACAAGACAAAGCATGACGCTGCGACGCAAGCTCATCCTGTGGTTTGCGGGCATCCTGGCGGTGATGCTGGTGATCTTCGGCACCATCCTTTATGGCGTCACGCGCTGGGCGCTGGTTCGCGTCGTCGACAATTCGCTCACCGATACCGTCGCGCAGGTCATCGCCAACTCCAGCGCATTCCCGCTTGGGCAGTTCAGCACGCCGGACGATGTCGTGGTGCGCCTGCCCGAACTTGACGTCTTCCGCACCTCCAGCCTGATCGTGCAGGCCTGGCGCATCGTCGATGGTCAGCTTGAACTGGCCGGCGCGACCAACAACATCTCCAGCTACCCGGAGGCGCTCGATCCGGTGATGCTGCGCCGCGAAGCCGAGCTGATCGCCGCGGACCTCGATGCACCGGAGATGTGGTCCGACACCACGATCAACAATGGCGCGTTTCGCGTCATCAGCCGCCCGGTGGTGATCTGGGGCGAAGATTTCGTGCTTCAGGCCGCGCTGTCGATGGAGCAGGTCAACGAGTCCAGCCGCTGGCTGCTGATCATCATCGCTGCGGGCATGGCGTTCGGCCTGATCGGAAGCTGCCTGATGGGCTGGAGCCTGGCCGGGCGCGCGCTCGACCGCATCGACGTTATCACCCAGGCCGCCGGACGTATCGCCGCCACCGACGACCTCAGGACGCGCATGCCACACGCCGGCCCGGACGACGAGATCGGCCGGCTGACGCAGGTCTTCAACCACATGATGGATCGCATCGAGCACATGTTTGGCGTGCAGCAGCGCTTCGTCGCTGACGTCTCGCATGAGCTGCGCACCCCCCTTACGGCCATCCGTGGCCACCTCGACCTGATCAAACGCTACGGCGCGGATCCCGAGTCGCTCGATGCGCTGGAGAGCGAAGTCACGCGCATGAGCCGCCTGGTCACCGACCTGCTGATGCTGGCGAAGGCGGACAACGGCGGCCTGAAGCCGGAGATGCGGCCGGTCGACCTCGACGATCTGATCACCGAGATCTACCGCGATGCCCGCGTGCTGGCGAAGGATCGCAGTCTGAAGATCACCGTGCGCGACTTCGAGCCGGTGCGCGTGATGGCCGATCCTGACCGCATAAAACAGCTGCTGCTGAACCTGGTGAGCAACGCCATCAAGTTCACGCCGGATGGCGGCACGATCACGATCAACCTGCGCCGCCTGCCCTGCGACGCGCTGATCGAAGTGTGTGACACCGGTATCGGCATCTCCGGGGAAGACCAGAAGCATGTCTTCGACCGCTTCTTCCAGTCCGACACCTCGCGCGCGCGGCACTTCGGCGCGGAGAACAACGAAGGCGTCGGGCTCGGCCTGTCGATCTGCAAATGGATCGCCGACTCGCATGGCGCGCTGCTCTCCGTGCACAGCGAGCTGGGCATCGGCACGACCTTCACACTCAGCATGCCGCATCTGGAACCGGAGAGCGCCCCACCAGACGCCGTCACGCGGCCCCGGCTTTCGCTGATGCGGCGCGAGCGCACCACAGAACATGCCGCAACGGCCACACGCCAGCGCATGCGCCCGTAAGCGTCAGCGTGGAGACAGCAAACCCCTCTG
>CAZZJW010000011.1:68965-78924 GCA_964654755.1 uncultured Pleurocapsa sp. | reverse complement strand
ACGCCGACGTTCACGAACACGGCCAGCGAGACGCCGACCGAAGTCCTGACGCTGACGCCGACGAACACGCCGACCAGTCTGATCACCACCCAGACGGTTGCGGATGGCGTATGCGTTGAGGGAACGCTGACCTTCACGATCACCAATGCAGGTCCGGTGGCAACCAGTACGATCAGTTACCAGGTGACGGGTCCGGATGGCGGTGTATTCGCCACTGGCAGCGTGGACCCGCTTGCGCCTGGCGCGAGCCAGCAGGTTGTGTTCAGCGGTGTGACGGATGGCAGCTACACGCTGTCGGCGCCCGATCTGCAGGCGGAGGTACAGGTGGTATGCGGCGGCCCGACGGCGACGCCCACCAGCACGGCAGAAGCGCCGGTACTGACAGCCCAGGGCCTGTGCGTCAACAACATTCTGCTGTTCACGCTCACCAACAGTGGTGCGGTGGCAGTGGATGCGTTCAACTACACGGTCAGCACTCCGGCTGCTGAGCAGATCACCGGTAGCGCCGGGCCGCTCGACGCGGGTCAGTCGCAGCTCATCGAACTGGGCCAGCGCCCGGATGGCGACTACACGCTGACGACGGCGGATGGCGCGCTGACGGTCACGACGACGTGTTCACCTGAGACCGTCTGCGTCGAGGGACAGGTGATCGATGCCGGCGACACTGGCGAATTCCCGACGGTCAATCTGCAGGATGCGGACTGCGGCACGGATGTCGAGCTGCCCAAGCCTGACTGGCAGCCTGTGCCCGCTGAAGCGCCAACCTGCCCGGACTGGATGCTCTACCACACGAATATCACCGGCGACTGGGAGATCTTCCGCCTGGGCGAGATCCCGCAGAGCCCGCAGGCGCCGGCCAATATCTCCAACGGAGTGGGTGAGCGGGCGTACGATTTGTCTCCGGCGCGCTCGCCAGACAGCCAGTGGGCAGCGTTCACCAGCTCGCGCAATGGCAACTGGGAGATTTACATCGGCCGTACGGACGGCAGCGAGCAGCGCCGCGTGACCTACAATACGTTCGCTGTGGACACATCCCCTGCATGGTCACCGGCAGGCAGCCTGATCGCCTTCCAGTCAAACCGTGGAGGCAACTGGGACCTGTATGTGGTGGATGTCGAGTCCGGCGCGGAGCGCCAGCTCACGACGAGCCCCGCCAACGATATTCGCCCGAGCTGGTCTCCGGACGGTATGCGGCTGGTGTTCCAGAGCGACCGCGACGGCTTCTGGCAGATTTACGAGTATGACATGGCGACGGGCGCTGAGCGGCGGCTGAGCGACGGCGTGAGCGATGATCATGACCCGCTGTACTCCAATGATGGCAGCATGGTGCTGTTCCGCTCGTATCGGGATGGTGGTGCGAATGGCGTGATCTACACGATGAACGCCAGCGACGGTGCTGATATGCAGCGGGTGTCCGACCCCGCGGGCGATGCGCGCAACGCGGTGTGGAGCGGTGACGACACGTTGATCGCCTACAACTCCAATCTCGACGGTGATGAGGATGTGTACGTCTATCAGATAGCGGGCGGCCCGGACAGCGGCGAGACGCGCCTTCTGACGGACAACAACACGTCCGACTTCGCGCCGACGTGGATCTGCGACAGCCCGCAGATTGTGTGGACCTCGGATGAGAGCCCGCAGCAGGTGGCTGGCGATAATGAGATCGTGAGCACGAATGCGCTGCCGATCAGCGCGCCACCGATCGATGTCGCGCTGGAGGCCACGTATCTGACAACCGACGATGCGAACGACCGCGACCCGCAGAACACGCCGCTGATCGAACTGGGCAGTCGCGAAGAGCAGCAGGTGGGTGAAGAGCGTAACCGCTAGTACATACAGGCGGAGGGCGGGCAGAATGCCCACCCTCCGCCGGGTGATGAATGAGCTTTCGCAGGCAGAATGAAAACGCCGTACATCCCGTACGGCGTTTTCCGTTGCGGATTGAAGCTGCGTTTTTCAGGCGATCAGGCGCTGCGCGACGCTGCGCAGGCTGGCGGTGATCGGGTGATTGGGGAAGTTGAGCACGAAAACGCCAGCGCTCGCCAGCGTCATCATCTCGTCAGAATGGGGCAGGATGGCGCCGACCTCGCAGTTGTACGTCTGCCGGACGTTGTTCTGCACCTCAGCGAAGTTGAAGCTCGTGGGCGTCTTGTTGACGATGAGGAGCATGCGCGGGACGTCGAGCTTGCGCGCCACTTCCACCGTCACGCCTGTCCCCTGAAAGTCCTGCTGGTCTGGCCGCATGATGATGGCCAGCGCATCAGAAATGGCGATGGAGAGCAGGGTCTCCTCATTCAGGCCGGGATGGGTGTCGATCAGCAGGATGTCCAGTTCGAGCGCACTGACCAGGTTCTGGAAGCCATCGTTCAGCAGGCCAACGTCGTAGCCTTCGCGCAGCACGCGGGCGATTTCACCGACCTTGATGCTGGAGGGGATGAGGAAGATCTGTCCGCCGGCCGGGAAGTCCGCGCCGGCACTGGCGCGAAGATGCGGCGTGACATCGATCGCGGTCTTCTCGATCTCGCACTTGCCCCACAGATAGTCGTTGAGCGAAAAGCGAATGTCATCTTCTTTCAGGCCGAACAGCACATGAATGCCCGGAGACTGGATATCGGTGTCCACAATTCCGACGCGCAGGCCCATGCCGGCGTAGAGCGCCGCGAGATTGGCGGTGGTGTTGCTCTTGCCCGTTCCTCCGCGGAAGGAGTGGACCGAGATGATCTTCGACATATGGAAACTCCCTCTGAGGCTGTGTACACCATCAAGGAGGATAACACGAACCGTGTGAAAGCAGAATAGGCCTGCTGATGTGCTGCGCTACAGCCAGAATGGCCGCTGGAAAGCGCTGGAGTCGGGGAGGACGCCGCGCCCTGCGCCAGCGACGATGACCTCACCGTGATGCAGCGTGACGGGCAGTCGTGGCGGCGTCAATGCGCCGTAGTGAAAGAGCATGAAGGCCATCACTGAGCGCACAGCCTGATCGATCTCAAGCGGCGGTTCAGCGCGGATGAAGAGCGGCATCGGCGTGCCTTCATCCCGCCCATGCGTGGTGACCAGCAGCGCTTCACGCGCGTTCATGCGGAACTCCGCGCCCCACGGCGCCGGCTCAACCGCACCCTTTCGGAAGGCATACATGCGCGGGGCGGAGCGCTGCGAGATCTCGACGGGGTAGAACGACGCTCCCAGCTCATCTTCCCAGCCGCCGAGCGCGCGCATGATCTCGCGCCGATAGCGTCCGTCGGTATGCAGCACGACTCGTTTGTGCTCGAGCAGCGCGCGCGGGAAGAGCGCTTCCAGCATGCTGTCCGTCAGATGTGCGCCGGGTGGGCGGGTTTGTGAGGAAAGGCAGGCGCCAAGCAGCAGGCCATCCGCACGGTAGATGCGGGTGAAGCCGAACCAGTCCTCCGCACCCCGCTTCTCGACGCGCGCCAGTGTGCAGCCGACGATCCGGTCGGCAAATGGCAGCGGTTCCTCAAGAATGAAGGGGCTGGCCCCCGCGCGCGCCAGCGAGCCGATGATGATGCTGGCCATCGCCTCGGGCTGGTTCATCGTGCGTTCATGCACAATCAGGCAGGGTTGGCCACGCCCGATGGTCTGCGCCTTGACGGAGACATCGCTCACGCCGTCCTCGTCTGAAGCACCGGCGCTGTCTGGCAGGAAGACCAGCATGAGATCGGCATCAAGCGCTGCCAGCAGGCGAACGGCACTTTCGAGGTTGGCCTGAGAGGAAACGCGCATCCGGCGTTCGCGCACGATTTCGAACGTGGTGTTGAAATGCTTCACTGCCATGCGCCGCATTGCTTCGATGAAATCGTCCACCGCATCGGAGAGGGTGTTGATTAGCGTGATGCGCACGCGGTGCGGGCCGTGCTCCGGTTCGTCGTCGTGCCAGCGGAACAGGCCTGCGGCCTGCACATCGCTGCTGGCGCGCTCGCTGGAGAACGCGCGGGTCCGGTCTGCACCGAAGCGCAGGCGTGCATCCGGCGCAGCGCTGCTGAAGAGGCCAGGCGCGTTGTTGGAATTGTACGCGTCTCCGATCAGGCCATGCGCCTTGAGCACATCGGAGGCCAGCTTCACCACTGCGGCGCGCTGCGTGGGGCGCATGTGCAGCGCGCGCTCTGCGTCCTCGGAGCGGATGCCGAAGCGCTCGACATCATCGAGGCGGATGATGATCTGCAGCGCGTCGCTGACGAAGTCGTACTCACTGGTACTGGTTTGCACGCGCACGACCCAGTGATCGTCTGGTGCGGAGGCGATGCGCTGCGCCATCTCTTCGCGCTGGGTGAGCGCGAGCAGGCGCGTGCGATGCTCACTGAGCGGGCCGATGATCTTGCTGATCTCACCCTGCAGCGTTGAGGACGGGTCCATGACCGCGTAGCCGACAAGATCGGTGATGCGGCCGAGTCGTGCGGCAAAACCCTCCACGGTTTCCGTTGCGATCAGTCGCGAGAGGATGGAGATGGACACGGCTGGCTGGTCTTCGACGACGTGAGCGCGCGCGCGGAATTCCCGTTCTGCGCGCGCATTGGGCACGACGGCGATGCTGCGGGCGAGCGCGGCGTTGATCTCAGCAGACAGCGCATCCAGCGGGCCGCGCACAATGTACTCGGCCAGCAGCGCCGCATCTGCGGTGAAGGCGTGCACCTCTTCCATCAGCGCGATCGGTGCGAAGGTGGGCATGGCGGCCCGCGCTTCCGCAAGCGCGATCGCCAGGCGGGCCGGATTCGGCGGCACGTCCGTCAGCACGAGCGAGTTCACCCACACCCAGCGGCCGGGCAGCATGGCGTTCAGGCGGTAGACCAGCTTTCCGCCCAGTTTTCGCTCGAGCTGCGCGATGGACTGCACGGCGCCTTCGTCCATGCGCAGGCGATAGGCGGTGAGCGACGGAACAGACTCCGGACGCACCGGGAAGATCTCGGCAAACAGGGGCAGTTCTGGCGCGGACATCTGATGTGAGAGCAGCCGCTAGCCCTGCACGATCGGGCGCGAGGCGTCATTGCCCCAGTCTTTCCACGAGCCGTCGTACACGGCTCCTCCATGCCTGCCGGCTGCGCGCCATGCCAGCAGGCCATAGCTGGCAGAGACGCCCGCGTTGCAGTAGAACACCACCTCATCTCCGTCCTGTGCTGCGATGCTGGCGAATTGCGCCTCAAGTACCGTCTGCGGCGGAATGTGACCATCAGGGCCGACCATGCCGCCGCGTGGCAGGTTGACTGCGCCAGGGATGTGTCCGTTCCTGCCGGCGCGCGACCAGTCTCCACGGAATTCTTCGGGAGAGCGCACATCCACCAGCACTGCATCCGGGCTGCGGCCCGCCACCTGGTCCCCGCTGCGGATCAGGTCAGGCTGCGGCCTGGGGATGAACCGGGCGGACGGCGGCACAGCTACGACATCCGAGACTTCGCGGCCCTCTGCGCACCATGCCTGCCAGCCGCCGTCCAGCACGCACGCCTGCGCGTGCCCGTAGTATTGCAGAGTCCACCACAGGCGGGCAGCGAACATGCCACCGGCATCGTCGTAGGCGACCACCTTCGTGGAGTCCGAGACGCCGCAGCGGGACATCACCTCGGCATAGCGTTCCGGCGGCGCCAGACGAGCGTGGCGAGGGTCGGCAGGATCGGTGATCTCGCGCACCCAGTCCACGAACACAGCGCCGGGAATGTGAGCGCGCAGATAGTCCGCGTGATGATTGAAATAGTGTGGCGGCGGCTGGCTGGCGGGCAGCACGTGCCCGCGGATGTCGATGATCCGCAGGTCCGGATCGTGCAGGTGCTCCGCCAGCCATGCGGTGCTGACGAGTACATCTTCGCGCGCCATATCGATCTCGCTTCTGGGGCCATTGGCCGCCGTAGTCGTTCCGCAGGCATCCCAGTATCGAACAAATGCCGGCAGGATAGTATGATTTTATCGTGAATGTGGGCAGCGTGTGGAGTCTCTGGCTTGAAGCGAACGGCGTGCTTGTGGGGGCTGGCCGCTGTGGGGTTGTGGATGGCGGTGGCCACGGCAGCACAGCCGCCGCTTCTGCCGTGCAGTGAGCGCCCGACAGCGATCGACAAGCCGTGGACCAACGTATATGTCGTGCCGTGCCTGGAAGAACTGGCGCTGGACGGCGCGGGGGAGGCGCTGCGCTTTGCGACGCTGGCTGCCGGGCCGGATGGCGCACTCTACGCGGCGCGACCGCTGTACGGCGAAATCCTGCGCCTGAGCGACAGGGAAGCCGATGGCCTGCCTGACCGGACTGAGGTATGGGCGAGCGGTCTGCCGCTGCTGATGGGAATGGCATTTGACGACGCCAGTCTGTATGCGGTGGCTGGAGCTCGGCTGGTGCGGGTGGATGCGGGCGTGGTGACGACGCTGCGCGATGATCTGCCCGTCGAGCCGGGACTGTGGGCGGGTGGTCTGGCGGTAGGCCGCCTGACTGGTGAGCCGGCGCCTCGTGTGTACATCGGTATCCGCCCGACGTGTGCCGATTGTGCGGAGGACGTGCGCCGGCGCGGCGGGATTGTGAGTACCACGCTGGATGGGGATGATCTGCGCATTGAGGCGGTGGGCGTGTACGCACCTGCGGACATGGCGATTGTGGATGGGCGGCTGTGGCTGGTGGACAGCGCTCCGCTGCCCGCGCCGCAGGGCGCTCTGCTCGATGAACTGAACTCCCTCAGCACTGGGGCGGACTTCGGGTACCCTGGCTGTCTGGGCGCAGACACTCCGGCAGTACCCGGCGGCTGTGCCGGTACGACTCCGCCTGAGCGCGTATTTCCAGCGGGCAGCCAGCCTGCCAGTCTGTTGTTCTATGCCGGAAGTGCACTGGAGAACCTGCAAGGGCAGCTGCTGCTGGCGCTCGGCGGGACTTCAGGTGGGCTGAACCTTACCGGCTACCAACTGCTGCTGCTGGATCGTGCTCACCCAGATGTCTCGCCGACCGTGCTGATGCCATTTGCCCCCTCGATTGACCCGCGTTTGAGCGCGCTGACCCCTGAGCAGCTCAACTGGCGGGGCGTTGGACTTTACCCGTGGCGGCCGCTCGACCTGGCTGAAACGCGTGATGGCTGGATCTACATGAGCCTGGCAGGCGGGCGCATCCTGGCGCTGCGGCCGCAGGCGGAAGAGACATCGTAGTGCTGCCGTACTGGATCGCAAACACACTGGCGTCGCTGCCCGCCTTCCTGCTGATGTACGGCGTGATCGGCGTGCCGCTGGCGCTGCTGCTGCTGCCGCGCGAGGCGTGGCGGCGGCGCGTGGAAGTGGCGGCGGTGGGCATATTCACCGGCGCGGCGGCGGTCACCCTGTGGATGTTCGTGCTGGGCATGCTGGGTGCGCTGACTCCCGCGCTGCTTTGGGCGGGCGTGCTGCCCGGCGCCGGCTTTGTGGTAGTGGCTGTGCTGCTGCGTGCGCGGCGGTCGGCGCCGCTGCCGGAATTCGCGCGCGTGCCGCTGGCCTGGGATGAGCGCCTGCTTACCGCGCTGATCGGCGCGGCACTGCTGGTGCGCGGACTGGTGATCGCGTACTGGCCGTTCACTGCTTACGACACGCTGTGGGTATATGGCTACCTCGGCAGGCTGTTCATGCTGCGCGAGGCGATCCCCGGCAGCATTGGCTACTACCCGCCCTTTCTGGCGCTGCAGTACAGCTTCGGGCAGATGGCCTTTGGCGCCGTGGACGATCATGCCGCGCGGGCTGGGCTGCTGATGCTGCACCTTGGCACGATCCTGGCGGTGGTTGTGCTGGGCGATCGGCTGTTCGGGCGGCGCACGGGGATTTACGCGGCGGCGTTGTGGGCGCTGTATCCGCATGTGGGTGAGTGGTCGCGCGCGGGCGATCTGGAGATCGTGCTGACCGGATTGTTTGCGCTGGCGGGCGCCTTCTTCATCACCGCCTGGCGGGAGCGCAGCCGCCGCGATGCGGTGCTGGCCGGGCTGATGCTGGGCATCGGGTTGTGGACCAAGCCGACGATGGGTGCGTTCGTGTGGGGCATGGCACTGTTCGCGGTGGTGGAGCTGTGGCGGGTGCGGGGCAGCGTACGCCTGGCGTGGCCGCGTCTTCAGATGGCCATGTGGACCCTGGCGGCTGCGGCGCCGCTGGGTGGGTTGTGGTATGTGCGCAACGCACTGCTCGGCCATGAGGTGGTGGTGCTGCCGTCCAGCTTCTGGCTGACGCTCGCGGCACGCAGCGGCGCGGAGATGGGCTGGCCGCTGCTGGCGCTGCTGGTGGTGTGCGCCTATGCGTGGTTCGGCCCGTTTGAGCAGCGCCCGCCTTGGCGCCCGCTGCTGGCCGGGCTGGCCCTCATTGCGCTTGGCACGCTGCCTTCGCTGATCGATCCACGGCGGATCGCGCCGCTGGAGTGGGTGTCGCTGGCGGCCGGGAGCGCGCTGGCGGTGTGGGCGCTGGTGGTGCATGCCCGCGCCGCCTGGGATGCGCCGCTGCGCTGGCAGATGGCCGGGGTGGGCTGGGCGCTGCTGCTGGCTGCTCCGTTCTTCGTCACGTGGTTCTATTCGTACAGCTATCACTACCGGCTGTCGTTCCCAATGGTCCCGTTCGTTGTACTGCCCACGGCGCTGATCGCTGCGCGCTGGTTGCCCGCGCTGACGGTGCGGCCAGCGGCGCGGGCTTCAGCACTTGTGCTGGCGCTGGTGCTGGCGCTGCCCGGCGTGATCTCGGCGGTGCCGGATGTGAACGCCGGCTGGGATTACCTGTGGACGGATGCGCTGCCGGATGATCATGCGCGCTACACCAGCGGCAATGCTGCGCTGATGAATGTGGTCGATGGGCTGCAGGTGTGGCGCGAGCAGAACCCGGGGCAGGCCCTGCGCGTGTTTGCGCCGGGCGTTCTGCGGCTGCCCTTCTTTTTCCCTGAGGACGATATTCGCACACAGGATACACCGACGCAGCTGGACGCTCTGGAAGGCGCGCCGTACTTCGTGTACGGCATGCCGGAGACGGCCGGCGCGTATGCTTCTATCCCGGCAGACAGCAATCAGGTGGTCAATGCGCTGGGCAGGACGGATATCATGAGGCGCGCCTGGGGCCTGGATGATGGTATCTTCCGCTATGACGTGTTCGAGCTCAACCTGGCAGCGCGGCACGCAGAGCCTTTCATCAATGCGCCGCCGGATGGGCGCGCCGAGCTGGGCGGGATGATCGAGTATCTGGGTCATGACCTCGGCGGCCTTGACCTGTGGCCGGGCAGACGGCTGATCAGTCATCTGTACTGGCGGGTGCTGCGTGAGATTCCGCAAGACTACACGGTGTTCATCCATCTGGTCGCTCCGGATGGAACGCTTGTCGCCACGTGGGATGGGGAGACTGCGCCGTCAGAATATGGCGCCTATCGCACCACGCTGTGGCAGCCGGGTGAGATCATCAGCGATGAGCGGCGGCTTGAATTGCCTGAGGGCGCACCGGCGGAGGGCCAGGGCTATCAGCTCGTGATCGGCATGTATGAGCCGCAGACCGGGCAGCGCCTGCCGATCACCCTGGACGGCCAGCCCGCCGGTGACTCGCTGGTGATCGAGGACCGCATTCAGCTGCTGCCTGCAGAACCGGCAAGCTGAACGCTGCACGAATCTGGGGTCCGCGCTATACTGCGGTTTCGTCAGAGGGTGACGGCGGGCCGTGGTGAGTGATCAGAAGGCGGATGGTCGGCTAAGCGCGGAGCTTGCGCAGGTGCATGCTGACGTGCGCCGGCTCGATGCAATCATGGCGCGGGTGATGGAAGCGCTTGCGGCCAATGGCTTTCAGATCGCGGTGGACCTTACTGCCCTGAGCAATGCGGCGGCGAAGCGTGTCGAGAGTGCGGTCGTTCAGGCAGAGGCGCTTGAGAAACAGGCAGAGCATTCGGCGGGCCTGCTGCGCACATTCAGCATGATCTCGTCCTCGCTTGAGCTCAGCGATGTACTGAGCGAAGTGATGGACACGGTGATCGCGCTGACCGGGGCAGAGCGTGCATATCTCGTGCTGTG
>CAZZJW010000011.1:38682-68865 GCA_964654755.1 uncultured Pleurocapsa sp. | reverse complement strand
GCGCTGGACGGCCTGCGCATCGAGATCGATCGCACGCGCCTGGAGCACGACGTCAGCCAGATCACAGAGTCGGAGTACTTCCAGCGGCTCTCGGAGTCTGCCCGCAACATGCGCGGCAGAACGATGCGGATGCCGCCGGATGAAAGCGCTGATTGACACGTTTTCCGCATGAACTCCGCGTAAAGAATCCTTGTGAGTTTTTGCATTAAAACGGAAAACAAACTATAATGCTACACAGTTGATACTGCAGTGGCCGGTGATGCCATGATTATCACCTAACTCAGGCAGCAGAGCGTGAGTCATTCGGATTCAATCTACCTCAGCTACAGTCGTTATGAGACTGAGTTCGCCCTCAAGCTGGCGACCGATCTCAGGAACGCCGGCATCAACATCTGGTGCGATCGCCTGCGGGTGGCGCCCGGTGATGAACTGCTCCCTACGCTCAAGAATGCGATCAGCAATGCACACGCACTGATCTGCGTGGTCTCTGCCAATTATCTGCGCGCGCAGTATGCGCGGCACGAGTGGGAACATGCGCGCAGGAAGGGCAAGCAGCTACTGCCCATCCATCTGACCAGCCTGGACGGGATGAAGGTCCCTGTCGAGCTGGCGATGCATCGCGCGATTGACTTTCAGGACTGGCGCGAGGAGTCGAGTTACGAGGCGGCGCTCTCGCGCTTGCTGCGCCTGTTTGGGACGATCTCGGAACACCGGGTGCCTTCGCGCAAGGATCAGTATCTGAATCGCCTGATCGCGAACGTCGAGATCCAGATTGCGCGCAGTGAGACACTCGATCCTCCGGATCAGGAGAACAGCCCGACGGCGCGCGCGCGTTTGCGTCCGCTCTCCCCGCTGGAGCCTGTATGGGGCCGTGTCGGGGATGTGCACGTGCTTCGGACTGCTTTGGGCGCCTCGCCGATGGGTGCCGTGCTGCCGCTGCATCAGGCGATTCAGGCGACGCCGCGATTCGTGCTGACGGGCGGTGCCGGCGGCGGCAAGTCTTCGGTGCTCGCGCGGCGGGCGCTGGACCTGGCCTTCGCGCATCGCGCCGACCCGGAGCATGTGCCAATGCCGCTGTGGCTGGACCTGGCGGAGATGCAGCCGGGCGAGACTCTGGAATCATTCATCCGGCGCGTATGGCCGCTGGAGAGCGATGCATTGGAGGAGATTGGCGCGGGGCGGGCGGCGCTGGTGCTGGATGGCGTGAACGAAGCACCGGACGCCGAGCTTGCTGTGAGTGAGGTGCGGGCGCTGCTGCAGGGGCCCTGTGCGCCGCCTCTGGTGGCGATCGGTGTGCGCTCACCGAATCTTGCAGCACAGCTCGAATCCGGATTGCCGATCTTTGAACTGCTGCCGCTGAACGACGCGCATATCCGGGACATCACACAGGCGCATCTCGGCGCGGCTGCGGGACCGCTTCTGGAACAGCTGGCGCCAGCGGAAAGCAGGGCGGACACGCCGCTGCTTAACCTGGCGCGCAATCCGGCGTATCTTAACGGACTGATCTTCCTGTATCGTTCATCACCACAGAATGCGCTTCCTGAGACGGTGGGTGCGCTCTATAAACGTGTGCTGCCGTCCAGCTGGGTGTGGTGGCGGCTGGCGCAGGCGCCGATCGGTATGCCATATCGCGAACTTGTCCCCATGCTGGGCAAGCTGGCTGTGCATTTGCTCGATGCGGGCCAGATGACGATTCCGGTCGATGATGCCGCGATGGTTCTGCTTGACCCATCGGTGCAGGCGCTGAAGGCGGCCAGTAATCTGAATGTGGTGCGGGTGGATGCGGGCGCGGCGCGCTTTTCGCATGCGTTGCTGCGAGACTTCTATGCGGCGATGCATTTGCAGCCGATTGATCTGGCGATGCGCGTGCCGGCGCCGCGATTCAGTGCCGAGGGCGGTCGGCTTCAGAACGCATATGATCATGTGCTGGAGATGCTGAGCGGGTTCATGCTGGCGGCGGATGCTTATGTGCGCACGGTGTGCGAAATTGATCCGTACCTGGCGGCGCAGTGTGTGGCATCGGGCGCGCATGTGAGTGCTTCGGTGATCGAGGAGGTGCTCGACGCGCTGCTGCTGGAGGCGGGTGACAATGGCCGGCAGCCTGCGGTGCGTGCTGCGCTCAGTGCACTGGGTTCGGCGCGACTGCGTCCGCTGCTGCGTGAGCGTATGCAGCAGGGCGGAGACGTGCAGCGACAGGCCGCTGTGTGGGCTATCAAGGAGATGACCGTGCCGCTTCCAATCGCCCTCCTGAAAGCGCTGAAGGATTGGGACTGGACGCCGAACGAGCAGGCGGCGCAGGTCCTGCAGCAGGCTGCTGCGCAGCCGGAAACACTCGATGCGCTGATCAATATTCTGGACGACTCTGACCCGGCGCGCCGTTTGGGTGCGGCCTGGGCGCTGGGCGTGCTGGGGGATCGGGCGGCGCTGCCTGCGCTGCGGATTTCGCTGAAAGATAGCCAGGCGAGAGTTCGCGATATGGCGGCCAAGGCCGTGCGCCAGATCGAACAGCGGGCCGCGCCCCCGCCTGCGCCGCAGCCCGCTGTGAGGCGTATTGCAGCGCCGGCGCCGCCTGCGGCTGTGATGCCTGACAGCCCCCGGCCTGCGGCTGCGCTCTCTGCCAGTACGGCACCTGCCAGTACGGCGCCTGCACCTGCCGCTGCTGCGCTTTCCTCCGAGGCGCAGAGCATTGCCGACCTGTTGCGTCAGCTCAGTGATCCGAAGTGGGAACGCCGGCAGCAGGCGGTTCGCGCGCTGGGACTGCTGGGCCGCGAAGAATCCGTCATGCCGCTTCTGGAGACTCTGCAGGACGCAAGTGAGCAGGTGCGGTACTCTGTTGTCCGCGTCCTGGGCACGCTGGCCGGGCCGAACGTTGCTTCGGGGCTGCTGGGTGCGCTGGCGGACCGCAGCCTGTACGTTGCGACGGCTGCGCGTGAGGAACTGGGGCGGATGGGAAGCGTCGCGCTACCAGGCCTGATGGCGATTGCGCGCGAAGCGGGCACGCCGGTAGCGGTGCGTGCGCTGGCCATTGAAGCGCTGGGCATGATCGCTGATCCGCAGTCTGTGGAGGTGCTGATCCCCGCGCTGACAGATGATCGCGAGACCCCCACCGGTGTGCGCGTGTGCGACCTGGCGGCGGCTGCGCTCGATCTGATCGACAGCGATGAGGCGCGGACGGAGCTGGAGGACTGGAGCCAGGAGCAGCAGCAGACCCAGGAGATCGATTCTGTGGAGTATCTGCCTGCAGATGTTGGGGCGAACCGCTTCAGTGCAGAGGCAGCGCAGCCGGCAGACGCGGAGCATGACGAGACGGACGCGGCGCCTGAAGAAACCATCCGGCAGATGCTGGACGAGATGCGCGTGAGCGATACGCACGAGCAGCACGAGGCAGCCAAGCGACTGCGTCACTATGCGCGTTCACTGCGTGGCACGCTGGATGACAACCGTGCGGTGTATGCGCTGGCGGATGCGTTGCGCGATGCGAACTACGTGGTGCGCTGGGCCTCGGTTGAGGCGCTGGCATGGCTGCAGGACGACAGCGCGCTGCCTATTTTGCACGAAGCGCTGCACGACCGGCACTTCACAGTGCGCTTGGCGGCGATCCGCGCGCTGCAGGAGATCAACGAGTCGAGCGCAGTGTGGGCGCTGCTGGAATGTCTGCGCGATGACAATCGCCTTGTGCGTGAGAAGGCTGCAGAGGCGCTGGGGCGGCTGGGCGGGCCAGACATCGCGCTGCGCCTGGCGGAGGCGCTGCAGGACAGTGACGTGTTTGTTCGGCGCGCTGCGGTCGTTTCGCTTGGTGCGATCGGCAGCCGCGAGGTGTCTGTGCAGCTGCTTTGTGCGCTGGATGACGAGGAACTGCTGGTGCGCTGGGCGGCGGTTGAGGCGCTCGGCAAGCTGGGTGAACCGGCGGCTGTCGACTCGCTTGTCGAATGGCTGAACGATGACCATCAGCCGGGCTGGGACAAGCGCCGCGCGTGTGACGTGGCGTTGCATGCCCTTGAGAACATCCCGGGGCCGGAGGCGGCCGCGGCGTTGCGGCGCTGGCGTGCCCGGACTTCGCCGGCCCGATAGGCCCGACTGCTCTGCACAGGATGTGGGAGAGAACCCATGCGGATCTTCATCAGTTACGCGCGCGAGGACAAGGCCTACTGCATACAGATTGCCGAAGCGCTGGCGGTGCATGAGGTCTGGTACGACACGCGTATGGTGGCCGGCCAGGACTGGTGGGAGGAAATTCAGCGGCGGCTGGAGTGGTGCGAAGCATTCGTCTATCTGCTTTCGCCGCTTTCCGTGAAGTCCCCTTACTGCCGTGATGAGATGCTGCTGGCGCTGAATCGCCCCGTCCCGGTCTTCCCGGTGCTGATCCAGCCGGGCGTCGCCATTCCTGAGGAGATCATGCATCTGCAGTATGCGGATATGAGCCTGGGCATGGATCTCGCCAACGGTGCGCAGCTTCTGAACGCTATCTACCGCGCCGAGATCGACATGCAGCGCAGATCCGCCCCTCCGCAGGAGGTGCCTGGCGTCAGCACCAGCTCTGCCCGACGTCAGCGCCGGCCCAGCGCAACGCCACCGCCGACAGACGGGGAGGGCGGCGTCGAAGCGATCATTGGCCTGATCGCGGATGCGCTGGAGGAAGGGCTTTACGAAAACGCGCATGCGCTGATCACTCGGGCGATCCAGCAGGGTGTTCCGGCGATCTACGTCGATTTGGAAGAGCTGAAGCGCGAAGCCGAAATCGGCATCGACAAAGAGCGCAAGCGGCGCCAGATGGAGCACGAGTACTCAGCAATATTGCAGCTCGTCAGCCGTGCGCGCACGCGAGCGTTTGGCTGCCGGTCGTTTGAGCTGTTCCATCACGACAACCCGGATTACGACCCGGAGGATCTCGCTGCGTTATGTGGAGTGGGCGCGGCGGAAATGCCAGCCGGGGGCGGGGCTTCGCCTGAAGCGAGTGTGGCTCAGGTGGCTGCGCCCGCGCGCTTCAGCCTGCCGATGCTGGAGTGGTGCGATGTGCCGGATGGCCAGATCACCGTGGAAATTGAGCGAGGGACACACCACAGTCGTGAGGTGCTGGGCGTGCCCGGCTTTGCCATCAGCCGATATCCGGTGACCAACGCGCAGTTCCAGCTCTTTGTCGATGATCCTGAGGGCTTCGCCAGTGACGCATGGTGGGACTTCTCGCCGAAGGCGGCGCTGTGGCGCGAAGCCAACCCGGAGCCGATGGACTCGAAGTTTGTGGGGGATGACCGTCCGCGTGAGATGGTGAACTGGTTCACCGCCGTGGCGTTCACGCGCTGGCTGAGCGCGCGGTTGGGCTATGCGGTGACACTGCCGCTGCGCCAGCAGTGGATGCGCGCCGCGCGCGGGGACGACGACCGTATCTACCCGTGGGGTGACGAGTTCTCCACCAGCCTGTGCAACACCACCGAGTCCAAGCTGCATCAGACCTCGCAGGTGGTGCGTTTCGTCAAGGCCGCCAGCCCCTTCGGCGTGTATGACATGGCAGGCAACGTGTGGGAGTGGTGCCTGAACAAGGACTATGAGGATTACGATATCAGCGCCGATCGTCCGCGGCTGGTGCAGGGCGGGAGCTACATGAGCACGCACAGCAAGGCGCAGATCGGTGCGTTCATGATGCTGGTGCCGGATACGTGCTTCAGCAACATCGGCTTCCGGCTGACGACGAGCCGCCGCACATAGCAACAGGGGCCTGTGCCAGCGCCCCCGTCGACCAGCGTTGCGTTACAGAACGGCTCAGACCAGCCGGGCTTCCACGGACATCGGCACGGACTTGAGCGCGCGAGAGATAATGCAGGCGTCCTTGACGGCCTCGGCATGCGCTGCGAAGTCCTCTGCGCTCAGGCCGGGAACTTCCGCTTCAGTGACCAGATGAATGTGTGCGATCGACATGCCGCTTTCGCCTTTTTCGAGCGAAACCTGGGCAGTGGTATGCACGCGCTTCGGCTCCAGGCCGTTCTGGAAGAGGCGGTTGTTGAGGGCCATGGTGAAGCAGCCGGCGTGCGCAGCGCCGAGCAGTTCTTCGGGGTTGGTGCCGCTGCCTGCTTCGAACCGCGACACGAAGCTGAACGGGCCGTCATAGGCGCCACTGCCGAGGCGGACCGTGCCGCTCCCTTCCTTGAGGGTTCCCTGCCAGGTGGCCTGAGCATTACGAGTGGGCATCGTCACATCTCCTGATGAGCAGTACAGATCGTTACCCGGAAGAGGATAGCTGATTTCACTAGTTCCACCAACCCCAGAGTGATTTCCATTCGCCTGCGGTTTGTTCGGCTGCCTCCTCGTCATCATATTCCACGCTCAGCCAGAGCACAGCCTTGAGCGCGGCGCAGCGCACAGCATTCTGGTGGTCGAGCAGTCCTTCGATGACATATGCCATCGAGGCTTCCTCGAAGGCGCTGATGGCTTCGGCGGCGGCATGCCAGACGTGCGTGTTGGGGTGGTTGAGGGCGCGCACCAGCGCCGGTGTGGCGGAAGGATCGCCAATCTGGCCGAGCGCGGTAGCGGCGGCATACCGCACGATGTCGCTCTGGTCGTGCGCGAGCGCATGCTCCAGTCCGTCTATGGCTGATGCGTCTGCTATCTGGCCGAGCGCTTCGGCGGCGGCATAGCGCACATACGCATTGGAGTCTGCCGAGAGCGCCTGCAGGAGTTCCGGGATGGAGGTGGCGCAGGCGAGCATCCCGAGCGCGCGGGCAGCCTCCCAGCGCACGAAGTTGTTTTCGTCGCTCAGCAGGCAGGTGGCCAGGCCGCGTTCTGCCTGCGCTGTGCCGATCTGGCCGAGCGCGCGTGCAGCGGCGCGGCGCACGTGACGGCTGCGATCGCGCAGACACTCCACCAGGGCAGGGGCCGCGCTGGCCTCACTCCGGATGCCCAGTGCGTTGGCCGCCAGTGCGCGAACTTCATGATCGCTGTGTCGCAGCGCTTCGAGCAGTGCGTGCAGTGCGCGGGTATCTGAAACGCGTGCGAGCTGCCGAGCTGCACTGCGCGCGCGCAGCCGATCGTCTCCGCGCAGTTCGGACATGAGTTGCTCCAGAAGCCTGTCATCCGGCATCGATCGTTCTCCTGTCACATGCGTTTCTTCCGGGCCTGTGCGGGCGGACCATACAGACTCTTGACAGTATACTACCGCGGGATTATCGTTGATAGGTAAATCGTTTGTCTCCAAATCATTGGACACCTCATGGATCTGCAGGAATTCAGCCTGCTCACCACTGAAATCCGTCTGCTGATGCTGATGCTGATCAAGGTGCATGCGCGCGCGATGGAGGAGTACTTCCGGGAACGTGGCGGGCAGATCTCTCCGGTGCAGTTTGGCATCATGCGCAATTTGCTGAGCCGGCCGCACACGATCAGTGAGCTGAGCAAGATCATGGTGCTGGATCCCTCGACGCTGGTGGCCGTGGTCGATGATCTGGAGATCAAGGGGCTGGTGGAACGGCGCAAGGATCCCAGCGACCGACGACGCACGCCGCTGAGCGTGACTGAAACCGGTCGTGCGCTGCTGCACGACTACCATGATCACCCGCTGCGCGATGAGATGCAGCGATGCATCATGGCGCTGGGGGAGGAACGGGCGGAACAGCTGCGCGGGCTGCTGCGCGAGATCCTGAGCGGGATGCCCGACGGGCCGGCGATCGCTGCCAGTATTCATGAGAACGTATTCCGTCGCGAAGGTGAGCTGGGCGCGGCACCGGCTGATGCAGATGATTCAGGCCGGTGCACGTACGACACATAGGAAACAAGGGGGCAGGAAATTGCAGGCACAAGGAACGCAGTCATGGGGAGGCCGGCGGCAGAAGCGGCCGGCTGGTGCGGGCGGCGGCGGTTTAGGGCGCGCCATTCGCTATCTGGGCAAGCAGCGCAATCTGATGCTGGTGGCATATACCGCGCTGGTGATCGCTTCGCTGGCGCAGCTGGCCGTGCCACGGCTGACGCAGATGATGATCGACTCGGTGACGCAGGGGACGATCGCCAATGGTATTCTGGGGCTGCAGGTGTTTGGACAGCCCGCGCCGGATGCGGTCAAGTCGCTGGCGGCGCAGCAGGCGGGCTACAGCCTGGATGAGCTGCGCGATCTGCAGGCGAACGCCAACAATGCGCTGATGACCGCCGCGCTGATCATCGTGGCGTTCGCGATCGTGCGCGGGATATTCTCGTTTGTGCAGGCGTTTTACTCCGAGCGCATGTCACAGGGGATCGCCTTCGATTTCCGCAACGAAATCTTCGCCAAACTTCAGCGGCTGTCGTTCAGCTACTACGATCGCAACCAGACCGGCCAGCTGATGATCCGTGCCACCGATGACGTGGAGAAGGTGCGCCTGTTTCTGGCGCAGGGGCTGATCCTTGCCCTGCAGGCATTCATCCTGCTGATTGCAACGCTGGTGATCCTGTTCCTGACCAACTGGCGACTGACTCTGGTGGTGGTGCCGATCCTGCCGCTGGCGATGGTGATGTTCATGATCTTCGGCAAACTGAGCCAGCCGCTGTTTGTGCAGGTGCAGATCCGCCTGTCGAAGCTGAACACCATCCTGCAGGAGAACCTGGCGGGCATTCGTGTGGTGAAGGCATTCGTGCGCGAGCCGCACGAGCAGAAGCGCTTCGATGCCGCCGCGCTTTCGCTGTACGAGCAGCAGGTGCGGGTGGCCCGCACGTTCACGTTCCTGTTCCCGCTGATCTTCCTGCTGGCGCAGGTCGGGCAGGCGGCGCTGCTGTACTTCGGTGGCCGCGAGATCATCAATGGCACGCTGCAGCTCGGCCAGTATCAGGAGTTCAGCCTGTACGTGATCTACCTGTTCTTCCCGCTCGGCCAGCTCGGCTTCATCATTTCACTGCTGGCGCAGGCCGGCGCATCGGCGGAGCGCGTGTTCGAGATCCTGGACGCGAAGGCGGATGTCGCTAACCGGCCAAATGCGACCGAGATGCCGGCGATTCAGGGGCACGTCGAGTTTCGCGATGTCACGTTCCGCTACTTCGGCTCTGGCGACCCGGTGCTGCGCAAGGTGTCGTTCAGCGCACAGCCGGGCCAGACGGTGGCGCTGCTGGGGGGTACTGGCAGCGGCAAGACCACGATCATCAATCTGCTGCCGCGCTTCTACGATGTGAGCGAGGGAGCGGTGGTGATCGATGGGCACGACGTGCGCGATGTCACGCTGGACAGCCTGCGTTCCCAGATCGGCATCGTGCTGCAGGAGACCAACCTGTTCAGCGGCTCGATCCGCGACAATATCGCCTTTGGCCGCCCGGACGCGACGGATGAGCAGGTTATGGAGGCGGCCAAGGCGGCTGCCGCGCACGACTTCATCATCACGTTCCCGCAGGGCTACGACACGCCGGTCGGCGAACGCGGCGCGACGCTCTCTGGCGGGCAGAAGCAGCGCATCGCCATCGCGCGCGCCCTGCTGCTCGACCCGCATCTGCTGATCCTGGACGACTCGACCAGCTCGGTCGACCTGATCACCGAGTCCAAGATTCAGAAGGCGCTCGACCGCCTGATGAAGGGGCGCACCAGCTTTGTGATCGCGCAGCGCATCACCACGGTGCTGAATGCCGATCTGATCCTGGTGCTGGACAAGGGCCAGGTGGTCGCGCAGGGCAAGCACGAAGAGCTGATGGAAGAGAGCGCCATCTACGCAGAAATCTACAATTCGCAGCTCGTCGGCGATGCTGAAGCCGAGGGCGAAACCGCGCCAGTGGCGCTTCCGGCCCAGGGCTGACGGACGAGGGAGAACACGACCATGATGGGAGGGCTGGACGGCAACCGCCGTCTGATGGAGAACGAGAGCAGCCGCGCGCGCAATGTGAGCGACACGCTGCGCCGGTTTGGGCGCTACTTTGCCCGCTACTGGTATGGCGTGGCGGCGTCTGCGGTGCTGATCGTGGCGGGCACGTGGACGCAGGTGGTCGCGCCGGACTATATCGGGCAGGCTGTGGACTGCTATCTGTTCCCGCGCGATCCGGCGGCATGCTGGATCGCGACGGTGAACGCGAATACCACCATTGATGAGAAGCTGGCCGGGCTGGGCACGATCGTGCTGATCCTGCTGGCACTGTTCGTGGCGGGCTCGGTGCTGAACGGCCTGGCCTTCTACTCGATGTCGCGCACGGGGCAGCGCGTGCTGCGCGGGATGCGCATCGACCTGTTCCGCAAGCTGCAGAGCCAGACACTTGGCTACTACGCTGAGAATGAGTCGGGCAACCTGATGAGCCGCCTGACGAGCGACACCGACACTATTCAGCAGGTGCTGAGCTTCGCGCTGGTGAGCGTGGTCAGCGGTGCGCTGCTGATGGTGTGGATCGCCATCCGCATGCTGCAGACCAGCCTGCCGTATGCGCTGCTGAGCCTGGCGGTGGTGCCGTTCATGTTCATCGCCACAGTGTACTTCTCCGGGCAGGCGCGGCGCGCATTCCGCAAAAGCCGCCGCGAGATGGGCAGCGTGAACGCCAACCTGCAGGAAAGCATCGCCGGTATGCGCGAGGTGCAGGCCTTCAACCGCGAGGAAGAGACGATCGAGAGCTTCCGCCAGGCGAATGCCGCCAACCGCGACGCGAACGTGCGTGCCGCGGCGTTCACCAGCGCACTCAATCCAGTGCTGGAAGCGCTTGGCTATGTGGCGATCGCCGTGGTGGTGGTGGTGGGCGGGCTGTCTGTGCTGTCGAACACCCCGCTGCTGGGCACGAGTGTGATCACGCTGGGCACAGTGTTCGTGTTCCTGCAGTTTGTGCAGCGCTTCAATCAGCCCATTCAGCAGATCGCCGTGCTGTGGACGAATATCCAGAGCGCGATTGCGGGCGGGGAGCGCATTTTCGGGCTGCTGGACGCGCCGGTTGCGATCACGGACAAGCCGAATGCGGCGGAGATGCCTGCTATTGAGGGGCGCGTGGAGTTCCGCGAGGTGACGACGGCCTACAAGGCGGGTGAGTTGGTGCTGAAGGGCGTGAGCTTCGGAACCGAGCCTGGGCAGATGGTCGCCATCGTCGGGCCGACAGGTGCGGGCAAGACGACGATCATCAACCTCATCCCGCGCTTTTACGACGTGACCAGCGGGCAGGTGCTGATCGACGGGCACGATGTGCGCGATGTGAGCATGGGCAGCCTGCGTTCGCAGATTGGCATCGTGCTGCAGGACACGTATCTGTTCAGCGATACTGTGCTGGAGAACATTCGCTACGGGCGGCTGGATGCGACGGACGACGAGGTGATCGCAGCGGCGAAGATGGTGAGCGCCGATACGTTCATCGAGCGCCTTCCGGAGAGCTATCACACGGTGCTGGGCGAGCGCGGCAGCGGCCTGAGCCAGGGTCAGCGCCAGCTGATCGCCATCGCGCGGGTGGCGCTGATGAACCCGCGCATCCTGATCCTGGACGAGGCGACCTCCAGCGTGGACACGCGCACCGAGCGGCTGATCCAGAAAGCCTTCGAGAAGATCATGCAGGGGCGCACGACGTTCGTCATCGCGCACCGGCTGAGCACGATCCGCAACGCGGATGTGGTGATGCTGCTGCGGGACGGGCTGGTGGTGGAACGCGGCAATCATCACTCACTGCTGGAGCAGCACGGCGCGTACTACGATCTGTACATGAGCCAGTTCCGCCGCGAGGAGCAGCCTGAAACGCCGGATGCACAGCCGCTGGCCGCTTCGGTGAACCCGGCGTAGGCGCGGCAACGCGCACCATGACTGCGGACCGGGCGCGTAACCTGCGGCGCCCGGTCTGCGGCGTGGCGCGTGCGTTGACAGAAGGCGCTGCGAGTGGTAAGTTCCTCAGTAGCGCATCGCAATAGTGACGCTCCTGGTGTGCAGGTACCCGGATGTGCTGCACACAATGGGGGAAGACCGGTGAAAGTCCGGCGCTGTCGCGCAACGGTAACGGCCATGGCCGAAGCCCGAATACCCGCCAGAAGCGCTGCTCGCAGACCGCCTTCGCGCAAAAGGGGGTAATGGGCATGCTGTATTCCTGGCATGACGCCCGCAGCCTCGCGGGCTTTTTGTTTCCTGCATTGGGTTCCACGCTGTCCGCTCCCCCGGCTGCTGCACAGGCTTGTGCGCGCACTGCATGTGCTTGTCTTGTTCACAGGGGGATGAAGAGATGAACCGTTCTGCACTACTGGCGTTGTTCGCAGCAGGTGTGCTGGCCGCTGCGCCTGTATGGGCGCGGCAGGCAAGTGACGGCTGCATTGAGACGTTTGATCCGCAGGCGGATTATTTCGCGGACAAGGCTGAGGTTGAGGTGGCCGAAGGTTTCACGATCGACTATTTCGACTCGTACAAGCTGCTGACGGTGACGCAGCCCTGGCAGGGGGCAGCGGAGCCATTCCGCTATCTGCTGGTGCAGTGCGGTGCGCCGGATCCTGAGGGATACGCTGATGCGGTGCGTGTGACCGTGCCGGTGCAGTCGGTCGTGACGATGTCGACGACGTATCTGCCGCCGCTGGTGGAGCTGGGCCTGCTGGATCATCTGGTGGGTGTGGACGAATTTGACTATGTATACAGCGCGGCAGTGCGCGAGCGCATTGACGCGGGGCAGGTGCGGGAGATCGGCGGCGGCTCGACGGTGAACGTTGAGCAGGCGATCGACCTTGCGCCGGATGTCATCTTCACGTATGGCATCGGCAGCGCGGACTATGATGCTGCGCCGGGGCTGCAGGCTGCGGGGCTGACGGCGGTGCTGAACGGTGACTATATGGAGACGCAGCCGCTGGGACGCGCGGAATGGGTGAAGTTCATCGCGGCGTTCTTCAACGCGGAGGGCGCGGCGCAGACGCTCTTTGACGAGATTGCCGGGCGCTACCGCGCGCTGGCGGAGCAGGCAGCAACCGCGGAGGCTCGACCGACGGTAATGGTCAACGGGATGTACGGCGATACGTGGTATGTGGCCGGCGGCGCCAGCTACACGGCCAATCTGATCGCGGATGCCGGCGGCGCCTACCTGTGGGCGGACGACGACAGCAGCGGCGGACTGCCGCTGTCTCTTGAAGCGGTGCTGGAACGTGCCGAAGGGGCGGATGTGTGGCTGAACCCCAACTACTGGCTGAGCCTGGCCGATGGGCTGGCGGAGGATGAGCGCTATGCGCTGTTTGCGCCGTTCAGCAGTGGCCGGGTGTACAACAATGTGCGCCGCATCACGGCGACGGGCGGCAACGACTACGGCGAGTCTGGTGCGCTGCGGCCTGATCTGCTGCTGGCGGATCTGATCGGCATCCTGCACCCGGACCTGCTGCCGGAGCACGAGCTGTACTTCTACGTTGAGCTGCAGTGATGACGGCGCTCGCCGCTGAACAGGGCGCTGACGTGGCGCCAACTCCCCATGTGCTGGCGCACCGCCGCCGGCGTTGGCCGCAGGCTTTTGGGCTGATGGCGCTGGCGCTGCTGCTGTTGTTCGGACTCAGCCTGATGCTGGGCTCGGTCAGCATTCCGGCGGATGAAGTCGTCAGGGCGCTGCTGGGTGGAGAGACCACGCGCACCGCCTGGGCGACGATCGTGCTGGACTACCGCCTGCCGAAGGCGGTGACGGCGCTGCTGGCCGGCGGGGCGCTGGCCGGGGCGGGCCTGCTGCTGCAGACGCTGTTTCGCAACCCGCTGGCCGATGCCTATGTGCTGGGCATCAGCAGCGGGGCCAGCCTGGGCGTGGCGCTGGTGGTGATGACGACTGGCGTGGCCAGCACCGGGCTGCTGAGCGCGTTGGGGCTGGCCGGCGATATGGCGGTGATCGCGGCAGCGGCGCTGGGCGCTGGCGTGGTGACGCTGATCATCCTCGCGCTGGCGCGGCGTGTCTCGAATGCCGCGGTACTGCTGATCTGCGGGCTGATGTTCGGTTATGCCACCAGCGCGCTGGTGAGCATCGTCGCGCATTTCAGCATCCCTGAGCGCCTGCAGGCGTTCGTCAACTGGACGTATGGCACCTTTGGCGATGTTTCGGCAAGCCAGCTTCCGTTGTTTGCGGGTGGCATTGTGCTGGGGCTGGCGCTGACGGCTGGCGCAGTGCGGCCGCTCAACGCGCTGCTGCTGGGCGAGGATTATGCGCGTAGCCTGGGCGTCAACCTGCGCAGTGCGCGCGTGCTGCTGCTCGCCAGCGCCGCGCTGCTGGCTGGCGTGGTGACGGCGTTCTGTGGGCCAATTGCGTTTCTCGGTATCGCCGTGCCGCACTTTGCGCGTGGATTACTGCGAACGAGCAATCACGCGGTGCTGCTGCCGGCGGTGCTGCTGCTTGGCGGCGCGCTGGCCCTGGCGGCGGACCTGATCGCGCAGGCGCCCGGCCTCCAGATTGTGCTGCCGCTGAATGCGGTGCTGGCGCTGTTCGGTGCGCCGGTGGTGATCTGGGTGGTGCTGCGTCAACCCGGCTGGAGGCACGCCTGAACGCGCTGCTGGAGGCGCGGGGCCTGCAGGTGGGCTACGCGGCGGGGCGCGCACGGCGTGTGCTGCTGGGGCAGGCGAACCTGGTGCTGCAACCGGGAGAACTGGTGTGCCTGCTGGGCCCGAACGGCGCGGGCAAATCGACGCTGCTGCGCACACTGGCCGGGCTGCATCCCCCGCTGGCAGGTGAGGTGCTGCTGACCGGCCAGCCGCTGCAGCAGTTCAGCCGCCGCGACACTGCGCGCCGGATCGCGCTGGTGCTGACGGGTGCTGAGCGCCTGCCAGCCATGACCGGACGTGAGCTGGTGGCGCTGGGGCGGCTGCCTTACACGGACTGGCTGCACCGGCTGAGCGATGCGGATGAGCGCGTGGTGGACGATGCGCTTCAGCACACGCACTCCGAGACGCTGGCGGGCAGGCAGGTGACTGAGCTGAGCGATGGCGAACGCCAGCGGCTGATGGTGGCGCGGGCGCTGGCGCAGCAGCCGTCAGTACTGATGCTGGATGAGCCGACTGCGTTCCTCGATCTGCAGCACCGTGTGGAGCTGATGGCCTTGCTCGCGCGGCTGAGCCACGAGACGCAGCTGGGAGTGATCGCCTCGACCCATGATCTCGATCTGGCGCTGCGCTTCGCGGATCGGCTGTGGGTGCTGCATGCTGGCGCGCTGCACGCCGGCCCGCCGAAGCGCCTGCGAGGAGACGGGACGCTGCTGCGCGCATTCGGGCCGGCGTTCGCGATGTACTTTCCGGCGCCCGCCACAGAGTGAGCAGAGGGGCGCTGCCGCCCCTCTGTCGTGCGACTGCTGTGCCTAGCGTGTGCGGATGCCGGCGCGTAGCGGCGTCTGGAAGATGCGCTCGAAGTTCACGCCAGCGAAGTTGTAGAGCAGTTCCTCGGCGTCCAGCCCGGGGCTTGCGATGAACGTGACGCTGACGCTGGCGACCATCGGGCCACGCTGCCAATGCGTCTGCGCCTGCACCATCGGCTGATCGCAGGCCGTCACCTCCTGCGTGACGATCGGATAGCCGAACGTGGGCGTGGGACCCGCTTCGCCAGTGAGGACGGCGCTCCACAGCGCATCGTCGGCAAATGCACGCGCGGCGGCATCATCCGCCAGCACGTCAAGCTGATAGCTGAATGCCGCGATGGGGAAGCCGTCAAGCTGGCAGCCGGCATTGTTGACCGAGACTGCTACGTGATACTGGAAGCCGGCGCTGGTGAGCGCTTCGCGCAGGGCGGGCTGCTCATCGGCGGGTGCCAGCGCGACGGTCTGATCGAGGTCGAGGATGCCAGTACCGGACTCGACCATCGCCAGCGGATCGCTGACGCCCGCCTGCAGCAGGCTGAGCGCACTCTCGAAGTCGGCGCGCTGGGGCGGCGCAGGCGCGGTGTAGGTGGTCTGCACACTGGCGGGGTCGGTGATGATCAGCACAGTGTCCAGCGATGTTCCCGGCGTGGTTGCAGTTTGCGGATCGCGCAGGGCGATGTTTTCGACGACGGACTGACCCTCCAGCACTTCGCCGAAGATGGCATGCTTGTAGTCGAGATGCGGGGTTTCGGCAGTCGTCAGGAAGAACTGGCTGCCGTTCGTGTCGGCGCCGGCGTTGGCCATGGCCAGCCAGCCGGGACGATCGAAGTTGAGGAAGCCGGCAAACTCGTCGCCGAACTGGTAGCCGGGGCCGCCGCTGCCGGTCGCGGTCGGGTCGCCGCCCTGCGCCATGAAGTCAGCGATCACCCGGTGGAAGGTGGTGTTGTTGTAGTAGCCATTATCCGCCAGAAAGACGAAGTTGTTGACGGTGGCCGGCGCCGCCTGCTCAAGCAGATCGACGTAGACAGCGCCCGCGCCGGTGCACAGGATGGCGCGGTAGTCGGTGCCGGGCTGCAGTACGTTTTCTGCCTCGGTGAATGCGCGCGTTTCCGGATCGGTCGCGGGAACGGCGGCAGCACACAGCGCATCGGGCGTGAGCGCCTGCTGCGCCGAAGCGGGCAGTACGGCCAGCAGTGAACAGACGGCCAGCAGGCCGCGCAGGGTAGTTTTCATGATGACCTCGTCATGGTTCGGATTGCTTCATTCTAGCGGATGTGCGGCGGGCGGGCAGAGCGAATGTCGCCCGGCGCTCAGTCCCCAGCGTCCAGCGCGATCACGGTGGTGCTATAGGGCGGGACTTCGGGCAGCGGCACATACCCGCTGAAGCCCCCATCGTCTTCTACCGCCTGCGGGGCGGCTGGCTGTCCCGCGCCGAAGAGCAGGCTGGCGTTGAGCGTGCCGCGCAGTCCGCTGTTGCGCGCTTCACAGGTGTAGTCGCTGACAGGCTCATCGGACAGGTTCATCAGGACCAGTACGGTTTGCGCTTCCGTCTGGCGGAGGAAGGCCAGCAGGCGGCGTGCGTTGCAGTCGACGCTGGTGTAGCTGCCGCGCTGCAGCGCAGGGTTGGCATTGCGCAGCGCGATCAGCGCGCGATAGTGCGACAGCAGCGAGGTGCTGTCGCTCGTCTGCGCTGCAACGCTCACACCGTCGTCTGCGCCCGGCCCGATCGTCTGCCATGGAGCGCTGGCCGTGGTGAAACCAGCGGTGAGCGGCGTGTCGTCCCATTGCATGGGCGTGCGGATGCGCTCGTCGGGCTTCTGGCCCTGCATGCCGATCTCCTCTCCGTAGTAGAGAAACGGCACGCCCGGCCCGGTGAGCAGCATCGAGGCGGCCATGCGCGCGCGATCGATGCTGCCGCTGAGCGTGTTGATCACGCGGTTCTGATCGTGATTGGCCAGGAACGCGCCAAACTGATTGGGCGGGAAGAGATCGTAGTCCCGCTGCTGAATGGCGGAGACCGCGCTGTTGGTCCCGCGAGAGGCGCTTTCGAGCATGGCGGTGGCCAGATCAAAGCTGAATGCGAGATCGACTTCGCCATCGCGCACGTACGGGCGAACGGCGAACGAGGCGGACCACGCTTCGCCGACGGTGATGGCGTTCGGGTTGACGCTGTCGACGAAGGCGTTGTAGGCATGCAGCCAGGCGTGGGTGCCGGGCGCATTCTCCTGTACTTCACCATCGGCGACCAGATGCTTGATGGCATCCAGCCGGAATCCATCCACGCCGACTTCCTCCAGCCAGAAGCGCGAGATGTTCTCCACCTCGGCGGTCACTTCCGGGTTGGCGAGGTTGAGATCGGGCATGCCCGACCAGAAGATGCCGTAATAGTAGCGGCCGCCAAGCTGATGCCAGACCTGCTGGCCGTCGGGGCCGCGATAGCCGGGGTTGCTGTCGGACCACACGTACCAGTCATCGTGTTCGGGTTCGCGGCGGACGGAGCTGAGAAACCACGGGTGCTGGGTAGAAGTGTGGTTGAGCACGAGATCGATGATGACGGCGATGCCGCGCGCGTGCGCCGCTTCGATCAGAGCGCGCATGTCGTCGAGCGTGCCGTAGCGCGGCGCGACGTCGTAGTAGTCCCGCACGTCGTAGCCGTGATAGCTGGCTGCGGGGTTGATCGGCATCAGCCACAGCCCGGTGACTCCCAGATCGGTGGTGGTGGCAGGATCGCCATCGTTCAGGTAGTCGAGCTTCTCGATCACGCCGCGCAGGTCCCCGACTCCATCGCCATCGCTGTCGTAGAAGCTGCGGACGAAGATCTCGTAGAAGACGCGATCATTCCACCAGAATGACGCGGGCTGTGGCCCGGACTGCGCCGCTGCGCCGCCAGCCAGCAGCCCCAGCGCGATCAGCAGCGGGACAAGTCGTTTCATGGCAATCCTCCGGGTGCTGGCGTGCGCCAGGGGTAATGTCGGCTGGCGTGGCTGAGAATGGGGTGAAAAATCGCGCCAGTTCCGCACGGACCAGATGATAATAACAGGGGGTTGGCGCAGGAGAAATCATGAATCAGGGCATTCCCGACGAATGTGATGTGCTGATTGTTGGCGGGCGGCCCGCCGGATCGACGCTGGCGGCGCGCCTGGGACAGCAGGGCTTACGCGTGCTGCTGATCGAGCGGGCTGCAATGCCGAGCCCGCCGGCCGCTTCGATGCCGATTATCTACGCGTCGACGATGGCGCTGCTGGACGAGATCGGTGCTGCAGAGGCGGAGTATGCGGCACAGACGCCGAAGATCAGGCGAATGGCGAATGTCACACCAGATATGCGCATCTCGCTGCCGCTGCCGGAGGTGCGCGGGCGTGATTACGCCTATGCCATCGATCGTGCGCGGTTCGATGGCGCGTTGTGGACGCACGCGGCACGCTGCGAGACGGTGACGGCGGTGGACCGTGCGTCGTTCCTCGACATGTGGCGCGATGACGACTGGCGCGTGATCGGGGCGGTGGTACAACCCGCAGGCGGACCGCCGGTGCAGGTGCGTGCCGCGCTGGTGGTCGGCGCGGATGGCCGCTTCAGCGCAGTGGCGCGGCGGGCGGGCGCGGCGGAGCGCGATGTGCGCGAGGACAATCCGACCAGCCTGCTGTATGCGTACTGGGACGGCGTCGCGCCGTTCGACGAGCACGGCCCGGCGGCGGTGGCATATGGCGAAGGGGGCGGGCTGGGCTATCTGCTGATGGACAGCGCAGATGGCAGCGTGGCTGTGGGGATTGAGGGACAGGCTGAACTGCTGGAAGCGCCGGCGGGCGGTGCAGAGGCCTTCTATCGCGGCCTGCTCGATCGCATTCCGGAGATCCGGGCGCGGCTGGCCGGCGCGACCATGCGGACGAGCGTGCACGGCATGCGCCGCGTGGGCAACCTGTACCGGCAGGCGGGCGGGCAGGGCTGGGCGCTGGTGGGTGATGCCTACCATCAGAAGGATCCGATCGACGGGCAGGGCGTGTATGATGCGGTGTTCACGGCCCGCGCGCTGGCCGAGGCGATTGGGCGCTGGCGGGCGGGCGCGGACTGGGATGCGGCGCTGGAGGGCTACGATGCTGCTGCGCGCGCGGTGACTTACCCGATGTACCAGGCGACGCTGGAGCGGGTGCGCACCAGCCTGTACACGGAAGCGCCAGCGTGGTTCAGCCGGGCGGCCGGGCGCACGCTGTTCCGCTGGCTGTTCGAGGACCCACTGTGCCAGCAGCAGCTTGGGTTGATGCTGACGCGCGAACTGGCGCCCAACGAGATGATGTCCGCGCCGGTCGTGGTGGGTGCGCTGCTGAAGGGCCCGCTGCGCGATCTGAGCCGCTTTCTGGAGCGGCGTATCCAGAACGCATCCTGAGGCGCAGGGCGCACATCGGAAGGGGGATATATGGCATTCAGTGCGCATTTCGGCGAGCCGGTGCTGGCCGATGGTGAACCGCTGGGCAGCGCGCAGGCGGCGGTGATCATGCTGCACGGGCGTGGCGCGCGACCGGAGAGCATCCTCTCGCTGGCGGCGGAACTGCCGCGCGAAGGCATTGCCTATCTTGCGCCGACCGCGACCGGCAGTACGTGGTATCCGCACAGCTTCCTGCAGCCGCTGGAGCGCAACGAGCCGTACCTGAGCGCAGCGCTGCAGGCAGTGGACGGGCTGATTGCGCACGTGGCCGCGCAGGGCATCGCACACGAACGCATCGCGCTGCTCGGCTTCTCGCAGGGGGCGTGCCTGGCGCTGGAGTACGCGGCGCGGAACGCCCGCCGGTATGGCGCGGTCATCGGGCTGAGCGGCGGACTGATCGGCCCGGACGGCAGCCTGCGCGAGAATGCGGGTGATTTTGACGGCACACCTGTTTTCCTAGGCTGCAGCGACATCGACTTCCACATTCCCAAAGCGCGGGTGGAGGAGAGCGCAGATGTGCTGAGGCGCATGGGCGCGGATGTGCGCGTGCGGCTGTACCCCGGCATGGCGCACACGGTGAACGAAGACGAGCTGGGGGTGGTGCAGCTGCTGGTCGAAGCGCTGCTGCCAGAGTGAACACAGGTTCGCGTAGTCAGGCAGGCAGCGGGCGGTTGTGCTGCTGCAGAAAGGCGATGACATGACGGGGCAAATTCTCGGTCTGCACCACATCACGCTGGTCACCAGCGACGCACAGCGCACCACGGACTTCTACACCCGTGTGCTGGGGATGCGCCTGATCAAGCGCACGGTCAATTTCGATGATCCGGGCAGCTATCACCTGTACTACGGGGATGAGACCGGCAGCCCGGGGACGGCTATCACATACTTCGAATGGCCGGGCGCACCGCGAGGGCAGTGGGGCATGGGCGGCACGCATCATTTCGCACTGCGCGTGCGTGATCGAGAGGCGCTGCTGAAGTGGAAGCGCCGCCTGACCGATCACGACCTGCCGGTGACCGGTCCGCTGGACCGCCACTACTTCACGTCGATCTACTTTCAGGGGCCTGACGGCGAGATCATCGAGATCGCAACGGACGGGCCGGGCTGGACGATCGACGAGGCGCCGGAGCATATCGGCACCGAGCAGCGCGACCCGCCCGCCGAGATGACCGTGCGCAATCGTGATGAGGCGCGCATCCAGGCGGAGACATGGTCGGAGCCCGTGGAGACGATCACTGCGGATATGGCGCTGCTGCGCGGTATGCATCACATTACGGCCATCGGTTCGGACATTCGGCGCACGCATGCGTTCTATCATGACGTGCTGGGAATGCGCCGGCTGAAGATGACCTCCAACTTCGATGATCCGGCGTCGGCGCACTGGTACTGGGGTGTGAACGAGGGCGCGCCGGGCACCGTGGTGACATACTTCGAGCGCGACCCGCTGCGCACGCGGCGCATGCGGATGGGTCCGGGGCAGACGCATCATCTGGCGCTGGCGGTGGCAGATGAGCAGGTGCAGCTGATGTTTCGCGAGCGGCTGATGCAGGCGGGCTTCCGCGTGTCTCCGGTGATGGACAGGCAGTACTTTCGCAGCATTTACACCAATGACCCAGACGGGCACATTGTTGAACTGGCGACGCTGGGCCCGGGCTTCCTGATCGATGAGCCCCTCGAGACGCTGGGCACTGCGCTGCGACTGCCGCCGCATGTCGAGCTGCATCGCCAGACGCTGGAGCATGGACTGCGCCCGATCGTGACGGAACCATGGCGTGCGCCGCAGCAGGGCGGTGATGCAGGGGTGAGGCTGGATGCGATTTCTCAGATGTGATGTATACTGCCCGATGATCGAGCTTGACCACTTCCGAAAGACTGGCAGATGATCGCAAAAGACCAGCAGACAGTAACGCCGGCGGGCGCGCGCGTTGCGCCGCAGATTGATGGGGTGGTGCTGCGTTCGTTAGTTACTCAGGCGGATGAACGCGGCACCCTCACCGAGATCTACGATCTGCGCTGGAACCTGCTGTCGGATCCGCTGGTGTATGTGTACGAATTCACCATTCGCCCGGGTTATGCCAAAGGCTGGATCATGCACCGGCTGCAGACTGACCGGCTGATGCTGCTGCGCGGCGCGGTTCGAGTCGTGCTATATGATGGACGCGAGCAGTCACCCACGTTCGGGTTGATCAATCAGATCACCGTCACCGAGTACAACCGTATGGTAATCTGCTATCCGGCTGGCGTGTGGCATGCACTGCAGAATGTCGGTACCAGCGATGCCGTGCTGATCAACATGCCCACACAGCCGTATCAGCACGAAGATCCCGACAAGTACCGGCTACCGTTGAGCAACGACCTGATTCCGTTTCGCTTTGAGGGTGTCAACGGTTGGTGACGACTGAGGCCAATGAAGGGGGCGTCGGATCCCCTGCCGTCACGGTGATCATTGCCGCCTACAAATACAGCGCTGTGCTGCATTTTGCGCTGCAGTCGCTGCTGCTGCAAACCTTCCAGGATTGGGAATGCTGGGTCATTGGTGATGCCACTACCGATGACTCGGACGCGGTCGTGGCGAGTTTCGGCGATTCCCGCCTGCAATGGTACAACCTGCCACACAATCACGGCAATCAGTTCGGTCCGAACAACGAAGGGCTGCGCCGCGCGCGCGGGCGCTACATCGCGTTTCTGCAGCAGGATGATCTGTGGCATGCCCGTCACCTGGAGGTGCTGGTCGCTGCGCTGGAGGGCGGTGCAGAGATGGCGCACAGCGTGCTGTGGATGTCACTGCCCTATCCGCCGTTTGCAACGCTGTTCGGCCTGCATCCCGGCGGCGGTTTTCAGCCGATGACTTTTTTCCCGCCGGCCTGCGTAATGATCCGTCGTACGCTTGCGGAACGTGTGGGTCCGTGGCGGGACTGGCGCAGCCTGAGAGTCCCCAATGATGTCGATTACATCTGTCGCCTTGCGCGCGCAGCCCGGGGGATCGCGCCGGTTCCGGAACTTACCGTGTTCAAGTTTTCTGCGTCCAACCGCAAGGACGTGTATCAGGAGAAGCCAACGCACGAACAGCAGGCGCTGCTGCAGAGGCTGCAGACCGAGCCGGAGGTGCAGTATAGACTGCTGATGGCCGGACTGATCGGTTCGCTCAATACGCGCAATGGGCTTGATACGCGCATTCGTGCATCGAGTGTCTGGCGGCGCGGACGGCACATCCAGTCGATCCGGCGTTTCAAGGGCGCGGGGGAGCTGCCGCTGGATGACGACAGTGATGAGAGCGGTGCTCCCTGGTATGACGATTTGATCGAGTTCATGGCTGCCAACCCGGCGGACGATCTGGCCCCGCTGTGGTGCAGAAAGTATCTGTATCGAAATGACGATCTGCCGACAGACGGTCTGTTTCTGGGCGATGGCTGGCACCCTGCGGAAGGTGATCCCTTCGGCGAGAAGTTCCGCTGGGCGGAAGGCGAAAGCAGCCTGCTGATCAGCCGGCCTAGTGGGCAACCGCTGCTGATCACGCTGCGGCTGGAGAGCGGACCGTCGCAGGATTACGGCACGCTGGACATGCAGGCGGTCGATGAGCGCGGGCAGGTGCTGAAGACGTTCACCATCACCAGTGAGGCCATCGTATCACTGCTGACCGAGCCGGCGCCAGCGCGCTGGTACACGGTTCGTCTGGTTCCGCAAAATCTGCGCCATGCGCCACTGCTGCACAGCCATGATTCGCGCGAACTGCACTATCGCGTGTTGGGGCTGCATATCGGCCCTGTGCCGGCACAGGGCATGAGCGAGCAGGCGGCATGGTGGAGGCTGGACCCAGCGTTCAGTGCCTCGCCCGTGACCATCGGCACTCGTCTGCGCTGGCGGCTGCGCGGCATTGTGCGCCGAATGGTGCGAAGCGCGCGCCGCATGGTCTCGCGTAGTCCGCGTACCGCGCTATAATCCGGCCCCATCGCAACAGCGCTGATGAATACCAGGAGTGCTTCCTAATGAGCAGCGAATTCGCGCCGCCTACGAGTGAATGGTATTACCCTTCAGAAGAGGTCAGGAAACAGGCGATTGTTGGGGATTATGAAGCCCTCTACCGCAAGGCCGCTGCCGATCCCGAAGCATTCTGGGCGGAGCAGGCCGAGAAGCTGGTGTGGTATGAGCGTTGGGAGAAGGTGCTGGATGCCAGCAATGCCCCGTTCTACCGCTGGTTCACCGGTGGCAAGACCAATATCGTCGCCAACGCACTGGACCGGCACATCCGGACGTGGCGCCGCAACAAGCTGGCGCTGATTTGGGAGGGCGAGCCGGGCGACAAGCGTTCGTACTCGTACTGGCGGCTATGGCGCGAGGTGAACAAGTTCGCCAACGTGCTCAAGAGTATGGGTGTGAAGAAGGGCGATCGCGTCACCATCTACATGGGCCGCATCCCGGAGTTGATGATGGCGATGCTGGCCTGCGCCAAGATCGGCGCGGTGCACAGCGTGATCTACGGCGGTTTCTCTGAGCACGCGCTGGCCGATCGCATTGAGGATGCGCAGAGCCGCGTGCTGGTGACGGCGGATGGCGCCTGGCTGCGCGGGAATATCGTGCGACTGAAGGATATGGTGGACGAAGCAGTGCGCCGTTCGCCGATCGTGGAGTCGGTGATCGTGGTCAAGCGCACCGGCCACGACGTCCGGATGGAGCAGGGCCGCGACTACTGGTATCACGATCTGGTCGGTCTGCCGATCGCCAGCCCGGTATGCGAAACGCAGGTGATGGACGCAGAGGACCCGCTGTTCATCCTGTACACCAGCGGCACGACCGGCAAGCCGAAAGGGATCGTGCACACGCATGGCGGCTATCAGGTGCACACCTCGACCACGCTGCAATATGTCTTCGACCTCAAGGATGATGACCGCTACTGGTGCGCGGCAGACCCCGGCTGGATCACCGGCCACAGCTACATCGTGTATGCGCCGCTGATCCTGGGCGCAACCGAGATCCTGTACGAAGGCGCGCCGAACCATCCGTACCCGGACCGCTGGTGGCGGATTGTGGCGGAGTATGGCGTGACCACGCTCTACACCGCTCCAACGGCCATTCGCGGGTTGATGCGGTTCGGTGATGCGTGGCCGAACCGGCATGATCTGAGCACGCTGCGCTTGCTGGGCTCGGTGGGCGAGCCGATCAATCCCGAGGCGTGGCGCTGGTTCTACAGGGTGGTGGGCAAGGAGCGCTGCCCGATCATGGACACGTGGTGGCAGACGGAGACCGGCGGCTTCATGATCGCGCCGATGCCTTCCGTCCCGCTCAAGCCGGGCAGTGGAACACGGCCATTCCCCGGCGTGAAGGCGGATGTGGTGGACGAGCACGGGGTGTCCTGCGCGCCCGGCGTGGATGGCAACCTCGTCATTCAGGGGCCGTGGCCGGGCATGGCGCGCACGATCTACAACGATCCTGACCGGTTCGTGCGGCAGTACTGGACGCAGTACGGCGCGCAGGGCTGGTATCTGACCGGCGACTCGGCGCGCAAGGACGAGGACGGCTACTTCTGGATCATCGGTCGCAACGACGACGTGATCAAAGTGAGCGGCTACCGCCTGGGTACCGCCGAGGTCGAGAGCGGGCTGGTGAGCCATCCGTCTGTGGCGGAAGCGGCGGCGATCGGCGTGCCGGACGAGGTGCGCGGCAACGTGATCTACGCCTACTGCATCCTCAAGGCAGGGGTGGAGGCCAGCGACGCGCTGCGCGACCAGCTTAAGGAACACATCCGCCACGAGATCGGGCCGATCGCGGTGCCGTCAAAGATCGAGTTTGTGAGCTCACTGCCCAAGACGCGCAGCGGCAAGATCATGCGCCGCGTGCTGAAGGCGCGGGCGACGGGCGCGCCGGAAGGCGACCTGAGCACGCTGGAAGAGTAGCCTGAATGACGTCCGGGGGTGGCGAGTGCCGCCCCCGGCTGAACTTCGCATGTGCTGCCGCTACACCGCCTGCCCGATCATGCGCTCGATGAACCGGGCGTGCGCCAGCGCCTCCGCGATGCCGGTTTCCGGCTGACGGCCCGCCAGCACGTTGTCGTGGAAAGCCAGCAGCTCTTTCAGGAAGGCTTCTTCGTAGTTGACGATGATGCGCTTCTCCCAGGCTGTTTCACCCTCGTGCCCCTGCACCGTGATCGGCGTCGGGAAGTTGCGGAAGTAGGGCGAGGGGAAGGTGAGGTAGATGCGCTGGTCGCTGCCGAAGAAGGCGTATTCCTCCTTGTAGTCCTTAAGATCGCCCAGCCAGTGCCAGTCCAGCGCTACCCGCAGCCCGGTTGGGTAGGCGAACAGGCTGTGGATGGACAGCCCATCGCGCCAGATATCGGTGTGCACGATGTGCTGCGGCTCTCCGAGAAAACCCCACAGCATGTAGACCTGATGAATGAGGCTGACGGTGGCCATACCGTAGGCCAGGCGCAGGCGCGGATCTGCGCGGCGTGCGCCGAGGACGGCATCGACGGCAGGGGCAAGCGCCCCTTCTGCCAGCGCCTGGCGCGAGTTCCGGACGGCATCGGCGAAGGATGGCGCCCCGCGATGACCTTCTACGATGACACCATCTCCGCGGCGCACGCGATGCGCAGCCCAGCCCAGTGTGTCCTCGGGGTGCAGCACGGTGATGCGCGCATAGGCAATGTCGGACATATCTGCTACCAGCTTACGTGCTTCCAGAAAGCCGGGATCGTAGCGCTTGTGATAGCCGATCTGCACGACGGTTCCTGACTGCTGCGCCGCCTCGGCGATCTCCTCGACTTCCTGCGCGTTCCATGCCAGCGGCTTCTCGACGAAGACGTGTTTGCCGGCGTGCAGCGCCGCGATCACGCTGTCGCGATGGGAGCCGCCGTGAAAGATGCCGACAGCCTCAACGTCGGCGCTGGACAGCATCTCGCGGTAGTCGGTGTACAGGTTCGGCACATGATAGCGTGCGCCCACGGCTTCCAGCGTCGGGCGGTGGGTGTCCGCCAGCGCCACCAGCTCGAAGCGCTCGTCGTGCTCTGCGAAGTGCGGCAGGTGCATCATCTGTGCGATGCCACCGAGGCCGATGATGCCGATGCGCAGTCGTCTCATGAAGCCTTTACCTTTCTGTGAGCCACCGGTAAGCCTGATTTTCTAGACTTCAAAAATGTACTCTGCCAGAGACTGATTCGCCATGGCTCGCAAGACCCTCGAAGTTCGTTCTGTCATCGCCACCACGATGGCGCAGATGATGGCCTTCCATCAGGATCCGAAGGCGTTCTCCCGCCTCACCCCTCCACCCATATTCATGCAGCTGCATCGCGATGATCGCGCCTCTCTCACCAGCGGTGATCTGGAATTCACGCTGTGGTTCGGCCCGATCCCCGCGCGCTGGACGGCGCAGCATCAGCCTGGCCCTACGCCAACCTCGTTCGCGGACGAGATGGTGCGCGGACCGATGGCTTACTGGCGGCATGAGCACATCTTCCGCGAGGTCCCGGGCGGTATTGAGCTGACCGATCGCGTGGCGTATGAACACCGCAGTAGTGGATTCTGGGCGGTGTTCACGCGTCTGTTCTTCAGCGGGCTGCCGCTTCGCGTGCTGTTCTTCTATCGCCACCTGCGCACGCGGCTGGGGACGCGCCTGCCCGCCGGCGCGAAGACCGCATCATGACGCACGCGCGCCCGGCAAAGGTCGTGGTGATCGGCGCGGGCGTGGGCGGGCTGACCGCCGCCTGCCTGCTGGCCAAGGCCGGCCATGATGTGACGGTGCTGGAGGCGCAGGTGTATCCCGGCGGAAGCGCAGGGACATTCTTCCATAAGGGGTATCGCTTCGATGCCGGTGCGACGGTGGCCGGTGGCTTCCAGCCGAACGGGCCGCATGCGGTGGTGGGCGAACGCCTCGGCATCGACTGGCCGGTGCGCCTGCACGAGCCCGCCTGGGTGGTGCACATGCCAGAGCGCGAGATCGCGCTGACGCGGGACAATGCCAATGTGCTGGAGAATTTCCCACACAGCGCCGCGTTCTGGAACGAGCAGTCCGCGCTGGCGGAGCTGGGCTGGGCGATGTCTGCGCGCGGGCTGCCGTGGCCCCCGACCAATCCGGTTGAGCTGGTGCAGCTGGCCGGGACCGCGCTGCGCTTCTTCCCGCGAGACCTGCGCATGCTGCCGTTCGCGCTGATGAGCGCGTTCCAGTGGCTGCAGTGGCGCGGACTGGCTGATGATCCGGAGTTCGTGCGCTTCATCGATGCGCAGCTGCTGATCTCGGCGCAGACCACGTCGTGGGGCGCGAATGCGATGTACTCCGCCACGGCGCTTGACCTGGCCCGGCAGGGTGTCTATCACGTCGAGGGCGGCACGGGCGGCATCAGCGAGACGCTGGTGAAGCGGCTGCAGCAGCTGGGCGGGCGCGTGCTGTACCGCCAGCGCGCCGAGCGCATCGTGATGCGGGACGGGCGGGCCGCCGGCGTGCGCACGAAGAAGGGTGAGGAATACGACGCCGATCTGGTGCTGGCGAACCTCACGCCGTGGTCTCTGGACAAGATTCTTGAAGAAGACAGTCCTGCCGGGCTGCGCCGCGAAATTGCAGGTCGCAAGCCTGGCTCTGGCGCATTTGTGCTGCATCTCGGGCTGGACGATGCGCGTTTGCCCGCCGGTTTTCCGGATCATCACCAGTTCGTCGAAGCGGTGCTGGGTCCGCTTGGGGAGGGGCGCAGCATCTTCATGTCGCTGTCTCCGCGCTGGGACAGCGGTCGTGCGCCGGAAGGCAAGCGCGCCGTGACGATCACCACGCACACCAGCGTTGGCGCATGGTATGCCGCGCTGGAACAGGGACGTGAGGTGTACGAGGCGCGGAAGGACGAGTACACCGCGAAGATCCTCGACAATATCGAGCGTTTCGTGCCCGGTTTCCGCAGCGCCATTGCGTTCCAGATGTCGGGGACGCCGGTGACCTACGAGTTCTACACCGGGCGCGCGCTGGGCATGGTGGGCGGATTTCCGCAGACGTCTCTGCTGCGCGCACGCGGGCCGCGCGTGGGCATCGAAAATGTCTGGCTGGTGGGCGACTCGATCTTCCCCGGCCAGTCGACGGCGGGCGTGTCGCTGGGTGCAATCCGCGTGGCAGCGGATGCTGAGCGCATCTGGGCCGTGACACTGCGGCGCATGAGCGGCGCGGCGCGTGCGGCGAAAGGGGCGCAGTCATGAGCGTGCGCCCCGTGCTGATGTGGTTTCGGCGCGATCTGCGACTGCAGGATAACACCGCGCTGAATGCTGCGCTGGAAAGCGGTTCGCCGGTGGTGCCGGTATTTGTGCTCGATCCGGCGCTGCTGCGTGGAGAGCGCTTCAGTCCGCGCCGCCTGGCCTTCATGCTGGAGGGGCTGCGCGCGCTGGACGCGGACCTGCAGGCTGCGGGTGGCCGGCTGGTCGTGCTGCGGGGTGCGCCGCACGAGGCGCTCACGGCTTATGCGCGGGAGATGGACGCCAGCGCAGTGTACGCCAACGCGGACTACTCACCGTACGCCACCGCGCGGGACGAACGGGTGGTGCGCGCGCTCGGGCTGCCGCTGATGCTGACGCCTGACGAACTTGCACATGCGCCGGGGACGATCCGCAAGCAGGATGGCGGACTGTACACGGTATTCACGCCTTTCCGGCGCGCATGGTCAGCTGTGCCGGTGCCTGTGCCGCGCACGGTGCAGGTGAGTGGACGGTTGCTGAGCGTCACCGCTGCGCCACCGCCGACGCTGGAAGATGTGATGCCCGGCACACGCGTGCAGCTGCCGATCGCGGCTGGAAGCGCCCCAGCGCAGCGCCGGCTGGCGGCCTTTGCGGCGGGGCCGCTGCTGGAGTACGCGAACGCGCGCAATCGGCTGATCGCGGATCCGTTTGATGGCAGTGCCACGCTGCTGGGTGCGCCGGAGGGCACGTCGTACCTTTCGCCGTACATCCGATTTGGCATGCTGTCGGTGCGCGAGTGCCTGGCGGCGGCTGATGTCGCGCGCGCCAGTGCGCGTACCGCCGCCGCTCAGCAGTCGGTGGATGCGTGGGTGAGCGAGCTGGCATGGCGCGAGTTCTATGCGCATATCCTGCATTTCCACCCGCGGGTGCTCGACGTGAGCTACCGGCCGGAGTTCGAGCGCGTGGCGTGGCTTGCTGACGACGAGGCGCTGGCCCGGTGGCGCGAGGGACAGACCGGTTATCCGGTGGTGGATGCAGCGATGCGCCAGATGAACGCGCTCGGCTGGATGCACAACCGGGGCCGGATGATCGTCGCGAGCTTCCTGACCAAGCATCTGCTGATCCACTGGCGCGAAGGGGATATCGCCTTCATGCAGCAGCTGCTCGATGGCGATCTGGCTTCCAATAACGGTGGCTGGCAATGGTCTGCTGGCACCGGGACGGACGCCCAGCCATACTTTCGTGTGTTCAACCCGACAGCGCAGGGTGCACAGTACGATCCGGATGGGGCGTATGTGCGCCGCTGGGTGCCTGAGCTGCGCGGGCTGCCGGCGAAGGTCATCCATCAGCCATGGCAGGCGGCTGTTCAGCCGTCAGGCTATCCGCTGCCGATGGTCGATCACCGGCTCGCCCGGCAGCGGGCGCTGGATGCATTTGCGGAGGCGCGCGCG
>CAZZJW010000011.1:0-38582 GCA_964654755.1 uncultured Pleurocapsa sp. | reverse complement strand
CAGATCATCACTTACCCGCTAACCGGTCATCTTCCCATGGAAGAACAGCCGGAGACATTCAATCGGGACCTTCTCACCTTTCTCGAAGGAGCAGCATCATGAGCAGCAAGGCAAGGGCATTCATCACGCTCGGTTTCGCGATCGCGACGATCCTGTTCAACATCTTTTCGCAGGCGCCGTTCCCCCTGAACGGGCAGACCAGCCGTGACATCGCCAACCGCTTTGATCCGAACTACTTTCTGCCGGCGAATTACGTCTTCAGCATCTGGGGCGTGATCTACACCGTGGTCCTGATCTACGGCATTTATCAGGCGCTGCCGGCGCACCGGGACAACAGGCTGCTGGACTCGATCCGCCCGTGGTTCTGGCTGAGCTGTGTGTCGAACATGGTGTGGCTGGTGCTGTTCCATTTCAACCAGTTCGCGCTGAGCACGGTGGCGATGGTGGTCCTGCTCGTCAGCCTGGTGGTGATGTACCTGCGCCTGCGCCAACCGAATGGCCTCACCAACCGTGGCTACTGGGCGGTGAGCGTTGCGATGAGCATCTACTTCGGCTGGATCACTGTGGCGACGGTGGCCAACTTCACCTACGTTTTCCTTGATTTGGGCTGGGACGGCTTCGGGATTGCAGCGGAGACCTGGGGCGCAGTCATGGTGGTGGTTGGCGGCCTGATCGCGTTGGGGATCGCATACGTCAATCGCGATCTGGCGTACGGTGGCGTGATTATCTGGGCGTTCGTCGGCATCTTCGCGCGGCACCAGGCAGTAGCAGTGGTTGGGCTTCCGTCGCTGCTGATGGCGGCGCTGGTGGCAGCGGGGGTGGCGCTCGCGTACTGGATGCATCAACGCTCGTCGTCACCGACGCGGATGGCGCTGTCGTGACGGCCGGGCTGCGTCGACTGAGCCTGGGTGAGGCTGCCCCTGCCATCCGGCTGATGGATGCTGGGGGGAAGCCGGTATCGCTGGCGGAACGCTGGGCAGACGGCCCGACGGTGCTGACATTCCTGCGCCACTTCGGCTGCCTGTTCTGCCGGGAGTGGCTGGGCGAGCTGAACACGCATCGCGCTGCGATTGAGGCGGCTGGGCTGCAGACGATCGCCGTGGCGATGGGTGAGCCGAAGCATAACCAGCGCTACTGCGGTACGCTGGCTCCCGGCGTAACCTGCCTGACGGATGAGACGACCGCGCCGTACGCCGCTTACGGTCTGGGGCGTGGCCGCGTGTTTGGTGAGCTGATGTCTCCGGGGGTGATGGCTGCCGGGGCGCGTGCGACGCGCAAGGGCTATCTGCCCGGGCAGCCAGTCGGCGATGTGACGATCCTTCCGGGCACGTTCATCGTCGATCGGCAGGGCAGCGTGCGCTACGCGTACTACAGCGCGCATGCGGGCGATCATCCTGCAATCGAGACGTTGATCAGCGCTGCAGTGGCGGTCTAGGAGGGTGTCTTGGCGGAAGCGTTGATCTGGGGCGCGAGCGGTGGTATCGGTCGCGCGCTGAGTGAGTTGCTGGTGGCGGGCGGCTGGAAGGTGTATGCAGCCGTCCGTGATGAGGCGCGC
This sequence comes from uncultured Pleurocapsa sp., assembly GCA_964654755.1. Taxonomy (GTDB): domain Bacteria; phylum Chloroflexota; class Anaerolineae; order Aggregatilineales; family Phototrophicaceae; genus Flexifilum. The sequence goes on along the minus strand of CAZZJW010000011.1, from coordinate 37,027 downwards.
GCGCCTGCAGGCGTGGGGGCGGTGCTGGAGTTTGATGCGCTGAAGCCGTTCAGCTTCAGCGCCGCTGCGATGAACATCGCGCAGGAGAGTGCCGGGCTGGATCTGGTCGTCTATACGCCGGGTATCATGCGCGCAGAGCTGGTCGACGGCTTCGAGGCCGAGCGCTGGCGGGAGGTGTTTGCGGTCACGCTGGATGGGGCGCAGCAGTCGGCGCGTGCCAGCCTGCCGCTGATGCGTGAAGGCGGGCACTGGATGGCGATCGGGGCGTACACCGAGAAGCTGGTGCTGCCGCGCTTCAGCGCATATGCTGCGGCGAAGGCGGGCCTGGCGGTGCTGGTGCAGGTGCTGCAGAAGGAGAACCGTCGGCATCGCTTCTCACTGGTGCGTCCGGGCGCGGTGGATACGCCGTTCTGGGCGAACGTGCCATTCAGCCTGCCGCGCGGCGCGGCAAGCCCGCAGGCGGTGGCAGAGGCGATGCTTCGGCACCATGAGGGCGGCGGGAGCGGCGTGCTCGATCTGTGATCGTTGACAAAGCGCCCGCATGCTCCTAAGATGATCCATGTAAGAGAGCGCCGTGACACGCGCTCTAATTTATGCGCGGACATAGTGTAGAAGAAACACTAAGTGGACACAGAGACGTTCAACGCGGCACTGACGTTGATTCGAATGGGGCTGAGCGAGGACCTGGGCATCGCCGGGGATGTCACCAGCGCGACGACGATCCCGGTCAGCAGCCGGGTGCGGGCACGCATCGTCGCCAAGCAGGCCGGAGTGATCGCCGGGCTGCCGCTGGTGGTGGGCGTGTATGCCCAGCTTGATGAGCAGGTGCGCTTCTACGGCCACGTGAGCGATGGAGATTACGTCGAGGCGGGTACGCTGGTTTGTGAGCTGGAAGGGCGCACGCGCTCCATTCTGTCCGGAGAGCGCACCGCGCTCAACTTCCTGCAGCAGCTGAGTGGCATCGCCACGCTGACTCGGCAGTTCGTACAGGCGGTGTCGCACACGCAGGCGGTGATCCTGGACACGCGCAAGACGCATCCGGGATATCGCCTGCTGGAGAAGTACGCGGTTCGGCTGGGCGGCGCGTGCAATCACCGTATGGGGCTGTATGATGCAGTGCTCATCAAGGACAACCATGTGGATGCGGCGGGCAGCGTGACGGCGGCCATCACCGCAGCGCGCGCCAATCCGATCGCTGCTGGCCTGCCGGTCATCGTGGAGGTGCGCGACTTCGCGCAGCTGGACGAGGCGCTGGCGCAGGGCGTGGACCGCATCCTGCTGGACAATATGGACACCGTGCAGATGGCGCGTGCCGTGCAGGTGGCGGCCGGGCGCACGCCGCTGGAAGCGAGCGGCAACATGACGCTTGCGCGGGTGCGCTCGGTCGCTGAAGCCGGTGTGGATTACATCAGTGTGGGCGCGCTGACGCATTCAGCGCCGGCGCTGGATCTGTCGATGCGTGTGCAGGCGCTGGACTGAACGCTGCTGCGTCTGCGTGGAAACAGGAGAATGACGATGGTGAGTGTTCCGATCACGTTGGATGGGCCGCCTGCGCCCGCTGAGGAAACCCTGATCGCGCAGGAAGCGGAGGCGATCGATCGTATTCGGCGCGCACGTGCGCTGCTGGGCGATGAGGTGGTGATCCTCGGTCATCACTATCAGCGCGATAACGTCGTGCAGTTCGCAGACTTTCAGGGAGACAGCTATCAGCTGTGCGTGGAAGGCGCGAAGGTGCGCGCGCGGACGATCGTCTTCGCGGGTGTGCACTTCATGGCGGAAAGCGCGGTGGTGTTGGGGCGTCCCGATCAGGTGGTCATCCTGCCCAACCTCAAGGCGGGTTGCAGCATGGCGGACATGGCGAACCTGGAGCAGGTGCTGACGGCGTGGGACGAACTGGCGCAGGTGCTGGGCGGAGACCCAGGTGAGCGCATCCTGCCGATCACGTATATGAACAGTGCGGCTGACCTGAAGGCGTTCGTCGGTGAGCGCGGCGGCACAGTATGCACGTCGTCGAATGCGCGCGGAGCGCTGGAGTGGGCGTTTGCCCAGCGCGAGAAGGTGTTCTTCTTCCCGGATCAGCATCTTGGGCGCAATACGGGAAAGCGCATGGGGATCCCGCTTGAACACATGGTGCTGTGGAATCCCTTCCGGCCATTCGGCGGCCTGACCGACGTGCAGATCCGCGACGCACGCATCATCCTGTGGCAGGGGCACTGCTCGGTCCATCAGCAGTTCCGCCCGGAGCACGTGGATATGTGGCGGCGGCTGCATCCGGACATCCGCGTGATCGTGCACCCGGAGTGTGCTATGGAGGTGGTGGACAAGGCCGATGAGATCGGTTCGACGGCGTACATCCTGCGCGCCATCAACAATGCGCCATCCGGCTCGAAGTGGGCGGTGGGGACGGAGATGCATCTGGTCAACCGGGTGAGTAATGCCAACCCGGACAAATTCGTCCGGCTGCTGTCGCCTTTCTCATGCCTGTGCAGCACGATGTACCGCATCAGCCCGCTCGACCTGGCGGAGGTGCTGGAGGCGCTGGTGAATGGGCGGGTGATCAACCAGATCATGGTGCCGGAAGCGGTGCAGCGCGGCGCGAGACTGGCGCTCGATCGTATGCTGGCGATTCCGAAATGAGCGATCTGCACACGCATACCCTCATCATCGGCTGTGGGATCGCTGGGGCGATGGCGGCACTGCGCCTGAGCGATGATCCCGGCCACCAGATCACGGTGATCACCCGTGCGCGTGCGCTGACGGACAGCAACACCAGTTGGGCGCAGGGGGGGATCGTCACGCGTGGTATCGACGACTCGCCCGATCTGCTGGTCGGGGACATCGTGCGCGCCGGGGCAGGGCTGAGCTCGCCACGCGCTGCGCGCATCCTGGCGGACGAAGGCCCGGCGCTGGTGCGGGAGATCCTGATCGAGCGTTGTGGCGTGCGCTTCGACGCCAATGAGGATGGCGAACTGCTGTACGGACTGGAGGCCGCACACAGCGTGCGCCGGATCGTGCATGTCGGCGACAAGACCGGCGAGGCGATCATCCTGCATCTGCTGGATACGCTGGCTGCGCGCTCGAACGTCCGACTGCTGTCCAATCACACCGCCGTCGATATCATCACGTTTCCGCATCACTCGATCGATCCGCTGGACGTGTATGAGCCGATGAGCTGTCACGGCGCGTACGTGCTCGATCGCGAGACGGGCGAGATCGGTCGGGTGCTGGCGGCCAACACTGTGCTGGCGACGGGCGGGCTGGGACAGATCTATCTGAACACCAGCAATCCGCGCGGCGCGCGTGGCGATGGCATCGCGATGGCGTGGCGTGCCGGGGCGCGCGTGGTCAACGCCGAGTACGTGCAGTTTCACCCGACGACGCTGAGCGTGCGCGGTGCTCCCAACCTGCTGATCAGCGAGGCCGTGCGCGGCGAGGGCGCGGCCCTGCTGACGCCGGAGGGCCGCCCGTTCATGCAGCGGTACGATCCGGTGTGGAAGGAACTGGCCCCGCGCGATGTCGTGGCGCGCGCGATCCACATGGAGATGCTCGAGCACGGCTACCAGCATGTGCTGCTCGATATCGCCAGCAAGCGCAGCGCGGAGTACATCCGGGAGCGCTTTCCGCAGTTGGTGGAAACGTGCGGCCAGTATGGCATCGACCCGACGCGCGAGGCGATTCCGGTGGTGCCAGCGGCGCACTACTTCTGCGGCGGTGTTCTGGTCGATGACTGGGGGCGCACGGACTTCGACCGGCTGTACGCGGTGGGGGAAGTGAGTTGTACGGGCGTGCACGGCGCCAATCGGCTGGCGAGCACCAGTTTGCTGGAGGGGCTGGTGTGGGGCGACCGGGCGGCTCGTGCGATCCAGCCGACGCTGCGCGACCCGATCGGCTTTGATCGCGTGCCGGAATGGCAGTACAAAGGTGATGGTGAGCCTGACCCCGCGCTGATCGAGGGGGATATGGCAAATCTGCGCGGCCTGATGTGGCATTACGTCGGGCTGGTGCGTACAGAGGAACGCCTGGCGCGTGCGGACCGCGAGCTGCGGCATCTGGCGCACGAGGTCGAGAATTTCTATCGCAGTGCGCGGCTGAATGATGCGCTGATCGGGCTGCGCAATGCCATCCAGGCGGCGCGAAGCGTGGCATTCGCTGCATATCGCAATCCGCAGAGCAGGGGAACGCACTTCCGGGCTGATGCGGATGAAGGCGTGGCGGCCCAGGTGATGATGAGGCGTGAGCGATGACAACGCGTGAGATCGTCTATCTTGATCACAGCGCGACCACTCCGACGGACCCCCGGGTCGTCGAGGTGATGCTGCCGCTGTTCAGCGACGGCTTCGGCAATCCGGCCAGTCTGCATCAGATCGGCAAGGCGGCTGCCGACGTGGCGGCGGCCGCGCGACGGACGGTGGCGGACGTGCTGAACTGCAGCCCTGCCGAACTGATCTTCACCAGCGGCGGCACGGAGAGCGACAATCTCGCGCTGCGCGGGGCTGCGCTGGCGCTGCGTGCGCGCGGACGTGGCGCGCACATCATCACCACGGCGGTGGAGCATCACGCGGTATACGACACGGCTCTGGCCCTGCGCGAGGAGGGCTTCGAGGTCACGCTGCTGCCGGTGGATGCGTACGGGCGCGTGAGTGTGGATGCGGTTGAGGCGGCGCTGAGGCCGGATACGGCGCTGGTGAGCGTGATGATGGCCAACAATGAGGTCGGGACGATCAATCCGATCGCCAGTATTGGTGCGATGCTGCGCCGCCGACGGGTGCTGTTCCACACGGATGCGGTGCAGGCTGCCGGTGTGCTGTCGCTGGATGTGCAGGCGCTGCAGGTCGACATGCTCAGCCTCTCGGCGCACAAGTTCTACGGACCGAAGGGCATCGGACTGCTGTATGTGCGCAGGGCCACGCCGCTGCAGCCGCAGATGCTGGGCGGCACGCAGCAGGCGCACCGCCGCGCCGGGACCGAGCCGGTGCCGCTGATGGCAGGGCTGGCGGAAGCGCTGCGGATCGCCGAAGCGGAGCGCGAGCAGGCAGTGGCGCGGCTGGCTCCGCTGCGCGACCGCATGATCGCCGGGGTGCTGGGCGCTATCCCGGAGGCGGCGCTGACTGGCCACCCTGTTGAACGCCTGCCCGGCCATGCCAGCTTCGCCATGCGCGGCCTGAATGGTGACTCGCTGCTGCTGGACCTGAACGAGGTCGGCATCGCCGCCAGCGGAGGCAGCGCATGCACCACCGGCCAGCAGGAGCCGAGCCATGTGCTGGTGGCGATGGATGTGGATCCGGACCGGCTGATGGGGCAGATGCGCTTTGTGCTGGGCCGGCACAGCACCGGGGCGGATGTGGATCGCTTGCTGTACCACCTGACGGCGCTGGCGGCCCGCCACCGCGCGCAGGTGCCGGACGTGCGGTAGCGAACTGCAACGCGCAACGGGGACACCGCAATAACAGAGTCGGCTCGGTGATCGGTTGACGAATTCGGGGACTGCCGAAATGCTGCAGGCAACGGGCAAGTGACCGGAGTGGCGGGATGAGCCAGGAGTCGTTCGATCAGCTGCTGGCCTTCTTCAAAGTGATGGCGAACGAGAACCGGCTGAAGATTGCTGGGCTGCTGGCCAGCGGTCCGCTGACGGTGGGGGAGCTGGCGGAAATGCTTCAGCTGCGCGAGTCTTCAGTCTCGGAGAATCTGGCGATGCTGCGCGCTGCGGGGCTGGTGAGCATGACGCCGCAGGGCAGCCGGCACGTCTATGCGCTGAACACGAAGGCGCTGGCGGCGCTGAACCGCGATGTGCTCTCGCGCAAGAAGCTGGCGGCGCTGGTGAAGCCAGAGGAGACGCCAGAGGACTTCGCGGCGCGGACGCTGCGCCGGTTCATGAGTGAGGGGCGGCTGACGCAGATCCCCGCGGCGCGCCGGAAACTGCTGGTGGTGCTGGACTATCTGGCCGGGCAGTTCGAGTTCGGACGGCGCTATCCGGAGAAGGAAGTGAACGAGATCCTCAGGCGGCATCACGAGGATTTTGCGCTGCTGCGGCGCGAACTGGTCGACTTCCACTATCTGCGGCGCGAAGGCATCGTGTACTGGCGGCTGCGACACGACGAAGCGCCGCCTGCGACTTGACAGCCTGAGTCGGCACGGTAAGATAAGCGCCTCATGAGGAAACATGCGCTCGTCCGTCGTATCCGTCGCAGCGGCACTGGTCACCAGTCCGGGGCGCTGGGGCGCGCGTAACCTCTGAAGATCACGTGATCACAGACCCCGGAGCGCACACCGGGGTCTTTTCGTTTGCAGCGATGCGAGGAGATGCACCATGGCAGGCGGCAGCAAAGAGGTCAGGAAGATTGTGCTGGCCTACAGCGGCGGGTTGGATACCTCGGTCATCCTGACCTGGCTGAGAAACAACTACAAGGCGGAAGTGGTGTGCTTCACCGCCGATCTGGGCCAGGGAGACGAGCTGGAAGGCCTCGACGAGAAGGCGAAGCGGACTGGCGCGAGCAAGCTGTATGTCCGCGATCTGCGCGAGGAGTTCCTCACCGACTTCGTTTACCCGACGCTGCGTGCAGGAGCGGTGTACGAGCGCCAGTACCTGCTGGGTACGTCATTTGCGCGGCCACTGATCGCCAAACATCTGGTGGAGATCGCGGAAATCGAGGGCGCGGACGCAATCGCGCATGGCTGCACCGGCAAGGGTAACGATCAGGTGCGCTTCGAAGTGAGCGCGATGGCGCTCAATCCGAAGCTGAAGGTCATCGCGCCGTGGCGTGAGTGGGACCTGAAGAGCCGCGAGGACTGCATCGCCTACGCGCAGGAGTTTGGCGTGCCGATCACCAGCACGCTCAAGTCGATCTACAGCCGGGATCGCAACCTGTTCCATCTCAGCCACGAGGGTGGGCCGCTGGAGAACCCGTGGCTGGAGCCGGAAGAGGTGATGTATCAGCTTTCCAGTTCCCCGGAGAACGCGCCGGATGCAGCGGAACTGGTGGAGCTGACATTTGACCGCGGCACGCTGATCGCGGTGAACGGCCAGAAGCTGCCGCCAGTCGAGCTGTTCACGCTGCTGAACACGCTGGGCGCGAAGCACGGCATCGGCCGAATCGACATGGTCGAGAACCGGCTGGTCGGCATGAAGAGTCACGGTGTGTACGAGACCCCGGGTGGGACGATCCTGTTCAAGGCGCATCAGGCGCTGGAGAGCATCACGCTGGACAAGCACAGCATGCACTACAAGGACATCCTCGCGGTCAAGTATGCTGAGCTGGTGTACAACGGCCTGTGGTACTCGCGCCTGCGTGAGGCACTGGATGCGTTCGTGAATATCACGCAGGAGAACGTGCGCGGCGTGGTGCGCGTCAAGCTGTACAAGGGCAACGTGATCGTGGTGGGCCGCAAGAGCGATGCCAGCCTGTATCGCGAGGACTACGCCTCGTTCGGCGAGGAGAACGTCTACGATCAGCGCGACGCCGAAGGCTTCATTCAGTTGTTCGGCCTGCCGCTGAAAGTGGAGTCTCTGCTGCAGATCGACGGGGGTGGCGCCAGCCGCTATCGCCAGCCGGACTACAGCAAGTTCAAGCGCGACTGAATTCCTCAATCGGCCCGGAGCAGATGCGGCATGTAGGGGCTTCGCCCCGGCTGCTCCGGGCTGTGAAACAGATGATCGGCGGGACAGGACAGGATAGCGCGCATGACGCTGTGGGGTGGACGGTTTTCAGAGCCGACGGACGATGATCTGCGCGCGCTCAATGACAGTATCAGTTTCGATCAGCGCATGGCGTTGCAGGACATCGCGGGCAGCATCGCGTACGCGCGCGCCATCGCCGCCGCCGGGGTGATCAGCCATGACGAAGCGGCGCAGATCGTGGCGGGGTTGGAGCAGGTGCGCGCCGAATTCGAGGGCGGGCGCTTCCAGTTTGGGCCGGGGGATGAGGACATTCACACCGCCGTGGAGCGCCGCCTGACCGAGCTGATCGGCCCGGTGGGTGGCAAGCTGCATACCGGCCGCAGCCGCAACGATCAGGTGGCGACGGACTTCCGGCTGTGGACGCTGCATGCCATCGCGCGCGTGCGCGCTCAGCTGCGCGAACTGCAGCGCGCGCTGGTGCAGACGGCTGAGGGGCATCTCCACACGCTGATGCCCGGCTACACGCATCTGCAGCCCGCGCAGCCGCTGAGCGCGGCGCACTGGCTGATGAGCTACTTCTGGATGCTGGCGCGCGACGATGAGCGGCTGGAAGGCGCAGCACAGCGCGCACGCTGGTCACCGCTGGGCGCGGGTGCGTTGGCAGGCACGCCGTTCGATGTGGACCGGCATGCGCTGGCCGAGGCGCTGGGCCTGGGTGCGCCGATGCCCAACAGTCTGGATGCGGTGAGCGACCGCGATTATGTGGCGGAGACACTGTTTGCGCTGGCGCTCATGGGCACGCATCTCAGCCGGATTTCCGAGGACCTGGTGATGTTCAGCAATCCGGCGTTTGGCTTCGTCTCGCTCAATGACCGGTACAGCACTGGCTCCAGCCTGATGCCGCAGAAGCGCAACCCCGACCCGATGGAGCTGGCGCGCGGCAAGGCGGGGCGGCTGATCGGCACGCTCACCGGCTTCCTGACCACGCTGAAGGGGCTGCCGACGGGATACAACAAAGACCTGCAGGAAGACAAGGAAGCGCTGTTCGACTCGGTGGATACCGTGCTGCAAATGGCGCCGGTGCTGACTGCCGTGATCGCTACGCTGAAGCTGCACCCGGAGCGCATGGCGGCGGCGCTCGACCCAGACATGCTGGCGACCGATCTTGCGGATTACCTGGTGAAGCGTGGGCTGCCGTTTCGGCAGGCGCATCACGCGGCGGGCGCAGCAGTGCGCCTGGCTGCGCAGAAGGGCGTGCGTCTGTCGCAGCTTGCAGTGGAGGACTTTCGCCAGATCAGCCCGCTGTTCGAGGCGGACGTGCTGCAGGTCTTCGACTTTCGCCTGTCAGTGGCGCGCCGGTCCGCGTTTGGCGGCACTGCTCCGGATGCCGTGCGCGAGCAGATTCGGCTGGCGCGGGAGCATCTTGAAGCGCTATGAATGATTGTGCGCATTGCATATCCGATACTGGTGATAGTATACCAATTCCAGCGAAGTGGGAGGCAATCTTCGCGAATGCCTTGACACACTTGCACAAGCGCGTTACGCTACACAACAAGTTCGAAAGTATTCGAAAGCGGCAGTAAATGCGCGCCAGCAGCGCTCTCGTCCTTAGCCTTGATGGTCTCGTACTCGTCGGCCTTATTTGCGGCGGGGCGTAAGTGCTTGGGCGGTGACTGAAAGCGCGTCAGGATGAGCAGCGAAAGCCCCCAAGCGAGGGGGCTTTTTGTTTGAGGGCTTGCGAGGACGCAGCGCGCGGTGAGGTGCATGCCGCGACCGGAGTTTCTATGCGGTGGTGAGCATGTCCATGCCAGTGTTGAATGCCTGCCTGGCAGCGCACCACCTGCCGTTCAAGACCGCGCCTGAACGGGAAAGCGGCTGTCGCGTTTCAGTACGATGAGAGGAGATGCCAAGACGATGCCTGCGACCACCATCTGGAAGAATGGCGAATACGTACCCTGGGATTCTGCCACGGTACACATTTCCACGCACGCGCTGCACTACGGCTCGAGCGTATTCGAGGGCGTGCGCGCGTATGCGACGCCGGCGGGGCCTGCGGTGTTCCGGCTGCAACCGCACACGCGGCGGCTGTTCCAGTCGGCGAAGATCGCGCGGATGGCGATGCCCTTCACCGAGGATCAGGTCAACCAGGCCATTCTGGAGACCGTGCGTCGCAACGGCCACGAGGCGTGCTACATTCGCCCGATCGCCATGCGCGGCGCCGGGCCGCTGGGTGTGGAAGGCCGCAAGAACCCGGTCGACGTCTTCATCATGACGATGGAGTGGGGGCGTTATCTGGGCGCAGAGGCGATCGAGCAGGGCGTGGATGTGCAGGTCAGCTCGTGGCGGCGGATTGCCCCGGACACAGGCGCGTCGATGGCCAAGATCGGCGGTCAGTACGTCAACAGCCAGTTCATCACGATGGAAGCGCATGACAACGGCTTCAATGAGGGGCTGGCGCTCGACTACAGTGGCACGGTGAGCGAAGGCGCCGGTGAGAACATCTTCGTGGTTTACAACAATGTGGTGTTCACGCCCACGCCGGCATCTTCTATCCTGCTGGGTATCACGCGCGACACCGTGCTGACCCTGCTGCGGGAGCTGGGAATTGAGGTGCGCTTCGAGGCCATCCCGCGCGATATGCTGTACATCGCGGACGAGATCTTCATGACCGGCACGGCGGCGGAAGTCACGCCGGTGCGTTCGGTCGATCGTGTCACGGTGGGTGCGGGCAGCCGCGGCCCGATCACCAAGGCCGTGCAGGACCTGTTCTTCGCCTATACCAGTGGTCAGAAGCCAGATCAGTATGGCTGGCTGACGCCCGCACGCCCGGCAGCAGCCGGCGCATAATCCAGCCCGATCACAGCGAAGCGTGGAGCAAGAGATCATGGGACCCGTGTTAAGTGGCTCCGAGATTTTACTGGAATGTCTGGTTCGTGAAGGGGTAGACCTGATCTTCGGCTATCCGGGTGGCGCGATCCTGCCCACCTATGATGCGCTGACCAAGTATCCGCAGATTCATCATGTGCTGGTGCGGCACGAGCAGGGCGCATCGCACATGGCGGATGGATATGCGCGTGCCACTGGCAAGGTGGGCGTGGCGATGGCGACCAGCGGCCCGGGGGCGACCAACCTGGTGACCGGCATCGCCACCGCGATGATGGACTCGTCTCCGATCGTGTGTATCACCGGCCAGGTGACGCGCGGCGGAATCGGCACCGACGCCTTTCAGGAGACGGATGTGACCGGCGTGACGCTGCCGGTGACGAAGCACAACTATCTGGTGATGGACATCCACGAGCTGCCGTACATCGTGCGCGAGGCGTTCTACATCGCGCGCACGGGGCGGCCCGGCCCGGTGCTGATCGACATCCCGAAGGATGTGCAGCAGGAGAAGATCGAGTTTGTGTATCCGCAGGATGAGATTCGCCTGCCCGGCTATCGCCCGCCGCAGAAGGCGCGCCCGGACGAAATTGAGCGCGCGCTGGAGCTGATCCATCAGGCGGAGCGCCCGGTAATCCTGGCGGGGCACGGCATCATGATGTCTGGCGCGACCAACGAGGTGCGCGAGCTGGCCGAGCGCGCACAGATCCCGGTGGCCCTTACGCTGCTGGGCAAGGGCGCGCTGCCGGAAAGCCACCCGCTCACGATCGGGATGATGGGCATGCACGGCGAGGCGGCCAGCAACTACGCCATTCAGGAGGCGGACCTGCTGATCGCGCTGGGGATGCGCTTCGACGACCGAGTGACGGGCAACATCCGCACCTACGCGCCGAACGCGAAGAAGATCCACGTCGACATCGACTCGTCGGAGATCAACAAGAACGTCAAGGTGGACGTGGGGGTGGTCGGCGATCTGCGGGCGGTGCTGACGCAGCTCCTGCCGGGCGTGAAGACGATGACGCATCCTGCGTGGCTCAACCAGATCCGCGACTGGAAGGAAGACTCCAGCGAGCGCGATATCATCAACCGGGAGTCTTCGGGCGTGCTGCTGGGGGCGCAGGTCATCAACGATCTGTGGCGTCACACCGGCGGGGAGTGCATCACCGTTACGGACGTGGGACAGCATCAGATGCTGGAGGCGCAGTACTACCCGCACCAGCGCCCGCAGACCATGATCACCAGCGGCGGGCTGGGCACGATGGGCTTCGGCCTGCCCGCAGCGATCGGGGCCAAGATGGGGATGCCGCACGAGGAAGTGTGGGCGATCGTGGGTGACGGCGGCTTCCAGATGACGCTGGCCGAGCTGGCGACCGCACGGCAGGAAAACGTGCCAGTCAAGATCGCCATCATCAACAACAATTATCTGGGGATGGTGCGGCAGTGGCAGGAGTTCTTCTATGAGGAACGCTACTACGCCACGCCGATGTTCAACCCGGATTTCGTCAAGCTGGCGGAGGCCTATGGCATCCCGGCGATGCGCGTGACCACGCGGGAGCAGATCGCCGAGTCGGTGGCTTTTGCCCGCAGCATCGACGGCCCGGTGCTGATCGAGTACATGGTGGAGAAGGAAGAGATCGTTTACCCGATGGTGCCCGCCGGCGCAGACCTGCACAAGATGATCCGCCGGCCGAAGCCCGGCGAAGCCCAGGAGTAATCCGATGACCAGCACAGCGGAAAGTAACAAGCAGGTTCTGGTGGCGCTTGTCGAGAACAAGCCGGGCGTGCTCAACCGCGTGGCCAGCCTGTTCCGCCGGCGCAACTTCAACGTGGACAGCCTGACGGTGGGACGCACCCATCGTTCGCACATCTCGCGGATGACGATCGTGGTGGATGGCAGCAAGGCAGAAGGCCGGCGCATCGCTGCCAACCTGTTCAAGCTGATCAACGTGATCGATGTGTCGCTGGTTTCGCAGGAGCCGCATGTCAGCCGCGATCTGGCGCTGATCAAGGTGCGCGCCAATGACGCCGAGTCGCGCAATATGCTGACGGAGATCTGCGATCAGTACCCGGCGCAGATCGTCGATATCGGCCCGGAAGTGGCGATCGTGCAGATCGCCGCGCAGGAGAACCTGGTGCAGGAGCTGATCGACAGGCTCGGGCCGCTGGGGATCGTCGAGATGGTGCGCACCGGCGTGGTGGCGATGGGGCGTGGTGTGCGCATCATGGACAGCGCATACGAGCCGGTTGTACCCGCGACGGTGAAGAACAGCAACGGCAGCAACAGCAGCACTTATCAGGTGTACAGCGTCTAGGCGCATCGGCGCCACGGACGACCGCAGCCGCGTGCCGAAGTGGACGCGCGGCTGCTGATGCGCATCGGGCAGCGACTGCCCTTATCGAGGAGAGGGAATTTTGGCTACGTTGTACTACGACAAGGACGCTGATCTCGCGCTGCTGAACGGCAAGACGCTTGCTGTGATTGGCTATGGCAGCCAGGGCCACGCCCACGCGCTGAACGCCCGCGACAGCGGCATGCACGTGATCGTCGGCCTGCACACCGGCAGCAAGAGCGCGGCGAAGGCCAGCGCGGACGGGCTGCAGGTGTTTTCCGTGGCGCAGGCAGTGGCGCAGGCGGACATCATCATGATCCTCATCCCCGACACCCGGCAGGCGCAGGTGTATGCGGACGAGGTGGCGCCGAACCTCAAGCCGGGCGCGATGCTGATGTTTGCGCATGGCTTCAACATCCACTTCAAGCAGATCCAGCCGCCTGCCAGCGTGGATGTGACGATGGTCGCTCCCAAGGCGCCTGGCCACCGCGTGCGTGAGGTGTTCCGCGAGGGCGCGGGCACACCCGGGCTGGTGGCAGTCCACCAGGATGCCACCGGACAGGCGCGGGCGCTCGCGCTGGCGTATGCCAAGGCCATCGGCTGCACGCGGGCCGGCGTGATCGAGACCACGTTCAAGGAAGAGACCGAGACCGACCTGTTCGGTGAGCAGGTGGTGCTGTGCGGTGGCGTGACTGCGCTGATCCGCTCGGCATTTGAGACGCTGGTGAAGGCTGGCTATCAGCCGGAAGTCGCTTACTTCGAGTGCCTGCACGAACTCAAGCTGATCGTCGATCTGATGTACGAGGGTGGCCTGAGCTACATGTGGTACAGCGTGAGCGATACGGCCGAGTATGGCGGCTATGTCGTGGGCGATCATGTGGAGCAGCAGGTGAAGGAATACTTCGCTGAGGTGCTGCACAACATCCAGGACGGCACGTTTGCGCGCAACTGGATCGCTGAGAACAAGGCAGGATTGCCGGAGTTCAAGGCGCGCCGCCGCCGCGAGCATAACCTGCTGATCGAGGAAGTTGGCGGCAGGCTGCGCCCGATGATGTCGTTCCTGAACGCCAAGAATATCAAGCAGGAAAGCTAACACCGATCATGCATGTTCGGCGGTGGCACGACCCACAGGCGCTGCTGCAGCACGCGCTTCCGTATCTGGAAGTGAACGAGGACGCCAACTGCGTTCCCGTAGGTGTGCTGCATGCCATGCGCCTGGGGGGCCACACCTGGCAACCTGACCAGGTGTTCCTGACGGCTTATGACGCCAGGGGCGAAGCGGCCGGATTCCTGATGCGGACGCCACCACATGGGGCAGTGCTGGCCGCTTCGCGGGTGGCGGGTGCGGGCAGGGCGCTCGCACGCGCGCTGCGCGAGACGACCAGCACGATCCCTACGGCGCTGGGCCTGCGCGAGACGCTGGAGCCGTTCATGGCCGCGTGGTCTGAACTGACCGGTGAGCGCTTTGAGCATGGCTACACCGAGCGCCTGTATCGCTGTGAACACGTGACTCCGCCACCAGTGCCCGAAGGACGGATGCGGGCGGCGCTGGAAGCGGATCTGCCGCTGCTGGCTGCGTGGCTGGGTGAGTTTCACGCGGAGGCCCTGGCCCGCATGCCCGCGCACGACCCGGCGCCGATCGTACGCACGCGCACGCTGAGCGCGCCGGAAGTGGCCGGGATGCGCCTTTGGGAGAACGCCGCCGGGGAACCGGTGGCGATGGCCGGCTACGGCGCGCCGATGCGCCACGCTTATCGTATTGGGCCGGTGTACACGCCGCCGGCACAGCGTGGGCGGGGCTTCGGCGGCGCTATCTCGGCGGCGCTGACGCAGGAGCTGCTCGACCGGGGCTGCGCGTATGTGCTGTTGTTTGCGGATCTGGACTATGCGCCTTCCAACCGCGTCTACCTGCGCCTGGGCTATCAGCCGGTGTGCGATCTGGAGCAGGCCGTCGTTGCGCCGCCCGAAGAGGGGCGGGAGGAAGTGATGCATCCCGACGAAGCTGGCGTAGAAGGGGGGTGATCCTGTGGCTGAAGATGGCCTTCCCGGCCTTCCAGCGCTTCTTACCGGCATGTGCGTAGACAAAGGATCACCCCGATCATGACGCAGAATACGAAAGCTCCGGTTCCGGAAGACGTCGTCCTGTTCTTCGACACCACGCTGCGCGATGGTGAGCAAAGCCCCGGCGCGACGCTGAGCAGCGCCGAGAAACTCGAAATTGCGCGGCAGCTCAAGCTGCTGGGCGTGGACATCATTGAGGCGGGTTTTCCCGCCGCTTCGCCGGATGACCTCGCGGCGGTGCAGCGTGTCGCTGCGGAGGTGGGCACGCCAGACGGTCCGACGATCTGCGGGCTGGCGCGCGCGGTGGAACGCGACATCGTCACGTGCTGGGAGGGCGTGAAGGGAGCGGCCAAGCCGCGCATTCACACGTTCCTCGGCACCTCCGATATTCATCTGAAGTATCAGACGGGGCTTTCTCGCCCGCAGGCGCTGGATGTCGTGCGCGGCATGGTCACGCTGGCGCGCAGCCTGTGCCCCGATATCGAATTCAGCCCGATGGATGCCGGGCGCACGGATCCGCAGTTCCTGATTGAGGTGTGTGCGCTGGCGGTGGAGTGCGGGGCGACCACGCTCAACATCCCGGATACCGTGGGCTATGTCACGCCGGCTGAATGGGGCGAGACCCTGGCGACGCTGATCGCGGGGACGCCCGGCGCGGGCAGGGGCAGCGGGGTGATCTGGTCTGTGCATTGCCACAATGACCTGGGCCTGGCGACTGCCAATACGCTGGCCGGGGTGGTGGCGGGCGCGCGCCAGGTGGAAGTGACGATCAATGGGATTGGCGAGCGCGCGGGAAACACCAGTCTGGAGGAAGTGGCGATGGCGCTGCAGACGCGCCCGCACTTCTACAAGCTGCGCACGCATATCAACAGCCGCGAGATCGTCAAGACCAGCCGCATGGTGAGCAACTACACCGGTATGCCGGTGCAGCCGAACAAGGCGATCGTCGGAGCGAATGCTTTCGCGCACGAAGCGGGGATTCATCAGGATGGTATGCTGAAGCACGCCAGCACGTATGAGATCATGACTCCGGAGAGCGTCGGCTGGACGCAGAGCCGGCTGGTGCTGGGCAAGCACAGCGGCCGCCATGCGCTGCGCGTGCGCCTGCAGGAGCTGGGCTACGAGCTGGATAAAGACCAGCTTGCGGCGGTGTTCGAGCGGTTCAAGGTGCTGGCGGATGCCAAGAAGAACGTCACGGATGCCGATCTGGAGGCGCTGATGACCGATGAGCTGCACAAGCCCATCGAGTACTTCAGCCTGCAGGATATTCAGGTCACGTCCGGGACGATGGGGATGCCGACAGCCACGGCGCGCATACAGACGCCAGAGGGGACGAGCGTGGTCGTCGCTGCGGTGGGCACCGGGCCGGTCGATGCGTGCTTCCGCGCGGTGGATATGGTCGTGCAGTGCCCGAACACGCTGATCGAATACAGTGTGCACAGCGTGACGGAAGGGATTGACGCGGTGGGCGAAGTGACAGTGCGCATCGCTGATCCGAACACACATCGCTCGTTCGGCGGTTACGGCGCGGATGATGATATCATCGTCGCCAGCGTCAAGGCATACCTGGCCGCGCTCAATCGCATGGTGGCGGGCATGGGGCTGGGCTCCAAAGTGGAACCGGAAGGCGAAGCGGCCACCGTTCAGCTATCGGGCGGGAACTGATCGTATTGGTAGGCGGCGCCGCGCGGATCCGCGCTGGCGACAATACAGCACGAAAAACTCGGGAAAGAGACGGGCATGACTGCACAAGCACCAAAGACCCTGTTTGAGAAGGTATGGAACCAGCACCTGGTCCGGCCACAGAGCGATGATCTGCCGGCTGTGCTGTACATTGATCTGCATCTGGTTCACGAGGTGACGTCACCTCAGGCCTTCACGCTGCTGCGCGAGCGTGGCCTGAAGGTTCGCCGACCTGAGCACACGCTGGCGACGATGGATCACAGCACGCCGACCACGCCGCGTGGTGCAGACGGCCTGATCCCGGTCACCGACACGATGGCCGCGGCGCAGCTGGATGTGATGCGCCGCAACTGCGCGGACTTCGGCGTGCGCCTGTTCGACCTGGGCACGCGCAATCAGGGGATCGTGCATGTCATCGGGCCAGAGCAGGGCCTGACGCAGCCAGGCATGACCATCGTGTGCGGCGACAGCCACACCAGCACGCACGGCGCTTTCGGCGCGCTGGCCTTCGGTATTGGCACCAGCGAGGTGGCGATGGTGCTGGCGACGCAGTGCCTGCTGCAGAACAAGCCGAAGACCATGGCTGTGCGCGTTAACGGCGCGCTGGCGCCGGGTGTGACCGCCAAGGACATCATCCTTGGGGTGATCGCCAAGATCGGCATCGGCGGCGGCACGGGCTATGTGTTCGAGTACATGGGCGAGGCCATCCGCGGGTTGAGCATGGAAGGCCGCATGACCATCTGCAACATGTCGATCGAGGGCGGTGCGCGCGCTGGCATGATCGCGCCGGACGACACGACGTTCGACTATGTGTACGGCAAGCCGCACGCGCCGTCGGGCGCGGCATGGGAAGCGGCGGTGGCGGGCTGGCGCACGCTGCCGACGGACGAGGGCGCGGCGTTCGATGCGGAAGTGACGCTCGAGTCGCATGAGCTGGTGCCGATGATCACTTACGGCACCAATCCGGGCATGGGGATGCCGATCACCGCCAGCGTGCCGGATCCGGACCAGGCGGGCGATGTGAGCCAGAAGCTGGCGCTGGACAAGGCGCTGACCTATATGGGCCTGCAGCCGGGACAGCGCCTGCTGGGCAAGCCGGTGGATGTGGTGTTCATCGGGAGCTGCACCAACAGCCGCATCTCTGATCTGCGCGAAGCGGCGAAGATCATGCGTGGCCGGCGCGTGGCGGACAGCGTGCGCGTGATGGTGGTGCCGGGCTCGCAGCAGGTGAAGGCGCAGGCCGAGGCGGAGGGCCTCGACCGTGTCTTCCGCGAGGCGGGCGCGGAGTGGCGTGAGGCGGGCTGCTCGATGTGCATCGCGATGAATGGCGATCAGCTTCAGCCCGGCCAGTACGCCGTCAGCACCAGCAATCGCAACTTTGAAGGGCGGCAGGGCAAGGGTGGGCGCACGTTCCTCGCCAGCCCGCTGACGGCCGCCGCGACCGCCATCAACGGCGTGATCACTGACCCGCGCGAAGTGGTGGGCGAAAGGGAGTATGCCTAACATGGAACCTGTCAAGGCGTTCAGCGGCCGCACAGTCGCGCTGCCGATCAATGACATCGATACGGATCAGATCATCCCGGCACGCTATCTCAAAGTGACGGACAAGGCGGGGCTGGGCGCCGCTTGTTTCGCCGACTGGCGCTATGAGAGCGATGGCACGCCGAAGCCGGAGTTCCCGCTCAATCGACCGGAGTATCAGGGCGCGCAGGTGCTGATCGGCGGGCACAACTTCGGCTGCGGCAGCTCGCGCGAGCACGCGCCGTGGGCGCTGGTGGGCGCGGGCTTCCACGCGGTCATCAGCACGTACTTCGCGGACATCTTCCGCAACAACGCGCTCAAGAATGGCCTGCTGCCGATCGTGGTGGACGAGGCCACGCACCGGCAGCTCATCAGCCTGGCGCAGGAAGAGCCGACCGCTGAAGTGCGCGTCGATCTGGCGTCACAGAGCGTGACGCTGCCGGATGGGCGATCGGTGACCTTCCCCATCGACGGGTTCTCGAAGCACTGCCTGCTCAACGGCGTTGACCAGCTTGGCTACGTGCTGAGCCTGGATAGCACGATCGCCGAGTTTGAGGGCGCGCATGCCAGCCGGGTGAATACGCAGGTGCCGGCCTGAACGCCGGGGGGACTGATGACTGCAGGCAACCGCTGGATCGCCATCTACGACACCACACTGCGCGATGGAACCCAGCGCGAGGGGATTTCGCTGTCGCTGGCGGACAAGCTGCGTGTGACGACGCTGCTCGATCAGCTCGGTGTGGCCTATATTGAGGGCGGCTGGCCGGGGAGTAACCCGAAAGATGCGGCATTCTTCGATGCGGTGCGGGATGTGCCGCTGGCGCAGGCGCGCATCGCTGCGTTCGGCAGCACCTGCCGCAAGGGCGCGCAGCCGGATGACGATGTCAATATTCGTGCGCTGGTGGACGCCGGCACGCCGGTGGTGACGCTGGTCGGCAAGACATCGATGCTGCACGTGACTGATGTGCTGCAGACGACAGCAGACGAGAACCTGCGCATGATCCGCGAGAGTGTGCGCTATCTCAAGGCGCTGGGCAAGGAAGTGATCTACGACGCCGAACACTTCTTTGACGGCTTCAAGCTGGACATGGAGTACGCACTGGAGACCGTGCGCGCCGCTGCGGATGGCGGAGCGGATGTGGTGACTCTGTGCGACACCAACGGCGGCACGATGCCGTGGGAGGTCGGGCGCTTCGTAGAGACAGTGCGTCAGGCCTTCCCAGGGCTGCGGCTGGGCATACACACGCACAACGACAGCGAGCTGGCGGTGGCCAACACGCTGGCCGCGGTGCATCAGGGCGCGGAGCAGGTGCAGGGCACGATTAATGGGTATGGCGAACGCTGTGGAAATGCCAACCTGTGCAGCATCATCCCGGACCTGGAGCTGAAGATGGGGCTGCGCGCGCTGCCGGAAGGCCGGCTGCGCCATCTGACGCGGGTGGCGCGCGCCGTGGCGGAGATCGCCAATCTGGCGCCAGACGATCATCTGGCATATGTGGGCAAAAGCGCATTCGCGCACAAGGGCGGCATTCATGTCGCGGCGATCCGGCGCAACGTCGACAGCTATCAGCATATCGATCCGGCGCTGGTGGGCAACGAGATGCGCGTGCTGGTCTCCGATCTTTCGGGCCAGGGCAACCTGCTGAGCAAGGCGGAGGAATTCGGCCTGGATGTGAGCAGCGCTGAAGCGGTGCGCGTGCTGGAAGATATCAAGCGGCTGGAGTATCAGGGTTACGTGTTCGAGGGCGCTGAAGCCTCGGTGGCGGTGCGCCTGTACCGGGCAAAGCCAGACTACGCGCCGCTGTTCACGCTGGTCGACTTCACCACGATCGTCGAGGACCGGCGCGGGCGTGGCACGATTGCCGAGGCGATGGTGAAGCTGGAGATCGACGGCGAAATCGTGCACACCGCAGCAGAAGGCAACGGCCCGGTGAACGCGCTCGACCTGGCGCTGCGCAAGGCGCTGATGCCGCGCTACCCGCAGATCGCCCGCTTTCAGCTGGCGGACTACAAGGTGCGCATTCTGGATGGGGCGGGTGGCACGGCAGCGATGACGCGCGTGCTGATCGAGACGCAGGCCGGAGAGCAGCGCTGGAGTACGGTCGGGGCGGGGCAGAACATCATCCGCGCGAGCTGGCTGGCGCTGGTGGACAGCATGGAGTACGGTCTGTGCGTGGCGGGTGAGGTTGCTGCAGAGTCGGTCGTTGGCTAGGCGCAGGACGCGAGGATGGCGATGGCAGCCGCGGGAGACGAACCCCCGCGGCTTTTGTTGAAGGGGTTGCAGAAACGATGAAAGCAAGGATCGCTGTTGTTGCGGGCGATGGCATTGGTGTGGAGGTGACGGCGGCTGCGATTGAGGTGCTGCAGCGCGTGGCTTCGGCGAACGGGCATACGTTCGAGTTTGAGGAAGGCCTGATCGGTGGGATTGCGATCGACCGGACGGGCTCTGCCCTGCCGGACGAGACCATCCGCCTGTGTGAAGGGGCGAACGCCATCCTGCTGGGCGCAGTCGGCGGGCCGAAGTGGGACAATCCAACGGCGGCGGTGCGCCCGGAGCAGGGCCTGCTGAAGATTCGCAAGCATTTCGACCTGTTCGCCAACCTGCGGCCGGTGCGCACGTATCCCGCGCTGGCGGGGCACACCCCGCTCAAGCCGGAGGTGCTGGAGGGTGTCGATCTGTTGTTCGTGCGCGAGCTGACGGGCGGCAGCTACTTCGGGCCGCGACAGGAACAGGGCGACGGCGACTCGGCATACGACACCGAGCTGTACACCGTGCCCGAAGTAGAGCGTGTGGCGCATGTCGCCTATCGTGCCGCGCAGGGCCGGCGGCGCAAACTGACTTCCGTGGACAAGGCCAACGTCATGGCGTCTTCGCGGCTGTGGCGGCGCACGGTCGTGCGCCTGCACGACGACTATCCGGAAGTCGCGCTCGATCATGTGCTGGTGGATGCGGCGACGATGTACCTGATCACGCGCCCGGCCAGCTTTGACGTGCTGGTGGCCGGGAATATGTTCGGCGACATCCTGACGGATGAGGCGTCGGTGCTGGCGGGCTCGCTCGGCATGCTGCCTTCGGCTTCGCTGGGCGCGGGCACGATGGGGTTGTATGAGCCGGTGCACGGCAGCGCGCCCGATATCGCCGGGCAGGGCAAGGCCAACCCGACTGGCGCGATCCTGAGCGCAGCGATGATGCTGCGTTACAGCCTGGGGCTGGAGGCGGAGGCGGCCGCCGTGGAGCGGGCCGTCGATGCGGCGCTGGATGCCGGCGCGCGCACGGCCGACATCGCTCCGCGCGGTGGCGCATTCATCAGCACCGCTGAGTACGTGCAGGCCGTGCTGGGCGGGCTGTAGCGACTGCGACCACGCGCTACGACGGCTGCGGATAGATGTCGGTGCGATCGCTGGTGGTCGGGTCACCGCTGCTGCGGCCACTGCCTTCGATATTCGCCATCGCCAATGCAGATAGCAGAAAGGCTGCGCGCCTGCCCCCGGGAGACATGGTCTCCCACGTGGCAGCGCGCAGCCCGCAGAATGCCAGTGCGAGATCGTACTCCAGCCAGCGACCGAATGTCGCAAGATTGGCGCTGACGATTTCGCGCACCGCCGCGGTGGGGGCCAGCGGGCTGCTGCCGCCGGGAGTGGAGTTCTCCAGCCCATCCACGGCGCTGATGGCCGCGCGCGCGGCCTGCCAGTCCTCTCCAAATGCGGGCATCACCATCCGATCCAGCAGGCTCACCTCGAGGCAGGCCCAGTCGAACAGTGCATGACCGCTGCGCGCCTGGGCGAAGTCGATCAGAAATGTGATGCCGCGGTGGCCGACGAGGATGTTGCCCAGGTGCAGGTCGCCGTGGAGCTTGCTGAGCGACCCGTCGACCTGCCGATCCAGCAGTGCGTGATAGCGCTGCAGCGGGTTGGGCAGCGTGAGATAGCGGCCTGCGCCGGGCAGCGCAGCAGCACGCAGGTCGAAGTCTGGCGCCAGTTCGCTGATGGCCGTGGCGAGCAGATCATCTCGTGTCTTCCATAGCTTGCCTGTGATGCGGTCGATCACTTCACCGCGGAAGTGAGCCTCCTGATCCATGTCGAGATCGCGAAACTCCACGCGATAGGCGCGGCGTGCGCTCTCCCCACCGCGGCCGATGCTGAGACTTAGCGTGTGCCGGTCGCGGTCTACCCGATGCACGCTGAAGTTCTCGACGATGACCGGCACGCCGTAATCGAGGCCGGAGAACCGATCGCGGCGAACGGGATCACGCAGGACGACGGCATCCGGTGCGGCAGTTTTCGTGGCTTCCAGGGTGAGCAGGGGTGGCAGCAGCCAGTCGTATTCCGTCCAGACGGTGAAGCGATAGGGCTTGCGCTGCATCCACCACGTCTTGCCAAAGTTCGGGTATAGTTCGTCGCGGATGAGCGCGGCAACACGGGACGGGCCGAGTGCGGCTGCTGCCATGCGCAGGTCCTGCGGTTCGCCGGCGTCAGCGCTGACCAGTGTATAGCGCAGCGCTGCCAACTCAGGACTGACTGTGGTCGGCGTGTCTTCGAGACGAGCGGTGAACGCAGGCAGCGAAGCGCGCACCTGAGAGTCATAGCGCTGCGCCTCATCCATGATGATGTCGGAACGGTCGATTTTGACGACACACGGCGCATCGCGCAGTTCGTCCGCGCCGACTGGCGTGACTACCAGGATGAGCGCGCCGCTGTATCCGCCAAGCAGCTGACGCTCGATGAGGATCTGGCTGCAGCCGTAGAACATCTTGCGCAGCAGCCGGTAGTGCTCTGCGGAAAGCGGAATGTTCGCCTGATAGCGTTCGCTGAAGGCGATCTGCGGCACCGCGCCGAGGGCGGCGGGGCGCTCATCGGTGTCACCTGTGCGCGCTGCCTGCCGCAGATCTGCAACATCGATGCCGAGCTGGCGCAGCACGCGCACGGGCAGGCTGTCCCCCTCCTCGAGCAGGGCGGTGAGCAGGTCGATTTCGTTGATCTCCCGCGCGCCCCGCTCCAGCATCAGATCACTGGCGATGCTCATCACGCTTTCAGTGCGGGGGGTGTACGGCATACCGGCGAACGTGCGCTGCTGCGACCCTTTGCCCAGTCGCCGGCGAACAGCTTCGATGACGTATTCGGGCGTCAGTCCGCGCTGCTGCATCAGCGCCCGGGTGACGCCGTCCAGCGTCAGCATACTGACGAAGAGATGCTCCACGCCGAGGTAGAAGTGCTGCATGCGCACAGACTCCTGGCGTGCGGAGATCTGAATGTCTCTGAGGCTGAGGATCGGCATCGATCACTCCTCCAGAATGCGAAACCAGGTGCGCCCGACACGAAAGAGCGCGCCCGGGGTCAGCGGAATGCAGCCATTCACCCGGAGGTCGTCGAGGTCGTGCTCGATGAAGGTGCCATTCTTGCTGTCGCAGTCCTCCAGCCACCAGCTGTCGTTACTCCAGCGCAGGCGCGCGTGAAAGCGCGAGGCGAAGCTGTCGTAGCGCAGATGGATGTCGTTGTCCTCGTGGCGACCGAAGCGGATCAGCCATGTCTCGCCCTCGATGAGGCCGTCTCCTTGCGCCAGTTCAAGGCTGACTTGTCGTCCGTCTTCAACGCCGCTCATGATTCGTAGGTCAATATGCGTGGTCATGACCGTGCCGGGTGTGTCGTTCACTTAGCGTCAGTATATCGCAGAATGGGAACTTCGCCGGAAGCTGCTTGACCGCAGTGAGAAGTGATGGTACTCTTTTCGATACAACTACATACAAGCACACTCATCCAGAGCGGTGGAGGGATCGGCCCTGTGAAACCGCGGCAACCAGCGTCCTTGTGACGGCATGGTGCCAAGTCCGGCAGAAGGTTCTGAAAGATGAGAGTGGCGCAGCGTGCGATGCACAGCGGCCCCTTTCTGAAGACTTCTGCGGAAGTCTTTTTTTGTTGTGCAGCACCGAGAATCAGAGGAGAAACGCGCCATGGATGCGCATCTGAATGGTTTTGCGAACGCGGGCGATGGTGAGCCGGAGCAGGGCGGCAGCACCCGCGCGGTGCATGCTGGCGCGCGCCGCAACAAGGCGTTCAACAGCCTGACCGAGCCAGTGGTGCAGACGGCAACGTACACTTTCCGCGATACGCAGGACCTGATCGACTACATGGAGCGCCGCACGTGGGGCGAGGGCGAGGACCGCGAGGAGTATGGCCGCTACGGCAATCCGACGGTCAACGCTGTTGAGCGAAAGCTGGCTGCGCTGGATGGCGCAGAGGATGCGGTGCTGTATGCTTCCGGCATGAATGCGGTCACCTCGGTGCTGCTGACCATCCTGCCGACCGGGTCGCACATTGTGATGACCAACGACTGCTACCGGCGTACGCGCCAGTTCTGCCAGACCATGCTGGCGCGGCTGGGCATCGAGACCACGGTCGTGCAGATGGGCGACTACGAGGCGATGGAAGCGGCGATCGTCCCCAAAAAGACGCGCATCCTGATCAGCGAGAGTCCAACAAACCCGTATCTGCGCGTGGCGGATGTCGAGCGTTTCGCCGAGATTGGCCGGCGTAATCGTGTGATGACGATGATCGACAGCACCTTCGCCACGCCAATCAACCAGCGGCCGCTGGAGTGGGGCATCGATCTGGTGCTGCACAGCGCCACGAAGTACCTGAGCGGGCACAACGACATCCTCGCGGGGGTGGTCACCGGTCGCGCGGACCGCATCAAGGCGCTGCGCGATGCGCGTGGCATCCTCGGCGGCATCGTCGATCCGCATGCGGCCTATCTGCTGGATCGCGGCATCAAGACGCTGGGCGTGCGCATGGGGCAGCAGAATGCCAATGCGCTGGCAGTGGCGCAGTACCTGGAGAGCCACCCGGCGATTGAGCGGGTGTGGTATCCCGGCCTGCCCAGCCATCCGGATTTCACCATCGCAGCGGAGCAGATGAATGGCTTCGGCGGCGTGGTGACGTTCGAGGTGAAGGGCGATCTCAAGACCACCAGCGATTTCATCGACCGGCTGCGCATCCCGTACATCGCGCCCAGCCTTGGCGGGGTGGAAAGCCTGATTGAGCAACCGGCGATCGTCAGCTACTGGGACAAGACCAGTGAAGAACGCGCGGCGCTGGGCATGAAGGACAATCTGGTGCGCTTTGCCGTGGGCATCGAGGACACGGATGACCTGCTCAACGATCTGGAGCAGGCGCTGGCTGGTGTGCCGGTGTACAAGACACATGTGCGCGAGCTGGCGGCGATGTGGGAGCAGCGCTTCCGTACGTAACCGCATCGGTCCATCATCGTCTCCAAAAGACCGGCCCGGCCGGTCTTTTTGTTTCATTTTGCGGCCGAGTGCATTTGTGCATAATCATAACTACCAAACAGGGAGGTGGTGATGCCCCATGCAGTCTGCTACTTCGAAATCCCGGTCGCCGATCTGGAGCGAGCCATCCGTTTCTACGAGGATGTGTTTGGAGTTGCGTTTGAGCGTACCGAGGTAGATGGCAATGCCATGGCGTTGTTTCCTCGCGTGGACGAGCCACATGCAATCAACGGTGCGCTCGCGCAGGGCGAAAGCTACACGCCGGGGCAGGCAGGGGCGCGGGTCTACTTCGCCACGAGCAGCATCGACGATACGCACGCGCGCGCGCAGGCGGCTGGCGCGTGGGTAATCTATCCCAAAACGCAGGTCTCGGAGGGATTATGGGTGGCCGAGATTGAAGACAGCGAAGGCAACTGCATCGCGCTTAGCGAAGGCTGAACGCGCTCAGGCGGGCGCTGCTGCGCCTTCCAGGATGCCGCGCAGGCTTTCGATGGTGGCAGCTGCTTCGAACACGCGGTTCGGATACTGCGAGTCGATTCCGGGAAGCTCACCGCGGTGATAGGCGATGGTGGCTTCCGGGTCCTTGAGGACGCTGCCGGTCAGCACGCCGACCACGCTTTCGCCACGACCGATCACGCCGGCGGCGGCCAGCTTGCGTACGCCCGCCAGTGAGCAGGCGGATGCTGGTTCGCAGCCGATGCCAGAGGCGTCGATCAGTGCCTTGGCGTCCATGATCTCCTGATCGCTGACGCATTCGACCACGCCGTTCGTCCAGCCAAGGGCGCGTACTGCTTTCGCGTAGCTGACCGGGCTGCCGATCTTGATGGCGGTGGCGATCGTCTCAGCGTGCATGGGCTCAAGGCGGTCGAAGCCGCGCTGATAGGCGCGGTAGAGCGGGCTGGCGCCCTCTGCCTGCACGATCGCCAGGCGGGGCAGCCGGTCGATCAGGCCGAGGGTGTGCAGCTCGCGCAGGCCTTTGCCAAATGCTGAGCTGTTGCCGAGATTGCCGCCGGGCACAACGATCCAGTCCGGGGCTTGCCAGCGGAGCTGCTGGAGGGTCTCGAACATGATGGTCTTCTGGCCTTCGAGGCGGAAGGCGTTGACCGAATTGAGCACGTAAATGCCAAGCTGGTCGGAAATCTCGCGCACGAGCTGCATGTTGCGATCGAAATCGCCGTCGACGCGGATGCAGGTCGCGCCGTAGGCGACGGCCTGAGCGAGCTTTCCCAGCGCTACCTGCTTGTTCTGAAAGAGCACAATGCCCTGCAGGCCGGCCAGCGCGGCATAGGCGGCCAGCGATGCGGATGTGTTTCCGGTGGATGCGCACGCCACCCGCGTCATGCCGAGCGCACGCGCCTGGGTGACGCCGCCAGTCATGCCGCGATCCTTGAAGGAACCGGTTGGGTTCTCGCCCTCGTGCTTCAGGAAGAGCGTATCCACGCCGGCCCACGCGGCCAGCCGGGGGGTGCGGTAGAGGTTGGTGTTTCCTTCAGGCCGGCTGACGATGGCGCCGGGCGGACGATCGGGGGCGACCAGCTCATGATAGCGCCAGACGCCGGAGTTGAACGGCGCATCCAGCGTGCCCAGCCGCGAGTCGAACAACGCACGCGAGACGACCGGGCGCAGCGCCTCCAGATCGTGCACGACATCCAGCAGGCCGCCGCATGCTTCGCAGGTGTAGAGCACGCGGTTCGTTGGGGATTGCCGTCCGCAATCCATACATTGTAGGATACTGATCATCCTCGCCTCGCCTGGCGTCGCCGTATCTGAGCAGGGCGCTCGCGTCCGTAAAGGATAACATCGCGCATGCCGTTGTCTAGTGCAGAAGCCTTTGCCCCTGCGACCGTGGCGAACCTCGGCATCGGTTTCGATATCCTCGGGCTGGCCGTGGATGGAATGGGTGACTGGGTGCGCGCAGAGCGCCGTGCAGAGCCGGGCGTGGTGATCGAGGCGATCACGGGCGATGATGGCCGTCTACCCAGGGATGCGGCGCGCAACACTGCGGGCATCGCGGCGGCGGCGGTGCTGCAGGCGATCGGCGCGACGGAGGGCGTGGCGCTGACGATACGCAAGGGGCTGCCGCTGGCGAGCGGGCTGGGCAGCAGCGCGGCCAGCGCGGTGGCTGCCGCGGTCGCCGTAAACGCGGCTTTCGGCGAGCCTCTGCCGCGCGAGGCGCTGCTTGCGCCTTCGCTGGAAGGCGAGGCCGCGGTGAGCGGGTATCATGCCGACAATGTCGCACCCTGCCTGTTCGGCGGTATCACCCTCAGCTTCGGCCTGCGCGCCGACCAGATCATCCGGCTGATGCCACCACCACGGCTGTTGCTGGCGCTGGTGACGCCCCATGTTGAAGTGCCGACAGCGCATGCCCGTTCGGTGCTGCCGCCGAATGTCGCGCTCAAGGTGATGATCGCGCAGACAGCCGGCGTTGCGCGGCTGATGCACGCGCTGGCGCAGGGTGATGTCGCTGCGATGGCCGCTGCGATGGAGTCGGATACGGTGATCGAGCCGGCCCGCGCACACCTGATGCCGCTGTTGTACGAAGCGCGCGAAGCGGCCAAGCAGGCCGGTGCGCTGGGGTTGGTGATCAGCGGCGCCGGTCCCACGCTGTGCGCGGTGTGCGACACGCACGAGGCCGCAGAGCACACCGCGAATCGGCTGCATGCGCTGTATCAACTGGCTGGCTACGGCTGCAGCGCGCATGTGAGCCGCGTGCTGGAGCAGGGCGCGTACGTCCATTTGTGAAATTGTTGACAAGCGAAAACTGCGTTTCTATACTCTCACTCTCACAACGTGAGCGCTTTTGGCGCGTCTGCCAGACGAAAAGGGCCCTGTATGGCGCACGAAGTCCGCAACTACATCGGCGGCGTGTGGTCACCCGCCCGCACGGGTGGAACGTTCTCCAGCGTCAATCCGGCAACGGAGGCGGTACTGGCGCTGGCGCCGGCCAGCACCGCGGAAGATGTTGACGCGGCGGTGGCGGCAGCGAAATCTGCATATCAGGAGTGGCGGCTGGTACCCGCTCCCCGGCGCGGGGAAGTGCTGTACCGTGTGGCGCAGCTTCTGGAAACGCGCAAGGAGCATCTCTCGCGCATCATGACCCAGGAAATGGGTAAGGTGCTGACCGAGGCGCGCGGGGATGTGCAGGAAGCGATCGACATGGCGTACTTCATGGGCGGGGAGGGCCGGCGCATGCTGGGCTACACCGCGCCTGTGGAGATGCCCAACAAGTTTGGCATGGCGCTGCGCGAGCCTGCCGGCGTGGTGGCGCTGGTCACGCCGTGGAACTTCCCAGTGGCGGTGCCGAGCTGGAAGATGCTGCCGGCGCTGGTGGCGGGCAACGCCGTGGTGTGGAAGCCGAGCGAGGACACGCCGCTGACCGCAGCGGAATTTGTGCGCGTGTTCGAGGAGGCGGGGCTGCCTGCTGGCGTGCTGAACCTGGTGACGGGGGCTGGCGTGGCGGGTGAAGCGCTGGTGCGCCATCCCGATGTGCGCGTGATCTCGTTCACCGGTTCGACCGAAACCGGGCTGAAGGTGTACACCACAGCGGCGGCACTGGGCAAGAAAGTCGCGCTGGAGATGGGCGGCAAGAACGCCATCATTGTGATGGACGACGCCAATCTGGAGCTGGCAGTGCAGGCGATCACATGGAGCGCCTACGGCACGACCGGGCAGCGCTGCACGGCCACCAGCCGCCTGATCGTGCAGCGCGGCATCCGCAGCACGCTGGTGGAGGCGCTGGTTGAGAAGGCGCGCGCACTGCGCGTGGGCGACGGGCTGGAGGCGGGTGTGGAAGTGGGCCCGCTGGTCAACCAGAAGGCGCTGGACAAGGTGACGCGCTACGTCGAGATCGGGCGCGGTGAAGGGGCGACGCTGGCAGTGGGCGGCGGGCGGGCTACGCTCGACCGCGGCTACTTCTTCACGCCGACGCTGTTCGCAGATGTGACGGTGGATATGCGCATCGCCCGCGAGGAAATCTTCGGCCCGGTGCTCTCGGTGATCGAGGTGGACTCGCTGGAGCAGGCGATTCAGGTCAACAACGGCGTGCCCTACGGCCTTTCGAGCAGCATCTTCACCGAGAATGTCAACGCGGCGTTCCGGGCCATCCGCGACCTGACGACAGGGATTGTGTATATCAATCACGGCACGACGGGCGCCGAGATCCAGTTCCCGTTTGGCGGCACGCGCGGCACGGGCAATGGCATGCGCGAGGCAGGGCAGACGGCACTGGACAGTTTCACCGAGTGGAAATCGGTCTATGTGGATTACAGCGGCAGGCTGCAGCGCGCGCAGATCGACAACCGTGAGTGAAAACCTGAGTTAAAGGTGGGATGAGCACGGGAAGACTCGGCTGAATTTTCGGGTTGACCTGTGTTAAAATGGGGCGCAATGAGAAGTGATCTGCACCCCCTGTATTGGGACAGCACTTATGCGCTTGCGCTGGCGTTGATGGAGGCGCATCCGCAGGTGGATATTGAGCAGGTCGGCCTAGACGAACTGCTGCGAATGATCGTGGGCCTGCCGCAGTTTGCGGATGACCCGGCCTGTGCAACTGAGGCCGTGCTGCTGGATGTAATGCGTGAGTGGTTTGAGGAGGCCAGCGCCAGATGAACAGTCTGGATTTGAACCAGCTTCATGATACCGAGTTT
This sequence comes from uncultured Pleurocapsa sp., assembly GCA_964654755.1. Lineage (GTDB taxonomy): Bacteria > Chloroflexota > Anaerolineae > Aggregatilineales > Phototrophicaceae > Flexifilum. The sequence continues at coordinate 7,008 of CAZZJW010000011.1, read as the reverse complement.
CCGCTTCCGGATGACATGCAGGGCAACGTGGCGATCACGAGCCTGAGCAAAATCTACAACTGGAGCCGCCGGTCGTCGATCTGGCCGATGTTGTTCGGCCTGGCATGCTGCGCGATCGAGATGATCGCGACGGCCGCCTCGCGCTATGACAGTGCGCGCTTTGGCATGGAAGTGATGCGCGCCAGCCCGCGCCAGAGCGACCTGATGATCGTATCCGGCACGGTCACCAAGAAGATGGTGGTGCCGATCGTGCGTCTGTACAACCAGATGCCGGAGCCGAAATATGTGATCGCGATGGGCGCGTGCGCCAGCGGCGGCGGCCCGTTCAAGGAAGGCTACAACGTGGTCTCGGGCATCGACCAGTACATCCCGGTCGATGTGTATATCCCTGGCTGCCCGCCCACGCCGCAGGCACTGCTGCACGGCCTGATCTCGCTGCAGAAGAAGATCGACGGGCAGTCGCTCGCCAACATGGACGATGTGCCGTGGTACGGTGTCGGCCCGTCTGACCCGGTGCCGGTGCCGATCCTTGGGCCGGACATCATCGATCCGCGCCAGATGGAGACCATCCGCCTGCAGGCGGCTGCGGCGGCAGCCGGCCAGAAGGTCGGCGTGCGCGAGCTGCCGGCGGTGGCCATGCAGGTGGCGCCGAAGAAGGCGGCTGGGGCAGGTGGCGCAGCGGCCAGCGTGACGGCTGCTGTCGCGGGCGAAGTGCTGGACGAAGCGGCGCAGGCGGCCCGGCAGCAGCGTCGTATGGAAGCAGTGGCACGCAAGCGCGCTCTGCTCGGAAAGAACTAGGTCGCTGAGGATAACATGACGGATCAGATGATCGCCCCGGTGCAGACGCAAACGCTCGATGTGGCTGCATCGATTGACTACCTCAAGGGCCGCTTTCCGGAAGCGGTGAAGGACGACACCCGTCAGGGGTACAGCGGCGTGGTGGTCGACCGCCGCCAGCTGGTGCAGGTGGCCACCACCATGCGCGACGAGCTGGGCTTCAACTACCTGTCCAGCGCGACGGCGGTCGACTATCTCGGCATCGAGGACTCGATGGAGATGGTGTATCACGCCTATCGCACCAGCGGCGGCCCGCCACTGGTGTTCAAGGCGCAGACTCCGCGCGAGAATTCTGCTGTGCCCTCGCTGATCGATGTGTGGCCCGGCGTTGACTTTCAGGAACGCGAAGCCTACGACCTGTACGGCATTCACTTCCACGGTCATCCTAATCTGAAGCGCATTCTGCTGTGGGAAGGCTTCAACGGCCACCCGATGCGCAAGGACTGGAAGGAGCCGTACTACGAGGAAGAACACAAGCCGTTTGAAAGCCGCTGGCCGAAGGGATATGCGCGGCGTGCTGAAGAACTGAATATCTTCGGCAAGAATGTGCAATATCCTGCCGATCTCGATCTGAGCCGCCTGAGCGACGAGTCTGAGGAGTCGTTGTATGCGGGCATGGGCCTCGGCGTCGATATCGAGGGCCTGGACAGCGACGAGAAGCTCAAGACGGACCGCCTGGTGGTCAATCTCGGTCCGCATCATCCGAGCACGCACGGCGTGTTCCGCATGATCGTCACGCTCAACGGCGAGACCATCGAAACGCTTGAGCCGGTGATGGGCTATCTGCATCGCAATCACGAGCAGATCGGCGAGCGTAACGCATGGAACCACAACATGCCGTTCACCGACCGCCTGGATTACATCTCCAGCATGAGCAACAATCACGGCTACGCGCTGGCGGTGGAGAAGCTGATGGCGCTGGGCGCGCGTTATACGCCGCCGACCTACCGTGCGGAGGTGATCCGCGTGCTGATGGTGGAGCTGACGCGCATCGTCAATCACTTCTGGGCGATCGGCTTCCTGCTCAACGACCTGGGCGCGTTCTTCACGCCGGCGCTGTACGCGATTGCCGAGCGCGAGAAGATCCTCGACTTCTTCGAGGCGACGGCTGGCGCGCGCATGATGTGCAACTACATGCGCTTTGGCGGGGTGTTCAAGGACATTCCTGAGCGCATCCACAGCACCGCCAACCTGGTCAACGACAAGGTGCGCGACTTCAACACCATGCAGTATCTGACGGACCTGATCAACGACAGCATCCCGCGCGCGGTCGATGAACTCGATCACTTCCTGACGGACAGCGAGATCATCAAGACGCGTACGCAGGGCGTCGGCTATCTGCCGCCAGAAATGGCGATCGCCTACAGCGCTGCCGGCCCGCTGCTGCGCAGCAGCGGTGTGCCCTACGATGTGCGCCGCGCCGAGCCGTACAGCATCTATCCAGAGCTGGATTTCGACGTAGCCGTGCGTTATCACGGCGATATCTACGATCGGTATCTGCTGCGTATCGACGAGATGCGCGAGAGCATCCGCATCCTCAAGCAGCTTCTGCCGCGCCTGGAACGCACAACCGGCGAGAGCATTTTCTCTGGCAACAAGGCGATCTACATGCCGCGCGTGCCGCTGGGCGAGGCTTACGGACGTGTGGAGAACCCGAAGGGCGAGCTGGGCTACTATGTGGTCTCGCAGGGCGATCCGAAGGGGCCCCAGAATCCGTGGCGCTATCACGTGCGCGCACCAAGCTTCATCAACCTGACCCCGCTGGGACAGATGTGCAAGGGCCAGAAGGTGGCAGACGTGGTCGCCATTCTGGGCAGCATCGATATCGTGCTGGGTGAAACCGACCGCTAGCGCAGAGACAACAGGTGTGGCGGCGCGGCCACGCCGATTGAGGAGAGACCAAATGTACGGACTGGGCATTCTGAAGGGGTTGGGGGTCACCATCCGCCACTTCTTCGAGTCCTACGTCGAGGATCTGCGCTACGTCGGCAAGCAGATATCGGCAAAGCAGCGATTTGAGCAGCGCCAGGGCACCAATGCCGCCGGCATCTACACCGTGCAGTATCCGGAAGAGAAGCTGGCTGTGCCCGAGCGCTTCCGCTTCGTGCCGTTTCTGGTGGTGGAAGACAGCGACCACCCGGAGCGGCCGGGCCACGACTGGTGCACCAGCTGTGGCATCTGCGCCAAAGTGTGCCCGCCGCAGTGTATCTGGATCGTGCGCAGCGAAGACCCGGTCACCAAGCGCCCGGTGCCGGAACCAGAAGCGTTCTTCATCGACGTGGACATTTGCATGAACTGCGGTTTCTGCGCGGAGTTCTGTCCCTTCGATGCGATCAAGATGGATCACGATTACGAGCTGGCGGACTACGACCGCACCGGCACGCATATCTACGACAAGGACAAGCTGTCGAAGCCGTTCAGCTACTGGCGCAGGATCGCCCCGACCACGGCGTGGGAAGAGGCTGTGGCACGCGGAAGCTGGGAACATCCGGATGTGATGAAGCAGAAGCAGAAGGCCGGTCAGCCGGTCGCGGTGCCCGGCCCGACGCCGGACTCGCCGTACGTGCCGCCGATCGTGCCGGCGAAGCCCGAGCCGGTGGCGAGCGCTACGGCGGCTGCTGAGGCGGTGGTAGAAGCGGCGGCTGCGCCCGCTGCGGCACCTTCGGCGGAGGATGCGGCCAAAGAGGAGCGTCGTCGCAAGCGCGAAGCGGCGCTGGCGCGCAAGCACGCGAAGGAGCCGGGCAGCGAATAGCGCTGCAGGGGTATGCGTGGTTTTTCAGGACGGGCTGCTGTGCGGTCCGTCCTTTTTGTTTTCGTGTGCGTCTTTCATGCGGGGCTAAGCGCGGCGGACGACAATGTTGAATGCTGTGAAAGGGAGGGAGATCATGCGCGGAGTTGCGAAAGCCAATCTGCCGGTCAAGACGTGCGTCGCCTGCGGGCGTCCATTCACCTGGCGCAAGAAATGGGAACGCGACTGGGCCAACGTGCGCTATTGCAGCGACGCCTGCCGCCGTCGTGGGGCAGCGCAGGCATGAGCGCTGTGCCGATGCGCCGGGATTTTGCCGACCGGGACGCGCTGATCGCCTATCTGAAGGCGCAGTTCCCTGAGGCGTCTGCTGTGGATGATCACGTGGCCGAAGACCGGGGCGGGCGGGCCGCGGCGCTGGAGCGGCTGCGGGCGATGGATACGCGCCGCTATGCGGCCACGCGCAACATGCTCAGCGGCAGCGTTTCTCGGCTGTCGGCGTATGTGCGGCATGGCGCGCTTTCGCTGGCAGAAGTGCGCGATGCGGCGGTGCAGCGCGCGGCGTTCCCGCACGAAGTTGAACGCTTCGTCAATGAACTGGCGTGGCGTGACTACTGGCAGCGGGTGTATGCCGCGCTGGGGGATGGCGTGTGGGAAGATCAGGAGCCGTACAAGACCGGATTTGATGCCGACGACTATGCGGATGCGCTGCCAGATGATGTGAGCGAGGGGACGACCGGTCTGGCCTGCATGGATGCGTTCAGCGCGCAGCTGCGCGAGACCGGTTATCTGCACAATCATGCGCGCATGTGGGTGGCCGCCTACATCGTGCACTGGCGGCGTGTGAAGTGGCAGGCGGGCGCGGCCTGGTTTCTTGAGCATCTGCTCGATGGCGACCCGGCCAGCAACAACCTGTCGTGGCAGTGGGTGGCGAGCACGTTCAGCGCAAAGCCATACTTCTTCAACCGCGAGAATCTGGAACGATACAGCGAGGGCGTGTTCTGCGCGCACTGCCCGCTCAACCGGGCGGGCTGCCCGTTCGCCGGCAGCTACGAGCGGATTGAAGCGCGGCTGTTCCCCAACCGCGCTCCAGAGGCGCAGCCTGGTCCGCGTGACCACAAGCGGCGGTCACGATGAGCGCTCTGAACAGACCGATGGTGTGGATCCACGGCGATGCGCTCAGCCCTGCACATCCCGTGTGGCAGGGCAGGGCGGGGGCGCCGGCGCTGTTCGTGTGGGACGACGCTCTGCTGCGCGAATGGCGGATTTCGCTGAAGCGGGTGGTGTTCATCTACGAGTGTCTGCTGGAGCTGCCCGTGGAGATCCGTCGGGGTGATGTGGCCGCTGAGGTGCTGCAGTTTGCCCGCCAGCACGGCGCGGATGGCATCGTGACGCCTGCCAGCCCCAGCCCGCGCTTTCGCCTGATGTGCGCGGCGCTGCGCCAGTCCATTCCGGTCCAGGTGGTGGAAGACGTGCCGTTCCTCGATTATGATGGGCCGCTGGATCTGCAGCGCTTCTCACGATACTGGCGCGTCGCTTCGCGCCATGCCTTTGGAAAGCCGCGCCGGAACACGGCGAGCCCTGCGGAATAAACAAGAAAACCGCTATAATAATTGCGTGGTGCTGGTCTTGCACCCGGATGGAGACAGTCATGACGGACGTCAAGGCACAGGTGATGGCGGCGCTGGGCACGGTGATCGAGCCGGAACTGCACCGCGATATCGTTTCTCTGAACATGGTACGCGATCTGGAGATCGACGGCGGGGTGGCGCGTTTCACGATTGTGCTGACGACGCCGGCCTGCCCGCTGAAGGATGTGTTTCTCACGCGCTGTAATCTGGCCGTGGTGGGCAAGGTTCCGGGCATCACCCGGCTGGATATTCGCTGGGATGCGCAGGTGCCGACCGATCGCAAGATTCACGGGCGGCTGGATGTGCCGATGCGCAGCATCGTGGCGGTGGCCAGCGGCAAGGGCGGCGTGGGCAAGAGCACGGTGGCGATCAACCTGGCGGCGGCGCTGGCAGAGGCGGGCGCGCGCGTCGGCCTGATCGACGCGGACATCCTCAATCCCAATATCCCGATGATGGCGGGGCTGGGCAGTGGCCGTCCGCGCGTGGTCGACGGCAAGATGATCCCGCTGGAGGCCTACGGCATTCGGCTGATCAGCACGGGTTTTCTGATGGACAGCGAGAAGCCGCTGATCATGCGCGGCCCGATGCTGCACAGCGCCATCCGCCAGTTCTTCACCGACGTGAACTGGGGCGCGCTGGACTACATGATCGTCGATCTGCCGCCGGGCACGGGCGATGCGCCGCTGTCACTGGCGCAGTCTTTCCCGCTGACGGGCGCAATCATCGTCACGCAGCCGCAGGACGTGGCGACGTCCGATGCGCTGCGCGGAGCGGCGATGTTCGAGACGCTGAATGTGCCGGTACTGGGGATCGTCGAGAATATGGCCGGCGATTTCTTCGGCGAAGGCGGCGGCGAACGGCTGGCGCAGCAGCGCGGCTGGGCCTTCCTCGGGCGTATTCCGCTGGAAGCCGAGGTGCGCAAGGGCGGCGACTATGGCCGGCCAGTAGTTGTCCATCATCCAGACACGCCGGCTGGAAAGGCATTTCACAAGCTGGCGCAGGCCACCGCGGCCCGCATCAGCGTGGTGATGCTGCAGACGGCGGACGTGATCCCGCTGAACGTGATCGGCTGAGCGATCAGTCGTCCATGCCGATGACCTGGATATCCTCGCTGGAGCCGACCGGGTTGTAGCGGCCGATGAAGAGCCAGAAGGCGGCGTTCAGGAATGCAGCGATCACGAATGCCAGCCACGCTTCGCTGTGCACGTCGCGAAACCACACGTAGCGGCGGATGAGTTCGATCACGATCAGCGATGCGAGGAATACGATCAGCCGCCGGCGTTTTTCGGAGCGCTGGATGAGGAAGAGCATCAGTCCAAATGCGAGCACGAGCAGGGCTGTGATTCCGGCGTCCATCAGGCAGGTGACCTCGTCGGCTTGTTTTGTGACATGACTGCCACCGACGCGGCTGCGCGCGGGCCGGCGGCGCTATAATCATCGTCTGTGTTTGAGGGGGATGCCATGGTGAAAATGCAGATCATCACGGATGAAGATGCGGTGGTGATCGAAGCGGTGGGCCGCGTGGACGAGGCCGATGCTGCGGGCTGGGCGCAGGCGCTGGAGACGGCGCTGGCGGGTGGACGGGCGCGTATCGTGCTCAATGCGGCGGCGCTGGAGTACATCGGAGGCGCGGGGCTGCGCGTGCTTGCGCGAACGATGCGGCAGGCTGCACGTGAAGGCCGCGAAGTGCGGCTGGCCGCGGCTGCGCCGGAGCTGGAAGCGTATTTGCGCACGATCGGCCTGTGGGGTGCGCTGCCCAGATTCGCCAGGCTGAATGATGCCTGCCGGCTCCCC
>CAZZJW010000010.1:0-79945 GCA_964654755.1 uncultured Pleurocapsa sp. | reverse complement strand
CGTTCATTATAGCATACGCTCTGCACGATCCCCGCGCTGGCTGATACAATCCCCACGCGAGATGCGGGGCATGGCTTTGAGAGCACGCCAAAGCCTGCGCGTATGTTGTGGACGGAAGGAGCTGCCGGCATGTGGCAGGTGGAATTGCACAGCCACACGCAGTGGTCGAAAGACTGCGTGATGACATTTGAGCGCATCGCGGCATTGTGCCGGCGGCGCGGCATCGACCGGATCGCGATCACTGATCACAACACGGCGGATGGCGCACTGCAAATGGCCGCGCTCGCGCCGGAGCTGGTGATCCCCGGTGAGGAGATTATGACCACACAGGGGGAACTGCTGGGTTACTTCATGAAGGAGAGCATCCCCCCGCGACTGACGCCGGAGGAGACCATTCGCCGCCTGCGCGATCAGGGCGCGGTGATCAGCGTGTCGCACCCCTACGATCGCCTGCGCAAGGGTGCATGGGAGGAAGCGGATCTGCTGCGTATCCTGGACAAGGTGGATGCAATTGAGACGTTCAATGCGCGCTGCCTGTATGTTGAGGACAATCAGCGGGCGCGGCAGCTTGCGCTGGTGCATGGTGTGATGGGGACGGTGGGCTCTGACGCGCATTCGGCGGTCGAGTACGGGCGCGCCGTGATGCGCATGGTCCCGTTTCGCGACGCCGAGTCGTTTCGGCTGGCGCTGCAGAGTGCGGAGCCGGTTGAGCGCTACAGCCGCTGGTATGTGCATCTGAACAGCAGCACGGCCAAGTGGTCGAAGCGGCTGAAGCTGCGCCCGCGCCTATGGGACGGCGGCTGAAGCGCTGATCGCCTGATGCGCGGCCAGCAGCGCTGCGCCGCCGATCTCCGCCGCCAGCCCGGTATCCCGGCTGTCCTCCAGCACAATTGCCACGGCGACTGCCTCGCGCCCGGCCAGCGTGGCGAACCCTGTGAACCAGGCGTGTGCGCTGCTGCCTGACAGCCCCAGAGCGGCATGTCCGCCGATATCCACGCCTGCACGAGCGGCATCCTGCGCGGCGCCATTCGTGACGGCATAGCGCATGAGGTCCTGCAGGCGGCGCGCGGTGTTGGCTGTCGTGATGGGGATCGGTGGGCGTGCCGAATGGATGTCGGCCCAGTCCTGACCGGGTGCGCGCACAGCTGAGAGCAGGTACGGTTGCGGGGCGTTGCCATCGTTGACGATCGCAGCCGTGAACAGCGCCATGGCCAGCGGCGAGAACGTCAGGTTGCTCTGGCCGAGCGCCAGCGCCCGATAGTCGGCGCCGGGCGTAATGGCAGGCGCAATCGTCGGAGCACTGGTGGTTGTGGCGGGCAACAGCTCTACGGCGTTCAGCGCGTTGAGCGGCGCAAGTACCGGCTGCAGGCGTGACTCGCCCAGCGACTGCGCGAGTGCGTCGAAGGGGGCGGGACAGGCGAACGCATAGGCATCCTGAAGAGTCAGCAGATTCTGTGGTGGGTTTGCGGCGCAGGTCAGCTCAAGCCCGTTGAGCATGACGGACGCAGCGCCATCAGGGGAGGGGCTGTCCAGCGACTGGCCGGCCAGCAGCGCAGCGATCATCACTGCGGACTGCATCTCGCCGCCCGGCTGGTAGCGTCCCTGCAGCGCGCGGTTGAAGAACGGGTTGGCCGGGTCTGCACGCAGCGCGTCCCATTCAGCATCCAGTAACGCTGGGTCGATATCTGGCAGGCTGACCAGCGCGAGCACCTCACCATCTGGCACGCTCAGGACGACGCCAGCACCATGCTGGCCAGCGAGCGCCGTCGCCAGGGCCTGCTGCACTTCGGCATCGAGCGTGAGCTGCAGATCGCTGCCGCGGATGGGCGTGTGCAGCAGCGAATTGCGCAGCCGCGCCTGCGAGTCGTCTCCGCGCAGCAGCGGGTCATAGGCGAACTCGATGCCACCGGTGCCGTAGCGCAGGCTGCTGTAGCCGATGGCGCTGTTGAGCGCGGGGAAGGGGTAGGTTCTCGTGACCACACCGCTGTCGCTGATCTCGGTTCCGGCGATTGGCGTGCCGCTGCGGTCGTACAGATTGCCGCGCACGATGCGCGACTCGACCTCGACGCGCCTGGGGTTGTCGTCACGGCCCAGCAGTGCTGCGCCGCCAGCGACCGCCCAGTAAGCGGCGGCCAGCGCAACAGCGGCCAGACACAGCAGCAGGGCCGCCAGCACGCGCTGGATTTCGCGGCTGAAGCTCATGCGTCCCGCTCCCGTGAAGACAGTGCGAGCAGCAGCCCGACCGCGATGAAGCTCATCACCAGCGAACTGCCGCCGTAACTGAAGAATGGCAGCGTGACGCCGGTGAGCGGGACGAGCTTGAGCACGCCGCCCATGATGAGCAGCGCCTGCACGCCGATCAGCCCGGCGAGGCCTGCCGCCAGCAGGCTGTGAAACGGCCGGCCACGCAGGCTGGCGGCGAGGGTGAACCCTCGCGCGATCAGCGTGCCCAGCAGTCCGATGAGGCCGACGACGCCGATCAGGCCCCATTCCTCAGCCAGTGCCGCGAAGATGAAGTCGCTGTGTGCCACGGGAACATACGCGGGGAACCCCTGTGCGATGCCTTCTCCGGCGATGCCGCCTGCAGCAAATGTCATCAGGCTTTGCACGATCTGATAGGCGCGCCCGTCGGGATCGGCCCAGGGGTTCCACCAGATATCGACTCGCAGACGCACGACGTCAAACAGCACATAGGCGGCTGCGGCAGCGCAGACGATCAGCACGGCGCCCGCCAGCAGCAGGCGCACATCGGCGCTTGCAATGTACAGCAGCAGCATGAAAACGATGAAGAAGAGCACGGCTGTGCCCAGATCGCGCTGCCAGATGAGGATGACGATGCACATCGCCCACATCAGCACCATCGGCCCAGCGGTCTGTGGGGAAATGGGCAGCCTGCCGATGCCGGCGCGCAGTATCGGAGCCTGTTCACTGAGATAGCTGGCGAGGAAGACGACGAGCACGATCTTGAGCAGTTCGGACGGCTGGAAGAAGAATGCGCCCACGCTGAGCCACAGCGCAGGAGCGCCCGGCGCCCCACTGGGGTTGGAGCCGAAGCCGATGGTAGCCAGCAGCAGCAGGATGCCGAACAGCAGCAGCGAATAACGATAGGCGCGCAGGATGACGAGCAGGCGGGGCCAGCATGCTGCCAGCAGCAGCCCTGCGGTGGCGATGATCAGCCACAGCGCCTGACGGGCGCCGAAGGCGGGCAGCAGGCGGTAGATGGCGAGCAGGCCCCATCCGGACATGATCATGCACAGCGGGAAGAGCAGCACATCACGCTGTGCGAGGCGGCGCCTGAGTACCCATTCTCCAGCCAGCGCGCACACGGCCCATGCGGCGAGGCAGGGCCATACGCCGCTGAAACGGGGGCTGATGAGCGTGAGCGCGATGGCGTTCAGCGCGAGAAACAGCCCTCCAGCCGCCAGCAGGACGAGACTGATCCGCTGCTGCCAGCGCGGAAGGCCGGGGAGCGCGGCTGGTGCGGACGACTGCAGCATCAGGACGTATACAGCCTTCCGAGGATCGGGCGCAGTCGTTCGATCAGCGCGGGCGGAACCCGCTTCGGGTCTGTCACGATCGCCGAGTCGAGGCTGTGATGTGCGGGCCAGTCTGCATGCTCGTCAATCTCGGCGACGGCTTCGGCGATGGCCTGCTGCGCCAGCGCGAGATTGTGATGCAGAACGGCCATCACCTGCTCAACGGTGACGGGGGCTTCAGAGACGTGCCAGGAGTCGTAGTCCGTGACATGAGACATGGCGGTATAGGCGATTTCAGCCTCACGGGCGAGAAAGGCCTCCGGACAGGTGGTCATGCCGACGATGCTGCAGCCGAAGCTGCGGAACATATGGCTTTCGGCACGGGTGCTGAAGCGCGGGCCTTCGATGGTGACGAATGCGCCTCCGCGATGCACGATGCCGCCTGCACGTTCGATGGCGCTGGCGGCGATGGCGTTCAGCTCGGCGCAGAAAGGATCCGCGACGGAGACGTGGCCGACGATGCCGGTGTCGAAGAATGAGCGGCCACGGTCTGCTTTCGTGTAGTCAATAAGCTGATCCGGGATGACCACGTGTCCGGGTGCGTAATCCTGCCGGAGCGAGCCGCAGGCGTTGACCGCGAGGATGAAGCGTACGCCCAGGCTTCTGAGCGCCCAGATATTGGCGCGATACGGCACGGTGGAGGGGGTATAGATGTGGCCGACGCCATGACGCGGCAGGAAGGCCACGCGCTTGCCACGCACACTGCCGACGACGATTTCGCCGCTAGGTGGGCCGAAGGGTGTGTTGACCTCCAGATGCTGCACGTCAGACAGCCCGGGCATATGATACAGCCCGGAGCCGCCGATTACTGCGATGGCGATCTGATCACTCATGAGAACTCCTTTCAGAATATGGCGCGTGCTGCGCCACCATCGACGAGCAGCGCCGTGCCGGTGATGAATGCGGCGGCAGGGGAACACAGGAATACCGCTGTGTTGGCGAACTCTTCCGGCTTTCCGAAGCGGCCGAGTGGGATATCGGCTGTGGCGAGACGGCGTTCGTCTTCCGGGGTGCTATGGTTGCGCTCGGCGCGCGCGGCCATCAGATCGCTGATGCGCTGCGTTTCGGTCAGGCCGGGGAGCAGGCTGTTGACGCGAATGCCATCGGCGGCCAGCTCATCGGCCAGCGACTTCATCAGGCCGACGACCGCCGGGCGCAGCGCATTGGAGAGCGTGAGATTGGCGACCGGCTGACGCGCGGCGATCGAGACGATCGCCAGCACAGCAGCGCGGCGCGACTGGCGCAGGTGGGGCAGGGCAGCACGCGTGAGGCTGACCGCGCTGAGCAGGGTGAGCTGTGCCGCGCTGTTCCACTGCTCGATGGTGAGGTCGTCGAAGCGGCCGGCGGGCGGGCCGCCGGCGTTGATGACGAGGACGTCGAGACCACCGAGAATCTCTGTCGTGAGGCGGACCAGCCGCTGATTGGATGCATCGTCGGTGACGTCCCCCGCAAGCGTGAACACGGGATTGCCGGTTTCGCTGTTGATGGCGGACGCAGTGTGCTGCAGTGCGTCCAATCGGCGACTGCTGATGATCACGGCTGCGCCTTCGCGGCTGAACTGGCGGGCGGTGGCAGCGCCGAGACCCTCGCTCGCAGCGGTGACGAGGATGCGCGCGCCCTTCAGCAACAAATCCATGCGCTAACTCTCCAATTCCAGGCGAAAATGCTTCCTGCCGATGGCGACAATGTCGCCGCTGGTGATGATGACCGGCTGGCTGACCGGCATGTCGTTGAGCAGCGTGCCGTTGCGACTGGCGCGGTCTTCCAGCCACCACTGCCCGCCGCGAAGCGTGATCACCGCGTGTTCGGCGCTGGCGAAGGTGTCCTCGATTCGAATGGTGTTGGAGGAGGCCCTGCCGAGGCTGGTCAGCGCCAGCAGCGGGAAGGACTCGCCCGTGCGCATGACAGCGCCGTCGATGACCTCGACCACGGTCAGCCGTCCGAACGGGCGGCGGCTGGAGCTGAGCAACTGCGCTGTGCCGCGAAAATCGCGCCAGAGAAAGACGAACAGCAGGCCGAGCATGCTGAGCAGCAGCACGGCGGAGAGGATTCGCAGGGTGAAAAGCACGCTTTCGAGCATCATCCGGGCTGGCCGGGCGCGTCACCCACCGGGAAATGCGCAGTTGCGTTCTCGTCGGAGTCGTCCATATAGACCATGCTGGTTCGCCCCAGCCGGATGACATCGCCTTTCTGGAGGGCATGTTCCTGCACGCGTACGCCGTTGACGAATGTGCCCGACTGGCTGCCGCTGTCGAACAGGGTGAACACGCCGAAGCGAGAGCGAAGCTGCGCGTGATAGCGGGAAATGGTCTGATCGTCGAGCACGACGAGGTTGTCGCGGCTGCGGCCAAGGGTGACGAGTGGCTCATGCAGCGCGATCGTGCGCCCATCTTCCAGCATCAGGCAGGCATCCGGCGGTAGTCCACCTGATGGCGGCGGCACGTACTCCAACGCTGATGTCGCGCTGTGAGGGCGCTGGCGCCGCGCCGCGGTGACCCGTACGGCGCCACGCTGCAGCACGTCATCTGCGCGTACGTGCACAAGCGGCGGCTGCTCAAGGCGAAAGCCGAGCACTTCGGCCAGCGCGCGCATGTGATCGGCCAGATACGCTTCCAGCGCGGGCTGGCGCTCGAGGATGTGCTGGCGCTCGGCAGGCGCGAGGTAGATGAAGTACTCGTCCGGGATGCCGGGCGAGGAGGCGTTCGCTTCGGTGGAGACAGCGCCTTCCTGCATAGCGCGCATCAGGTGCAGCGACAGATCATGCGCGCGCAAAGCGCCGCCGAAGATCTGCGCGAACGCGCCTTCAACGAGCGATTCGAGTTGCGATTCGAGTCGCGCCAATCCCTGTTCAGTCATAGCGGAAATTATAGCGCATTCATGGCGCTGAGAGATCTGCGCAGGCAAAGCGCAGGGGCGCAGTAATGTCGCTGCGCCCCTGCATGATGCGTGTGCGGAATGCCGCGCGGAAGCGCGCTACTGCTGCGCCGCGATTGCCAGCGGCGGATCGGTCGGGACGTTGTCGACCCAGGCGTTGGTGCGCTCAATCTGGGAGGACTCGCGCAGCGTCGTCAGGAACTGGTCGAGGCGGGCGCCCTTACGCCGTTCAAGTTCGGCATCGGTGAGGTCGCGCTCTTCGCGGCCACGGACCTGCATGACGACGAACGTGCCATCGTCTGTGGCGACAGGGCCGATGATCTGGCCGATTTCGGCACCGGCTGCGGCATCGGCCACGGCCTGGCTGTAATCGCTGACAAGCTGCTCCTGAGGCACCCAGCCCAGCTCGCCACCGCTGGATGCCGAGCCATCTGAAGAGCTGGCGCGGGCGATGTCGGCGAACGGCTCGCCGGCCTGCAGCGCAGCGACGATATCGCTGGCCTGCGTCTCCGAGGCGACGACGATGATGCGCGCATCGATGAACGGCGCGGTGCGGCCAAGATCAGCGCTGACTGCATCGGCAAGGGCCTCGCGCAGGGCGGTGATCTCGAAGTAACCGCGGATGTCCGCGTCACCGAGACCGGTGTCATTGCGGAAGCTGGTGAAGGCGTTGTCGCGCACGGTGCTGTAGCGATCGAAGATCTCGGTCGGATTGAGCGTCGGCGATGGCGTGTTCGAGGCGACCGGCGTTACGGTGATCGTCGGCGTGAACTCGGGAGTCAGAGTCGCCGTCGGGGTGGGCGACGCGGTCGGCGAGACGACAGGCGTGGGCGACGTGGTCGGCGTGAGCGTGGGCGTCGGGGTGTTGATGATCGCCTGCGGATCGTAGCCGAAGAACGTCTCGATCTGATGATTGACCTGTTCGTCGGAGACGGTGATGCCGCGGCGTTCTGCTTCCTGGCGCACGAGCACGTCGTCGATCATCTGGCTGAGCACGGTATTGCCGAGCTGATCGGGGACTTGCAGTTCGTTGATCCAGGTGGAGAAGGGCGGCTGGCTTTGCAGGAGCTGGGTGATCTGGTCTTCCGGCGCGCCGAACGAGCGATAGCTGGCGACCGCCTGATTGATCTGGAAAATGCGAATGGCGCGTTCGATGCGCACATCGCGTTCGAACTGGCCGACGGTGATCGACTGGCCGTTGACGGTAGCGGCTGTCTGATTTGGCGTGATGATCAGATCGACGAGGATAGCGCCGAACACCAGCACAGCGACGACGACGCCGACGATGATCATGCTGAGGATGAGCATGCGCTGGATGCGCGCTTCACGCTCGGCCTTGGTGCGATACTCGCGAATCAGCCGGGGCTGCTGACGGGCAGTGCTGCCCGGCTTGGCCTGCGGCGAAGACTCTGGCGTGTTTTTGGGCAGGCCGCTGGTTCCGCGTTTTGCCATAGTGGCGTTACTCCCTCACAAAGGCAAAGGGGGCGCCGCCAGTGCAGGACCGGCAGCGCCCCCGGAGCGGCTAGTCAGAGACGATGACGAAGGGAAGCAGGGCCAGGTGGCGTGCGCGCTTGATCTCACGCGCCAGTTCGCGCTGGCAGCGGGCGCAGTTGCCGGTCTGACGGCGGGGCTTGATCTTGCCGACCTCGGTCACGTAGCGGCGCAGCATGTCGACGTCCTTGTAGTTGAAGCAGCGGCCGGGCGGGCAGTACGGCTGCATGCGGAAACGGCCGCGCGGGCCACGATCACCGCGCTCCGGCCGATCACCGCGTTCGCCACGCTCAGGGCGTTCGCTGCGCTCGCGGCGCTCGGGGCTTTCCTCACGTGCTTCTGTGGGGTTGACTGCGTCTGTCACAGAGAGTTCTCCTGATGGTGCTTTACAGTGCGATAGGGCTAGAAAGCGTAGTCACCGTCATCTTCACCGCTGACGAAATCCACTTCACCGGGAGCTCGCCGGTCGCCCAGCAGGATCATCTCGTTGGCGACGACCTCAGTGCGATAATGCTTCTTGCCCTGGTCGTCTTCCCAGCCGCGGGTTTGCAGCCGGCCCTCGATGTATACCTGCTGATTGCGAGTGAGGTGCTGCTTGCAGATCTCGGCAAGCTGGCCCCAGGCGACGATGTTGAACCACTCGGTTTCCTCGCGGCGTTCGCCATCGGCAGAAACCCAGGTTCGGCTGGTGGCGACACTGAAACTCGTGACCGGGCGGCCGTTGGGCGTGAAGCGCATTTCCGGATCGCGTCCAACGCTCCCGATCAAGATCACCTTGTTCAAACCACGCGGCATAAGTCGGCTTCCCTGAACGGCTGTCTGCGGACGGCGCTCGTTACTCGTCAGTACGAACGATCAGATAGCGCAGGATGAGCGGAGACAGGTTGAGGTTGCGCTCGATCTCAGGCAGAGCCCGCGACTCGATCTGCGACTCCATCAGCACATAGTATCCTTCGCGCTGCTTGTCGATCTCGAAGGCCAGCTTCTTGCGGCCCCAGCGATCGATCTTGGTCACCTGGCCGAGCGTTTCCGCCTCGATCCAGGCCCGCACCTGATCAATGGTGTTGTTGACCAGGTTTTCGTCGGCATTGTCCAGCCGGACGATAAACGTGACTTCATATGGACGCTTCATCGGGGTAAAACTATTCTCCTTTCCCCGGGATTGCCCTGTTCAGGCGGGGCGCCTGCTGCAGAGCGGAAAGAGCATTGTCGTCAGTCTGTTGCTGACGCATGGGATATTACAGGAATCCCCAGGCAACATCAACCGTCAGTTGAGGCGGTGCGCGCCAGCCGCCCGGCAGCTACTGCGATTGCCACCACCAGCCAGAACAGCGTGATCGACGCATGAAAGTCGGTACGAAAGAAGTACAGGTCCGCGACACCGTTCAGCAGGGCGGCCAGCAGCGCGGCCATGCCGCCGAGATACACGGGCCACAGCGATGATATGGCCGAAGCGCGACGGCGCGCACGCAGCGCATAGATGAATACCGCAGCCTGGGCGCTGAGGAAGATGCCCACACCCACCAGACCGATCATGTTGGCCATGATGAGATACATGCTGGCGACATCGGTATAGAGCGCGATACTGGGAGAGCCGGTGAAGCCGACACCGGCGATGGGATACTGTGCGATCAGTTCGAGCGAGTCGCCATACTCTCCGAGGCGCATCTGCGTGGCGAGGTCGCGCGCGGCGAAGGCATCCAGCAGCCGAGCGACCAGCTCCTGAGTCTGCGGAAGGACGAAGAGCAGCAGCGCGCCTGCGGCCAGAAGCACGAGGAACTTGCGATAGCCGGGGAATAGCCCGATGAATGCCAGCGCCGCGGCGAAAGCGAGCAGCGATGCGCGCGAGTAGGTAAGGGTGAGCGCCAGCCCCAATACGGCGAACAGCGCCCACAGCAACCATCGCGGGTGAAGCACGGGCCGCCGCGCAAACAGCTGCGGCGCGAGCAGCGCGGCGGAGACGGCCAGATAGCCGCCGAGCGCGTTAGGATCGACCCACGTGCCGATGGCGCGTTCTGCCAGCGCCGGATTGTCCTCGATGTAGCGGATGACGCCACCGTTGGGATAGCCGATGCGGCTGAGGCGGATGAGGAGGTTCTCTGCGGTTTGATCGCTGAGCGCATACAGGCCAAGCGTGATGGCGGCCTGAGCCGCCGCAGCGATGACCAGCACCAGTACCAGGCGGCGCAGCGCGGTGGGCTGACGCACAACATCGGTGAGGATGAATACCATGCTGATACTGAGCAGGGTTTCCACGAACTGGCGCAGATCGGCGGATGTGGGCCGTGCCCAGCGCAGGCCAAGGACGAACGCGAGGATGAGCCATAGTATGTACAGCGCGATGACGGCGTGCACGGGCGTCAGCACGATCCCGCGCCGCCTGCCGGTCATGAACAGCGCGAGATAGACCACCAGGAAGCCGCCGAATGCTGCATCCAGCAGGGTGGGGGTGAAACCGATGCGAAACGGGAATGTGCCGAAGGGCAGCAGTGCCATGACGGCAACGATCCCGTACAGCGCTGCATGCAGGCTGGTGAGGATGTACAGCGCGGCCAGCCCGCCCAGCAGCACGCCGACTGCGATCACAGGGCCGGCGACTGCCAGCAGCAGCCCGATGCCGCCACCGATCACGCCGACGGCGATGCCGATCAGCGCAGCGTAACGCCGGCGGTCCATGCGGCTGACGCGGATTTGCAGGGCATTAGCGCTGTGCATGACGACGACCTCGGACGAACAGTATCGCTGGGGCGGGCAGGAGCAGCAGCCATGCTGCGGCACTGATGATTCCGCCGAGCAGTGCGCTGACGGGCTGATAGGCGACCTGCAGCGTGAAATCGCCTGGCGGGACCTCGACGGCCTGCAGTGCCCCGTAGGCGCGCAGGATGGGGACGGGCTGCCCGTTCAGCAGCGCTTGCCAGCCCGGATAATACACCATCGACAGCGACAGCACCCCGCCGGTTTCTGTGCTGCCCGAGATCTCGATCCGTTCAGGCGCGAAGGCGCGTACTTCAGCGGGCGCGGGCGGCGAGGGGCTGTACGTTCCGCTGGCAGGCTGCTCCAGCACGATGGCATTGCGCAGACTGACCGCGCCACTACTGGCCAGCGCCAGTGCATCCTCAGGCGTGGACACCGTGACGATCTCGGTCATCACCTGGGCGAACGGGCGCGGATCGGTCAGCAGGTGCAGATTGACTGCGCCATAGCCGTCTTCACCAGCGCCAATGATGCGCGAAGGGATGGGCAGCTCCGCCCAGTCGGTGAGCACGTAGCGTACTGAGAACAGTTCCCATGCGGAAGGGCTGGGGAAGGGCGCGTCGATCAGCGCGCGCGGTCCGCTGAGGAACAGCGGGCTGATGCCGCGTATGTCCTGCACGGCGTACAGGCTGCCGTCGTTGCCGCCCAGCCCGCGCTGGCCGTCCACGCGGAATGCAGGCGTGTCGTCGGCCAGCACCTGCGCGATCAGCGGAGGGGGTGTCATGCTGAGCTGTGACTCTGGCGAGACGGGTTCGTAGACCGCTGGGCTGTTCTGGCCGACGGAGAATAACTCGAAGGCGATCAGCAGCGGAAACAGGGCGAATGCGACCCGAGGCCGGGGGCGAAGGGTGAGCCAGGAGAAGAGCGCGCATGCCAGCGCCAGCATGGCCGCGCCGAAGGCGAATGCGCCGATGACCGCAGCGTAGGTTTCACGGGCGCCGAGCCAGGCCACGAGCACCAGGGTGAACACCGCGCCCCCGCTGAGTGCAATGCCCAGCAGTGCGCGCCGAAGGCGTGCCGTGATCTGCGGCGCAGGCAGCCAGCCGGGAAGCGCGGCCAGCCCGATACCGGCCAGCACCGCCACACTGGAAGCGACCAGAAATGCGGCGCGCTCCTGACCACGGAAGAAGCGCAGGCCGGGCAGCGTGTTGTAGAGCAGCGGATAGACTGCGCCGTTTTCGCCAAAGCTCCACAGCAGCGCGAGCCCGAACACGGCTGCCCAGAAGGCCGCGTGCGGCAGGCGGCGAAACACTGCGCTCGACGCGAGCAGCAGCGCAGCAGCGCCGGCGTACAGCGGCGAGAACAGGCTGACGACGCCGGGGAAGACGAACTGAACGACATCCTGGATCGGGAAGCCGTTGGCCTTGGCGTCGTAGGCGAAATCGGCGCGGGCTGTGCGCGGCAGGTATTCCAGGCCGGGGATGAGCTGCACGGCGCTGAGGGCGAAGGCCGCGCTCCCGAAGAGCAGCAATCCTCCTGCGAACGCGGTCCAGCGCCAGCGCCGCCGCCAGACATGATGCGCCCAACCGGCGATCAGCAGCAGGGTGAGAAAGTAGCTGGTCTGCGGGTGGCCCGCCATCCATGACAGGCCGAGCGCCATCCCGCTGACGAGCAGCCACCCCGCATGCGGCCTGGGCGCACGCGCCGCTTCCAGCAGGCCCAGCGCGGCCAAGGGCAGCCAGATCGCTGCTTCCAGCAGCGCAAGCTGAAGGGGGGGATAGCCGGTCATGAAGCCGCCGTAGCCCGCGATCAGCGCCGCGGCGAGGCCACCTGCTGCGCTGCCGTGCTGCCCGAGCGTGAGCCGGCGCACGAAGGCGTACATCAGCAGGGTGCAGGCCAGCACATGCACGGTCATTTCAAGCTCGAGCGCATGATAGCGCCAGCCGCCCGTGCTGTTGGCCAGCGCGATGGTGAGCAGGCGCGGCGGATAGAACACCGCGGCCTGTGTGTCGGCCAGAAAGGGCAGGCCGGCGTTGTTGTACGGGTTCCACAGCGGCACTTCGCCCTGACCAAGGCGCGCGGCCTGATAGGCGGCAAACGTGACGAACTGCCCTGAGAAGTCCCCTTGCATCAGCGATGCCTGATCGGCAGCGACCGGCGTGAACAGGCGCCAGAAGAAGAACAGCCACAGCCCGATGAGCGCAGTCACGGCGAGCGCATCTGCGCGGTATCGGCGGATCATTCAGAGTCCTCCTTCGGCAGCACGCGCATGCGCGTCAGGCTGAGGAAGTCCTCGGCCGGGGTGCCGTCCGTGCTGACGATGCGCAGTCGGGGGAAGCCGGGTTCAGTTTGCAGATATACGCCAACGCGAAGATCGTAGATTCCCGGCGGTGTGTCGTCGCGAACGGTCAGGCTGTGTGCGTCTTCGACAATCTCGCCGACGGCCCATGTGCTGGTTGGGCGAGTCCAGTTGGCGGGCTGAGCGTCGGAACTGGCGTACAGCGTGGTGTCTGGCGGAGCGAGCACCTGGGCGAAAATGGCATAGTCGCGGGCGATCGGGCGCAGCGCCTGCCAGTAGAGTGTGAGCGTGAACGATGCGCCTGCCTGCGGACTGAGATCGCTGAGCGCATAGCCGACCAGCATCACGTCACCGCCGAAGTTGATGCTGAGCGGATTGGGCAGGGCGCTCCCTGACCGCGGCTGCAGATCGAGCTGGCCGAGCGCCAGGGTATCGGCCCCGTCAGCGAGGCGCATACGTTCGCCGGTGCTGCGGTCAACCCAGCCGGCGACGATGGTGAGCGGCATGGGCGCGTAGGCGGTGTCGGGGATGCGGATGGCGATGGGATTCTCCCAGCCCGACCCAGCGGCGATATCGGAGGTGGCCAGCCGTCCGCCGCCGGGGTACAGGTCGCGCTGAGCGATGATGACGCCGTCTGGCGTGAGCACGTGCACGAACTGGCTCCAGTCGGCGCTGGCCGGCGTCTGCATCTGCCAGCCCTGATTCAGCATGAGGGTGTCACCGGGCTGCAGGCCGGCGCTGTCGAGTCGTGGTCCGGGCCGCAGCGCGATCGCTGTGCCGTCGGCAGAGCGAAAGACGGCCTGCGTAGGCGTGGCTGGCAGGAGCGGCGGCGGCTGATACGCCGGCCGGATCACCAGCGGCGGCGCGGTCAGGGCGGCGGCAGCCAGCAGGAGCGCCAGACCGCTGACAGGCAGCGCGCGCGCCCGCCCGCGCAGCGGCCAGCTCAGCCCGAGCGCGAGCCAGATCGCAATGGCCGACAGCGCACCGAAGATGAGCCGCCCCTGCGAAGCGGGCGTCTCGGCAGTCCAGCGCAGGTAGGAGATGAAAGTGACGATGCTCCACAGCAGCGGGATGCTGAGCATCCACCAGCGCTGCGCGGACCAGCGCCGTCGCACAGCGGCGGAGGCGAAGCACATCAGCACGCTGAGCAGCGCAACGGCGGCGATGGCGTTCAGGATCTGATAGAGGATGGCCGGATAGCCGACGTTCATGCCGCCGAACAGACCCCAGAACGATGCGCTGAAGCTGCTCATCTCCGCCCAGAGCTGTGGCAGGCTGGCGGGGGTGGCGCGCCTTCCGACGAGGTCGAGAAAGATGTTCAGGCCGGTCGGATCTCCGTAGAGCTGGACGTTGCGCAGATACCACCATCCGGCGATGGCGATGGTCAATCCGCCGGAGATCAGACCGCCATACAGCAGGGGGCGGGGAGAGCGGAAGCGCAGGCTGAGGAGCAGACAGCTCAGCGCGACCAGCGGGATGAGGAAGCCGATGTTGAGCTTTGCCAGAAGGCCGGCGCCGCACAGCACGCCGATGAGGGCGTACCAGCGCAGCCGTGGCAGTTGATCGTGCGCCAGCAGCAGGACGAGCGCGAGCGTCAGACCGTTGCCGAGCAGGTTGGAGAGGTTGTCGTTGTTGACCGAGCCGCTGATGAACAGGAACATCGGCAGCAGCGCGTTGAGCGCAGCGGCGCCGAGCACCACCTCTGTGCGCTCCGGAAAGAGAGTACGCGCCAGGAAGAATGTGACCGCGACGGTGCCGGCGCCCAGCACGACCGAGAACAAGCGGGCGACCTGCACCGCGAGTGTGGTCCCACTCCACGGGAAATCCTCTGCGCCGGGGCGGTGCACGATCATGTTGGCGTTGCCATCGGGCAGGATGACGCCGATGTCGGCATGCGGGTTGATGCGACGCACCCGCGGCATGTCAGACGTGTCGATCCCGCTGGTGAGCACAGCCGCGATCAGGTAGTAGAGGGGCGGCTGGCTGCCTTCCTGGCGCCAGTCGGCGGGCGCGGTGGGGTCCTGCACCGGAAGCTGCAGGCCATTGGCGGCCAGGTGCTGTACCAGTGGATAGTGCCACAGCTCATCTGATGCCTCGAACAGCGGCGTGCTGAAGCTGAAGCTGAGCGCCAGCACGCTGTACACCAGCAGGATGGGCGCCAGCCAGCGCGCCGACACGGGCGGCTTCATGCGCGGACTACCTCGCGAAAGAAGTCGGCTGTCTGTTGGGCGATGTTGTGCCACGAAAAGCGTTCTGCCAGCGCGGCGGCCCCGGCGCTGAGATTTGCGCGCAGGTCGGGATCACGGTGGAGACGGCGGAGCGCCTGCGCCAGCGCCGGGGCATCATCAGGCGGCACGAGCAGCATCGATCCGCCGTCGCTGAATTCGGGGATGGGCACCGCAGGCGTGGTGGAGATCAGGGGGCGCGCATAGTGCAGCGCCGCCATCAGGCTGCCCCGGCGAAAGGACGCGCCATCGCGAAAGGGGAGCGCTACGACATCGGCGGCACACAGCAGCGCAGCGACCTGCGCTTCGGGCTGAAAGCCGGAGATGAAGGTGTGCTGGCGCATGCTGGCGGCATCCAGCGCGGCATCCAACGCGCTGCGATCGTCACCGACACCGCCGATCAGCACCAGGCGGACGGGAATTCCCTCGCGCAGCAGTTGTGCGGCTGCGTCGATCAGCACGTCCAGCCCCTTGCTGGGGTGCGCCAGGCCGAAGTATGCGATGATGTAGCTGGCAGGAGAGGCGCCAGCAGTGGCACGGGCTGCGGCGCATGCGCCGGTATCCGGCGCGGGGGCAAGGATGTTGCTGCCGATGGGGATGAAGGCGCGGTGTGGCAGGCTGTCCAGCGCGGTGAAGTCCTCGTGATTGGTGGCGATGGCTCCGGTGGATGTCTTTGCCAGATGACGCACGATCCATGGGCGCAGTGGGCCAGCCTTGGGGAACAGATAGGGGAAGCGCAGATCATGGAAGGTGGTGACTACGGGAGCACTGCGCATGCGCTGCGGCAGAAAGTGGATGAACGGCGACATGCCGAAAGCGGCAGTCTGATATTGCAGATTGACCACCTGCAGCCCGTGCGCGCGCACCCACTGAGAGACGCGGCCCCATGATGCTGGCGACCAGCCGGCGCAGCGTTCGACGGTGACGGCGTCGTCTGACAGCTCGGCATCAGGGCCGGCCAGCACGAACACCTCATGGCGCTGCGCGGCCAGTTCGCGTGCCAGCACACGCGTGAAGGCGCCGACGCCGCCGGGCTGGGGCGGATACTCTCCGCTGAGCAGGCCGATGCGCATCACGTCACCTTCAGTCCAGAGGCGAGCACCGCGGCATAAGTGCGCAGGCGGGCGGCGCGCAGCGGACGGCGGTGGCCGAGCAGCCACTTCCCGCTTTCGAGCGCGGCCTGCCAGGCGTAAACCGCCAGCATCAGGGCGCGCATGGCCTGCGCAGCCAGCCATCCGTTTCGCTTGCGGAAGAAGCGCAGTTTGCTTTGCTGAAAGGCGATGTGCGTGCGCGCCGGGGCCTGCTCACTGCTGCGCCCGCCGTAGTGCACGATGTGCGCGCTGCCGACAAACAGCGCCCGCCAGCCAGCAGCGCGCGCGCGCCAGCACCAGTCCACCTCCTCGAAATACATGAAGTAGTCCTCGTCCAGCCCGCCGATCTGCTCGTACAGCGTGCGCCGCAGCAGGAGCGCGGAGCCCTGCACCCAATCGACTGGATACTGACCATCGTCGGGCAGGTCGCTCATGCGATAACGCGCCATCCGGCCGGGCGCGAACCGCTGCAGCCATGAGGTGTCAAATACGCCAGTCCAGAAGTCGGGGAAGCGCCGGCGGGTGGATTGCACGGTGCCATCGCCATTGAAGGTGAGCGGGCCGGCCAGCCCGGCAGCCGGATCCGCGGTGAGCGCGGCGGCCAGCACAGTGAGCGCGCCGGGGTGGACGACGGTATCGGGGTTGAGCAGCAGCAGGAGCTCGCCTTGCGCGGCTTGCAGGCCGATGTTGCAGCCGCGGCTGAAGCCGACATTGCTGTCTTGCGCCAGCAGGCGGACGTGCGGGAAGCGCTCGCGCAGCATGTCGGCGGTGCCGTCTGTGCTTGCGGAGTCGACGACGATGATCTCCAGAGGATGCTCGCAGCTTGCGGGCAGGCTGTCGAGACACTCGGTGAGCAGATCGCGCACATTCCAGCTGACGATGATGACTGAGATGGTGGGCAGCATGTCATCCCTCTCTCCCTGGCACATTGTAGCAGGCTGCAGTGTGAGGTAACACGGCGGGAGGCGAACGCCTGGCAGGCGCGCACGGGGCGCTAGCGGGGTGGCAGCGCGAACAGGCGCTCGGCGTTGGCGCTGGTCGCCTCAGCGAGCGCCTCCAGCGGCAGACCGCGCAGCGCAGCAAGACGCTCAGCGACGAGACGCACGTATGCCGGCTCGTTGCGCTGGCCACGATGCGGATGCGGGCTGAGGAAGGGGCTGTCGGTTTCGATGAGCAAACGATCGAGCGGCACGGAGGCGGCTACAGCGCGCAGCGAGTCTGCATTCTTGTACGTGACCGGCCCGGTGAAGCCCAGCATGAAGCCGGCAGCAAGCGCGCGGTCTGCGATGTCGCCAGTGGCGGAGAAGGAGTGCAGCACGCCCGGGCGCTGCGCCAGCGGCCCGCTCAGCCCGGCGGACCAGCGCTCGATAATGGCGAGGAGATCTTCGCTGGACTCTCGGTTGTGAAGGATGACGGGCAGGCTGAGCGCTGCCGCGAGTTCGAGCTGTGCTTCGAGGGCCGCCCACTGATCGGCTTTTGGGCTGAGATCCCAGTGATAATCCAGGCCGATCTCGCCGATGGCGATGCACTGCCGGGATGATGCGAGCTCGCACAGCGGTTCCAGCGCAGCCCGCGAGAAGCCCGCGCTGCTGTTGGGATGCAGTCCGACGGCGGCGAAGATCACGCCGGGATGCGTGTCGGCCAGCGCGCGCGCTTCACGCGCAGTGACGGCGTCCGTGGCGGGCACAATCAGCCGCGAGACGCCGGCGGCCAGCGCGCGAGCCAGGGTATCTTCGCGGTCGGCGTCGAAGGCGTCGAAATTGAGATGGCAGTGCGTGTCGATCAGCAGGATGTACGCCCCGCTTCAGCGATGCTCGTGCCGAAGACGATCGACATCGGCGCGCACCATCATCTCGACGAGCTGCTCGAAAGTGACCTTCGGGGTCCAGCCAAGTTTCGCGCGCGCCTTGCTGGCATCACCGATCAGCAGGTCGACTTCAGCCGGGCGCATGAAGCGCGGATCCTGCACGACATGCTGCTTCCAGTCGAGGCCGACGCAGCCGAACGCAACTTCGATCAGGCGCTGCACCGAATGGGTTTCGCCGGTGGCCACGACGTAATCATCGGGCGTGTCCTGCTGCAGCATCAGCCACATCGCTTCGACATAGTCGCCAGCGAAGCCCCAGTCGCGGCGGGCATCGAGGTTGCCGACGCGCAGTTCATTGGCCATGCCGAGGCTGATGCGCGCGGCATGATAGGTGACCGTGCGGGTGCCGAACTCCAGCCCGCGGCGGGGGGATTCGTGGTTGAAGAGGATGCCGCTGGAAGCGTGCATGCCGTAGCTCTCGCGGTAGTTGACGGTGATCCAGTGGCCGTACACCTTGGCGACACCGTATGGGCTGCGTGGGTAGAAGGGCGTGCTCTCGCGCTGCGGCACCTCCTGCACCTTGCCAAACATCTCACTGCTGGAGGCCTGGTAAAAGCGGATGGCCGGGTTGACCGTGCGAATGGCGTCGAGCAGGCGCGTGACGCCCAGCGCGGTGATATCCCCGGTGAAGACAGGCTGCGACCAAGAGGTCTGCACGAAGCTCTGCGCGGCGAGGTTGTAGACCTCATCCGGCTGCGACTCCTGAAGCGCGGAGATCAGGCTGGTCTGATCGCTCATATCGCCGGTGACCAGCTCGATGTCGTCCTGAATCTGCACGAGGCGTTCGAAGTTGTAGATGCTGGAACGCCGCAGCAGGCCGTACACCTTGTAGCCTTTGCTGAGCAGCAGCTCAGCGAGGTACGAGCCATCCTGGCCGGTGATTCCTGTGATCAGTGCGCGCTTTGTCATGAAGGGAGTGCTCCGAACGTGTGAGTTGGGAAACAGGGGCTGGTGTGCTGAACACCAGCCCCTGAGTGCATCGGATGAACGCCGGTGGCTATGCGCCGGGCGTGGGTGTCGGTGAGGGCGTTGGCGTCGGCGTGGCCAGCACGGGCACCCCCGCCGGGTCAAAGCGGCGGTCGTTGAAGGTCAGCGAGACATACGCCGATGCGATCCAGCCGGTGACGCCCTGATAAGTGACCTGATACCACTCTCCGGTATCGATGCGGCCCTCGATGACGAGCTGCGTGCCCGCCGGAATGAGCATGAGCGACTCGGCGGCGGCAGACGGGTAGCGGCGCAGATGCAGGTTGGAACCAGCGCTTAGCTGATCGATGGTGGCGACGATGACATCCTCGAACGGTGCAGCTGTCGGAGCAGGGGCGACGAAGCCGCTGTCCACTTCGCCAGCGCGGTTCTGCGGCACGGTGGGCAGGTCCGCCAGACGCTGCGGCTTACCCTTCGCGTCGGTCACCGTCAGATAACTGGCGTTCGCCCAGCCGGTGATGACGCCGCCATCCGGTGCGATGAAATTGACGAACAGCCAGGTGCTGCCCGGATCGAGGTCATCCTGTCCTTCCGGCAGCGCCGACGCCGGATCGACGTACGGCGTAGCCAGCGGGTCCGGAGTGACGGTGACGCCCGGCGGCGGGGTGGGGGCGCCGGGGCGGCCAACCACCTGCAGCAGCGTGCCTGACGGGACGAGGGTGAGCGAGAAGGCCTGGCTGGAAGGATACTGGCGCAGGTGAATGTTGACGCCGGGATCGGTCAGCACGACTGCCGTTGGGCCCGCGACAGCGGCCGGCGCAGTGGTGGCCGCAGGCGCTGGGGCAGTGGGCTGCGCTTCGGCGGCGCTGGCGGTGGGTGCCGCAGGCTGTTCAGCAGGGGCAGAAGCGGGTGCAAGGCGTCCGTCACCCGGTGCGCTTTCGATATTCATGGCGATGCTGACCGGCGGAAGCGCCAGCACCTGCGGGCCGCCATCCCCGGCGACCGCTGCGACGGTGTAGAGCACGCCGCCGTTGACCGGGCCGCGAACGTCCAGCGGTGCTGACAGGCTGTCGACTGTGGCCGTCCAGTTCGATGCTTCAGGTGAGAGCACAGCACTGCCTGTGGCACCGCCAGCGACGTCCGCAACGCCAGTTTGTGTGGCGGTGCTCACGCTGATGCTCCCATCCGCGAGCGTGTTGATCACCTGCAGCAGCGCCTGCTGCGGAGTGATCTGCGCGATGTCTGCAGTAACTGCCTGCAGCGCTGGCGCTTCGGGAGACCCGACGACGAGGTAATCGATGTACTGGCCCGCCGTGACTACAAGCGTGCCGCTGAGCAACACAGTATCGGTGCCGGCTGCATGGACGGAGACCGCACCTTCACCTGAGGCATAGGCGACAAAAGCCGTCGAGTCGCCGTAGGAGAGCGATGGGGCGATCAGCGCGTCGTTGAGATAGACATCAACCGCGCCAGCCGCCGGGATTCCGTGCGTGAGGCGCACGAAGCCGGGCGTGTCTGCGTCTGCGCCAGCGGCCGCACTCAGGACGAGTACTCCCGGCTGCGCTGCCGTGCCGTATGCGAGCACCATATACGAGGTGCCGCTGTTCAGCTTGAGCGGGGTGACCGGGATGATGGCATTTTCGATGGTGGCGCCCTGGGGGACCACGGCGATGTCGTAGCGGGCTGCAGGCACATCCAGCGTGCCGGCAGGGATGTTGTACTGCAGACTGGGCAGCACAGCGCGCCCATCCGCCAGCGTGACATCGGCGACAGGGCCGCCGGCGATGGCGTGGACGGCTGTGAGCCTGGCACTGCCGATCGGGAGCGGATTAAGGTCTTCCTGGAACGCGGTGAATCCAAGAGGAGTGCTGGACGAGGCGATCATCGTCACGGCTGTGCCGGCTTGCAGGTCGACACTCTGCTGCCAGAGCGCGGTGGTCACGCCAGACTGCGTGACGGCCACGGAGTGCGCGCCACTGGCGATCGGAATGTACAGGCTGGACGAGCCGTAGTCGAGGCCGGCCACCGAAAGCAGGCCGTCGACATACACATCGAGCGATGCGGCGCCGGGAATGACGTTGACGAAGCGCACGCTTGAGTCGGCGCCCGACTGCGCAAGGGTCGGCACAGCCAACAGCAGCGCAGCGAGCAGAATTACGAAGATGCGGATCCGATATCGGTGCATTTCAATTCCTTTCGTGCTGCTCAACTGGCCGATCACGTGCCCTCTTCCCACTGGCTGAGGTAGTGCTGCTGCTCACCGGTCAGGCTGTCAATCTGAATGCCCATGGATTCGAGCTTCAGGCGGGCGATCTCGTTGTCGAGTTCCTGAGGAATTGTGTAGACGTTCGGCTTGAGCTCAGCGTGGTTCTTAACCATGTACTCCGCGGCGAGCGCCTGATTGGCGAAGCTCATGTCCATCACGCTGGCGGGGTGGCCTTCGGCGGCGGCCAGGTTGATCAGCCGGCCTTCGCCCAGCACGTAGATCGGCTTGCTGCCGATGCGATACTCCTCAACGAAGGGACGCACGAGCTTCGGCGCGCCTTCCGCCATCTGTGCCAGTCCCTTGAGGTTGATCTCGACGTTGAAGTGCCCGGAGTTGGCCATGATCGCGCCGGGCTTCATCGCCTCGAAGTGGGTAGTGTCCAGCACGTTGATGTCGCCAGTGGCCGTCACGAAGATGTCGCCGATCGGCGCGGCGGCAGCCATCGTCATGACGCGGAAGCCATCCATCACGGCTTCCAGTGCGCGCAGCGGATCGATCTCAGTGACGATGACATTGGCGCCCAGGCCGCGCGCGCGGTCCGCGATGCCGCGGCTGCACCAGCCGTAGCCAGCGACAACCAGGGTGCGGCCTGCCAGCAGCAGGTTGGTGGCACGGATGATGCCATCGATGGTGCTCTGGCCGGTGCCATATTTGTTGTCGAACATATGCTTGGTGTTGCTGTCGTTGACGGCGATGACAGGGAAGGCCAGCGCGCCGTCCTTGGCCATGGCACGCAGGCGGATGACCCCGGTGGTGGTCTCCTCGGTGCCGCCGACGATGTCTTCCAGCAGGGCGCGCCGCGACTTGTGGATGGTGCTCACCAGGTCGGCGCCATCGTCCATCGTGATGTGCGGCTGATGATCCAGCGCTGCACTGATGTGATCGTAGTACGTGGCGTTGTCTTCGCCCTTGATGGCGTAGACCGGGATTTCGTAGTCGGCCACGAGCGACGCGGCCACATCATCCTGCGTCGAGAGCGGATTGGAAGCGCACAGCACCACATCGGCGCCGCCTACCTGCAGGGTGTGCACCAGATTGGCGGTCTCGGTGGTCACGTGCAGGCAGGCGGAAACGCGCATGCCCGCCAGCGGCTTCTCGCGGCGGAAGCGCTCGCGGATGGCGCGCAGCACCGGCATCTCGTTCTCGGCCCACTCGATGCGGTAGCGCCCGCCGGTGGAAAGATCCAGACTCTTGACATCATACTCACGCTGAAGCGTCATGAAAGCTCCTCAGAAACGCAGTTCGACCGTTGGATGAGTTGATCGGCTATTCTAGCACAGCCGCCGGTGGACTAGTTGCGGGCAAGCGACGCCATCACCCCATCGAGCTGGCCGTGATCGTCGAAGTGTTTGCGAAAACGCGCGACGAATTCCGGAAGCGTGAAGCGATGGCTCTGCGGGCCGACACGCTCCAGGGCATACGCTGCGCTCACCGAGCCCATCTTCGCGCACAGTTCCAGCGGCAGGTCGTGCATAATGCCGCAGATGAGCGCAGCCCGGTAGGCATCGCCCACGCCGGTCGGATCGAGGATCTCGTGCGGGCTGATGGCCGGGACTTCGGTGCGCCTGCCGTCCTGGTAGATGTGCGAGCCGTGTTCACCCTGCGTGATGATGACGATATCGACGTGCTGCTGAAGCTGATCGACGCTCAGGCCAGTCTTGTCGCAGATCAGCTCTGCTTCGTAGGCGTTGACGACCATGGCGTAGGCGCCTTCCATGCCCTGGCGCAGCTCCTCACCATTGAGGCGGGGCACCTGCTGGCTGGGATCATAGATGAAGCGAATGCCGCGCTGGCGGCACTCGGCGGTGAGGTTCTGCATGGCGACCGGGTCATTTGGGGAGATCAGCACCAGAGACGGCTGGCCTTCATAGACATCTGCGAGCCGGAAGTTGCGGGCCAGGCCCATCGCGCCACTGTAGAACGAGGCGATCTGGTTGTTTTCGAGATCGGTGTTCACGAAGAACGAAGCGCAGAACATATCGTCGATCTGGCGGACTGTTGAGGTGTCGACGCCGGCGCTTTCCAGCCATGTGCGGTAGTCACCGAAATCGCGACCGACGGTGCCGAAGAGCCGGGGCCGCGTGCCCAGCAGGCCGAGCGTGTAGGCGATATTGGCAGCGACTCCGCCCCAGTGCCGGGTCATGTCGTCGACGAGGAAGCTCAAACTGACGCGATGCAGGTGTTCTGCGATGAAGTGTTCGGTGAAGCGGCCCGGAAAGCGCATGAGGTAGTCGTAGGCAATCGATCCCGTTACAATGATATCCATGGCACAGCCTTGCGTAACCTTCACAGAACAGCCGAAAACGCCGGGAGTATACCACATGCGCTTCCGACGTTTGTAGGTGCGAAAAAGAGCAGGCAGATGACGTGTTTCGATGGCCGGCGGCTGACTCAGACTGCGCTGGCACTGGATGTTGATGGCCTGCGGCGCGGCTACTACAGCGACCGCTACTTCACGAACGTGGTTCGAATCCTTGAGGCAGAAGCCAGTGCGGGCGTGCACTACCGGGGCCGCTATCCACGCGTTGGCGTGACAGATCCCTACGCCGTGGGTGATGCGCGGGTGGAAGCGCAGGCCTTCATGCGGCGTGCGCCGGCGGCGGTCGTGGGCGGTGTGGATGCTGCGCTGGCGATGCTGCGGCACTGCGCCGGCTACTTTCAGGGTGGGCGATTCGTCGAGACGTGGGCCGATCTGCAGGTGGAGGCGATCGAGGACGGCATGATCGTCCCGTATGGCGGACAGGCTGACGATGTGCGGCCAGTGCTGCGCATTCGTGGGCGTTACCGCGACTTTGCCCTGCTGGAGACGCCGATCCTGGGCTACCTGACGCGCATCAGCCGGGTAGCAACGAGCGTGTACGAAGCGGCGCAGGTGGCGAACGGCAAGCCGATCCTGTTTTTTCCTGCACGCTTTGATCTGCCTGCAGTGCAGGCGGCGGATGGATACGCCTACTGGCTGGGCCTTCAGGCGGCGGGCGCTGGGCGGGCCTCTGCGCCGCTTGTGAGCACCGATGCGCAGGGGGCGTGGTGGGGTGGCGCCGGCGGAGGCACCATTCCTCATGCGCTGATGGCCGCGTATCTGAGCGACACGGCGGAGGCGACGGCGGCATTCGCGCGCGTACTGCCGCCTGAGCAGCCGCGCACGGCGCTGGTGGATTTCAACAACGATGTCATCGGCGACAGCCTGCGCACGCTCGATCGTTTCTGGCAGGAGTATCGGCAGGCGCTGCAGCAGGCGGATGCGGATGGGATGCGCCGCTGGACGCTCGGTGCGGTTCGCGTCGACACCAGTCCCAGCGTCCGTGATCGATCACTTGAGCCGGGTGATCCGGCGGGTGTGAGTGTGCTGCTCACGCGCCGGCTGCGCGAGGCGCTGGATCAGGCGTGGCAGCGCTGGACGCCGGA
The DNA here is from genome assembly GCA_964654755.1 of uncultured Pleurocapsa sp. Classification (GTDB taxonomy): domain Bacteria; phylum Chloroflexota; class Anaerolineae; order Aggregatilineales; family Phototrophicaceae; genus Flexifilum. The sequence goes on along the minus strand of CAZZJW010000010.1, from coordinate 55,270 downwards.
GCCCGCGCTGGAGGAAGCCGCGATGGCCTACTGCCGGGCGGTGCGGATCGTGGTGACGGGTGGGTTCAGCAAGGAGCGCATCGCGCAGTTTGAGGCGCAGCATGCGCCGGTCGATGCGTATGGCGTGGGATCGACGTTTCTGCGAAATGACGCTGACACAAACACCGATTTCACGCTGGATGTGGTGCAGGTGTGGCTGGACGGCCGCTGGACGCCGATCGCCAAGGTAGGGCGGCAGCCGAATACGAATGCACAGCTTGTGCCGGTTGATCTGGCCGGATTGTGAGGGCCGAGATGATGGGTGAAGACGACGGACAGGACAGCTCAGGGCAGATGCCGCGCCTCGTCCACGGGCGCAGCGGGACGCGGTTGTTCTCGCTGGCGGCGGTGGTGGAGCGTGTGCTGGAGCAGTTTCGCCTGGAGCACGGAGGCGGCTCTCCTGCACTAAGCGAGGCAGTGACCTCAGCGCAACGCTACCGCCTGATTCTGGACTGTGTAGAGTACGTGCTGGCCGTCGAGAGCATCGCGCTGGCCGACGATGACCGGGCCGGCATTGTGCGACAGGCGTACAGTGACCTGTTCGGATATGGTCCGCTGGATGCGCTGTTCGCCGATCTGAGCGTGACGACGATCATGATTCAGGGGCCACGCCGCGCTTCTGTGCGCCGCGGGCATGGTGAGCTGGAGGCGCTGAGCCCGCTGTTCGAGGATGGTGCACAGCTGACCCGCATCATCACGCGGCTGCTGGAGGATGCGGGCGCGCAGCCCGGCCCGAATGACGGTGTGCTGGAGATCGGGCTGACGGTGGGTGGGCGGCCCGCCTCTGTGACGGTGGCGCTGCCTCCGGTCGCGATGACCCCGAGCCTGGATGTCCGCCTGCATGGACCGCAGCCGCTCAGCTTGCAGGCGTTGGTGCAGGCGGAGATGCTGACCGCAGATGCCGCCGAATTGATCAGACAGATCGCGCAGTCTCGTTACGGATTCGCGATCGTGGGCGAAGGCGAGACAGGCAAGACCACGCTGCTGAATGCGCTGCTGCCACTGCTGCCGGAGATTGAGCGGGCGGCGCTGGTGGAGCGCACGGGGGAGCTGCGCCCGCCGCGCAGCCCGGTGCGCCTGCGACCGGTGTGGTCGGCGGAACCGCTGCTGGCGCGTTCGTTTGGCGATCAGATTGAGGCGGCGCTGGCTCACGAACCTTCGCTGGTGGTGCTGGATGAGGTGCGCGCCGATCAGCCGCGCTCCATTGGGCCGCTGCTGGAGGCGGCAAGCCCGCCGCGCGCAGTGTGGTCGGTGCGCGGCGTTCCGGATGCCAAGCGGCTGCAGAGCGCGCTGGGGATGCTGGCGCGCAGGGCGGGCATGACGACGGACGAAGGGCGTGTGCTGGCGCTGTATGAGCGTTTGCCGTTCGTCATCACGCTGGCGCGCATTCGCGGACGGCTGCAGGTGTTCAGCATCGCGGAGTGGCAGTCGCGCATTGACACCGACTATCCGGACTACGTCATGCTCTATCAGTATCGCGAAGGCGCAGCACAGCGCACTGAAGCGCAGCTTGCGCGCTGGCTGGAGGGCTGAGCGAAGGTGCGGGAGGCGTGCTGTCGATGCCTCCCGCAGCGCTGCACGCTAGACTTGTTCGCCAGCAACCGCGCGGCGCAGGTTGATGTCGAATGGCGGGCGCACGATCCCGTTCTCGGTGATGACGCCGCTGAGATATTGCGCTGGCGTGACGTCGAAAGCCGGATTGCGCGCATGGAAGTGCGCCGGGGCGATGGCGTTGCCAAACGGAGCGAGGACTTCGGACTTGTCGCGCTCCTCGATCGGGATATCGTCACCACTGCCGAGCGCGAGGTCGATGGTGGAGGTGGGTGAGACGGTGTAGAACGGGATGCCATTCTCCTTCGCCAGCACGCCCACCTGATAGGTGCCGATCTTGTTGGCGAAATCACCGTTGGCGGCCACACGGTCTGCGCCGAGCAGCACCAGCTTCACCTCACCGCGGCGCATGTAGAAGCCCGCGGCGGTGTCCGGGATGATGTCGTAGGGCTGGCCGAGCTGCTCCAATTCCCAGGCGCTGAGGCGGGAACCCTGCAGGCGGGGGCGGGTTTCATCGAGCAGCACATGAAAGCGCTTGCCCTGCTCGAAGGCGGTGCGGATGACGCCCAGCGCCGTGCCGTAATCGACGGTCGCCAGCGCGCCGGTGTTGCAGTGATGCAGCACGGTATCGCCATCCTGGATGAGCTCCGCACCGACGCGGCCCATGCGCTGGTTGATCGCCACGTCGTCATCGGCGATCTGCTGAGCGGCTATCAGCATGTCTGCGCGCAGTGCCTGTGCGGAGACATAGGCGGTGGCGCGAGCGCGGGCCAGCAGCCGGTCGATGGCCCACATCAGATTAACGGCCGTCGGCCGGGAAGTCCTGAGGAGCTCACCTGCGCGTTCGAGATCGGCCAGGACTGCGGGGACGCTGGCGCCCTTGCTGTTGTGCGCCTCAAGCGCCATGCCAAAAGCGGCTGTCGCCCCGATGGCCGGGGCGCCGCGTACAGTCATGTCGCGGATGGCTTCGGCGACTTCGGCGCTGGTGTACAGATCGACGAGCGCCAGTTCCCACGGGATGCGCCGCTGATCGATCATTCGAACGTGGTTTTGATGCCAGAAAACAGTGCGCATTGGGGATCACCAGCAGGCTATCAGGACAGGCAAGCTTCGAGAGTATACCCGCCGCAGACAGCGTGTGAAAGGCGGAGTCGTGGAGGTGCGGCGCAGCTTCAGGGAAAGAATCGCCGCGCCTTGGTTTCGAGCTGGGCGTCTTCGCGAAAGCGGAACAGGCGTGCGGGGCGTCCGCCGGTTGCGCGCAGGCCGCTGACTTCCTCGAGGATCTGCGCTTCACGAATCTTCTTGCGGAAGTTGGCCTTGTCCAGCCGATAGTCGTTCAGGATGACCATGTACGCTTCCTGCAGCTCGCGCAGGGTGAAGACTGCAGGCAGCAGTTCAAAGGCGACGGCGGAGTACTCGATCTTGTAGCGCAGGCGGGTGAGGGCGTAGTCCAGCACCTCGGCGTGATCGGGGGCGAGCGGCGGCAGCGCATACACGCTGTGCCAGTCGGCCTGGGCGGCGGGGGCGGTTGCCAGCTTGTCGGCGCTGATGAGCGCGAAATAGGCGACGCGCAGGCTGGCGGCGCCGGAATGCCAGGCGGGGTCGAAGGTGTACAGCTGCTGCAGATAGAACTCGCGCACGCCGAGCAGCGCTTCGGCCTGGCGGCGCGCCGCTGCCTCGAGCGCTTCTCCGGCGTGGAGCGCAGCGTCGGGCAGCGCGCTGCGGCCACTGGCGCTGGCGGGCACGAGGCACACGCGCAGATCGCGATCACGCAGGGTGAAGATCACCACGTCAACGCGAACGGGCAGGCGCTCCACACCAGCGCGGTCAGCAGTCATACGGTCGCAAGGGGCAGGGGGGCCGCCCGTTGAGGGCAGCCCACCCGCCGGAGTCGCGCCTGCTAGCCAGCCGCCTGGGCCAGCTGTACGATGTTTGTGAGTACATCGATCGGCACGGTGCTGCGGTTGTAGGTTGTGCCGCCGAAGCTGATGAACTGCGCGTCGCTGTCCCCATAGCGGACCATGACGGCAGGCGTGCCCTGTACACCGCGCGTGCGACCGAACTCGGTATCCGTCTGCACCTGGCTGGCGGAGCTGCTGCACTCCAGCAGCGCGGCGTAGTCGAGATTGAGCGCGCTGGCGAGGATGCGGCCCATCTCCTCGGTGTAGCGGCCGCTGGTGGCGTAATCGAACAACTGCGTGTGCGCCTGCCAGAAGGCGCCTGCGCGCTGTTCCTCGGCGCACTCGGCGAGCTGGCCGGCGAAGACGGTGAGCTGGCCGCCGGCGGTCGGGAAGATGCGATATTCGAACTTCGCGCGGCCGGTGGCGACCTGCTCGCTGATGAAGCGATCGATCGTCGGCCGGTAGTCCTGGCAGTGCGGGCAGGCCCAGTCGGCGAACTCGACGATGGTGACGGGCGCTTCAGGATTGCCGATCACGAAGGCGCCATCCGCCGTGCGCGACTGCGGGATGGCTGCATAATCGATCGCGGAGCCGGTGGGCTGGTTGCCGGCGAAGATCACCACGATGAGGATCAGTGCGGCGGCGGCGATCACCCCGCCAACGATGAGTATCTGACGCTGCTGATTGTTCATACCAATCCACTGTCTCCGGAGGCGCCCGGTATTCGAGTCGAGCATTGCAATGATTGTACTGATGGAACGCAAAGCTCTCAACCGAGAAGATGGGGATCTCTCGCTGCGCCGTGCGATTCGCCCCCAACGCTGAGGGGCTTGCGCCTGGGGTCCTGCTGGCGGGCAATGCTCAGGGTGAACTTTTTCGGTAGTATAGTGGCACTTGCGTTCCGTTCGTATCCGACGGACCAGACTGGAGCTGCGACAGATGAACATGATCGATCTGATTGCCGCCAAGCGCGATGGACAGGTGCTTGAAACAGCAGATATCGATGCTTTCATTCATGCGCTGGTTCGGGATGAGATCCCTGATTATCAGGTGGCTGCATGGCTGATGGCCGTGTACCTGCGCGGCATGAACCGGCGCGAGACGATTGACCTGACGCTGGCAATGGCGCGATCCGGTGATGTGCTCGACCTGAGCGACATCATCGACTACACGGTGGACAAGCATTCGTCGGGCGGGGTGGGCGACAAGACGTCGCTGGTGGTGCTGCCGATGGTGTCGGCGTGTGGTGTGCCGCTGGCGAAGATGAGCGGGCGCGGGCTGGGATTCACGGGCGGGACGATCGACAAGCTGGAGTCGATCCACGGATTTCGCGTTGATCTGTCGGCAGAGGAGTTCCGGCGCGCGGTACAGCAGCACGGCATTGTGCTGGCGGGGCAGTCGCTGACGCTGGCGCCGGCAGACGGCCGTCTGTATGCGTTGCGCGATGTGACGGCGACCATCAGCTGTCTGCCGCTGATCGCCAGCAGCATCATGAGCAAGAAGATCGCCGCCGGGGCGAACGGGATTGTGCTGGATGTGAAGGTGGGCGAAGGCGCGTTCATGAAAACGCTGGAGGAAGCGCGCGCGCTGGCCGGGCTGATGGTGGAGATCGGCGTGGGCGCGGGGCGGGATGTGACGGCGCTGCTCTCGGACATGAACCAGCCGCTGGGCGCAGCGGTGGGCAACGCAATTGAGGTGGCGGAGGCGGTGGAGACCCTGCACGGGGGCGGCCCGGAGGATTTCCGCGAGCACTGTACTGTGGTGGCCGGTGAGATGCTGCGGCTGGCCGGACGCGGAGAGCGCTGGGTGGATGCGGATGAGGCGCGCGCGGCAGCGACGGCGACGCTTGACGATGGCCGCGCGCTGGCGAAGTTCCGCGCTCTGGTGGAGGCGCAGGGCGGCGATGTGCGCCAGGTGGACGATCCACGGCTGCTGCCGCAGGCGCGACTGACCGAGACGATCCATGCGCCGCAGGACGCTGTAGTGGCGGGGATCGTTCCGACCACGGTGGCGCGCGCGGCCTACGATCTGGGGGCAGGGCGGGCGAAGAAGAGCGACGCGATCGATCTGGCCGTGGGCGTGGCTGTTCCGGTCAAGGTAGGCGAGCGCGTACAGCGCGGTCAGGAAATCGGCCGGTTGTATGCGAATGACGAGGCCAGTCTTGTGGCCAGTCGCGCGCTGCTGGAGAGCGCTTTCGCGTGGAGCAGCACGCCTGTCGCCCCGCTGCCGCTGTTTCACGGCGTACTACGGAGCAGCGATCAGTCCTGAGGCGGCGCGGGTGAAGAGGTGGATCGGCGCATCCTGCCACCAGCCGTCGACGAAGCGGATGACGCCGCTGCGGCCGTCATGCTGCGCTGTGGAGAGCGACTGCGCCGCGCTTTCGCGGGTTCGCAGGTCGAGCGCGAGCAGCATGTCGAAGGCATCGGTCGTGAGCATGGCGAGATGGTTCGGTGGGGGCGTGTACGGGCCAAGCGCCGCGTACTGTGCGCGATAGGCATCGGCGGCGGGTGCGCCGCTGGTCGCCAGCACGACGCCCTGCCAGTCCGGGCGCAGGCGTGAGAAGCCTTCCAGCCCGAGCACTTCTCCCGCACGCAGGGGCGCGGGCGCAGCAGCGGCATCCGTGACGGAAATCGTGGCAGGCACAGAATAGGTCTGGCGCAGCTCTCGCGCCGCCAGGTGGAACGTGAGGCCGTCTTCCGGCGCTCCCCATTCACCGACGACAATGCGCGGCAGGTCGGCCAGTGCGGGGGTTGCTGTGGCAGCATCGTAGCCGATCACGACCGCTGCGACGACCGAGGGGTCGGCTGCCAGAGTGTGCGCCGCCCGCTCCGCCGACTGCGGCGTGCCGCCATCATCGACTGCGAGCAGCGCAACCGATGCGCTGTCCTGCCCGGAGAAAGCCAGTTGTGCCGCGTACCATGCGTTGTAGCCCACCTCGCGATACCGCCCCTCGAAGGGTGCGAGCAGCGCAACCCGTGCGACGGGCCCCGGGGAAGCAGCGCATGCAGACAGCACAAGCCAGCATGCGGCCAGGGCTGCGCTGAGCCGGGCACGCCTAACAGGCATTGGCGAGGTGTTCCTCAAAGCTGATGGCGAAGGTGTGATATCCGCTGCCATCGCACGCGGCGCGAAAGTAGTAGTAGGGCGACTGTGCGGGGTAGATCGCGGCCTGGATGGCAGCAAGGCCGGGATTGGCGATCGCGCCGGGCGGAAGGCCGAGGTTGAGATAGGTGTTGTAGGGCGAGATCACGCCGGAGTAGTCTGCCTGGGTGATGCGCGGCCACCACGAGCCGTCGCGGAAGCCGAGCGCGTACTGCACGGTGGGATCAGCGTCGAGCTTCATGCCGACGGCGAGGCGATTGCGGTAGACGCTGGCGATCATCGGCATTTCGTCCACGCGTACGGCCTCGCGCTGCACGATCGAAGCGAGCCGCGCGATGTCAAAGAGCGTCAGTCCCTGCGCTGCTGCCGCCTCGCGTCCGGATGGCCCGACCTGGTTCTGCCATTCTGTCAGCAGATAGTCGCGTAGCAGCTCTGGGGTGAGCGCCGGCGGAAGCTGATAGGTATTTGGGAAGAGAAAGCCTTCCAGTGAGGCGCCAGCCGGGACGCCGGCGAATGCGGCGAATTCGGGTGGCACCTGCGCGCCTGCGCGTACGACGTCCAGAAATGCCTGCCCGCCGAAGCCGAAGAACGGGTTGCTGTCGATCGCGGCGGCGATCTCCTCGGCGCGCCAGCCTTCGAGGATGCGAAAGGGGATCTGGCTGCTGCCGGAGTCCGTCAGCGCGCCGGCGATCTGGCGAAGCGACTGTGTCTGATTGAGGAAGTACACGCCAGCTTCGATTCTGCGGTCGATGCCTTCAGCCCGCACGTAATCGACGAACAGCACCGGGTCGAGGATCAGCCCGCGGTCGGCCAGGGCCTGCGCGATTATGGGTGGAGTATCACCGGGGTTGACGGAGAAACGCACCGGCACATCACTGCTCCCGGTGGCGCGGTCCAGATCTGCCTGGCGCCCGCTGATCTGCAGCCGCAGCAGCACCGTGCGGATTTCATCGAGCGGGTTGCCGCCAGTGAGGATCAGCAGCGCGCCGCCGCTGAAGAGCGCGCACAGCAGCGCGAGCACGATGACTGCGACAACCAGGCGAACGCTGCGGTTCATAGCGATGGCCTCAGTTCTTCGGGAAGCTGAGCGAGGCCGTCGCGCAGCGCGTCCAGATAGCTTTGCAGGATGACGCGCGCCGCCAGATCGTCGATCGGAGCGCGGGGAGGGCGGCGTTTCTGACGAGCGAGATCGGCTGCTTCCTGGGACGAGAGCTGTTCATCCCACAGGATGATCGGCAGTGGCGTGTGCGGGCGAAGGTATTCCACCCAGTGCAGAACCTTGTCGGTGTGCGTCACGCTGTTCGGCCCGGCATCGAAATTGACGGGCAGGCCGACGACGAAGCCGACCGCGTGCTGCTCCGTGGCGTGACGCAGGATGAGCGCGAAGTCCTCGGCCTTCGACCGTCGCTGGATGATCGCCAGCTCGCGCGCGACCAGCCCGGAAGCATCGCTGACGGCCAGACCGATGCGCGCCAGCCCGTGATCGATGCCGATCAGTCGGCCAATCATACGCCCTCCGGGAACAAGATCTGCACGCTGATGCGCACGGGCAGCAGCGGAAGGCGACCAAACCATTCCGGGTTGAGCTGGATGGCGGGCGTGCTGCCCGGCTGCAGGTCGAGCTGAGTGGCCAGATAGGCGGCGGCCTCGTCCAGCGGCATCCCGGCCAGGCGGGCGCTCAGCGCGCTGGAGTCGATCTGCGCGCCGACTGCTGCCTGCACCTGGAGATCGAAAGTGGCGCGGCCCGTGGCATCAATGGCGCTCAGCGCGCCCTGCGTGTAGGTGAGGCTGCCGGGATCTACGGCGCGCCCACGTGGGACCTGCGCACCCAGCCGGGCGTAGGCGATCTGCTGCGCCAGCGCTTCGTCGACGGCGGTGACGGCGACCACTGCGCGCATGGTCATGGTCAGGCTGTCGGCCACCTCACCGACGGCGTGGTCGAACGACATCCAGTCGGTGCGCTCCTCGATGATGCGGATGGTCTCCGGGATGATGAACTGACCGTCTGCGGCCAGTGGCGCGAGATCGCGGAACGCACGGTCCTGAATCTGCTGGCGCAGCATGCTGATGAGTGCGTCGCGGTCGGCTTCGGTGACGATGCGCACGCTGCGGTCTTCTCCGCCGAATGTGGGCGAGGTGTTCAGCACGTCGAGCTGTTCGGAGAGCGGGCCGATGAGGGCGTTGATGAGGCCCACCTCGACATTGCCCACCGCGCCACTGGACTCGCGCACGGCTTCGACGGGTGCGTCGGCCTGCGCGCCGGCGCCGGCGGGCACGGTGATATCCGTGGTGGTGCGAAAGATGATCGGCGTGCCGGCGCTGGTGCTGACGAGCGCGCCGGCAGGGACAGCGACGGTGATTGAAGTGCGGTTGACGAACGTGACGCTGCCGGTGGCAGGTGTACTGCCCAGCTCCTGCAGGCCACTGGTGGGCAGCGTGCCGCGATCCTCGATCTCGGCGCGATAGGTGATGGCCGGGATCAGGCCGTTCTCCACATCGATCGCGGACTGGGCCACGGCTGGGTCGGCGGTGATGCTGACGCCGGCCTGCACGATCTGGCTGGCGGGGATGAGAGTGATGGTCGCGGAGGGGCCGAGTGCCAGCGCCAGCCCGATGCCGGCGGCAGCGAGCAGCGCCAGCGCAACGCTTCGCAGCAGCGCCTGTGCGCGTGGGCTGCCTGGTGCATCCTCCCCGCGCACGCGGCTGGCGTATGGCGCGAGTTCATCGGCCAGCGGCGCATTGATGGGGCGATGCGAGCGGTTGATGAAGGCGCGCGAACGCCCACGCTTCCAGCGGCTGCGCTCGCTGCTGCTGATGGTCTCGAAGGCGCTGATGTTGAGGTCGACGGCATTGCGCGCGATCCTCTCGTCGTGGGTGACGAGGGCCAAACGCACCCCGCTGCGGATGGCTTCACGCTGCACCAGCACCAGATCGAGCTTGCGCGGGAGCACAATGCCCTGCTCAGGCCAGACCAGCGCGACACGCTGGCCGCGCAGGAAGCGCAGTCGGTCGCACACGCTGGCGGCATCGTCATCAGACTGAAGCTGGAGATACTGGATGGCGCTGTCCATGCGGCCCGATGCCGGTCACCCCATCATGTCTGGCTGAGCAGTCGGCGTGCCTCAGAGAGCGCCTCTGGCAGCCGGTTGGCGTCCTTGCCGCCGGCCTGCGCCATGGTTGGCCGTCCGCCGCCGCCGCCGCCGATCAGCGGCGCGATCTGCCGGATGAGATTGCCGGCGTTCAGGCCCTGCTTCGTCAGATCATCCGTCACAGCGACCACGAGCTGCGGCTTGCCGTCGCTGACGCTGCCCAGCACCATGACGCCGCTGGCGACCGCGTTGCGGAACCAGTCCGACATCTCGCGCAGCGAATCGCCTGAGGCGTCACCGATCTGAGCGATGAGGACCTGCCTGCCGCCGAGGGTCTCCTGCTGGCGGATGAGCTGATCGAAGCGCTGACGCGCCAGTTCACGCTGCAGCGCGGAGAGCTGTTTGCGCGTGCCTGCCAGCTCGGCCTGCAGGTCCGCGATCCGCGCACCGAGGTCGTCGGGCTGCGCGCCGAGCTGAAGCGCTGCAGCTTCGAGCGCGTGGCGGGTGTGCGCGACGTATTCCAGCGCGCCTGCGCCAGTCAGCGCCTCGACGCGGCGGATGCCGGCGCTGACGCTGCCCTCGCTGACGATCAGGAACAGGCCAATGTCGGCGGTGTTGGCGACGTGCACACCGCCGCACAGTTCGTAGCTGTAGCGCTCTGCGCCGGCGCCGACGCTGATGGTGCGCACCGTATCGCCGTACTTCTCCCCGAAGAGCGCCATCGCGCCTTCTGCACGTGCCTCAGTCAGCGAACGCAGCTTCGCGGATACCGGCAGGCTGCGCATGATGGTCTGGTTGACCTCGCGCTCAATGGTGCGCAGCACATCTGGTGAGACGCGCGCATCGTGCGCGAAGTCGAAGCGCAGTCGATCAGGCGCGACCAGCGATCCGCGCTGCTGAACGTGCGTGCCGAGCTGATGGCGCAGCGCAGCGTGCAGCAGGTGTGTGGCGGTGTGATTGCGCGTGACGCTGGAACGCCGGCTGGTGTTGACGGCGGCGCAGGCCGTGCCGCCGGGGCGGGGCGTGCCGTCGGTGACTTCGCCGATGTGGATCACGAGACCCGCCACCGGGCGGCGCATGTCTTCGATCTCGATGCGCCAGTCCTCACCTTCGATCACGCCGGTATCGCTCACCTGGCCGCCCGCTTCGACGTAGAAGGGGGTGGTCGCAAGCACGACTTCGACCCGGTCGCCAACGATCGCTTCGCTCACCGGGCTGCCATCCTGCAGGATAGTGAGCACCTGCGCGTCCAGAGCGGTCGGGCCGTAGGGGTCGTAGGCCACGCCTGCTTCGGAGAGCGCGCCGGAGGTCCTGAGCTGCTGCAGCAGTTCGCGGTAGCCATCACCGGATTGGATGGCGCCCATCGCCTGGCCGCCGCCGCTGCGGATGCCGTGTTCTTCCTCGGCAGCGAGGAAGCCGGGCATATCGACCTGAAAGCCACGCTCCTCGACGATATCCTTCGTCACCTGAATGGGCAGGCCAAGCGTCGCCTTGAGATAGAAGGCAGCGTCTCCGGATAGCGTGCCTCCGGAGGGAAGCTGCGCCAGCCGGTCGTTCAGCTCTTCCAGACCGCGATCCATGGTGCGGCGGAAGCGCTCTTCCTCCTGGGTGATGACACGGCGGATCGCATCCTGACGCTCGATCAGTTCACTGTAGTGGCCGCCCATGATGGCGATCACACTGTCTGCCACTCTGGCGAGGAACGGCTCATTGAATCCGAGCCTGGCGCCGAAGCGTGAGGCGCGGCGGATGACCAGACGGCAGACCGAGTCGCGGCCTTTGGCGCCGGGCAGCACACCATCCGCAATCAGGAAGACGGCTGCACGGATGTGATCGGCGATGACCCGATAGGGCACGATGTTGGCATCGCGCTCCGCATCGCTATGCCCGCTGAGCTGCTGTGTGGCGTGGATGATGGGCGTGAAGAGATCGGTTTCGTAGTTGGAGAGCACGCCGTTGACCACGCTGAGGATGCGCTCCAGGCCCATGCCGGTATCGACGCCGGGGGCGGGCAGTGGCGTGTCGAAGCGGCCGCTGTGCTCAGGATCGGCCTGCGTGCGGTTGTACTGCATGAACACCAGGTTCCACAGCTCGAGGAATCGGTCGTCTTCAGCCTGCATGAGCGGGATGATGTCGTCCGCGCCGCGTTCAGGCGTCTTGTCCCAGTGGATCTCGCTGGTGGGGCCGCACGGGCCGGTCTCGGCCATCTGCCAGAAGTTGGTCTTGGGGCCCATCCGCGCGACACGGCGTGGATCGACGCCGATGTCGTTCACCCAGATATTGTAGGCTTCGTCATCATCGCGGTAGACAGTGAACGCCAGCCGGTCCGGCGGAAGCTGGTAAACCTGTGTGAGCAGGGTGTAGGCATAGCGGATGGCATCGCGCTTGAAGTAGTCCCCGAAGCTGAAATTGCCCAGCATCTCGAAGAAGGTGTGGTGGCGCGGTGAAGGGCCGACGTTCTCCAGATCGTTATGTTTGCCGGAGACGCGCATGCATTTCTGCGACGTGGTGGCGCGGCGGTAGTCACGCTTGTCCAGCCCGAGGAAGACATCCTTGAACTGCACCATGCCTGCATTGGTGAAGAGCAGCGTCGGGTCGTTGCCTGGCACGAGCGAGGACGACGCAACCGGCTTGTGCTGCATTTCAGCGAAGAAATCGAGAAAGGCCTGCCGCGCTTCCGCGCTGGTCATCGGCTTCATGGGTCATGTCCCTGATCGTGGGCCTGTGCGCGCGTTATTATAGGCGGCGACACAGATGTTTTGTAGGGGGCTGCAGCGGGGCCGGCTCGGGAGGGCGTGAATACGATGAAAATGACGACTGAAGTGCGGGCGTTTCTGGCGGAGCCGCGGATCGCGCGGCTGGCGAGCGTGGACGAGGATGGCACGCCGCATGTTGTGCCGTTGTGGTTCGACGTGGATGGCGATGACCTGATCGCGATCAGTGACCGGCGCACGCGCAAGGTGCGCAATGTCAGCGCCAACGCGCGCGGCGCAGTGCAGGTGGGCGGTGATCCTGCGCTGCAGGATGGGGCTGGCTACCTGTTCCAGGGGACGATTGCGGTGGAGGAGGATGCCGATCATGCATGGCTGGGCCGCATGGTCCGGCGCTATGAGACTGCGGAAGACGCCGCACGGCTGATGGACGAATGGAAGGACGATGATACGGTGGTGCTGCGGCTGCGCGTCGAAAGGCTGGTGAAGGTGTGGTAGCGCTCTGCTATACTTCCGGGAACTCTCCGCCTCAGGAATGATGACGATGCCGAGCATAGACGAACAGGTTGATGTGCTGATGTCTGGCGCCGAGTACGGCGATGCACAGACCAAACAGGCCATGCGCCGCGAACTGCGCGAGCGCCTGATCGAGGCTGAGCGCGATGGACGGCCGCTGCGCGTGTACTGCGGCTACGACCCGCGCACGGCAGATCTGCATCTGGGCCATACCATCACCATGCGCAAGCTGCGTCAGTTTCAGGAATTTGGACATGACGTGACTTTTCTGGTGGGGCGCTTCACCAGCCTGATTGGCGATCCTTCGGACAAGGACAAGGCGCGCGAACAGCTCACCCGCGAGCAGGTTGAGGAGAATGGCCGCACCTACTCGGAGCAGGCCTTCAAGATCCTTGACCGCAATCTGACGCGCGTGCGCTACAACGACGAGTGGCTGTCCACGCTGGACTTCGCAGACATCATCCGGCTGGCGAGCAGCTTCACGGTGCAGCAGTTTCTGGTGCGCGAGAACTTCTCGCGGCGGCTGAACGAGGGGCTGCCGATCTACCTGCATGAGCTGTTCTATGGGTTGATGCAGGGCTATGATGCCGTCGCTCAGGAAGCGGACGTGCAGGTGGGCGGGCAGGATCAGCTCTTCAACATCCTGGTGGCTGGCCGCAAGCTGCAGGAAGCGATGGGCCAGAAGCCGCAAATCGCCATCATCATGGGCGAAAGCCTGCCGGGGACGGACGGCGAGATCAAGATGAGCAAGAGCCTGGGGAATCACATTCCCCTGCTGGCGGAGCCGTGGGACATGTTCGGCAAGGTGATGAGCGTGCCGGACAAAGCGATGCCGGTATATCACCGCCTGATTCTGGGCTGGATGCCGGCGCAGGTGAAAGCGCTGGAGGATGGCATCGCGGATGGCAGCCTGCACCCTAACGAAGCGAAGATGCGGCTGGCGCGCGAGATCGTGACGATCTTCCACAGCGCTGATGCGGCTGAGGCAGCGCAGAAGCGCTGGGACGAGGTGTTCCGCAGTGGCTCTGGCGTGCCGGAGGAGATGCCGGAGACAGCAATCCTCGGCGATGAGCGCATCACGGATCTGCTGCGCCGGCTGAACATGGTGACCAGCGGCGGCGAGGCGCGGCGGCTGATCGAGCAGCGCGGGGTGCGTCTGAATGATGCGGTGATCGAGGATGTCTTCGCTGTGGTCAGCGCGGCGCAGCTGCCTGCGGTGCTGCAGGTGGGCAAGCGCAAGTTCGTGCGGCTGGTGGCGGGCACGGGCGAATAGCGCCACGCTGCGTACATATGAGGGGCGCGCACTGTCGCGCCCTTTCTGTTTTGTGCTGCGGATCAGCGCGGGGGCACAAGCAGCAGTACTGCGCTGGCGATGGCCAGCACGGCGAGCATGATGTAGTCGAACAGATCGCGGTGGATGCGGCGGATGAGCCAGCGCCCGAGGAAGACGCCGCCGAAGATGATTGGCACCACCCACAGGCTGTTGAGTGCCTGCGAGAAATCCATCAGGTTGGCGAGGATCAGACCGGGCAGCTTGAACAGGTTGACCAGCGCGAAAAACAGCGTGGTCGTGCCGACGAAGACGGTGGGCGAGATCGGCTGCAGCAGCATATACATGGTGAAAGGCGGCGCGCCGGTGTTGGCCAGCGCCGAGCCCAGCCCGGAAGCGCCGCCAGCGAGGATGGCGTGCCAGCGCTTCGGCTGGTAGTGGGCCGCGCGCAGATACGGCATGGCGAGCCGGTAGATCACGAATGTCAGCGTGAACAGCCCAAGCACGCGGCGCATGGTGGTATCCGGCAGCGAGGCCAGCAGCACGGTGCCGATGACGATGCCGATCAGTGCCGGAGGCAGCATGGTCTTGACGTACGACAGGTCCCAGGTTTTCCAGTAGATGATCAGCGCCAGCGCGTCGGCCACCAGCAGCAGAGGCAGCGCGAGGCTGATGGCATCCTGGACGGACATCACCAGGCTGAGCAGCGGGGTGATGGTGACGACGATCGCAGCGCCCATGCCGCCTTTTGACAGCCCGATGAGCAGACCGACAACAGCGATGACGACGAAAAAGATGGGTTCGTGAGGCATGGATTGGACGATTCGGTGAGAGCGTGACTGACGGCTCGATGCGGGGACGCGGTCGGGCACGGACAATCGATCGCGGAGCGACTACAATAACAGGTATTGTATCACGAGCTGGCAGGTGCGGACATGGCGCAGCAGACGCTCAGGACTGAGCCGCTTCCCTACGCCACATGGGGCGAGGCGCTGATTGACGCTGGAGCGCGCGAACAGATGGATGCTGCGATGCGACTGCCGATCGCGGTAGCGGGCGCGCTGATGCCGGATGCGCATGTGGGTTATGGCCTGCCGATCGGCGGCGTGCTGGCGGTGGAAGATGCGGTGATCCCGTATGCGGTGGGCGTGGATATCGCCTGCCGGATGCGAATGACGGTGTTTGATGCCGGGCTGGACGTCCTGGATCGGGCGAAGGAACGACTATGCCGTGCACTGCTGGCGCAGACGCGCTTCGGCGCAGGCGCGTCCTGGGAGCGGAAGGAACAGGTATCGCATGCTGTGCTGGAGGACCCAGCATGGCGGACGACCGACCTGCTGCGTGGGCTGCGTTCGCTGGCGGTGGAACAGCTAGGCACGAGCGGAACTGGCAATCACTTCGTGGAGTGGGGCGTGCTCACGCTCGAGCGGGACTCGGCGGAGCTGGGTCTGGCGGCGGGGCGGTATCTGGCGCTGCTTTCGCACAGCGGCTCGCGCGCGGTGGGGTTCAGGATCGCCAACCACTACTCGCAGCTTGCCCAGTCACTGCATGCGAATCTGCCGCCGGAAGCGCGGCATCTGGGCTGGCTGGGCCTGCGCAGCGAGGCCGGTGCGGAGTACTGGCAGGCGATGGAGCTGGCGGGGCGGTTTGCTGCGGCCAATCACGAGGTGATTCATCGGCGCCTGGCTGAAGCGCTGGGCTATCGACCGCTGGCAACCGTCGAGAATCATCACAACTTCGCGTGGAAGGAGCGCTTGCCCGCGCCGCAGGGGTTTGCACAGCCGGATCGCGAGGTGATCGTACATCGCAAGGGCGCCACGCCAGCGGGCAGAGGCGTGCTCGGCGTGATCCCCGGCTCAATGACCGACACGGGGTACGTGGTGCGGGGCAGGGGCAGTGCGGCGGCGCTCAACTCGGCTTCGCATGGGGCGGGACGACAGATGGGGCGCAGGCAGGCGCTGCGCTCGATCACGGCGGCGCAGCGCGATGCGTTGCTGCGCGAACACGGCGTGACGCTGCTGGGGGGCGGGCTGGACGAGTCGCCACAGGCGTACAAGCCGATTGAGCGCGTGATGACGGCGCAGCAGGACCTGGTGGATGTTGTGGCGCGGTTTGAGCCGCGCATTGTGCGCATGGCGATTGAAGGCGGGGAAACATGAGCGTGGATGAGCACGGATACAGCATCGATGAGCTGATCAGCGTGTGCATCAGCCGGCAGGTTGTGGATGGTGAAGTGCTGGCGCAGGGCATCAATACTCCGCTGGTGATGGCAGGCTTCATCCTGGCGCAGTGTACGCACGCGCCTGGCGTGCAGTTCGCGTCGGCGATCGGCGGCAGTATCGGGCTGCAGTGGTCCCCGCTGAGTGTCGCGCGGATTGAAGATTTCTGGCTCACCCAAGGGCTTATCCACGTCAGCTTCGCGGTGGCGGCGCTGGACCTGCTGCCGGGCTTCAACCCGAAGGAGTTCTTCCGGCCCGGGCAGGTCGACAGCGCTGGCAGTTTCAACAACATCGCGATTGGCAAGGATTATCGTCACCCACGACTGCGCCTGCCGGGAGCTGGTGGTATTCCGGATGTTACGCCGCATTCGCACCACATCTACCTGTATGTGCCGCGCCACTCACGCGTGGTGTTTGTCGACGAACTGGATTTCGTGTCCGGCGTCGGGCATACCGCGGACCGGGCAGGCGGGCATGGACCACGCTATCTGATCAGCGATCTGGGGCAGTTCGACTGGGCGAACGGACGCATGCGCCTGACGCATGTGCATGCCGGTGTGACGAAGGAGCAGGTGCAGAAGAAGACGGGCTTTGCGCTGGAGATTGCGCCGGACCTGCGCGAGACGGAGCCGCCGACTGCCGCGGAACTGGCGCTGCTTCGCGAACGCATCGATCCGCTGGGCGTGCGCAAGCTGGAGACGCTGGCGGGCAGCGCCCGCAAGGATCATCTGCGCTGGATTCTGGAGCAGGAAGGCGCGCTTTAGGGCGTGAGCAGCTGCCAGCGCTCGATCTCGCGGAAGCGATCGGCTGGCGTGCCGATGAAGCCCAACTGGATGCCGTCGACGCGCGGATTGGTGACGTAGCTGAAGATCGGATAGTACAGGGGCAGTGCGATCACCCGGTCGGCGAATTCGCGCTGGAACTGATCGTACGCCTGCGCGCGGTTGATCCCCCACGAGTCGCGTCGGGCGCGCTCAAGCAGCACGCTGATGCGCCGGTCATCCACCCCGCTGTAGTTCTCTCCATCCGGGTACTGACCCTGATTCCAGAAGGCGTAGACATCCGGGTCTGCGCTGTCTCCCAGACCGTACTCCACGATGACGGTGTCGAAGTTGCCCTGGTCAAGCCGCTGCAGGTAATCGGCGAGGGCGACCGCGTCGACAGAGACAGCCACCCCGAGCTGGGACCACTGCGTGGCGATCTCCTGGGCCAGCGAGACGAGCGCGGGTTCATCGGGCACGAGGATGCTGAAGGTGAAGAGGGCGGAAGGGGGCGGCGTGGGCGATGCGGTGGCCGTCGGCTGTGCGCCCGGCGCGATCTGGCTGCCGTCTCCGGCAGGCGTGGCGTCAGCGGCGTCCTCTCCGCTGAGGCGGGTGGCACGTTCGGCGGCAAGCTGCAGCAGTTCGCGCGCGTAGGCGGGATCGTAGGCAGGCCAGGGCAGGTCGGCTTCGTATGCCCAGGAGCCGGGCATGAGCGGGCTGTCTGCCGGGATGGCTGCGCCGCTGAGCGTGCGTTCGATGACGGATGAGCGGTCGAGCCCTGCGGCCAGCGCCACGCGCACACGTTGATCGCGGAAGAACGGCGCACTTTCACTTTGCCAGTTGAAAAGCAGAACGCCGAGCACATTCTCGATCTGATTGTGCATGTCCAGGCTGGCGTTGTTGGCCGCCATGAACAGCGGCTGGCGCTGTTCACGAGAGAGCGCGCTCAGGCCGTCGACCTGGCCGGCTTCCAGTGCTGAGACAGCATCATCGAATGTGGGGTATAGCCGAAAGGCGACGCGTTCTGTCGGTAGTCTGCCACCATCGGGCAGGCGATTGCGGTAATTGGGCGCGGCGCGCAGGCGCACCTCGGTGATCCGCTCGCCATCCGTCAGCATCTGTTCGAGCTGATATGGGCCGGTGCCGATCGGTGTGAGATTGAAGGGATGCGAAGCGAGTTGTGCGGCGCCGATGCCGCGCAGGGCGTGTTCCGGCAGGATGCCGATCTGCAGGCGATCGAGGAAGACGCCGAGCGGCTGGGTGAGCCGGAAGCGCACGATGTGCTCTCCGAGCTGCTCGGTTTCGACGGTCTGCCAGAACGTGCCAAGCGCTTCGGGGCCGGGGAAATCGGGCGAGCGCAGCAGTGACATGGTGTAGAGCACATCTGTGGCGGTAAATGGCGTGCCATCCTGCCAGAGCACATCGTCCCGGAGAAACAGGATGTATTCCAGTCCGTCGGAGGAGATCACCCAGCTTTTGGCGAGAGCGGGTACGGGCTCCCCGAAGGCGTTGGTCGTCGTCAGGCCCTCGAAAATCAGATGAGCAATGTCGCGGTCGGGCGCGTTGGCCGGCGAAAACAACGGATTGAGGCGCTGAACGTCTCCGACGAGGCCTTCGCGGAAGGTGGGGATGCCATCCGGAGAGGTCGGCGGCTGGCTGACAGGAGTGCTGGTCGGCAGCGCAGCAACGCTCTCGATGGCGGCGGTGGCAGAGGGCGGGGCTGGCGGCGTGGACGGCGGCAAAGGCGCAGGCTGGCTGAGGCGCAGGGCCACGCTGGCAATAAACACGAGCGCGGCTGCCAGTACTGCGGCCAGTTGGTATCGATAGCCGCGCATGCGGATCACCTCAGGGGGCAGAAATGCACAGGCGTTTCAACGAAAACCGCGCATACACGGTTGTTGAAACGCCTGCAGAGTCTTCTGGCGGGGAAGGTCAGGACCTGAGCGCGACGGAAAGCACGGCGACGAGCAGGAAAACGAACGACAGCCCGATCGTGATCTGATAGAGCGTCTTCTCCAGCCCGCGGCGAGTGCGGGTGATACCGCCTTCGCCAGCGCCGCCCAGCAAATCGCCGAGGCCGCTGCCCTTTACCTGCAGCAGGATGATGATGATCAGCGCCACCGAGATGATGATGGCGGCAAGCTGCATGGCGACTTCCATGAACTGCGCTCCTCGACTTCAGCCGACTTCTGACCGGCAGTATAGCATGCGCTGTTCCCGTTGACCAGTCTGTTGTCCGGCGGCTGCCCTGCGCCTACGCGGCGTTGTCCAGCGCGTCCGCGGGCAGGCCGGGCGCATCCTCCGGTGCAGCCACATCACCGCGCTGGATTAGCTCTGCAGCGCGCTCCAGCTGGCGGTCGTCAGGGTCTCCGTAGTGCTGCGGCGTCCACTCGACGATCACATCCGGCGTGATGCCGGCTTCGTTGATCCAGCGACCGTTCGGGGTCAGCCAGCGCGCAATGGTCAGGCGAACGCCGCCGCCATTCGAGAGATCATTCCATGTTTGGACAGTGCCTTTGCCGAAGGTGGTGGTGCCGAGCACCGTCGCCACACCGCGATCCTGCATCGCGCCGCTGACCAGCTCTGAAGCGCTGGCGCTGCCTTCGTTGACCAGCACGACGATCGGCGTCTGGATGTCGGCGTAGGCGCCGGTGGCGCTGAACACGGTCTCGCGACCATCGCCGAAGCGCTCGGTGACGATGGTGCCATCCGGGATGAAGGCGCTGGCGACGTCGATCGCGGCGGTCAGCAGGCCGCCGGGATTGTCGCGCAGATCGAAGATCAGACCGGCGCGTTTGCGCACGTCCAGTTCCTCGAAGGCGCGGTCGATGTCCTCTCGCGAGCTGTCGGTGAACTGGTTGAGGCGCACGTAGGCGATATCCCCGTCGAGAATGCGCGACTCCACGTTGGGGATGGTGATGCGCGCACGCGTGATATCGAAATCGATCAGCTCGTCACCGCGACGCATGGTGATGCTGACGACCGTGCCCTCCGGACCGCGCACGCGCCCGGCCAGCTCAAGCTGGTTCATCTGCTCGACGGGCGCGCCATCGATCGCGACGAACACGTCGCCGGGCAGCACGCCAGCAGACTGGGCAGGCGCGCCGTCGAGAACGCCGACCACCTCGACGAACCCGGCGGCTTCGTCGGTGCGGATGACCACACCGATTCCCTCGATCTCCCCGGACAGATCTGCGCTGAGCAGGTCATACTCGTCCGGGCTCATGTAGCCGCTGAACTGATCGCCGAGCGCATCGACCATGCCATGCAGCGCTCCGTCGGCCAGCGCCTGCGCCGGAACGTCGTCAATATACTGATCCTGGATGAGCTGCAGCACATCCCAGACGGGCGAGAAGGCCTCGCGCGCCTCATCCGACACACCGCTGCCCTGCGCCGAGATCACGCTGCTGATCGTGCCGGCTGCGAACCCGGCAAGGAAAATCACGCCGCCGATGAGCAGCGACGTGGTGAAGGTTTTGCCGCTAGCGCCAGGGATGCGCATGCGTAATGCTCCGAAACTCGTTTTTCACCGTCCTCGGATTATACTCCTGTCCGCATAAGGCAGTGGTTAGCGCAGGCTGTGACAACAGCGGAGGCACTCATCATGGAAGCAATCCTGCTTGGGCTTGCATTGGGCGACGCGCTTGGCTGGCCGGTGGAGTTCATCTGGCTTCCCGGTATCCGCGAGCGGTACGGAGCGGCGGGCATCGTTGACGTGCCAGACCCGGCAGTGTACACCGACGACACGCAGATGACAGTGGCGCTGATGCGTGGGCTGATCGACGCGGGGCCGCGCGCATCGCTGGACGAGCAGATGGCGGGCGTTGGGGCGCGCTTCGGTGAATGGCGCCGCGACCCGGCGATCGAGGTGACGTCTCCTGGCACTACGTGCAAAAGTGGGCTGGATCGATACCTGGCCGG
The DNA here is from genome assembly GCA_964654755.1 of uncultured Pleurocapsa sp. Classification (GTDB taxonomy): domain Bacteria; phylum Chloroflexota; class Anaerolineae; order Aggregatilineales; family Phototrophicaceae; genus Flexifilum. Next base: position 34,190 of record CAZZJW010000010.1, on the reverse strand, counting down.
CACTTCGTGGCGGCTGAGCGGGATTGAGCACTCGAAGGGAAATGGTGCGGCGATGCGTGTGCTGCCGGTCGGCTTCCTGTATCAGCATGATGAGGCGCGCCTGCGCGATCTGGCGGTGGCGCAGTCGGTGATCACGCATCGGCATCCGGCAGGGGTGGCGGGTGCAGTGGCCGTGGCCTATGCTGTCAAGCTGGCGCTGGATGGCGTGCCGATGGAGCAGTGGGTGCGGCGCATCCTGGCGTTCGTGGACGGGATGAGCGATGAGCTGGATGCGGCGCTGCTGCGAATCGGCCATGTGCTGGCGTGGAATGATGAGGACGATGCCCTGAAGCATCTCGGCGAGGGCTGGGTGGCTGAGGAGGCGGCAGCGCTGGCGCTGTACTGCTGCCTGAGGCGGCCAGATAGCTACGTCGAGGCGATCCGCCTGGGGGTGAACATCACCGGCGACAGCGACTCGATCGGCTGCATCGCCGGTGGGATCATGGCGGCGCGGCTGGGCGAAGCGGCGATCCCTGCGGAGTGGATCGGGCGGCTGCGCGACGCCGACGCGCTGCGCGGGCTGGCGCGGGATTTCAGCGCGCTGCGGGCGGCGCTGTAATCGGCTGCACCGCTGATGGTGCAATGCGGAGGTGCACGGCGGCTCCGGCGGGCGGGGCGTGTGCAGATGGCATGCTGAAATGCAGCATCAGGCCGTGCTCGGTCTGCGCCTCCATTTCCGTAACTGCGCCGGCGAAGCGCGCTGCGGTGATGCGCGCCGGCAGGCCCTCTGCCGCCAGCGTCACGCCATCCGGATGGATGAGCACATCTCCCTGTTCAACCGTCACAGGCAGGCCCGCAGCAGCCAGACGTGCGGCGGGATAGATGTCATTCAGGCCGAGGAAGCGGGCGGTGACGGCGCTGGCGGGCCGCTGATAGAGCGCGCGCGGGGTGTCGAGCTGTTCGATTTGTCCTTCGTGCAGCACGCCGAGCCGGTCAGCGATGGAGAATGCTTCGTGCTGGTCGTGCGTGACGTAGATCGCAGTCAGCCCGGCGCTGCGGATGATGGCGCGCAGCTCCTCGACCAGTCGGTCGCGCAGGGCGGCATCCAGCGAAGCCAGCGGCTCGTCCAGCATGAGCAGGCTGGGCTGCGGAGCGAGACTGCGCGCGAGCGCGACGCGCTGTTTCTCGCCACCGGACAGGTCGGCGGGATCACGCAGGGCGAAGTCCGCCAGGCCAACGCGTGCCAGCGCCAACGCGGCCTGGGCATCGGCCTCACGATTGGGCAGGCCGCGCATGCGCAGCCCGAAGGCGACGTTGCGCAGCACGTTGAGATGAGGAAACAGCGCGAAGTCCTGGAACATCAGCCCGAAGCCGCGCGCATGCACCGGAACGGTGAGCAGGGACGCCCCGCCCAGGCGAAGATCGCCGCTGTCAGGCGTGTCAAGGCCGGCGATCAGGCGGAGCAGGGTGGACTTGCCGCTGCCGCTGGCCCCCAGCAGCGCGATGATCTCCCCTTCGTGCACGTCGAGCGTGAGGCCGCGCAGCACCGGGCGGCCGCCGAACGCCTTGTGGACATCGATGATTTGCAGCATCAGAACTCCGCGGTGTCCACGCTGCGAAAGCGCTCAATCAGCAGGAATCCGGCGGCGCACACCGCCAGCAGCAGGGTGCTCATCGCCAGTGCCTGTCCGTAGTTTGACGCGCCCGGCTGACCAAGCAGGCGGTAGATGACCAATGGCATGGTGGTGGACTCGGGCCGGGCGAGGAAGAGCGTCGCGCCGAACTCGCCCATGCTGACGGTGAAGGCGAAAGTGATCCCGACGATGATCGCGCGGCGCATGAGTGGAAGCTCGACGGACCAGAACCGGCGCCAGCCGGATGCGCCCAGGATGCTGGCCGCCTCGGCGATGCTGTGCGGAATGGCCTGGTAGGCGGGGAGGGCCGTGCGTACGACGAATGGCAGCGCGACCAGGGTGTGGATCAGCGGGATGATGACCAGCGATGAACGCAGGTTGAGCGGCTCACGGCTGAAGGCGACCGTGTAGCCAAGGCCCAGCGTGACCGCGCTGGTGGCCAGCGGAAGCATCAGCGCGGGATCCAGCCAGCGTGCCAGTCGGGCGCGGCTTCCGGCGATCAGGCGCGCGGCGATCAGCCCGAGGACAAGCGCGAGCGCGGCGGCGATCGCGGCGAACAGCAGGGAGTTGCCGATGGCCTCCAGCGGGGGTGCGAACAGTACTGAGCCGCGCGGGTTTGTGCCGAGCAGCGCGTAGTTGCGCAGTGTGGGGCCGTCTGGCCCGCTGAATGAGCGCACGATCAGCGCGAGCAGCGGCAGAAAGAGCAGCGCGGCCATAAACGTGAGGTTCGCGCCAATCCAAACGCGCTCACGCCATGAGACGGGCGGCCGGCTGGTGCTGCGTGCAGACTGCAGGCCGCCGCCGCTGAGACGACGCGAGATGCGCGTGTAGGCGATCATGAGCGCGAGCATGGCGACGAGCTGGGCGATGGAGAGCGCCGCCGCGGCTGGAAGGTTGAACACGCCGACGGCCTGGCGGTAGATTTCGACCTCAACCGAGGCGAAACGCGGACCGCCGAGGATGAGCAGAACGCCGAAGCTGGTGAAGCAGAAGGTGAAGACCAGCAGCCCGGCGGCCAGCAGTGCGGGGCGCAGCATGGGCAGGCGCACGTGCCACCACAGCCGCCAGCCGCGCGCGCCGAGTACACGTGCGGCATCTTCCATGTGCGGATTCTGATTGGCCCAGTATGCGGCCACGATGCGCAGCGCCAGCGGATAGTTGTAGAAGACATGCGCGATCAGCACGAGGGTGAGCGTGTTCTGCAGGGCGATCTGCGGCGCACCTTCGCCGAACAGCGCGCTGAGCAGGCTGTTGACAAGCCCGCGATCGCCGACGAGCGCGGTGAAGGCGGCTGCCACCAGCACGGCGGGGAGCACGAACGGCAGCGTGGAGAGCGTGAGCAGCAGCCGCTTGCCGCGAAAGGTGTAGCGCGCGAAGATGTGCGCGGCGGGCAGTGCGGCGGCCAGCGTCAGTGCGGTGGAAAGCGCCGCCTGCGCGACAGTGAAGGCGAACGTGTCAAGATAGTAGCGCGAGGTGAACACGCGCAGAAAGCCGGACAGGTCTGGCTGGCCGCCAGGGGCGATGCCGATGAGAAGAATCGCCCCCAGCGGGTAGACGAAGAACAGCGCGAGGAAGACGACCGGCAGCAGTGCGAGCGCGTGCCATGCGGTCAGGCGCCGGCGGATCACGAGCGAAGCACGGCCTCGATCCAGCTCTGGATCCAGCGATCGCGGTTGGCTTCGATGTCTGCCGGGTTCATGACGATGGGCTGCTCCGGGATGGTGGCATACTCGGCGAAAACCTCCGGCAGTGCTGCGTCCGGGATCACGGGGAAGACGAACATGTTGAGCGGCATGTCTTGCTGGAAATCGACACTGAGCATGAAGTTGATGAGCTGCTGTGCGCCGGCTTCGTTGTCGGTGCCGCGCAGGATGCCGGCGAATTCGATCTGGCGGAAGCAGGTGTCTGCGGCGACGATCGCCCCGGTAGGCGCCGGCGCGGACGGATCCTCGGCGAACACCACCTCGGCGGGCGGGCTGCTGGCATAGCTGACGACCAGCGGCCGGTCGCCCTCGCTGCCTGCGCTGCCGCTGAACGCGCCATAGTAGGCGTCCGTCCAGCCTTCGGTGATGCGCACATCATTGGCGGCGAGCGCGCGCCAGAAGTCGAGATAGCTCTCGCCGTCCGTATCTCCTTCGTCGCCAAAGACGGCCACCGTCGCGAGAAGAAAGGCCAGACCGGGCGAGGAGGTCGCAGGGCTGGGCACGGCCAGCAGCCCGGCGTATTCGGGGGCTGCGAGGTCTGCAAGCGACTGCGGCAGGGGCAGCCCGGACTGCTCGAACCAGGCGATATCGTAGTTCAGACAGACGTCACCGAAGTCGACCGGCGTGACTCGATTGCCCTCGGCATCGAGCTGGAATTCGGCTGCGATGTCGTCCAGCAGGGGTGAGGCATACGGGACGAAGATTTCGCCCTCGAGCGCCCGGCTGAGGAAGGTGTTGTCGACGCCGAAGAGGACATCGCCGAGAGGGTTGCCGGCAGTCAGTACCGCCTGATTGACCATCAGGCCGGCGTCGCCCACGCGCAGGATCTCCACCTGCAGGCCGGTCTGCGTGGTGAACTGCTCCAGCACGGCTTCGCTCACGGCAAAGCTGTCGTGCGTGACGAGCGTGATGGTGCGCTCCTGTGCCTGGGCGGTTCCGGCCAGCATCAGGCCGCCCGCAGCAATCGCTGCCCACAGCCGCTTGGTCATGATAACTCTCCATTTCAGCCGCACGATCGGGGGCCCTGAAACAAAAACCGCCAGGGATGGCGGCAGGGAAGGCGATCAGACATCCGCTCCCTACGCCGGCATGAACCGGATCAGGTGTGAGGGTCGGCGCGGCTGTACGCGCCCTCTCAGCCCGCTGCTGCGGACTCCCCTGGACAAAAACGATTGGCTGAAATGGTAGCAGATTTCGGTGATAGTCTACAAGTGCCGCCAAGCCACTGGCGCTCAACCAGCGGCGTCTCGCAGGACGTCCCGCAAATAGGCGTCAAACTCACCAGCATTACAGGCGTCCACATAGCGCATCAGCTCTCCACCGCCAACGGGGTAATGCGGATGGCAGCTTGTCGGAAAGGCACCGCGCGGGGCAAGCGCGATGTAGTCCACGCCGACCGGTGGGATCACCATGCCGGTTTCATCCAAAGCGACGCGCTCGACGATGCGTTCGGCGGTGACGATCACCGTGCGGGCGGCTGAGCACAGCTCGATATCGACGCCGAGGTTGTGATTGAGGCGCACGCTGCCGAACGGATCGGCCTCAAGCGCGTGCAGCACCGCGATATCCGGGACGATGGCCGGGAAGGCGGCGAGCGCTTCGCCGGTGTAGGGGTCGGTCATCGGCAGGACATCGGGACGCAAGCGAAACAGGTCCGTGCCGATCCAGGCTTTGCCAGGCAGAAAACTGATGCCGGAGGCTGCAGCGCGCAGGCCCAGCGCGAGGCTGGCTTCGGTCTCCTCGAGGATCTCCAGCGCGCCAGCATTCGCCCTTTCGGTGAACATCGGTGCCAGCCCGAAGGCCTCCAGCCCGAAGTAGCAGGTGCGGACGCGCGCGACCAGGCCCGCGCCGACGAGCAGATCGCTTTCGTAACCTGCGGTGAACGCGATCAGCGTCAGGTCGCGCGGGCGCTGCTGGCGTTCGAGCAGGGCGCGCACGAACGCGACGGGCCTGCGATAGATCGTCATGCCGCCCAGCGCCAGTGCGCATCCATCCGTGACGAGAGCAGCGGCTTCAGCGAGAGCAATCCAGCGGGTCATGAGCAGCGCAGTCCGTGAGGGAGAACCGGGGGCAGCAGCATGCCACCCCCGGTCATCGGAAGATGCCGACGGTCAGATGTCGAGATTGCGCACGCTGCGGGCGTGCGTCTGGATGAATCGGCGGCGCGGCGGGACAGCGCTGCCCATGAGCATGTCGAAGATGCGGTCGGCTTCTGCAGCGTCCTCAATGGTCACCTGCAGCAGCGTGCGCGCCTGCGGATCCATGGTGGTCTCCCACAGCTGATCCGGGTTCATCTCACCGAGACCCTTGTAGCGACTGACTTTGACCTTGTCCGGATCCTTGTAGCGTTTGAGCGAGCGGTTGAGCAGGTCTGTCTCCGTCATGCCCGCTTCGTTGTAGACGTATTCGTGATCCTTGCCATTGGCGAGTCGGAAGATCGGCGGTTGGGCGATGTACAGATGCCCGTCCTGAATGAGCTGCTGCATCTGACGGAAGAAGAAGGTGAGCAGCAGCGTGCGGATGTGACTGCCGTCCACGTCCGCGTCGGTCATGATGATGACGCGGTGGTAGCGCAGGCCATCCAGGCTGAAGTCGTCACTGATGCCCGTGCCAAGTGCGCTGATGAGCGCCTTGATCTCGTTGTTGTCCAGCATCTTGTCGAGGCGGGCGCGCTCGGTGTTGAGGATCTTGCCGCGCAGGGGCAGTATGGCCTGGAAATGGCGGTCGCGGCCCTGTTTGGCGCTGCCACCGGCGCTGTCGCCCTCGACGATGAACAGTTCTGCGCCGGCGCCGTGCTCACTGCAGTCGGCCAGCTTTCCGGGGAGCGTGGTGCTCTCCAGCAGGCTGGGCCCGCTGCGGACCAGATCGCGCGCTTTACGGGCGGCTTCGCGGGCGCGCATGCTGATCATGCACTTCTCGACGATGCGCCGGCCATCGCGCGGGTTGGCATCCATAAATTCGTTGAAGCTCTCGGTCACGACCTGCGAGACAGCACCCTGCACCTCAGGGTTGATGAGCTTGACTTTGGTCTGGCTCTCGAAGGACGGATGCGGATGCTTGACGCTGATGATCGCGGTGATGCCTTCGAGCGTGTCGCTGCCGCTGAAGTTGCTTTCCTTTTCCTTGAGCAGACCCGCCTTGCGCGCCCAGCGATTGATCACGCCGGTGACTGCTGCGCGCAGTCCGGTGAGATGGGTGCCGCCATCGGGCGTGTTGATGGTGTTGGCGAAGGCCAGCTCGGTCACATTGGCGGAGTCTGTGTATTGGAAGGCGACCTCAATGCCAATGGTGTAAGGGGCTTTGCCATCTGGGGCAATCTCGATCTCGCGCTCGGCATACATGACCGGGTGCAGCGCCTCGCGATTGCGATTGAGGTAGCGCACGAACGAGCGCAGCCCGCCTTCGAAGTAGAAAGTCATCTCGCGCGGGAGCGGGTTGGCGCGCTCGTCACGCAGAGTGATGGTAACGCGGCGGGTGACGAATGCCATTTCCTGGAACCGCTGCGCCAGCGTTGTGAACGAGAAGTCGTTCGGCTCCATAACGGTGAAGTCCGGACGGAAGGTGATGATGGTGCCGGTGGTTTCGCCGTCCTGCATGGCACGCACATGCGTCACATCACCCTGCGGCGTGCCGGCGTGATACTCCTGCCGCCAGACCGCGCCATCGCGATAGACCTCCGCGGTGAGAAGCTCGCTGAGCGCATTGACTGCGGACACGCCGACGCCGTGCAGACCGCCGCTCACCTTGTAGGCGCCGCTATCGAATTTGCCGCCAGCGCCGATCTTGGTCATGACGAGCTGAAGGGTGGAGATGCCGGTCTCGCGGTTGACGCCGACAGGAATGCCGCCGCCGTTGTCCGCCACGGACACGGTCTGATTCTCATGCAGGGTGACGACGATGTGATCGCAGCGCCCGGCAAGCGCTTCGTCGATGGAATTGTCTACGACTTCGTAGATGAGATGGTGCAGCGCCTTCGCATCCGTGCCACCGACGTACATGCCGGGGCGCTTGCGGACGTGATCCATGGGATCAAGATATTTGATGTGCGCTTCGGTCTGCTGACCGACCGCACGCACTTCCCGGTCTACCATTGCGCCTCCAGAAATCTCAAACAATGAGTATAGCCGAGATTTGCCCAGTTTTCAACTGAGACAGGGAACATGTGTTCTGTTTTTTCGCCCGCTTGACAAGGCTGAACCGCCACCCGTAGAATCTCCAGAGGCTCCAGCCCCTGTAGTTCAACGGACAGAACAGAGACCTTCTAAGTCTAAGGTTACAGGTTCGAATCCTGTCAGGGGCAAACAAAAACCGCCGGATTTGCGCCGGCGGTTTTGTCTTGTCAGCAGGGGTTACCCATTCTAGCTGCCGGGCGTGGCCTCAGGCGTAGCTTCAGGAGTCGCCTCGGCAGCGGCCGCTGCCGCAGCAGCAGCGGCTGACTGCGCGTCGGCGAAAGCATCCTGCAGATGATTGCGCAGGTCCTGCATATCTGCAAAGGCCAGGCCGTATACACCGGTATTCCCCAGCAGATCGTACTGATCGTCGCTGGCGGCGAACCAGAGGAAGGACTCGACTTCCTGACGGGCGAGCGCACGCTGGCTGACGACCAGCGACACCGGGCGCGACAGCGGATAGCTGCCATCGGCCAGGCTCTCGGACGTAGCAGTCACGCAGTTCCCATCCGTATTGACGGCGACCAGCGTGATATTGGCCTGGCCGGCGTTGAGCGCTTCCTGATAGTCACCGAAGGACATGAGCGCCAGCGCGCCGGGCACATTGGCCGCAGCCGCCGCGCGATAACGCGCATCGGGGCTGGTCTGTACCACGGCGTCCGTCCGGTTGACCACACCGCTGCCGGCGGCGGTGTTGAGCAGCAGGTCAATCTCGACGCTGCCTGCAGGTGGCGCAAACAGCGTGATCGCCTCATCTGGCAAGCTGGCGTCGACCGCGCTCCACGACTGTGCGCCGCTGGCGGCACTCCACGCGCTGGTGATCTGCTCGGGCGTGAGGCAGGTGAGATAATCGCTGCCGGCGTTGGCGACCAGCACGACGGCGGTGCTGCCAAAGTCGACCGTGACGGGCACGACCCCGCCAGCCTCGCAGTTGGCCTGCTGCTCGTCAGAGAGTGGGCCGCTGGCGAGCGCGACGTCGATCTCACCGTTGCACAACCGGCGGAAGCCATCCACCTGGCCGAGCAGGCTGGTGGTCTGCGTTACGCCGGCGTAGATGCTGGTAAAGGCGGTGGTCACGCGGGTGAGGTACTCGCGGCCATTGCTTCCACCGCCGAAGGTGAGCGCGCCGCTGACGGTCTCGGGGATGGTGAATTCCGTGACGAAGCGGCTGAACTCGCGCCCGGTGTTGCCCTCCGCGACCACGGCACTGCCAGCTTCGCGCAGCGCAGCGGGCGGCGCGGTGAAACCAAGCGCAGCAATGGATTCATCCGCTGCTTCCGAGAGCGCCGCTGTGAGCAGGTCGGTGACTGCCCCTGCGGCAGGCGCGCTGGCATAGAACAGCACAGGATTGGCGCCGGCATACGTACGGTCAGCGAAGCTCTCCGCGGAGGGGCTGGCGCAGCCCGCCGCCGTGGTGTTGAGCTGCAGCGCGGTCAGGTCCTCGGCTGCAGCGTACGCAGGGAAACCCACCAGGCCGACACTGCCGGGGGTGGCGGAGACTGATGCGAGAACCTCAGATTCGGTGGGCGCAGTGGTGACATCGCTGCGCAGCCCGTCACCTTCGACGAGTGCGTCGATGAGCACATACCGAGTGCTGTCCACGGGCGGCAGAACGAGCGAAATCGGCGTTGACGGATTATCGGAATTGATCTGCGACCAGTCGACGACGGCGCCGGCTGAACTGGGCGCAAGAAGCGTGTTGAGCTCGGCCTGGGTGAGGCACTGGGCGAAGGCCGGCTGGCCGCTGGTGACGAGCGCCACAGCGTCAAACGCGGGCGCGACTTCGAGGAACGATACCCCGGCAGCGCCGCATATCGCCTCTTCGTCGGCACTGATCGGGCGCAGGGCAATGGCCAGATCCGCCTCACCTGAGCACAGCGCCGAGAAACCACGCGCCGCACCTGCTGCATCGACAACGACCGGGATGCCAGCGGCGTCTGCCACGGCCTGCGCCAGCGGAGCGCCGACGCTGGAACCTGCCACGCGAACAGCGCCGTCTTCCTGAGCGGCCAGCGGCAGGCTGCCGAGAAAGAGGATGCAGACTGTCACAAGCGCTGTCGCCCTGAGCGCGCGCGAAAACGGACCCATACTGACGCTCCTTCGCGTGGTGTGTTCGGGATGTTTGTCGCTATAATTTACCCGATGAATTGTACCTATGCCGCTACGCTTGTTCCAGACAGAAGTTCAGAGGGTTGGAGACCGCGTTGAATTCCGGGGAGATCAGTCTTTACGAAGCCGTCGGTGGCGAAGCGACATTCCGGGCGCTGGTGGAGCGATTCTACGCACGCGTCGAGGCGGACCCGCTGCTGCGCCCGATGTTTCCGGAGGATCTGGAGCCGGGCAAGCGCTGGCAGTTTCTGTTTTTGTCGCAGTACTTCGGCGGCCCGCGCAGCTATGAGATGGAACGCGGGCATCCGCGCCTGCGCATGCGGCACATGCCGTTTCCGATCGGCCGCGAGGCGCAGCAGCACTGGCTTGGCCATATGCTGGCGGCTCTGGAAGAGGTGGGGATTGCGGAGCCCGCGCTTTCGCTGATGCAGGCCTATTTTGAGCATGCCTCGCAGGTGATGATCAATCACTATGCGCCGCAGCAGGAGGGAGGCTGAACCGATGACCAGAACGCCACCGCCGGGCGCCGCACAAGCTGGCGTCCTTGATCGCACTGCCGATCGCATTCTCGATCTGCCGCGCCTGGGCCGGCTGGTGATGGTGGTGCTGTTTGCGCTGGCGACGGCGCTGCTGCTGACGCCGCTGGTGGATAGTCTGTACCTGCGCTACGTGTTTCCGTGGGCCAGCGCCGATGTGAGCGACCTGACGCGTGTGATCCCGTCGCTGCTGACCGCGACCGCCGGTGTGCTGATGTTCCTGTTCGGCTGGGGGCTGGTGGTGGGCAAAGCGGGCACGCGCCCGCGCCGCCGCCCCGGCGTGATCGTGTACTTCTTTCTGGGCGTGTTCGTGCTTCTCCTGGCGCTGTCGCAGATCGTGCTGGCGCTCGTGGGGCTGACGCCGACGTTGGGGCTATGATGCGTCTGCTGCTTGCCTGTGCCATGCTGCTGCTGGCCGCCTGCGCTTCGCCCGGCACTGACACGCCTGGCCCGGAGACTGCTATGCCGCCGCCGAGCGCGATCCCGAGCGCGGTTGCTTCCGTGACTCCGGTGCTGCGTCCGACGCTGCCGCCGGAGTGGACGCGACCGCCGCAGCCCTCTGCGACGCCCGTGCTGCCGACCGCCGCGCCGACAGCGACGATCGACGAGCGTGGGACGGCGCTGTTTGCGCTGCCCACTGAGGCGTTCTGCGCTGGTTTCCAGGTGGACACTGTGCGCTCAACAGAGGAGTTTCTGCCAAGGCAGGATGTGCGGCTGGCGTGGTACGCAGTGCCGGGCGCGGACGCCTACAAGGTAACGCTGACGGACATCAACCGGGTCGTGCTGTACGAGACGGTGACGATTGATCTGGAGATCACGGTACCTGGGAGCTACATCGGGGAGGAAGCGTTTTACCTCTACTCGATCCGTCCGCTCAACCCTGGCGCTGTGCAGATCTGCAACGCCGCCGGCCAGCTGCTACGCCTGCGGACTGACTGAGCTGCCCCGCATGTACAGTTCGAATGCTTCGGCTGTCCAGGGCATGAGCGGCGTGAAGAAGGACTCGTAGATCGCCTCTGCATAGGCGCGGATTTCGTACTGCGCATCCGAGGCGAGGCGCAGTTTGAGCCAGTGCATGAGATTGTGCGCATCGACCTTGATCACCCAGGTGTAGTACACGCTGAAGCCGGGCAGGAACAGACGCGCCATCTCTCGCGAGACGCCGGCCTGAAGTGCGGCATCGTACAGCGCATGGCTGGCTTCGTAGTGCTCGATCAGCTTGCGCTGAAATTCCTCGTTCATGCCGCTTTCGACTTCGCCTTCTGAGGCTTGCTTGTTGCTCTTCGCCTGTCTGCGCCAGACGGAGGGCACGTAGAAGTCCCCTTCCTCGAATGGGGTGTATCGCCCGGACTGCGCGTTGACCGACTGGAAGTGGAAGGTGCGGTGGCGCACCCACTGCCACCATGTGACGAGCGGAGCGCGGACGCGGAACTTGAACTCCACCATCTCGAAGGGAGATGTGTGCTCGTTGCGCATCAGGTAGAACAGCAGCTTCTTATCGGCCTGTTCGCCTTTGCTTTCGCCCAGAAAGCTGACGCGCGCGGCGCTGATGACCGCCATGTCCGGTGAAACGCCGGTGGCGGGGTGGGGCATGACGTCGAGCAATTCAATCCAGCCCTTGTCGAGCACATCGACGCGCCTGCCCAGCAGATCCAGCGACATGACAGCATCTCCTCTCAGATGAAGTGTTGCAGCGCGCGACGCATGCGTTCCTCGAAGTCATCGGGCGTATCGGCAGGGATCGCGCGAAGCGCCGCCTGTGCTTCCGATGCGCTGTAGCCGAACGAGAGCAGCGCTTCGAGCACATCCCGGTTCACATCACCGCCCGTGCCGGCGGCTGGAATGAGGCCGTCAGCCCCTTTGAGCTTGTCCTTCAGCTCGAACAGGATCTTTTCTGCGGTCTTTTTGCCGACGCCGGGAATGCGGGTGAAGGCTTCGACGCTTCCCGAAGCAACCGCCGAATACAGCCGGTCAAGGCTGATCGCGCCGAGCACCGACAATGCGATACGCGGACCCACGCCACTGACCGAGATCAGGCGTTCGAACGCTTCGCGCTCGGCCTCACTGCGAAAACCGTAGAGCGTGATCGCGTCTTCGCGCACCAGCATCAGCGTGTGCAGAAACAGCAGATCACCGACCGCGCTGGTGATCGTGTTGGTGGGGACGGAGACGCGAAAGCCCACGCCACCCACGCTGATGACGACATGATCGGCATGGACCAGGCCGACGATCCCTTCGAGGCTGGCGATCATGTGTGCGCTCCTCAACCGAGCAGGGCGGAATAGCGGCCGGCGTGAATGTCGGTGATGGCGATCGCCAGCGCATCGGCGGCGTCATCGGGGCGGGGCACGCTTTCCAGCGCGAGGAGCATGCGGATCATCTCCTGCATTTGCGGCTTCTTCGCCCCACCATAGCCTGAAATTGACTGCTTGACGAAGCTGGGCTTGTATTCGTTGATGGGCAGGCTGGCCTCGGCCAACGTCAGCAGAATGGCCCCGCGCCCTTGTGCCACCGTGATCGCAGTGGTGACGTTCTTGCCGAAAAACATCTCTTCGATGGCTGCCCGATCCGGCTGATGCAGATTCACCAGCGCGCTCAGACGATCGTGGATCTGCATCAGCCGTTCGTGCATCGGGCTGGATGGCGCGGTGGTGATCACGCCGAAATCGATCACCTTCAGCGCACCATCGGCAAGCTCGCGTACGAAGCCGTAGCCAACGGTGGCGATGCCGGGATCAATGCCGAGCGTGAGCATTACGCGCTTTCGAACGCTGCCGCAATCTCGTCGGTGATATTGAGATTGCTGGCGACGCCCTGAACGTCATCCAGCTCTTCAAGCTCCGCCATGAGCTGCATATTCTTGATGGCCGCATCGACGGGGGCATCGGCGGTGTTCTTGGCATCCCACTTCAGAACTGCTTCGTCCACTGTGTACCCGGCATCGATGAGCGCGGTCTCGACGGCGGCGAGTCGCTCGCGCGGGGTGGAGATGAGGATGAGATCGTCTTGCACAGCCACATCGTCAGCGCCAGCCTCGGCAGCGACCATGAACACCTCGTCGAAGTCGACTCCTTCACCTGGCATCGTCACCGAGCCGATCTGCTCGAACTGCCACATGACCGAGCCGGCAGAGGCCAGGCTGCACCCGGCGCGATTGAAGACGCGCTTGAGCTCGGCCAGCGTGCGGTTCTGATTGTCGGTGAGGGTGTCGATCAGGAAAGCCACGCCGTCAAACCCGTAGCCTTCGTACACTTTTTCTTCAAGCTCGACCCCTTCGAGCTTGCCCGTGCCGCGCAGAATGGCACGATCGATATTGTCCTTGGGCATGTTCTCGGCTTTGGCTTTCTCGACGGCCAGTTTGAGCCGACCGTTGGAAGCCATATCCCCGCCGCCCTCGCGGGCTGCCTGCTGAATGTCGCGCGCGAGCCGCGTGAAAATCTTGCCGCGCTTGGCATCTTCCGCGCCTTTTTTGCGCTTGATCGTGGCCCACTTACTATGACCGGACATCGCCGTACTCCACCGCTGAATCATCGCTTCTTCGCCGATTATACTAGAGCGTCGGGAGAGCGTCGAGGCGGCCTGTACAGATGCGTGTGGTATAATTCCCCGTGCGTTGCCGGGTACAGCTGAGGGGTCGTGGCGGGCGGGATGACGGCCAGTGTAGCGGAGATACAATCGCAGGTACGTGCTGCGCGGATCGCATGGGTCGTGCTCGTCGTCGCATTCGCTATATCCGTCGTGGTATGCGCGTTTGGCGGTACAGGTGTGCAGTTCTTCCTGTTCGAGTCGACTGTGCCGATCAATGCTGAGCTGACCATTGGCCGGGGTACCGCCGGGCTGACGGGGACAGATCTGATCGAAACGGTGGTGCGCGGCCAACGAACGCTGACGAACAGTTCGATCGTCTCGACGGATGCGCTGTCTCAGGCCACTATTCAATTCGCTGATCCCCGGCTGCCGGATGAGGTTGTCGCGTTTGTCACGGTCAACAGCGGTACCGTGCTGGATATGACGATGCTGTCCCGCCCGCGTTTCGACTGGAGCAGCCGAGGATACGAGATCAGCCTGACGGAGATCAGCGGCAGCGTGGATGTATGGATTCCGACGGGGCTGCCGCGCCCGATCTCCATTGAACTGGTGTCTGCAGCAGGCGACAGAGTGGTGCTGGCGGGCGGCGGGCGTTATCAGGCCCAGATGAGTGCGCAGCAGGTGCGTGTGATCAATGACTCCGGATCTGCAGTGATCGTGGCGGGTGAAAGCGGAGAGGTGCTGGCGATCGGGGAAGGGCAGCGTGGGCTGTTCTATCCTGCGGATGGTCAGTTCCTGCTGCTGCCCGGGTTCAGCGACCTGCTGAACGGGCAGCAGATGCTGCAGGCGGTACAGGCAGAAGCGACTCCAGAGCCCGATGCGGGCGTGGGAAACTGGTCGTGCTACAACGGTCCTTATGATGACCCGGTTGGAGTCTTCGAGTCCCTGCAGGTGCGTGGCCGGACCACGGTGCATCTGCAGCGCGGGCAGGGCGCGCAGTCGCACGGGGAGACGGGCTGCGTACTGACGTTTGGTGCGGCTGGGCAGGATGTGCGTGAGTATGACTACCTGTCGGTGGAGGCGGTGTTTCGCATCGACAACCACTCGCTCAGCCTGTGCGGGATAGAGGGCAGCGAGTGCCCACTGATGCTGCGCATCGACTATGTGCCGGTGAGCGGACAGAGTGCGCAGTCGTGGTATCAGGGGTTCTACTCCATGCTTGACCCACGCTATACGTATCGGACGAGCTGCGCGTCTTGCCGGCGTGAGCATGACGCCGTGAACATGGGCGCATGGTACACCTTCCGCAGTGACAATCTGCGATCGCTGCTTCCGCCTGACTTGCAGCCGGGCAGCGTGCTGAACGTGCGATTCTATGCTTCGGGCCATGAGTACGATGTGCAGGTCGCCGAGATGTCGCTGCTGGCAGGTGAGGCGGATCCGCCACCGCCGGCCAGCGCAACTGATGCGACTGGCGGGTGAGTTTGCCGGCAGGATAGTGCGCCGGATATACTGACATGCGCGGCGGCGCACGGCCGCCTGAGGACAGATCAATGGAAAGTGAACAGCTCAACAGCCTGGTGACAGGGGCGCTGGTCTATGCCGGCCTGATCGCGCTGGTGTTCTGGGCGGGCATGGTGATCTGGACGGTACGGGATGTGCGCGCGCGTTCGCGTGATGCGCTGGCACTGGTGCTGTTCACACTGATGGTCGCAGTGCTGACACTGCCGGGCTTCCTGCTGTATCTCTTCCTTCGTCCGCGGGAAACGCTGGCCGAGGCGTACGAGCGATCGCTTGAGGAAGAGGCGCTGCTGCAGGAGATTGAAGACAAGCCGACCTGCCCGGGGTGCAGACAGCGTACTCAGGAAGGCTGGCAGGCGTGTCCGCACTGCCACACGCGGCTGAAAAAGGCGTGCACGCGCTGCGGCAAGCTGCTCGATCTTCCGTGGGATCTGTGCCCGTACTGTGCGACGCCGCAGCCGGTATACGCGGCAGAACGCCCCGCGACCACGACCGCTGCCTCGGCGCATGCACGTCCGCAGGCGGCACCCCCGGCGCAGGAGTACAGCGCGCGTGAAGCGCGGCGCCCCCGCCGCAGGGCGGAGTCGATCGAATTTGTGGAGGGCGAAGAGCCGTCCTGAAAGCGGGCTGCGCGCTGCCAGTTTTCGGCCCGCGCGCAGCCTGATGTGTTGTTAGTTCGCCGGGTCCAGTTCCCCGGACTCGCCGACGACGTGCAGCTTGAGGAAGTTGGTCTGGCCGGCCATTCCGAAGGGCACGCCAGCGATGATGACGATGCTGTCGCCAATCTCGACCAGGCCGGCGCCCTGCGCAGCCCGCACCACGATTCGCACCATCTCGTCCACCGTGTTGAACTCCTCCTTGACCAGCAGCGGGGTGGCGCCCCACAGCAGTGCGGTGCGCTTGTAGGTGGTCTCGTTCGGAGTGACGCAGATGATGGGGGTTTTCGGGCGCACGCGCGCGACCTGCTTGGTAGTGTAGCCGGAGAGCGTGGCCGTGAGGATAGCCCGGCAGTTGAGCGCCTCGGCGACCTGCCATGTCGACTGCGCGATCGCATCGGAGATCGCCTCGCGGCCCTCGAGATTACGGGTGACGCGCAGCGGGCTGCCGCTTTCTGCCGCGCGGCGCAGGTTGCGTTCGGCGATAGCGGCGATGTTCACCATGGTTTCGACGGCGCGCACAGGGTAGTCTCCGGCGGCCGTCTCATTGCTCAGCATGACCGCATCGGTGCCATCGAGGATAGCGTTGTAGACGTCGCTGGCCTCGGCGCGGGTGGGGCGCGGCGCGTGTTCCATCGAGTTGAGCATCTGTGTGGCGGTGATGACGGGTTTGCCGGCCTCATTGCACAGCTTGATGATCTTCTTCTGATGGAACGGCACTTCCTCGACGGAGACTTCGACGCCGAGATCACCACGCGCCACCATCACACCGTCTGCGCTGTTGATGATGGCGTCGATGTTCTCGAGGGCCTCGTGCATCTCGATCTTCGCGATGATGGCTGCGGTGCCACCGCTGTGGCGGATCAGCCAGCGCATCTCCTGCAGGTCGTTCGGTGAGCGCACGAAGGACATCGCGATGTAGTCGGTATTTCTGGACAGCGCGAACTCGATATCGGCGCGGTCCTTTTCGGTGATGGCGGACAGGGTGAGCCGGGCATTGGGGGCCGAGACGCCCTTGTTGGAGCTGATCGGTCCGCCGACGATGACTTCGCACACCAGGCCGCGCGGCAGCGTGGACTTGACCTCGAATTCGAGCTTGCCGTCATCGAGCAGCAGATGCGTGCCCTGGCGGATATCGCGCATGAATTCGGGATGGGGCAGCGAGACGACATTGTTGGTGCCGTCGGCTTCGTCGAGAGTCAGTGTGATGCGGTCACCAGCGGCCAGGATGATTGGCCCGGCAGCAATTTTGCCAATGCGAATCTTCGGCCCCTGAATATCGCACATGATGGCGACGACGGCGCCTTCTTCCTGAGCGATTCGGCGCACAGCGTCGATCGTCCAGCCGTGTTCCTCATGCTTGCCATGCGAGAAATTGATGCGCGCGACGTCCATACCAGCGCGAATCATCTGGCGAATGGTCGCCTCGCTGCGTGAGCTGGGGCCGATGGTGGCGACGATCTTGGTGCGTTTTCCGGTATGGCTGGTCAATCTGCGCCTCTCCGTGTGCGTTAGATATCCATGCTCAGGTTGGAAAAGGCGGACAGACCCGCGTAACGGGCTGCACTGCCAAGCTCCTCTTCGATACGCAGGAGCTGATTGTACTTGGCGACACGATCGGTACGCGCCGGCGCGCCAGTCTTGATCTGGCCAGCATTCATCGCCACGGCAACATCGGCCACGGTGGTGTCTTCGGACTCGCCGCTGCGGTGGCTGGCGATGACGGTCATGTTGTGGCGCTGGCTAAGCTGTGCGGCGGCGAGTGCTTCGGTGAGCGAGCCGATCTGGTTGAGCTTGAAGAGCAGGGCGTTGGCGGCCTTTTCGCGCAGAGCGCGGCGCACCTTGTCGACGTTCGTGACGAGCAGGTCATCACCGACGATCTGCACGCGGTCGCCGACGGCTGCGACGAAGCGCGACCAGTTGGCCCAGTCATTCTCTGCCAGACCGTCCTCGATGGAGATGATCGGATAGCGGTTGATCCAGTTGGTCCAGAACTCGACCATTTCCTCACCGGTGAGGACTTTGCCTTCGATCTCCAGATGATAGCGCCCATCCCGGTACAACTCAGAGGTGGCGGGGTCGAGCGCGATCCGCACCTGCTCACCCGGGGTGTAGCCGGCTTTCGCGATCGCCTCCATGATGACATCGAGCGCCGCCTGATTGGAGCCGAGGCTGGGGGCGAAGCCGCCCTCATCACCGACGTTGGTGCTGTGCCCGGCCTTGTGCAGCACGCTCTTGAGCGCGTGATAGATCTCCACACCCATCTGCAGCGCCTCGGCGAAGCTGGATGCGCCGACCGGCATCACCATGAACTCCTGGAAGTCAGTGCTGCCGATGGCGTGTTTGCCGCCATTCATGATGTTCATCATCGGCACGGGCAGCACATGAGCATGCACACCGCCGAGATAGCTGTAGAGCGGGATTTCGGCAAAGCTGGCGCCCGCCCGTGCAACGGCCAGCGAGCAGCCGAGGATGGCGTTGGCGCCGAGCTTGCTCTTGGTCGGGGTGCCGTCCAGCTCGATCATGAGCTGGTCGATGGCGGGTTGATTAAGCGCGTACTCACCCTGAAGTGCCTCAGCGAGCGGGCCGTTTACCGACTGAACCGCCTTGAGGACGCCCTTGCCGCCGTAGCGACCCTTATCCCCGTCGCGCAGTTCGAGCGCCTCCCATTCTCCGGTGGAGGCGCCGCTGGGCACGATCGCGCGGCCAAACGAGCCGTCTTCCAGCAGGACTTCGACCTCGACAGTCGGGTTACCACGCGAGTCCAGCACTTCACGGCCGTGAACGCGTTCGATGATCGACATATGCTCTCCCGTAATCGTGACGCGGCCACACAGAGCGTGCGGCACGCTGATCAGAATGGTGAACTAGTGTAGCGCCGCAAGGCGTTTTTCGCATCAGTGAATCGCCTGCACATCGGGTAGAATGCTGAGGAGGATGTCGGATGAAAAGGGAATGTGCGTTGGGCGAGGCAGGACGGGTGGTGTATCTGGATTATGCGGCGACCAGCCCGCTGGATCCGCGCGTGCTGGAAGCGATGCTGCCTTACTTCAGCGCTGCCTATGGCAACTCGCACTCTGGTCACCGTTTTGGCCGGGCGGCGGAACGCGCGATTGAAGATGCACGGGAGAGCATTGCAGCGCTGCTGGGCTGCGCTCCGGGTGAGATCGTGTTCACCAGCGGTGGCACGGAAAGCGACAACCTGGCAGTGCGCGGGGCTGCCGCGGCGGGCCGTGCCGCAGGCAAGGGGGCGCACCTTGTCACGAGCGCGATCGAACACAGCGCGGTCAGTCGCACGGTGGAGCAGATGGCGACGGCGTATGGATACGAACGCACGATCCTGCCAGTGGACCGGGACGGACGGGTTGATCCGGAGGATCTGGCGGAAGCGCTGCGCGAGGATACCACGCTGGTCAGTGTGATGCTGGCGAACAATGAGGTGGGCACTGTTCAGCCGATTGAGCAGATGGCTGCTCAGGCGCATGCGCGCGGTGCGCTGTTTCATACGGATGCTGTGCAGGCGGCAGGACAGATGACGCTGGATGTGCGCGCGTTGGGCGTTGACATGCTCAGCCTTTCCGCGCACAAGTTCTACGGCCCGAAGGGCGTCGGGCTGCTGGTTGTGCGCGAGGGCGTGGAGCTGATCACCAGCAGCAGCGGCGGCAGCCATGAGGACGGACGGCGCGGGGGCACGCTGAACACGCCGGGGATCGTCGGCATGGCGGCAGCGCTGCGACTGGCCTGTGAGGCCGTGGAAGAACGGACGGCGCATTATCGACGGCTGCGCGATCAGCTCATCAGCGGCGTGCTGGCGCGTGTGTCTGGCGCTGTGCTGACGGGGCATGCGCGCGAGCGGCTGCCGAACCTGGCCAGTTTTGCGTTTGACGGGGTGGATGGCTCGATCCTGCTGATGCACCTCGATATGAAGGGGGTGGCGGCCAGCAGCGCTTCGGCATGCAAGACGGGAAATCCTGAGCCCTCTGGTGTGCTGCTGGCGATGGGGCTGCCGCATGATCTGGCGATGGGCAGCCTGCGCCTGACGGTGGGACATGGGACGACGGATGAGGACGTGGCCTACGCGGTGGAGACGATTGCCGTGACGGTCGACAAGCTGCGCCGACTGAGGGCGCAGGCCTGAAACGCACGGAGTGACGAGGCGCGGGGCGCACGGTGGCGGACAAGAAACTGCGGGTGGTCGTCGCGATGAGCGGCGGCGTGGACAGCTCGGTGGCGGCGGCGCTGATGGTGGAGCGCGGCTATGAAGTCATCGGCATGATGATGCGGCTGTGGTCGGAGGACAGTGCGGCGGGAGGGCCACACAATCGCTGCTGCACGCCGGATCAGATGAACGATGCGCGCCGGATTGCAGACAAGCTGGGTATTCCGTTCTACGTGCTGGATACGCGCAGCGTGTTTCGCGGTCGTATCGTGCAGTACTTCATTGATGCACATCGCGATGGACTGACCCCCAACCCGTGCATTGAGTGCAACCGGCACATTCGTTTCGAGTGGTTGCAGCAGCATGCGCTGGCCCTGGAGGCAGACTACCTGGCGACCGGCCACTATGCTCGCATTACGCGTGGCGAGGACAGCCGCTATCAGCTGCGCGCCGGGCTGGACGAGGCCAAGGATCAGAGCTACGTGCTGAGCGTGATGGGGCAGGAGCAGCTGGCGCATGCGCTGTTCCCTGTGGGCGAATACAGCAAACCGCAGGTGCGCGAACTGGCGGCGAAGTTCGGGCTGCCGACGGCGAGCAAGCAGGACAGCCAGGATCTGTGCTTTCTGGGCGACGGGGACTACCGCCGCTTTCTGCGCGAGCATGCGCCGGAGATGATGCAGCCGGGACCGATCGTGCGGCGTGACGGCGCTGTGATCGGGGAGCATGGCGGGCTGGCGAACTACACCATCGGGCAGCGCAGGGGGCTGGGCGTGGCCGCTGCGGAGCCGCTGTATGTGCTGGCCCTGCAGCCGCAGGCGAACGCGCTGGTGGTAGGCACAGCGGAGGAACTGGGGCAGCGCTCGCTGACAGCACGACGCGCGTGCTGGGTGGCCGGCGAGCCACCCGCGCAGGCATTTCGCGCTGAGGTGAAGATTCGCTACAAGGCGCGTCCGGTGCCGGCGGACATCACGATGCTGGATGGCGAGCGTTTTCGCGTGGATTTCGATGCGCCGATGCGCGACATCACCCCCGGGCAGGGCGCGGTCGTGTACGACGGCGATATCTGCCTTGGCGTCGGAATCATCGAGCGATCGGGCAGCGGCGTTTAGTACGCGGCCAGCAGCAGCCCGCGGATCTCCGGGGTGAAGAGCAGCAGCAGCAGGGTGGCGATCACGATGTACTGCCCGTATGGCAGCGGCGTGAACAGGGTGTAGTGCCGCCCGGCGAGCCGGCGTACGATCAGGTAGAGGATTGCGCCCGCCGCCCCGAGAAACACGGTGATGAACATGGCGATGATGAGCACCTGCCAGCCGAGGATGAGGCCGGAGAGGGTGATGAGCATGACATCTCCATAGCCAAAAGCAACCTCGTCGATCTTTTCGCCGCGCACCTGTGAGAGCACCGCGGTGAAGGCGAATCCCCCCAGGTAGAGCAGGAAGAACAGCCCGAAACCGAGCGCGCCGCCCAGCAATGCTGTGCTTAAGTCGATGCCGTATCCAATGAAGGCGGCGTCGAAAAGCGCAAGCAGTGCGGAGGGGATGATCACCACGAACAGGATCAGGCGATGTTCGAGGTCGATGACGGTGACGAGCACGAAACTGGCCATATAGAGCAGGTAGATGATGAACTGCGCCAGCGGCATCGAACGGTCATCGGCCACGACCGCCAGGGTGACGACGAACAGTGCAGCCGTCGCCAGCTCGGTGAGTGGATGGCGCCAGGACAGGCGCGCACCGCCGGAGGAACGTCGTCTGCCGGCGAGGAAGGCGAGCAGGCCGGACAGCGCCAGAGACGTGCGCGGCGTGTCGTCTGGATAATGGGGCATGCGCGGGCGACGGTGATGAGGCAGGTCATCGGCCAGCGCGTTGACGACAGCGCCGGCCAGCAGGCCGATCAGTGCGACGATCACGTAGGCGAGGACGGAGGGGTCAGGCATTGCCGGCTCTCTTCACGGGATGGCGGGTGCTGGGGGCAGAATCGCCAGGGCGATGGCGACCACCAGCACGACGGCGATGACGGCGCTGAGCAGCGCGGCGGCGGGTATCGCAGCTGAGCGCGATGGCGCGCTGGAGACCGGCGCCTGCTGGACGATCTCAAGTGGGGTGATGACGCCGGGGCGTACCTGCCAGGCGGCGACGCGCGAGTCGCGCAGGCTGATGATCACCATCGCCAGCTCGGGATAGTGCCAGTTCGCGATATCCTGAGCGGATGGCTGCGCGTCATGCAATGGGTGACTGTGATAAAAGCCGATCACGTCGCGTCCGGGATGGCGAAGCAGGGCATCCGTGAGCGCATCAGGCGCAAGCGCGTACGCACGCTCCGGGCTGGCGGCGATGTTGGCTGCCGGCAGGGCTTCCGTCACAAGGCGATCTTCGCCGAGCAGAATGCCGCAGCACTCGCGTGGCGCCTGTGCGTGCGCGTGTGCCAGAAGGGCGTCGAGGACCGGCTGTGGCAGGACGAACGCTTCAGACATCAGCGGGGGCAGGGGGGATGGTGAAGGGGATGCTCAGTGTGCTCTGCGGCGGGTTGCGCGTTTCGTAGAACAGCTCACCAGTGAGCGTGTATTCCCCGGCGGGGTCCTGCCCACGCAGACGAAGGTGCATGGTGAATTCCATGTCATGGTGCATGGTCTCGATGATGTCCAGCTCCGAGACGACGCGGCCTGCCTGGTCACGGGCGACCACCAGCAGATTGGGCCGCTGCTGGAAGGGCGAGACCAGAAGATGGATGAAAATGCGGAAGCGATCGGGATAGACGGCGGCTTCGAGCGCCTCGATCACCACGTCTTCCTGCGGGCGCGGCGCGTAGCCATCGGGGTACATCTGTATGTCCAAGGCGAGTGTTTCCTGGCATGCCTCTGCATGCGCCTATTGTGCGGGTTCAGGGCGCGGTGCGCAAGCGCAGAAGCGCCTCCCATGCCGTGTGGAAGTGCTCGGCGGGGACGAGCACGTGATCGCGGTGATAGGAGGCCAGCGGCATGATCGGCACGCCAGCTTCTGCCAGTATGCGGGTGAAGAGCGCGGCGAAGCCGACGACATCCAGCCCGAAATCGACGTCGAAGGTGATCAGGCGGAAGGGGCCGCTGATCTCCGCATCGCGCAGCCGGGATTGAAAGTCCTCGATCTCATCATCGGCGACGACGAGGGTGATCTCGCGCGAGTCGACAATCAGCGTGAGGAAGGGATCGCGGATCTGTGCAAGCATCCCGGCTGCGGCGGGAACTGCGGCAGTGGGCAGGCGAATGAAGCGGTAGATGCGCTCGTCGGTCTGCAATCTGAGGTTGGCGAGGGCCTGCTGTACGGTTGAGGTCATTTGGCGCTCACTCATCGAACTGGTACGTGGCTTCAGCATAATAGCGCACCTGACGATGCGCAATCTTGTCGCGCATCCAGGCCTCGAGCGCGAGGTTCTTTTCCGCTAGCGGTGTGCGCTCGTCGCGCAGAATCGCCAGGGGATAGTTGACGCGGATGGCCCGCCCGTGCACGATGTGCCTGCTGACCCCCGGAGGGAGCAGCCAGTTCTGCTCGGCAGACTCGAGGATATCGTCGGGGGTGTATGGACGGAAGCGCACCATCGCGCATGCGGCGGGGTGCATGCGCCAGTTGGCCTCGGCGTCATCCTCGGAGGTGCGCTGGAGTGTGCAGCTGTGCACATATGCACCGACGAGCTCGCGCAGCGTGCGATTACGCGCCTCCAGCGTGTGCTCGGTCGTCCACAGCGCGAACGTACGCTCGTCACGAAGGATGAACTCCGCAGCGGGCGGGCCATCGTGCGCGTGCTTGCTCATATGGGTTTCAGGAAGATGCTGTAAAACATTCACCAGAGCATCGGCGTCCCAGTCGCACAGCACGTGGTGCCAGGTGGCCAGCTCGACCTGGCCGCTGTGATAGCTGGCCACCTGCACGAGAATGTGCGGAAAGCCCAGTGCAGCAAAGACGAAGGCGCGATTGGCACCATCCAGCACGACGAACTGCCCGTCGTCCATCGGGGCCACCAGCGGCGGATTGATCATGACGCTTTCGCTGCGCATGCGTTCGATCAGCGGCATGCTGCGCTGAATGTCATGATCTTCGTGCGCGAAGACCATGCTGGTGGGGACAATGCGCAGATCGGGCATGGGGACAGATGCTTGAGACATGGGGGATTCGCTCGACGGATGCAACGTAACGCTATCAGCGTAACATGAAGGGGCCGCTGCGACAATGTTCGCTGGCTGTGTGGTCTGTGCGAACAACATGAAACGTTGCGCCTGATGAACTGTGGGAAGTGCACAAATGGGAGCAGGAGAGCAGGGGGCTGGCGCGACTGAGGGGCGCTGGCTGACGATCGCGCGGACGCTGTGCTTCGTATGCAACGGGGAGGATGTGCTGCTGATGAAGCGCGGACCGCACAAGCGGGTGTTTCCGAACCGGTACAACGGCGTCGGCGGGCACATCGAACGCGACGAGGACCCGCTGGTGAGTGCAAAGCGGGAGATTCTGGAGGAGACCGGGCTGCATGTGCGCGATCTGCGGCTGAGAGCGGTGCATCAGATTGATACGGGCGAGGCGACGGGGATCATGCTGTTCGTCTTCACCGCGTGGTCTGACTCGCGAGAGACGGTCGAGGGGCCGGAAGGCACGCTGCACTGGGTTCGGCGCGAGGATGCGACAGCCCTCGATCTGGTGGAGGACCTGCCGGAGGTGCTGCCGCGCGTGCTGGCGCTGAAGGACGATTCGCCGCCGTTGTTCGCGCATGTCAGCTACGATGCGCACGATCAGATTGTGCTGCGCTACGCGGGTGCGCTGTGAGCGCCGCACCCGATGTTTCCGCCATCCTGCTGGACGCCTTTCGGGAAGCGGTTGCTGGCCACGCACGCGGTCGCAACATGGATTATCGCGCCGTACTCGCGTCCGGCGCTGGTGAGCGCATTCAGCATGAACTCCGCGCGCTGGCGGCATTTGACCTGCGAGAGCTTGCAGATACGGCTGCGCGCACGGCTTTCTGGATCAATCTGTACAACGCGCTGGTCGTCGATGCGGTGTTGAAATATCGCGTTCGCAGCCGCCTCAATGAGATCGCTAATGTGTTCGATCGCGTTGGCTGCGTCGTCGGCGGGCAGTGGTACAGCGCCAATGATATTGAGCACGGAATACTGCGCGGCAATCGCCGGCATCCCCTGCGCCTGCGCGCGCCGTTCGGCTCACGCGATCCGCGGCGCGCGCAGGTGATGCTGAGGCCAGATCCGCGCATTCACTTCGCGCTGAACTGCGCGGCCCGGTCGTGCCCGCCGATCCGGCATTACACCGCGCAGGCGCTTGAGGCGCAGCTGGCATTGGCAGCACGCGCGTACCTGAACGGCGGACAAGTCACCGTGGACGTGCAGGCGATGCGCGTGACGCTGCCGCGCCTGCTGTACTACTATGCGCCGGACTTCGGCGGCGGGCGATTCACGCAGCATGGGCGGCGCCGGCTGCTCGACGCTGTGGTACCATTGCTGGGAGAAGCTGAGCTTGCGGACTGGCTGCGCCAGCACCGAACGCAGCTGACGATCACCTTTGACGCATATGACTGGTCGCTGAACATCCATGACGACAACGCAACCGATTAGCGGCGCGCCCCGCCGCTCGCCTGCCCGCCGTGCGGGCTGTGCCGTGCTGCTGATCCTGTGGTTCGGGCTGCTGATGGTGCCGTGCCTGTGCGCGGTGATCGCGATCAATCAGGAGATTGTGCTGCCGCTGGGCCCGGCACCCGGACAGCATGTCCGCGCCTGGCTGATCATGGAGGCGGAACAGCGGGGGCTCGGCATCTCAACGCCGAGGGTGACCGGTGACGAGGCGAGCGGCGCTCTGTGTGTTGAGACGCACAATCGTTTTGTGCTCTGGCAGGGGCGCGAGGCGGACGCGATTTACTGCGAGTGCTATGAGCGCGGTGACGATGGCGCGGGCTGGACGCTGACGAGCACCACTTCGCAGGCGTGTGAAGGCGGCTGAGAGATGCACGCGGGCGGTCCTTCGTGGCCGCCCGCGCACTCACTGCGCCTAGCGCAGAAGCTGAGGAATGTGCTCGGGATTGTCGGCGATGCGCGCGCCAGCGGCTCGCAGCGCATCGATCTTCTCCTGCGCCGTGCCCTGACCACCTTCGACGATGGCGCCGGCATGGCCCATGCGCGTGCCTTCGGGGGCGCTGCGCCCGGCGATGAAGGCGACCACGGGCTTGGTCATGCGGGCCTTGATGAAATCTGCTGCGTCAATTTCGGCGCGACCGCCGATTTCGCCCATCAGCACGACCTTCTCCGTCTGCGGGTCTTCCTCGAACATCTCCAGCACTTCGACGAATGTGGTGCCGATGATCGGATCACCGCCGATGCCGACACAGGTGGACTGCCCGAAACCAGCGGCGCTCATCGCGGCGACCGTCTCATACGTGAGTGTGCCGCTTTTTGAGACCACGCCGACGCCGCCGGGCTTGCCGATGTAATTGGGCATGAAGCCGACCTTGGCTTCGCCGGGCGTGAGCAGGCCGGGGCAGTTCGGGCCGATCAGCCGGCTGCTGCTCTTGCGCAGATACTCGTACACGCCAGTCATGTCGCGCACAGGGATGCCTTCGGTGAGGCAGATGATCAGGCGAATGCCTGCATCGACAGCCTCATAGATGGCATCGGCAGCGAATGCGGCGGGGACGAGGATCATGCTGACATCGGCGCCGGTGGCGTTGACGCAGGCGCTCGCGGTGTCGAAGATGGGCTTGCCGTGCACCCACTCACCACCCTTGCCGGGGGTGACGCCGCCGACGACGTTGGTGCCATACTCGATCATCTTGAGGCTGTGGAATTTGCCTTCGCGGCCCGTCATACCCTGGACGAGGACGCGGGACTGCTTGTTGAGCAGGATGGACATCGAATTACGCTCCCCGTGCGGCCGCGATGGCCATCTGCGCGCCTTCCGTAAGCGTGGAAGCGCTGCGAATATTGGGCAGAGTCGCGCCATCGATCAGCGCGCGGCCCTCCTCTGAATTGGTGCCGGCCAGGCGGATGACCATCGGGATGGTCGTCGGAACGTCGTGCAGCGCCTGAATGATGCCTTTGGCGACTTCGTCTCCGCGGGTGATGCCGCCGAAGATGTTGAAGAGCACCGCCTTGACATCCGGATCGGAGAGGATGATGCGCAGTGCTGCGGCGACCTTATCCGCCTGCGCGCCACCGCCGATATCGAGGAAGTTGGCGGGACCGATGTCACCACCGCCGTACAGCTTGATCATGTCCATCGTGGTCATCGCCAGGCCGGCGCCGTTGACCATGCAGCCGATCTGGCCGTGCAGCTTGACGTAGGTGATACCGGTGGTGCGCGCTTCGGTCTCCAGCTCAGGTTCAGCGCTGAGATCGCGCATCTCGGCCAGCTCTGACTGACGATAGAGCGCGTTGTCGTCGATGATCATTTTGCCATCGAGCGCGAAGAGCGTGTGATCTTCGAGGATGACGAGCGGATTGATCTCGGCCAGAACGGCATCCGATTCGAGGTAGCAGCGGTAAAGGTTCTGGGCGATGCGGGTGAAGCTGTTCCAGTGCTCGCGGGGGAGGTTGATTTTCTCGGCGATGTTGCGCGCCTGGTAGTCGCGCAGGCCAAGCGAGGGGCTGATCCACTCGCGGGCGATGGCATCAGGATTGTCGTGGGCGACCTGTTCGATCTCCACGCCGCCTTCGGCAGATGCCATCAGCACGGGCTTGCCCGCCGCGCGGTCATTGGTGATGCCCAGGTAGATCTCCCAGATGAAACGGGCAGCGGGATCGACCAGGACCTGATGAACGGTGTGGCCCTTGATGTCCATGCCGATGATGCGGCTGGCGATGGCGCGGGCTTCGTCGGGATTGGCCGCCAGCTTGACACCGCCAGCCTTGCCACGCCCGCCGACGAGGACCTGCGCCTTCACAACGACAGGCTTGCCGATTTCTGCGGCAAAGGCGCGCACTTCTTCCGGTGTCCGTGCGACCTTGCCATGGGCGACGGGGATGCCGAACTGGCCAAACCGCCGCTTGGTTTGAAACTCATGCAGATTCACCGATATGCCTCCATCCGCTTACGGTGCATTGAAACGCCAGTCCTCAGTTTTTCAGACAGGGACAGAACAGGTCCAGACGCGAGAATTATACCCCACGCGGGGCGCTTCAGAAAATCTCTATGGTATGATCGAGCACCTCGACATCGTGATACTCGGTCTCCACCCAGGTGACGATTTTGGAGAGCTGGCTGTTGACCAGGCGTGAGTCGTTGCCCAGCGTGACAAAGGCGACGATGGAGGATTGATGCATGTCGAGATCGTCGATTTCAGCGGCGGCGATGTTGAACTGCGCCCGGGCGCGCCGGATGAGAGACTGGAGGATAGAGCGCTTGTCCTTGAGGGATTGTGCGCCTTCGATGCTCAGCTCAAGCGTGGCCACGCCGATCATGGCGCGCATGGTTTTCCCCTTTCACGCGCGCACAGCCGCCGTCGAATTTGTCTGACGCGGTTGCGCGCATCCGGCGAGTAGTTTATTCTTTCTCAGCGATAGATGGTATGTGAATCTTTTGAACGTGCGCTGGCGAGGGCGAATGGCTATCGACAGGGGAGTGTTATGACAATCAGACCTGGTGTGCGCGTGCTGCTGATCGCGATCCTGGTGATGGTGGTGCTGGGTGTGCAGGCCGTGCTCGGGCAGCCGGGAAATCTGCTGTCGAATCCGGGCATTGAGCCGCCATTTGTGGATGCGGGTGGAGATCCGCGGCGTCTGGTCGCGCAGGGATGGCAGCCGTGGCATGTCGCGCGCACCGGGAGCATGTCGTTCTCTGAGAACCTGCAGCCGGAGTATTATGCGGCCAGTGACACGACCAATGGGCTGGGCGTGCCACGTATTCGCAGTGGCAGCGATGCGCAGCAGTTCTCATCGTTCTTCGGCACGTTCACTGGCGGTTTGTACCAGCGGGTGACGGGTGTGAGTGCTGGGACGACGTACACCTTCTCGGTGTTTGCTTACGTGTGGTCGAGCGCGCTGGATAATGCGGCGCTGAGCGATCAGCCTGGCGGTGTGCGCGTGCAGGTGGGCATCGACCCGACCGGCGGCACCAACGGTGAGAGTGCCGCGGTGGTGTGGTCTCCCCTTGGAAGTGAAGTCTATGACGCGTACAACGCGTATCTCGTGAGCGCAGCAGCTCAGGGGGGCGCGCTGACCGTGTTTGTTCGGGCGCAGGTGCAGAATCCGGTGAAGAGCAACGTCGTGTATGTGGACGATGCAGCGCTGACCGGGCCGGGCGTTCCGCCGACCAGCGCGCCAGTCACGGCGACTTCTGTTCCCGCGAGCGCGACGATCCCCAGCACCCCGCCGACGGCCACAGCAACGCCGACCACTCCCCCCCCGACGAACATTCCCACACTGACGAACACCCCCATACTGACGAACACCCCCATACTGACGAATACACCGCCGGCGACGCTGACTGAAACGCCGACATCGACGTTTACTGTCAGCCCCTCGCCAACGATTGACAACACCCAGTTCCCGGGCCGGTACGTCTACACGGTGCAAGCGGGCGACACGGTCGCGGTGATCGCCGCGGCGTTCGGCAGCAGCGTGGATGCGATCATTGGCGCAAATGGGCTGAACGCAAACGGCCTGATCTTCGTCGGGCAGCAGCTTGTCGTGCCGGTGCGGCTGCCGTTCGTGCCGCCGACGGCAACGCCTGCGACAGGCGCGGTGGTGACTGTGCCGCCTTTGGCGACCACGGCCCCGACCAGCCAGCCCACAACAGTGCCGACTGTTCCCCCCACTGTCGTGCCGACCAGCGCTCCTGTGCAGCCGACCAGCGCGCCACCAGCCGAATTGACGACGACGTATGTGGTGCGGCCCGGTGACACGCTGTCCGGTATTGCTGCGCGGTTTGGCACGACGGTCGGTGCGCTTTCGCGGCTGAACAATATCTCGAACGCCAACCTGATCTACTTTGGGCAGCGGCTGATCGTGCCGGGAGCAGCCCCCCAGGCGACGGCGGTCAGTATTCCGACGACTGGGCCGATCGCGCCGCCGCGGACGTACGTGGTGCAGCGGGGTGACAATCTCTACTTCATCAGCCTGCGCTTCAATGTGCCATTGTCTGCGATTGTGAGGGCGAACGGCATCAGCAATCCAAACCGCCTGTACGCCGGCCAGACGCTGATTATCCCCTGAGGCGGCGTGCATGGCGAAATGGCGTACGATCCGCAATCAGCGGACAGGCAGAGTAGTGCTGGAACGCGCGAAAGTCTGCAGCACGTTCTGGAGTCACTTCAAGGGGCTGCAGCTTTCGCGCCGCCTGCCGGAGGGGGAAGGCCTGCTGTTCACCACGGGCAAGGAGGGACGGTCGCACACCGCCATCCACATGTTCTTCGTATTCTTCTCGATCGGCGTCATCTGGCTGGACGCTTCGGGGCGGGTGGTGGATGTGCGTCTGGCGAAGCCGTGGCGGCCGTACTACGCGCCGGTTGCCCCTGCGCGTGATTTCATCGAGGCA
Organism: uncultured Pleurocapsa sp.; assembly: GCA_964654755.1. Taxonomy (GTDB): domain Bacteria; phylum Chloroflexota; class Anaerolineae; order Aggregatilineales; family Phototrophicaceae; genus Flexifilum. Next base: position 3,697 of record CAZZJW010000010.1, on the reverse strand, counting down.
CTGCCCAGCGTGTTGGAACGTGTTCGAGTTGGCGATCAGCTGGTGATCGTCGAGTCGTCATGAAACGTATGATGCTGCGCCTGGCGCTGCTGATGCTCGCGGCGCTGCCCCTGGTGGCGCTGCAGGCACAGACTGAACCCTCCAGCGTAACGATCCACGTCGTGCAGCGTGGTGAGAATTTGTTTCGGATTGCGCAGGCCTACGAGACGACGTGGCAGGTGCTGGCGCAGCTCAACAATCTGGCGGATCCGTCCAGCCTGGAGGTGGGCCAGCGGCTGCTGGTGCCTGCGTCTGGCGCTGAGGTCGTGTTGCCACAGACAGCGCACACAGTTCAGCCGGGCGAGTCTCTGGCTAGCATCGGCGCGTTTTTTGGCGTCAGCAGCGCGGAGATCATGACTGCGAATGCGCTGCCCAACGATACGATCTATGTGGGTCAGCTGCTGCAGATACCCCAGGCGAGTTCAGCCACAGAAGTGCCGGCGGTCGCGGCAGCACCCGCGGAGGCGGCGCCACCTGCGGGCGTAATGCATATTGTGGCGGCAGGCGAAACGCTCTTTCGCATTGGACAGATCTACGGGGTGGGTGTCAGCGCGATTGCCGAGCAGAACAGCATCAGCGATCCGCAGCTGATCTACCCCGGCCAGCGCCTGCTCATTCCGGGCGTGCAGCCGCCGCAGCTCGCTTCAGTCCTGCCAGCGCCGCTGACCGCATTTGACGTGACGCCTGTTGTGCTGCTGGAAGGTACGACCGGCCGCTTCCATTTTGCGCTTTCGGCGCCGGTGGGTTTCAGCGGCAGCTTCCTGGGCCAAACGTTGAACTTCATCGATGATGGTGCTGGCGGTGTGCAGGCGCTGATCGGTGTGCCGGTTGGCACGGCGCCCGGCATCTATCCCGCCGACATTACACTGACCGACAGCGCAGGCGGGTTGAACGCGGTTTCGGCGAATGTGCAGGTGGTGAGCGGCGGCTACCGGACGTCTGCGGATATTCAGGTGACTGGCGACAGCAGCGTGCTGCTGGATCCGGCGGTGGAAGAGACCGAACTGGCGACGCTGCGCGGATTTATGAGCACGTTCAGTGCAGAGCGCTTTTTCAACGGTGCCTTTGGGCTGCCGGCAGCGGCCACGATCACGTCTGCATTTGGCGAGACCCGGACGTACAACAGCGGTCAGATCACGCGGGTGCACACCGGCACCGACTTCGGTGGCGCGCCCGGCACGCCGATCCTGGCACCTGCCTCAGGCCGTGTGGTATTCAGCGGTTCGCTGGCGATCCGCGGACAAGCAACGATCATCGATCACGGTTGGGGCGTATACACGGGCTACTGGCACCAGAGCCAGCAGTACGTGGCAGCTGGCGAATTCGTGCAGACCGGGCAGGTGATCGGCGCGATCGGGGCGACAGGCCGCGTCTCCGGGCCGCATCTGCACTGGGAGCTATGGGTCAACGGCGTCCCCGTTGACCCCATGCAGTGGACGGTGCAGCCCTTCAGTCCGTAGCGCTCAGGCGAGAATGCTGTTCAGCACGTCTGCAGTCTCGGCGCTGATCGACAGCCCGGCAGCAGCGCGGCGCGCCTCAAGTTCACGGAAGTGCGAGACAGCTTCGCTTCTCCGCCCAAGGTTCGCGTACAGCCGCATGATCTCGCGGTGCAGATCTTCCCGCTGGTCGTCTTCCTGCAGCGCACGACCACAGAGCGCGAGCGCTGCTTCCGGCTGGCCGCTCTGCAGGCGCAGGTCGGCAAGACGCGCCAGTGCTTCGATGTGGCCGATTCGGAAATCATTCTGACGACTGACAATCCATGGTTCGGTGTGGCCTTGCAGGAAGCTGCCACGGTAGAGATCGTCGGCAAGCTGGCTGTGCGTGAGCTGTTCCGCTGGCGTGGCAGAGCGGGCCGCAGTCAGATGGTGAACGAAATCGAACACATCGTAGCGCAGGTTGAGTATCGGATTGAGGCGATAGAAGCCATTTTCGTGGATGAGCACATCCGCCTTGAGCGCCTTGTGCAGGCGGCGTTTGGTGACGTGAAAGACGTTGACCGCCTGATCGGGATTGAGATCCGGCCAGAATGCAGTGCAGATTTCGGAGCGGGTGATGACGGGCCGGTCGAGCGCGTAGAAAAAGAGCAGGCGCGGCAGGTGCCCTTCCCAGGTATCGATCGGCTCGTTGTCAAGCAGCACGAAACCAGGCCCAAGCGCGAAGACGTCGATCGCAGAGCCGTCTGAGCCTGCCGGGCCGTAGAAGTCCTGAATGAGTACCCGATCGTCCATCATGATCATGCCGCGGCGTTTGGCGATCAGGCCCGCCCAGCACTGGCGCGGCACGGTGCGGCCATTCAGCACGATGGTCATGCCGTCTGGAATGTAGTCACCCAGGCATTGCAGAAAGGCCTGGATGTCGTCGGCGGTATCCGAACGGTCAAATTCGTCGAGGATGAGCACCGACTCCTGCTGGGCGATCTCGGCAAGGTCCCGCGAAAAGGCCAGGCAAAGCGACTGCACGTCAGCAGCGGGATCTGCTGCCTCGATCAGCGCATGGCGACCGAACAGCGGCTGCTGGTTGGCGACTGCGCGCACGATGCCGCTCAGGAACGTACGCAAATCGATATCGTCCGCGCTGAGCGCATAGTAGAATACCGGATAGGAGCGCCCGGAAAGCAGCGACGCGACGAGCATGGAACGAAAGCGGCTTTCCGGATGAAGGAGCAGGTAACTTGCACGCGGCCGCACACGATCAAAAAGATCGAGCATTGCCGTAAGCGCTTCAAACAGGCGGGTCATTTCGCCTCCGTGTGTATGAGCATGATCGAACCCGTACAAAGTATAAACGGTGGCTAAGTCATAAGCAAGCTAATACTTACACTGGCTTCGGGTTGAGGACGAAATGGAGCAGGCTCAGGCGCGGCGCACGTTGGGGGTGTCGCTGGCGGTGATCGCCAGTACGCTGCTTTTCACAGTGCTGCCGCTGATCCAGGTGTCGATGGTGCTGATCGTGCAGGCGCGGTTGAGCAGCCTGCCAGCAAGGGTGAGCGCGGCGCAGGACGTGCTGGGAGAGCCGCTCTTTTCAGGCGGGGACTTGCTTGGACTTGCGCCGGGGGCGCTGCTGCTGCAGGCTGGATTGGCGCTGGGCTTCGTGCCCGTGGCGGTGCTGGCCTGGCGCGGCGGACGGCCACGTGTGCGCAGCATATTCATGTTCGCGGTGCTGGCGCTCACCCTGATCGCAGTGCTGCAATCGCTGCAAGCGGCCCTGGGGCAGCCTGCACTGGAGGGTGGCCTGGACTCCGGGCAGGCACTGGCACGGCAGGCGGCAGCATGCAGCCTGCTGTGGCAAATCGCGATTCCGTTGTATGTGCTGTGGTACATGAACCGTGCGCCGGCACGCGCGTATTATCGCTCACCGCGATCGTGATGACGCGTGACGGGATGCAATCAGCGACGGGTTTCGCCAGCTCTGTGAGGGGTGAGCCGCCAGCGATTGTCCGGGTCAGGAAAGCCGTGTGCTGCGCCAGCCGCGTATTTGCGGCGTAGGCTCAGGGTGCCCCGGACCCTACGAATTCGCCCAACTGCGCCATGTCTCCGGCAGTGTGCACACTTTACCCTGTGTGTCGATGCAGATGTGCTGCGTACGGGCAGAGACCAGCACCAGGCCTGCATCGTCGACGATCTCGTATTCGAATGTGAGCGTTCGGCTTCGGATCTCG
>CAZZJW010000009.1:70980-81415 GCA_964654755.1 uncultured Pleurocapsa sp. | reverse complement strand
CAGGACGCCCACCACTGGGACGCGACGGCCTGTCACCACCGCCCTCAGGACGGGGACGACGCGGACGGTCATCGGCGCTGCCTTCGCGGCGGGGCGGGCGGTCGCCAAAGGGACGACGCGGCCTATCCTCACCGCCCTCAGGACGGGGACGACGCGGACGGTCGTCTGAGCTGCCCTCGCGGCGGGGCGGGCGGTCGCCATAGGGACGGCGCGGTCTGGCTTCGCCGCCTTCTTCCGTGACCAGGCGACGCCGCCGGTACTCCGGCCCAGCCTCGCCCGACTCGCGGCGGCGTGGACGCTCATCGGCGCCGCCTGCACGCCCACCACTGCGCTCTGGCCGGCGCGGGCGACCGCGGGGCGGCAGCCGGAATTCGTGCGAGGGCGTGCTGAGCTGCTCCAGCTCCTGCGCGTTCAGCTCGCGGTACTCGCCCGGCTTGAGGCCTTCGATGCTCAGTTCGCCGATCTGCGTGCGGATCAGCCGGACGACGGGATGGCCGAGTGCAGCAGCGATGCGGCGGATCTGCCGCTTCTTGCCCTCGGTCATGATCACCTTGAGGATGGACTGGTCGCGCTCGCTATCCATCACGCGCACGGTGCAGGGGGCGGTCTGTTCGCCTTCGATGAACAGGCCGCGCGACCAGCGCTCGATCGCCCCGGGCGATGGTGCACCTTCGACCGTCACCAGATACGTCTTGGTATGGCGAAAACGCGGATGCGTGAGCTGATTGGCAAGCTCGCCATCGTTGGTCAGCACCATCAGGCCTTCGCTGTCCGCATCCAGCCTGCCGATGGAGAACAGATGCTCGGCATGCGGCACCAGGTCGAGCACCGTACGGCGCTCATCGCCTTCGTGCGGCTCGCTGGTGGAGAGCACGTTCTTCGGCTTGTAGACGGCGAGATACAGCTTCGGCAGCTGATCGAAGCGCAGCTTCTCGCCATCCACCTCGATCACGTCCACATCCGGGTCGGCCTTTGCCCCCAGTGTGACGACTTCGCCGTTAACGCGCACCCGGCCCTGTTCGATCAGCTCCTCTGCTGCGCGGCGCGAGGCGACATTGGCCATGCTCAGCAGTTTTTGAACGCGTGCTTTCACCCGAGTATTGTCTTTTCTCTACAGAGTTCGATCACTGTATTATACGCTACCGTTTCAACGGCTCGTCCAGATGTATTCCGCTGAGCTGCTCATAGACGCTGATGATAGCGCTGTTGTCCAGCTCGCGATTGCCCTGTTCGAGCATCGCGCTGTACAACTGCGTCACCAGCGCGGACATTGGCAGCGGGATGCCGTAGGTGCGGGCGGTGTCCATGATGATGCCCATGTCCTTGTACTGCATGTACGCCTTGAAGCCGGGCGCGCGATTGCCGGCGAACAGGCGCGGCGGCTTGACATCGAGCGTCCACATCTGCGCTGCGCCGCCCTTGATGGCATCGACCACGCGCGCCGGGTCCACGCCGGCCTTCTGCGCGGTGATGAGCGCCTCGGCCAGCGCCACCATCTGCGCGCCGACGATGATCTGATTGCAGGCCTTGGCGATCTGCCCGGCGCCGGCATCGCCCACCAGCACCCATGCCTTGCCCATCGCCGGGAAGATCGGCGCGACGGCATCGAAAGCCGCCTGATCGCCCCCGACCATGATGGTGAGCGTGCCGTTGCGCGCGCCGACATCACCGCCGCTGACCGGGGCGTCCAGCGCGGAGATGCCCTTTTCGCGCAGGGCGCTGTACAGATGGCGGGCGGTCTCGGGCTTGATCGTGCTGTTGTCGACGAAGATCAGCCCGGGATGCGCGCCCTCGATGATGCCGTCCGGGCCGAGCGCTACCTGTTCGACATCCGGCGAGTCGGGCAGGTTGGTGAACACGACCTCGACCTGCTGCGCCACCTCGCGCGGGGAGTGCGCGGCGCGCGCGCCCTCGCTGACGAGCTGATCGACGATGGCGCGGCTGCGGTTGTGCACGACCAGTGTGTGGCCGGCCTTCATCAGGTTGCGCACGATCGAAGCGCCCATGATGCCCAGGCCGATGTATCCGATGGTTGCCATGCTGCAGAACCTCCTGCCTGCCGCGGCTGTGCGGCTGCTGAAAAAGCTAGACCTTCTTCGAAACGCGGAACTGCAGCGGCACGCCCAGCAGCAGCCGGGTTTGCGCCTGCAGCGTGGGGATGGCGACCAGAAACAGCGTGAGGATGGGCAGCGCTGGAAAGCTGAGCAGCGTCCACAGCCGCTCCGACCAGCGCTGGCGCGTGGTGCGCGGGGGGCGCGCCAGCACATCCTGATACCAGAACACGATGCCGAGGATCGTCACCAGCGGAAAGGCGATCTGGAACATGGCGAAGGTGGGATTGCTGAAACCCTCCGCCAGAAGCTGCTGGAGGATGCTTGGGTGCAGCAGCAGCGGAAGCTGAGAGCCGACGGTCATGATCACCCAGCCGGGGCCGGCCAGCAGGATGTCGTGCGAGATGCGGATGAGCAGGCGCAGCGCGCTGCCGAAGCGAATCTCCGGATGCTCCAGCATCTTCGCCAGCATGAAGCCGACTTCCTTGCTGCCCCAGGCGTGGCGCAGCGTTTGCTGGTAGCGATTGCGCAGCGCTTCGATCAGCGTGTCTCCGGTGACGGCCTGCGCCAGAAACGGCAGGAACACGCGCTCGAGCTGCACATCGCCGCCGCGGGCGAAGAAGGCCTTGATGTACATGTGCCACTCGTCGGCGATCACATCGGCATCCCAGTAGCCGCTGCTGTCGAGCAGGCGCAGGCTGAGCGCGTATGACGACATCGGCAGCGGCTTCCAGAACGGCGCGGCCAGATAGGCCAGCTCGAGCGCGGTGGAGTAGGCGTTGACGATCCGCAGCAGCGGGTTGATCTCCCAGATGTTGCCGTGGTAGCGGATCGGGGCCTGCCAGAAGCGGCGGCTGCGTTCCGGATTGAGCGCGAAAAGTGCGGTGAGCGCGTAGAAATGGTCGGCATGCCAGAGCGTGTCGGCATCCATCGTCGTGACGAGGATGTGGTCCATGTTCCAGCCCAGTTCGTCCACCAGGCGGCGCTTCACCCAGCGCGCGGCCCACGCCTGATTGGCTGACTTGCACTGCATCTCGCCGGGCAGCCCGCGCGGATGGACGGTGTAGAACAGGAAGCGGAAGTGCCCGCGAAAGCGTGCCAGCAGGGCATCAGCCTTCTCGATGCAGCCGTCTTCGGCGGCCTCCATGGCCAGCACGATCACCAGCTTGTCGGCGGCCTGGTGCTGCCCGGCGAGACTCTCCAGCGTGCGTTCCAGTACGTGCAGCGGTTCCTTGTAGTTGGGGATGATGACGATATGGCGTACATCGTCCCACTCGAGCGCGGCATCAGTGCGCTGCCTGTCGTACACAGCGCGCCAGTCCACGTGCTGCCACTGCCGGATGCGACGCAGGCCGATGAAGTTGGCGATGCCAGCCAGCAGGAAGCGCAGCGCAGTATAGCAGGCGAACGCGAGCGCGATCACCAGCAGGACGCGCGGATAGGAGACCGCCGCCGCGATGCTCAGAAGCAGCGCCAACCAGGCCAGAAAGCCGGGAATGCCATCCAGGACGCGCTCAGGGATTGCGGGTGGGGGCGTGCCCGCCCAGATCGACTGACCAACGCCGAGCTGAACGTTATTTCGGCGTCCGCCGCTGGATTGATACGGCACACGGCTCCTTCGGGGGGAACAGCTTCCCGAGAAGGATACCACAGCCGCCGTGGATTGCTCAAGCGGGGGCTGAGCGGCCTGCGCCAGCGCCGGGCGCGCCCTCCGCCAGTTGCCACAGGTAGAACATCAGGTCGTGCTCCACGGTTGCCGCGCCAAGCTGCGCCAGCCCGGCCAGGATCTGCGCGCGATGATCGGTGCCGTGGTTGACGACGTGGCGCAGGATCTGCCCGCGCGTGCTCGCTCTGGGGCCGCCGTAGCTGCCCATGTCATAGTGAATGACCTCAGCCCAGCCGGCATCGTCGATCGATTCGACGACCGCCCGGTTGCGCGCCGCATGCGCCTGCCATTCGCCATGCAGCGCCGCCGGCGTGGGGAATGCCTCCAGCGCGATCCACTCGTGGTCCGGTTCTCCGCCCAGGCGCGCGCACCAGCTTCGGTCAACGTTCATCACATGCCCAAGCTGCTGGCAGATGCTGCCGACGGAGTAGGGCAGCGCGCGCGTGAAGCGCTCGGCATCGAGCACAAGCACGCAGCGCCACACCTTGTCGTGTGCCCATTGATTGTAGCCGAACAACTCGCGCGCTTCGGCGGCATTCATCGCTCACTCCTGCAGATCGTGTGCCGGCGTCGTGTGACAGGCTGCGACGCAGTGCTGTATAATACGCGCGATTTCGTCTGGAGAGAAATGAGGGACGATGCGCGTTCGCATCGAAGGCAGGCAGCCGCTCAATGGCGTCTACCAGCCGTCTGGAAATGCCAATGCGGCGCAGGCGCTGGCCGCCGCCGCGCTGCTCAGCGATCAGCCGGTCACACTGCATCGTTTTCCGCAATCACTGAGCGCGCTTTCGGTGCTGCAGCAGATCGAGTCGCTGGGCGCACAGGTGGACTGGCTCGATCACGAGACGGTGCGCATTCACGCCGCGCAGATCGCCCGGCGCAGTGTGATTCAGGGCGAGACGGACGCCTCGGTTGGCGCGCTGCTGATCGCTCCGCTGCTGTGCCGGCGGCAGTACGCCCGCCTGGAGCTGGATGTGCCGCTCAACCGCCTGCGCACGCATCTTGAGGCGATGCGCGATCTGGGGATCGATATCCTCGTCAACGGCGGCGGCGTGGATCTGAAGGCCAGCCCGTGGGATACGCGCAGCGTGGTGCTGACGCAGACCAGCGTCACTGCGACTGCGCTTGTGCTCATGCTGGCCGCGAAGCTGGGCCGGCGCACGACCATCCAGAATGCCGCCAGTGAGCCGCATGTGCAGGACCTGGCGCGGCTGCTGGAGGCGATGGGCGCGCGCATCGAAGGCATCGGCTCCAACCTGCTGGTCGTGTATGGCAGCAGTGAGCTGACCGGGATGGAAGTGACTATCCCGCACGATTACATTGAGGCGGCAAGTGTCGCCGCGATGTTTGCGCTCAGCGGCGGTCGCGGCCAGATCGACGGCGTGGACACGCGCAGCCTGAGGCTGATCAGCAAGATCTACTGGCGGCTGGGGCTGACAATGGAGCTGGACGGCGGCTCGCTGTATGTGCCGCGGCATGATGTCTTCACCGTCTCCAACCGCGAGGAGGATGTCGACGCCTCGATCGAGACCGCGCCGTGGCCCGGCTTCCCGTCTGACCTCGTCGCCATCGCGACGGTGATCGCCACGCAGGCGCGCGGGACATCGCTCATCCACGAGAAGCTGTTCAGCAACCGGCTGCTGTTCGTCGACAAGCTCAAGGCGATGGGCGCACAGATTGTGCTGTGCGATCCGCACCGCGTGATCGTCGTCGGCCCGTCGGCGCTGCGCGGCGCGTATCTCGACACGCCGGACGTGCGCACCGGCCTGGGCCTGCTGGCGGCGGCGCTGGCGGCGGAAGGCGAGACGGTGATCGACAACGCGCAGGCGCTGGAGCACACGTTTGTGGGCGTGCTCGGCAAGCTGCAAAACGTACACGCCAAGATCACGATCGAATGAGCGCCGCGTTTGCCGCTGAGATCCTGGGCATCGCAACGCATGCGCTGCTGGCGGGGCCGGAGCTAGGGACGCCGGTGCTGCTGCTGCACGGCTGGGGGGCGAGCAGCGCGCTGATGCAGCCGGTCGCCAGCCGGCTGGCGGCGCGCGGCTGGCGCACGATCACGCCGGATCTGCCCGGCTTCGGAGCGAGCGGCCTGCCGCCTGCTGTGTGGGGCGTGCCGGAGTATGCGCGCTGGGCGCTGGCGCTGCTCGATGCGCTGCAGGTGCCCAGTGCCCACCTGATCGGGCATTCGTTCGGCGGGCGCATCAGCCTGATGCTCGGCGCAGAGCATGCGGCGCGCATCGGCAGGATCGTGCTGGTGGACAGCGCCGGCATCCCCCCGCGCCGGCAGCTGGCGGGGCAGATTCGCCTGCGCACATATAAGGCGGCGCGCGCGGCGCTGGAGCGGCTCGGTCAGCGGGGACGTGCGGATGCACTGCGGGCGTGGTACGGGCGGCGATATGGATCGAGCGACTATCAGTCCGCAGGGCCGCTGCGCGAGGTGTTTGTGCGCGTGGTCAATCACGACCTGAGCGAGATCGCGACCCGGGTGCAGCGCCCGACGCTGCTGGTGTGGGGCGAGCGCGATGAGGATACGCCGCTGTGGCAGGGCCGGGCGCTGGAGCAGCGCATCCCGGATTCTGGCCTGGTGGTGCTGGAGGGGGCCGGCCACTACAGCTATCTGGAGCAGCCGGATCGTTTTGTGACCATTGTCGATCACTTCTACACACACGACTGAAGATGACTGAACTGCTGCTGAACGTTTCGGCGCTGATCTGGCTGGCGGGCTGCGGACACCGCATCTACCGCCTGGCGCGCTACTACCAGATCGAGGAGTACAAGAGCGCGCGGTTCGTGCGCTGGTGGCTGGGGGCGCGGCAGCGCTGGCTGCCCTCACGGCCCGCGCTGGCGGCTGTGCTGGGCGGGCTGATGCAGGTGTTCCTGTCGGAGGGCGGCGCGCTGCTGCCCGGCGTGATCGGGGTGATCGCTGCGGCGGCTGCCGGCTACCCACCCGCACTCGGTGAAGTCAAGAAACGTTTCAATCGCACTGCGCGCGCGAAACGCCTGCTGGTCGCCTCGTGGATCATCGCCGGCGTGGCGACCGTGCTGGCGTTCGCTGCGATCGCCGGCATCCAGTCCAGCGTGAGTTGGCTGCGCCTGGCCGCGCTGACGGTGGCCGGTTTCGCCGCGTTCTGGCTGGGCCCGCTGTGGCTGGTGCTGGGCAATCTCGCCATGACGCCAGTCGAGGCGGCGCTGCGTGCGCGGTTCGTCGCGCTGGCGAAGCGCAATCTGGCCGCCACACACCCGGTGGTGATCGGCATCACTGGCAGCTACGGCAAGACCACCACCAAGACGTTCCTCGCGCACATCCTCAATGGCCGCTACAAGGCGTACCCGACGCCGAAGAGCTACAACACCATGATGGGGGTGTGCATCGCGATCAACAATGATCTGGCCAATGACCGCAGTGTCGACTATTTCATCGCTGAGATGGGCGCGTACATCCCGGGCGAAATCCGCCGCATCTGCGATCTCACGCATCCGCAGATGAGCATCGTCGTCGAGGTAGGGCCGCAGCATCTTGAGCGCTTCGGAAGCCTGGAGAATATCGCCATCGCCAAGTACGAGATCATCAGGGCGCTGCCTGCGGACGGCGTGGGCTATTTCAACTGGGACAATTCCTATGTGCGCAGCATGTACGAGCGCGGCTATCCGGCAGAGCGAATCGGCGTCAGCCGCACGGCGGACCCGGCTGACCCGCCGGAGGGCGGCCCGCGCTTCATCGCCTCGCAGGTGAGCGAAACGCTTGACGGGCTGACGTTCGTCGTCACAGATGCGCACACGCGCGAGGTGCATGAGTTCCGCGCGCCGATCTACGGCCAGCACAACGTGACCAACATCCTGCTGGCGACAGCTGTGGCCGTGCACGAGGGGATGTCGCTCAAAGAGGTGGCTCGGCGCGTGTCGACTCTGCGGCCTGCAGAGAGCCGGCTGGTGCGCCAGACGACCGCGCAGGGCATCACCATCCTCAACGATGCGTACAGCGCCAATCCGGTCGGCGTACGCAGCGCGCTGGGCGTGCTGGCGCTGCAGCCCGGCGGCCGGCGCGTGCTGATCACGCCGGGGATGGTGGAACTGGGCGACCTGATGGAGCCGGAGAACCGCCGGTTTGGGGTGGATGCCGCCAAAGTCGTCACGGATGCGGTGCTGGTCGGTGAGCTGCAGACCCGTCCGATCCGCGCCGGGCTGCTGGACGCCGGCTTTGCCGAGGAGCGTATTCACGTGTTCGAGACGCTGGCGGAGGCGATCGCGTGGTATCAGAGCGAACTGTGCGCGGGAGATACGGTGCTGTTCGTCAACGATCTGCCCGATACGTACAGCCGTTAGCGAGATGCGCGTTCAGGGTGTCGTCCCTTTTTCGCAGCGCGGGCAGCCCTGTGCGCGAAACCCGGAGCCACAGCGGGCGCATGGGGTGGCTGTGGGGCGCAAAGGGAGCACGCAGTGACCGAGACTCTCATCCTGGTGGCGGCAGGGGCGGGCATGCTGGCCGGCGTGCTGCTGACGTTCATCCCGATCATCCCGGGCACGGTCATCGTGTGGGGCGTGGGGATCGTGGCGGCGGTCGCGCTGGGCTTCGCGCGCATCACGCCGGCGGCGGCGCTGGCGATGAGCGCTGTGATGCTGGTGAGCGAAACGCGCGAGCTGTGGCTGCCGCTGTTCGGTGTGAAGGTCGGGGGCATTGGCTGCCGCACCTCACTTGGCGCGTTGTTCGGCGGGCTGATCGGCGCGATCGTCATCCCTGTGCCGGTGCTGAACGCGCTGCTGGGCACGGTGCTCGGCGCGGTGCTGGTGGAAATGCTGGTCGTGCGCGAGCGCGGGCGCCCGCTGCGCGCCGGTGGAACGGCGGCTGCGCTGTTCGCGGTTGGGTATATCATCGAGATCGTCTCGGTGTTCGTGATCGTTGCGATCTTTCTTGTCAGTGTGGCTGCCACGCAGTAGAGGACGACTTTTATGAGCGCAAAACGCCCCCTCACGCTCGGCGTGATCTTCGGCGGTCGCAGCGTCGAGCACGACGTCTCGGTGGTGACGGCGCATCAGATCATGCGCGCGTGCGATCCGGCACGCTATCAGGTGGTGCCGCTGTACATCGATCGCGATGGGCGCTGGTTCACCGGCGACATTCTGCGCGAGCTTAAGGCGTTTCAGGGGGAAGTCGCGGCGCTGGCCGGCGTGCAGAGCGTGGTGCTTTCGCCGGATGTGCGCCAGCATGGGCTGATCGTCGATCCTTTCGCCAAAGGGCTGTTCGCGAAGGCGCAGAGCGTGCGCCTGGACGTGGTCTTTCCGGCGGTGCATGGCACACATGGCGAGGATGGAACGCTGCAGGGGCTGCTGGAGCTGGCGGATATCCCCTACGTCGGCTGCGGCGTGCTGGCATCCGCCGTCGCTAACGACAAGTGGCTGAGCAAGCAGGTGCTGCGCGCCGCCGGACTGCCGGTGCTGGACGGGCGGCTGGTGCAGCGCGCGGAGTGGGAGGCGGATCCCGATGCGGTGATCGCTGCGATCTGCGCGGCGTTCGCCTTCCCCATGTTCGTCAAGCCGGCCACGCTCGGTTCGAGCATCGGGATTGGCCGCGCTGCCGACGCCGACCAACTGCGCGTGTATCTGGACGTGGCCGCCAACTTCGACCGGCGCATCCTGGTCGAGCCGGCGCTGACGGACTGCGTGGAGATCAACTGCGCGGTGCGCTCCACCCGCGAGGGGGTGCAGGCCTCGGTGCTGGAACAGCCGGTGTCGTGGGAGAATTTCCTGACGTACGAGGAGAAGTACCTGCGCGGCGGCGAGGGTATGAAGAGCGCAGACCGAATCATCCCGGCGCCGATATCTGAAGCGCTGACGGTACGCATTCGCGAGCTGGCCGTGCGCGCATTCGACAGCATTGACGGCCGCGGCATCGCCCGGCTGGACTTTCTGGCGCGCCCCGATCAGGACGAGGTGGTGCTGAACGAGATCAACACCATGCCCGGCTCACTCGCGCTGTATCTGTGGCGCGAGAGCGGGCTGAGCGCGGGCGCAGTGATCGATGCGCTCGTGGACAATGCGCAGCAGGCGCATGCGGTCAAGCGCCGCAGCACGTACAACTACCAGACCAACCTGATCGCGCTGACGGCTGCACGCGGCGCGAAGGGGCTGAAAGGCAGCAAGTCGCCCCGCGCCTGAGCCGCGACTCGCAGTGGATTACAGTTCTGCATAGAATACCTGCAGCGTCAGGGATTCAGTATTGCGCGGGATGGGTAGGCATGCAGCAGCGAGTCCTCATCATGATGGTTGGAGTGCTGTTTGCGCTCGCCGCCTGTGCACCTGCGCCGCAGGTGATCGTGCAGGCGCCAACGCAGACGCTGCCAGGCCCGGTCGTCCCGACGCGTATTCCGACGGACGCGCCGACCGCGACGCCTATCCCGCCGACTGCGACGCCTATCCCGCCGACTGCGACGCCCGTCCCGCCGACCGCGACACCCATCCCGCCGACTGCGACGCCCGTCCCGCCGACGGCGACACCCATCCCGCCGACTGCGACACCCGTCCCGCCGACCGCGACGCCTATCCCGCCGACTGCGACGCCCGTCCCGCCGACCGCGACGCCTATCCCGCCGACTGCGACGCCCATCCCGCCGACTGCGACGTCCATCCCGCCGACCGCGACGTCTGTCCCGCCGACCGCGACGCCGGTGCAGGCGTCTGGCGGGCCGACCAGCCGGCCGTATCTCAACGGGACGGGACT
>CAZZJW010000009.1:0-70880 GCA_964654755.1 uncultured Pleurocapsa sp. | reverse complement strand
ATCGCGCGGACCTCGGATGTCTCTTCCTCGGCGGTGGCAGAAATGCGCGGGCTGACGCTGCCTGACGCGGGCACCTATGTGGTGGCCGCTGGCAGCACCTATTCAGTCGCCACCGGCGTGTTCACGCTCACCGCAGCCGCGGGTGCTGCTGATGCGCCCGCGGGCATCGTGGCGAGTGCGCCGCTGCAGGCTGGAACTGCGCAGACCGGGGAGATCAGCGATGCGGCGCCGTACGCTGTGTACACATTCAGTGGCCGCGCTGGCGATCGCATCAGTCTGCGCCTGGAAGCGGACGCGAGTCCGCTGGATCCGCGCCTCATACTGCAGGACAATCTGGGCCAGACGCTTGCCTTGAACGAGGACGACTACACCGGAAATGGCGTCAACAGCCTGATCGCTGGCTACACGCTGCCGGCCAGCGGCACCTACTCGGTCATCGCCACGCGCTTCCCGGCGGCCGAGCCGACCGTCGGCGGCTATCGCCTGCTGCTGAGCGTGGATGCGCCGGCGGAGGGCGGGCCGCTGACGGTGCTGGAGGGGGCGCTGAATCCGTTCAACTCGCTTTCGCTGCGCGAGAACTTTTATCCGTACTGGCTGTTCGTCGCAGGCGATGATGTCGATGCGGACAAGAACGAAATGCCCGTCGAGAGCTTCCTCACGTTCACGCTGCCGGAGCTTCCAGCCGGGTTCGATATTCGCAGCGCCACGCTGCAGCTCGCACCGTGTTTTGAGTTCAGCAGCGGTTTTGCCGTGCTGGGCGCACTCGAAGTCCGGTCGGAGCGCTACGGGCTCCAGATTGATCTGCAGGGTTTTCCGCCGCCGGATGCCGGTGCGCAGGTGCTGGCCACGCAGCCGAGCTGCGATCCCGGCGTCGATGTGCGCGAGGTCGTGCTGCAGGCATATGCCGATGGTATGTACGAGATCCAGTTCCGGCTGGCATTTCCCTACGCCATGCCGACCGGCCAGGGCGACCTGGTGAGCTTCACTCCGCGCCTGATCCTGCGTTCTGACCGATGAAGCGGTAGCCGACGCCGTACTCGCTCTGGATATACAGCGGGTTGCGGGCATCCGGCTCAATCTTGCGGCGCAGATGCGAGACATAGATGCGCGGATAGTGGTACTCGCTGGTGTACTCGACGCCCCACACCTGCTCCAGCAGGTGCTGAAACGTCAGCACGACGCCGGGGTGCTGCACAAACATGGCCAGCAGCTTGAACTCCGTGGGCGTGAGACGCATATCCTCGCCGCGCACCTGCACCCGCCGCAGGGGGATATCCACGGACAGGTGGCTGTCGCTGTACGTGGTCGGCAGCTCGGCGTTTGAGTCGTAGCTGCCTGCGCGGCGCAGCAGTGCGCGCACCCGCGCCTGGAACTCCAGTGGCCGCAGCGGCTTGATCAGATACTCGTCTGCGCCGATGTTGAGGCCCTGCACAATCTCGCTTTCTGAGACGGCGTGCGCGGTCATCATCAGGATTGGCACGTCCGACAGCTCGCGGATGCGCTGGCAGACGGTGCGCCCATCCATCAGCGGCAGTGCGACGTCCAGGACCACCAGATCCGGGCGATGGCGATTGAACTGCGCCAGCCCGTCCAGCCCGTCGTGAGCAGTGGTCACGACATACCCATGCGTAGCCAGCTCAAACTGCAGCGTGCGGCTGAGATCCTTGTCATCTTCAACAAGCAATATATGCGATGGCATGATGCCGTCTCCCACATCCGGCCAGCAGGGCGCAGGCGGTATTGTAGCGTCTGCGCCCTGCTGCCGGCTACGACTCTTCGCGTGGATCGGCAATCGCTTCCACATCGACCAGCAGCGCATGGGCGATCTGGCCGGCGACACGCGCATTGTTCTCCAGCAGCGCGACATTCGACCGCCGCGAGTCTCCGCCGGTGAGCTCGGCCACGCGTTGCAGCACGAACGGCGTGATGTTTTTGCCGGCTACGCCTGAGGCTTCCGCCTCGTCGGTGGCCTGCACGATCGCCCGTTCGACCAGCGCGCCATCGATGGCATATGCTTCGGGCACCGGCACGGCGACGAGCACGCCATGTGTCTGTTCAAGGCGGCCTGCGGCGCGGATGATCGCGGCGGCCTGCGTTGGCGAGTCGACCCGCACGTCGACCGGCAGTCCTGCGCTGCGGGCATAAAACGCAGGCAGCGTGTCGGTGCCGTAGCCGAGGACGGGGACGCCCTGCGTCTCCAGCACTTCCATCGTCAGCGGCAGATCGAGGATGGATTTGGCCCCGCTGCAGACCACGGCCACCGGTGTGCGCCCCAGTTCCATCAGGTCTGCGGAGACATCGAAGGGGTGGCCGCGGTGCACACCGCCGATGCCCCCGGTGGCGAAGACGCGGATGCCGGCCATGTGGGCGACGATCATCGTGCCGGCCACGGTGGTGGCGGCATTTTCGCCACGCGCGACGGCGATCGAGAGATCACGCCGGCTGCACTTGCGCACGTTCTTCAGCGTGCCGAGGTGCTCAATCTGGGCGCCGGTCAGCCCGACATGAATGACGCCATTGAGGATAGCGATGGTGGCCGGGGTCGCGCCGGACTCGCGCACAGCCGCTTCCATCGCCAGCGCAGTGTGCACGTTCTCCGGGTAGGGCAGGCCGTGCGTGATCAGCGTCGATTCGAGCGCGACGACCGGCCGGTTGTCATGAAAGGCGGCGGCGATTTCCTTCTCGATGACCAGGGGGCGCATATTGTCCTCCGTTGTGAGTGCGGGGCGAAACCAGTACAATCGATCTTAGCGGGGGTGTGCGCATTAGGAAAGGCCGGGACGGCATGTCGCAGAACCTGGATGCTCTGGAACGCACGCGCGCGCGCATTCGCAGCGTGAAGTGGAAGCAGATTGTGCTGCCGTTCGCGGTGGGCGTGGTGGGTCTGCTGCTGCTGACGGCGCTGGCCGGGCTGGCGCCCCGCACCAGCCTGAGCGCCAATCTGCTGCTGGTGCTGCTGATCCTGTGCCCGACGTTTGTGCTGCTGTTCGCCCTCGTGATCGGGCTGACGGCAGTTGCATACGGGCTGCATCGGCTGAACGAGCAGGTCGAAGCGCCGATGCGCCGGCTGGAAGCGCTGACGCTGCGCGCAAGCGATGCCACGCACGCTGTCACCGGGAACATCCGGCGGCAAACGGTAGAACTGAGCGCGCGCGCCGCGCCGCTGGAACACTGGATGAACAACGCATTCGAGCCGAAGACTCGGCCAATGGAGAATCGCGATGGCGAAGAATGAACGTGTGGTCGTGCCCGAGGTAGAAGTGCGCGGCACCACGCCGAATCCGAACTGGCGGACGCAGACGTATCTGATTGGCGGCATCGCCGGGGTGCTGTTCGGGCTGCTGGGCGCTTATCTGTACGCGCGCGCGGCGGAGGAAGATGTGCGCAGGACGGGCGCTCCCGCTTCGCCGCAGACGGGCGAGCTGATCGGGCTGGGGCTGGCCGGGCTGGCGCTGGTGCGTCAGATTTCCGAGCTGGGCCGTTCAGATATCGCGCGCAAGAAGAAATAGCGCGCATCGACATGCTGGCGGCGGGACCGACAGACGAAAGGCGGCGAGATGTGCGGTCGATTTGTGATTGCGGCGGATGCGCAGGGGCTGCAGCGCGCATTTGACCTGGCGACGCTGCCGAACGTGCCGCATCGCTACAACCTGGCGCCGACGCAGGAAGCGCCGGTGATCACCAACGAGGCCCCACGCGAAATACAGATGTTCCGCTGGGGGCTGGTCCCCTCGTGGGCCAAGGACATTTCGATCGGGGCAAAGCTGATCAATGCGCGCTGCGAGGGGCTGGAGGACAAGCCATCGTTCCGCGCAGCCTTCCGCCGCCGCCGCTGCCTGGTGCCCGTGAGCGGGTTCTACGAATGGCAGGCGCAGGCGGGCGGCAAGCAGCCGATGTACATCTTCCTGCCGCAACAGCCGGTGTTCGCGCTGGCTGGCTTGTGGGAAGTGTGGCGCGGCCCGGATGAGCGCATGCTGCACAGCTTCACTATCCTCACGACGGATGCCAACGCGTTCATGGCCCCCATTCACAATCGTATGCCGGTGATCGTGCAGCCGGAGGACTATGCGCTGTGGCTGACGCCCGGCGAAGCGCCCGCTGGTGCACTGCACGCGCTGTTCGCGCCGACGGATGCGCCGGACATGGCGGCCTACCCGGTGTCGAAGCGCGTCAACCGCCCGGCTGAGGACGACGCCTCACTCATCATCCCGCTCGCGGGGTGATGGCGCCGCCGGTGGGCGCTGCATGCGCCGGTCGATGATCTCGCGGAAGGGGTCCTCGCCGGGGCGGATGAGCACTTCGCGGCTGCGGCGGTCTGCCTTGAAGTCGCCGACGATCCCCAGCTCCAGCATCAGATCGACCAGGCGGGCAGCGCGCGGATAACCGATGCCCATTTTGCGCTGGATGAGCGAGGCGCTCGCCTCCTGCTCGGCGACCACGAAGGCGATCGCCTGCTCCAGCAGCGGATCGGTCTGCGCGAGGAACTCACGACGGGTGAGGCCGCGCTCCCAGGGGGCGCTGGCTGGCCCCGGCTGGTCGGGTGCGGCGGGGTGCTGCGCCGCCCAGTCGCGCCAGTACTGCGTGATCGCCCGCACCTCGTCATCCGAGATATAGCAGCCCTGCAAGCGGCGCGGGGCCATCGCATCTGGCGCCTGGTAGAGCATGTCTCCGCGCCCCATCAGGTTCTCCGCGCCGACGCTGTCGAGGATCACCCGCGAGTCGGTGCCGCTGGCGACCGCGAACGAGATGCGCGAGGGGAAGTTGGCCTTGATCAGCCCGGTGATGATATCGACACTGGGCCGCTGCGTGGCGATGATCATGTGCATGCCGACAGCGCGCGCCATTTGCGCCAGCCGCGTGACGGACTTCTCGGTCTCGTCCGGGTGGCTGAGCATCAGATCGCCGATTTCGTCGATGAAGATGACGATGTAGGGCAGCGCTTCACTTCGGCGCCGGCGGCCCAGGCGCTGGTTGTAGGCATCGATGTTGCGCGCTGCATGTTCTTCGAGCAGCTTGTAGCGTCGGTCCATCTCGCGCGTACACCAGCGCAGCACGCCGAGCATGCGCTCCTGGTCGGTCTCCACCGGGCCGAGCAGATGCGGGATGCCGTTGAAGCGGCTGAGCTCGACCATTTTGGGGTCCAGCATCACCATGCGCACGGCTTCCGGGGTGTTCTCGAAGATCAGCGAAGCGGCCAGCGCAGCGATGCATACCGACTTGCCGGAACCGGTCGTGCCGGCGATGAGCATGTGCGGCATGGTCCCCAGATCGAGGCCGGCAGGCGCGCCGGAGACGTCTCGGCCCAGCGGGACGAACAGCGGCGAACGGCGCTTCTGCGCTTCTTCCTGGAAGGCGCGGCTTTCGTACACCGAACGCAGTGCGACCACGCTCGGATTGCGATTGGGGACCTCGATGCCGATGGTATTGGTGCCGGGGATGGGCGTCTCGAGCCGCAGCCGGCGGGCGGAGAGCGCGAGCGCCAGGTCTGAGGAGAGCGAGGCGATTTTGCTGATGCGCGTGCGGCTGAAGGTGACCTCGCCATCATCGGCGATGCCCTGCTCACGATAGGGCTGCACGGCGTACTGCGTGACCGTCGGCCCGACCTTGACATCAGCGACATCGACATCGATATCGAATTCGAGCAGCGTGTTCTCGATCAGCACGACGTTGTTGTTGATCTCGCGTTCATCCGGCAGGTTGATGGGGATGTCGCGGAGCAGCGTCAGTGGGGGAAGCTCAGCAGCGCGGCGAAGCTGACTGCGGGGCTCGCGCATGTTGGAGACGACGAAGTAGCGCTTGATACGTCCGTCGGGGCGTTCGACCGGGACATAGCTGCTGCCACGGGCTGGCTTGCCGCGCACGGTGCCGATGGCGTTGAAGTTGGTGGGCATCTCGCGCCGGCCGGCTGGCAGTGTCTCCTCGTCAGGCGGGTCGGGCGGCGGCTCTGCGAGCAGCGTGGTGCGTACGGACGGCGGAAACTGCTCGAGATTGGGGCGGATGCGGACGAGATGGAAGGCGCGGACCCGCTGCGCCTGTGCGGCCGTCGGCATCGCCAGGGCTGGCGCGCCGGTACTGGTGGCGACAGGCCGGGGTTGTGCCAGCGCCTCGTCAAGCCGGGTGGCGCGGTCAGGACGGCGAGGAAGCGCAGGGCGGCGGCGAGCCGCCTGTTCGTGCAGCAGGGCGCTGGCGCGGCCCAATACGCCCTTGATGTGACTGCGGCGGATGCCGAACACCACCGCCGTCGAGATCGTGAAGATCACGCCGTAGATGATGATCGATGGCGGCACACCCACCACGAGCGTGGTGAGTGAACTGAGCGCCCAGCCCACCTGGCCGCCGCCCTTGCCGAGGCGGGCGAGTGCGCGCAGTTCGTTTTCCCCGGACAGGAGATGCAGCAGCGCCAGCGCTGAGAAGAAGGCGATTTCGATGGAGAGGATTCTGCGCGCCGGAAAGCGGATGACGATGCCAGCGCGGGGCAGCAGCAGAATGACACCGAGCGCGAACAGCCCGGCGCACACAATCGCGCTGCCATAGCCGAACAGGCTGATGAGCGCCTCTGACCAGGCGGCGGCGATCGTGCTGTCTCCGGAGACGTTGAGCAGCGAGAGAAACGACACCAGCCCAAACACGATCAGCAGAACGGCGGCAATCTCGTCGGCCCATGGTGGGACGATCGACAGGATCGAGTCCCAGAATTCTGGTCGGACGGTGTAGCGATCGCCGGCGGCGGGCTGCGGTGGCTGGCGGGTGGCGCTGGCTGGGGGTGCTGCCTTGCCACGAGCTGGTTTTCCCGGCGTTGGCGCAGGCGGCCCGGCTGAAGGACGTTTGCCTCGCGGTGTCTGTGCTGTCACTGGCCCCGCCGCCTCATCTGAACGATCTCCACGAACGCCTGCAGGCCGGCACTCAGGCTTCGCCCGGCGCTGGCGCGTCCTGCGCGTCGCGGTCATCGCGCAGTGTCAGGCCCAGCCGGCGAGCACGCCCGTCAATGCTGAGAATACGCGCGGTGATCTCCTGGCCCTCTGCCACGACATTGCGCGGGTGGAGGAAGTGCCCCTCCGCCAGCTCTGAAACGTGGATCAGACCCTCCAGCCCCTCCTCGATCCGGGCAAATGCGCCGAAGTCGACGACATTCGTGATCACGCCGGTGATCATCTCACCGACGGCATAGCGCAAATGCACGGTCGCCCAGGGATCGGGATGCAGCCGCTTGACGCTGAGCGCGACGCGCCCGGCATCGGCATGGATCTCCAGCACATGCACCTGCACGGTTTCGCCGCGCGAGAGGATTTCGCTGGGGTGGCCGACGCGCCCCCAGCTTAACTCGCTGATGTGGATCAGCCCTTCCAGGCCGCCGAGATCGACGAATGCGCCGAAGTCGCACAGGTTGGTGACGATGCCCTGCAGCGTATCGCCCGGGCGAATACGCGAGAGCAGATCGGCGCGCTCGCCTGGCGCGGTCTGCGCAGCGCGTTCGGACAGGATCAGCCGGTTCTGCGCCTCGCTGAGCTCGATCACGCGCAGGCGCAGCATGCCACCGACGCGGGTCGCGAGTATGCGCTGGCGCTGGACAGGATTGGCGATGTTGGGGAAATCGACCAGCTGGCTGGCGGGCACGAACCCGCGAAGCGAGCGCCACTCGACCAGCAGCCCGCCACGGTTGAAACCAGACACCAGCAGATCGAGGGATTCGTCACGATCCATGATCCCCTGCGCCATCTCCCAGTCGGAATGTGCGTGGAGGGGCGGAGAGGGATGCGGATGTGCGCCGGCGTGGGCGAGCTCCTCGTCGATATCCCCGTACAGCCGGCTGGGTTCCTCGGCTTGCTCTCCTTCACGGAGAAGGGCCCGCCAGTAGCTCTCATCCAGTTCTGGCGCAGGCGAACTCGAATACTCCCGGGAAGTCGCGGTCATTGCAGGATTCCTTGCAGCTAACGTTAGAAACTCGGTCGCTTACGTGCAGTTCACATTTCCGGAGATTATAACAAGATGAGGAGTCGGTTAGCAACGCTCGTCCCCGCTGTGTGGCTTGATGAACTGCCCTGGATGAGTGGCGCAGGGCAGCCCGTTCGGGTCAGCTTTCGCGCTGAGCGCGTTCCATCTCCATGAGCGTGTCGGCGACGGCCTCAATAGCGACGCGCTGCTTGCGGTAGAGATCGGCTTCGCTCATCGCGAGCTTCAGGCCGACATCCTTGACCTTCTCACCCCGGATGAAGCGCATTTCGAGGATGTTGTAGAGCGTCCACTCCGGGCTCAGCAGCCGGCGTTCACCTTCGGGCCGCTGCGCTTCGATGGCGCGCAGCAGCACAGCGCGCAGGGCGTGTGCCGGATTGTCGCCAGCGGCGGCTGCGCGCACGAGTTCGAGATCGAGCAGCCGGCTGTTGGTCAGCCCCGGACCGCCCCAGTAATGGCGCAGGGCCGCGCGCACCTGTTCGCGAAACTGCTCATCGTCCTCTGCCAGCTCTGGCACGGCGGCACGTGCGGCGGCCGGCGCAGGGCGGGGCGGGGCGAACTCGATCTGTTCGCGTGCGCCGGCGGAGAGCTGGATCTGCGGCAGAAGCCCTTCCAGCGCGGCGAAAATCTGCCGCTGCACCGCCAGGTCTTCGAGTGTCTCCTCAGTGCGGCGGATGCGCTGTGCCAGCTCGCTCTGGTCATCTTCATCCAGATCGATGCTGGCCGCGCGCGCCTGCACCGCTAGGATGCCGATCGGCGCCGCCTCGCCGCTGGCGCTGCGTCCGTTGAGCGGCGCTGCCCAGAAAGGCCCCCAGATGATGAGCTGCGCCTCTTCCGCGTGGAAAAGCTGGTCGCGCAGCGAGTCGATCTCGGTGCGCAGGGTGGCTTGCGCAGGGCGCAGCGGGCCCAGAGCCGCGATGATCTCCGGTTCCGGATCGCTGAGCGAGACCACGAATGCCGTGCTGACGCGCAGATACTCGCAGATGGAGGCCAGCGTCGCTTCCATCAGCTGCACGTAGTCTTCCCGCGTGAGCAGCCGATCGGTCAGCGTCTGCAGACGCGTGAACTGATCGCGATCTTCGCCGACGAACACCAGCCTGCGTTCGAGGATGGGCAGCGCCAGCGAGACGAACCACTGCCAGAGCAGCACCACGGCGACGACTGCGAACGGCAGGAAGCTTTGGCTGGGGATGCCGAGGACGCGCGTCGCGGGGCTCATGGTCGTGATGGTGACCAGGGCGAGCACGCCGGTCATCGGGCCGCGCATGAAGAAGCGCAGCAGCTCGGTCTTGACTACTCGGTCTGGCACGCGCGATCCGAAGAACGAGAGCGGATACGAGAGGAAGGCCAGCAGCAGGATGACCACGAGGTTGGCGAGATTGACCAGCACCATGCCCGGCAGCGAATACTCCTGACCCGGCTCCATCAGCAGCGAGAACGGGAAAATGCCGAGCGCCGGGGTGAGCAGGGCGAACTGCAGATAGCCCATGCGCCGGCGCGTGTCTCGCGTCAGGCAGCGTTCGCGGGCACGGGCGACGTTCCAGAAGGCGAAGGCAGTGGCGATTCCGAAGTACAGCACATAGATCGGGAACAGCGGCCCCGGCATCAGGCTGAAGTATGTGCCGGGCAGATAGGCGGAAGCGCTGGGCATGATGCGAAACAGCAGATCGCTGAAAGCGGCCGCCAGCAGGAAAGCTGCACTCAGCAGATACAGCAGCCGGATGACGCGGCGGCGGCGCCCGCGAGAGGGCAGGCCGGTGGTCGCCAGCAGGGCATCGGAGAGGTGGATCATGGCGACCGGCAGGAAGGCGATGCCGATCCACTGCAGGCGCAGGATGGCGCGGTACGTGTTCGCGCCGGGATCGAGCGAGACCAGCACGTCACAGACGTAGCTGGCCGTGACGCAGCCCAGCACCAGCGCGGAGGTCCTGGCGACGCGATCGTGCTGGTTGCGCGTGAGGTTGTACAGCAGCATCGAGGCAGCGACGATGACGATTGCCCCGGCCAGCATCTCGTTGATCAGCGCAAGCAGCGCGACGATGAGACTGGTCATGGGCGCTCAGCGCAGCATCTGGCTGAAGAAGACGGCCACGTCCTGATTCGGGAAGTAGCGGTCGTTGAAGCCGCAGAATGTGAAGCCCGCCTGCTGGGCAAAGGTGATGGCGGGGATGTTCTTGGTGCTGGTCTCGAACATCAGCCGGGTGAGGCCGTGCTCGCGCGCCCAGATCCGCGCGGCGCCCACCAGGCGCGTGGCGACCTGCTGGCGGCGAAACCGGCGGCCGATGACGATATCATGGATCAGGCCGATGCGCCGGCTGCCGTCATTACTCATGGCGAGGTAGCCGTAGAGCGCATCGGCGGAAGGGGGTGCAGCCACCAGAAAGCAGCCACTGCGCATCACACTCAGCAGGCGTGCGCGATCTGCGCTGAACGAGAGCTCGAGCATACGCGGCAGCCGTTCGCGGCTGATGCTGATCTCCCAGCCGCGCGCCTCGTCCTGATGGATGTGGATCTGCAGCACCTGTTCGGTTTCGAATCGGTGATCCAGTGCAAGGCAGGCGTCAGTATCCGCTTCGACGCCATCACGCACGATGCAGCGCAGGGGAGGTAAGGCCATGGGAATCCTTCTTCAGCCGAGGTAACACTCGCCGAAAGTGCCGCTGACGACGACCTCGATCATCGGGCTGTCTGGCTGCGCATCCAGTGTGACGAACGCGCCATCGTGCTGCTGCTGATAGCGCGACTCATCGATGTGGCGGCCGAAGATGCGCGGTCCACGGATCTGAATACGGGCTGCGACGCCGGGTGGGGTGAGGATGCGAATACTGCCGAGTGTCGAACGAACGACGAGCGGCTCGAGCGCCTCCTGGGGAAGCACGATACGGATGCCGCCGAATCCGCTGCCGAATATCCCGCGCTGGAGGATCAGACCGGACAGATCGGCATCAATCTGGCCGATCGAGGTTGAGACGAACACTGCCCAGGGCAGATCGCGCGCGGCGTCGATCGTCCAGTCGCTCAGCGCCAGCCAGGGGGTGGCGGCGCGGTCGAATCGCAGCACCGCCTGGCCGTCGTTCACCTGCAGCGCAGGGCGCGCGCCGCTGGCGAACTGCCCTGCGATCAGCCGGCCTTCGCGTGTCAAAGCGCACACGCGCACGTCGACCGCGCCGGCACTCACTTCGAGCGTGCCCGACTCCACGCTGCCCCGCGTGATTCCGAATGGCTGGTGCCCGGCGCCGGAGAACACATCCCCACGCAGTACGATGACCGCGCCGAGCACAACCAGGAGGAGCGGCAGAAGCGCCGCAATGTTGATCTGTTCGATCAGGAGAAAGCTGTTCAGCAGCAGGACGACGCCCAGCGCAATCAGCGCGAGTGACCCGATGAGCAGCCCGCGCAAACCTTTCGCGCTCACGCGCGCCTCCTCGGCTGACTAATCCTCGTAGAGATAGTCACGAAGGATAACGTGAGCGGAGGACTGGCGCAACCGGTTGAGCGCCTGCGCTTCGAGCTGGCGCACCCGTTCGCGCGTCACGCCGATCGCCTGCCCGACTTCTTCCAGCGTATAGACGCGGCCATCTTCCAGCCCGTAGCGCAGGCGCAGGATCTGCGCTTCGCGGTGCGGCAGGCGGTCCAGCGCGGTCTTGAGCTGCTCATGCAGCAGGTTGGTGGCCACTTCTTCCGCCGGGGCCGGGCTGTTCACGTCCTCGATGAAGTCGCCGAAGGTGGAGTCGCCTTCCTCGTCGATCGGCGTCTCCAGGCTGACGGGCCGCCGCGCGATTTCCAGCAGGTTCTCGACCTTGTCCGGAGTGAGCTCCATGCCGATGGCGATCTCGTCGATCGACGGATCGCGACCAAGCTCCTGGGTCAGCTTCATCTGCACGCGGCGCATGCGATTGAGCTGGTCGCCCATGTGCACGGGCACGCGGATGGTGCGCCCCTGATCGGCGACCGCGCGGCTGACGGCCTGGCGGATCCACCACGTCGCGTAGGTGCTGAACTTGTGCCCGCGCCGGTAGTCGAACTTCTTGGTGGCGCGGATCAGGCCGATGTTGCCCTCCTGGATCAGATCGAGGAAGGGCACACCACGGCCGATGTACTTCTTGGCCACGCTGATGACCAGACGGGCATTGGCGCGCACCAGATGCTCCTGCGCGATTTCGCCATCGCTGACCAGATCGCGCAGCGTGAAGACGTCGTCCAGCGGCAGCGACTCGCCAAACTCGGCGATCTGCTGTTCGGCGAAACCTGCGGCTTCCATGCGCTTTGCCAACGACACTTCCTCGTCGGCAGTGAGCAGTGGTACGCGGCCGGCTTCCTTCAGGTACAGGCCAACGACATCATCGCTGTCGAGCGCCTGCTGATAGCCGGCATCATTGGTGAGATCGTTTTCCAGCCAGGCGCCATATTCCTGGTCTTCGTCTTCCAGCCAGTCGAGCTCCGCTTCAAGCGCGCGCGGGCGGGAATCAAAAACCGTCTCATCCGGCTCCGTCTCCAACACGGTCGCGACTTCAATCCCGGCGTCCAGCAGGTCGTCCATGATGTCATCAAGCAGCGCGACATCACGCTCTGCATCCGGCAGGAATGACAGAATCTCGTCATAGCTGATGCTGCCCTGACGGCGCGCCTTCTCCAGAACCTGCCGACGGATCTCGTCCTTTCGTACCATTACTGTGAGCATACACCACCCTGTTTCACCCTGCCAGCTGAGCGGGACAGGGATAACTCTGACGCGTCATTGAGCGACAATCCTACCCAGATGAAAGGATGGGTTACGGTGATTGATCGCTGAGAGTACAGACAAAAAAGAGACGGCAAAGCGCCGTCTTTCCGTCGGGAACATAATCAAAAAGAGCGTATTGCGTTTTTACGGGTTTGTCAAGAAACCGGCGGGTTCCTTAATGCAGTTATCAGGTAATCGACGGCTGGGCGTAGGAGAAGCAGGACTCCCGGACGGTCATCGGCCAGCGCATAGTAGGTCATGCCGGTCGGCGCGAGATCGCCAACCAGAGCAGCGTGTGTGCTGCCATCCTGCATCACCACCTCAATCCGCAGGGTGCTGTCCTCGCCCAGACCGTACGTAGGCAGCATAGCGCGCACCGGTTCTGGCAATATCTGCTGATAGGGCAGGCCGGCGATGGTTCGGGCAATGAGTGCGGCCTCCGTTGTCATGGTGTTGCCGGCGTCGGTCTCCCAGCCTGTACTGTTTCGCAGCATGGTCAGCGCCAGCCCGCTGGCTGGCTCAGTCAGGCGCAGTGCGGCGATGGCATTCTCATCCATGGCTGGAAAGACGCGCAGAAACGGATATTCTTCGGCGGGGGCATTGACCTCCCGCGTGCTGACGACCAGGCCGACCAGCAGCAGCGCTGCGAAGATCAGCAGCAGGACGACGAGTGTGCGCCGGGATCCGCGGTCCATCGGCAGGCCTACCGTCGCACGCGGCGCGCCCACACCGCGAGGCCGCCGATGAGCACGGCTCCCGGCAGCAAGAGCACGGTGAGGAAAACGACGAAGTCGAGCTGCTGCTGCGACAGATACACGATCGGCAGGTTGGCCGTGTAGGCCTGTGGCGAGAACTGGATCTTCTCGCCGAAGCGGCTGAGCCAGGCCAGCGCATCGGTGAAGAGGATGCCGTTGCCGCCGAAGGTGACCTGGCCGTTGCTGACGAAGTCGCTGTCGCCGATCAGCACGATGCGCGAGCCGTTGTCGAGGTTGCTGGCCCAGGCGGCGGTCGTCAGCGGGCCGCTCAGATCCTGACCGCTGTCGTAGCCGAAGGTGTTGGTGTCGCGCAGCGCCGGGAAGTTGGTCTCGCCATAGCCGCTGGGGGTGGTCATGATCAGCCGGCCGTTCGCTACGCCCTGCGGCGTGTTCTCCAGGTCCACCTCGATGGCGCGGGCCAGCCGGAAGAGCGTCGGTGTTGTGCCGTCCGGGGCGATGCGCCGTGCGATGTCGTTCTCGGTGAATACTGCCGCGCTGATGATGTCGAGCGGGCTGTCGCCGCTGGCATCCGGATCGACGACGACGGCATCCAGTGCGCGCAGGCCGTAGTGCTCCCACAGATAACGGTTGAAATCGCCATCCTGGCGCATGAACGCATCGTCGGTGAAGAGCGGATCGACCAGCAGCAGCAGACTGCCGCCGCTGCTCAGGTAGCGGTCGAGCACATCGATTTCGGCCTGCGTCAGATCGCGCAGCGGACGGGCAAGGATGATGGCGGCGGCATCTGCCGGAATGGACATGCGCGCCTGAGCGAGGGCGGCCAGGTCGAGCGGCGCGGTCAGCAGGCCGCTTTCGCGCACACCGCTGTTGATCCCGCTGATGCCATCCTGCTCATCACTCAGCGCGCTGCGTTCCCCATTGCCCGTTTCGAAGTAGACCTTGATGGAGCCTGCCAGCAGCAGCCGGGCGATCGCTCCGGTGACATCGCGTTCCTGGCTCGTCCCACGCGGCACGAAGGCGAGCGTGCTGAAGTCTACATCGCCAGTGTCGGTCAGGTAGCTGATGAACAGCGCGCCGTCGCTGGCGACGCCGAAGCGATCGGCCATCGCCGGGTTCTCCTCCGGGTCGATGTATACGCGGCGGATCAGCCCTCCGGAGCGATCGGTGTAGAGGCGGAAGAACTGATCGTCCACCTCGCGGGCGCGCAGACTGCGCCGGGTGTAGAAGCCGGTGAGCTGGATCGGGCGGTCGATGCGCTGCAGCAGGTCGACGGACTCGCGGGTGAGCGAGAAGCTCTGGTTCTGCGTCATGTCGAGCGTGAGGGCGGCATCTGCCAGCAGCAGATAGCTGAGCGTGACGATGCCGGTGAGCAGCGCGGCGGAGAGCATCGTGACGGTGCCGAAGCGCATTCTGCGACCGGTGATGGTGTCGAGGAATTCGCGCGGGGTGAGCGCTGCCCAGCCCACGATGCCGAGCGCGCCGACGATCAGCGCGACAACGGCATAGGGCGCGCTGGTCCCGCTGCGCCAGACCATGCCGATCAGCCCGGTGATCAGCCCGCCGATGCCGACAAGGCTGAGCAGACTGGCCAGCCTGCCCCGCGTGAGGACGAACGCGCGCGGCATCACTGCCACCGCTGCGCCTGAACGGCGCGGATGCTCAGGTAGAGCATGATGACGATGATGCCAGCGAAAAACGCCACATCTTCCGCCCTCAGCACGCCCGCCTGAAAGCTGGTCGAGAAATGGCCGAGCAGAGAGAGCTGGCGGATGATCTGCGCGACGGCTTCGTTGCCGATCACATCGCCGGCGAAATCGCCGAGGTAGAGCAGCAGCAGCACGATCACACTGAGGAACGCTGCGAGGATCTGATTCTCGGTGAGCGCAGAGAAGACCATCCCAACGGCCAGCATGGCCCCGCCGTACAACCAGACGCCGAGGTAGGCGAGGATGGTGTGCCCGATATCCGGCGGAGCGTAGGCCAGCAGCACGAGCTGATAGACCAGCGTGAGGCCGAGCAGCACGGTGTAGTAGCACCACACGCCGAAGAATTTGCCCAGCACGATAGCCCCTTCCGGGACGGGCGCGGTGAGCAGCAGCTCCATCGTTCCTTCGCGCTTCTCCTCCGCCAGCACGCGCATGGTAAGTAGCGGCGCGAACAGGATCATCAGGAAGGCGATGTTCGAAGGGACGAATGCCGCGTAGATGGACGTGCCGGTCTGCACGGCCTGCTGGAAATTCTGGGCGAAGAGCAGCCCGCAGAACACGAGAAAGGCGCTGGCGACGAAGTAGGCGTACGGGGCGGTGAAGTACTGCCCAATCTCGCGGCGAAAGATCGTCCAGGTGTGCATCAGCGGCGGTCCTCGGTCACTGCGTCGAGGAAGATCTGTTCGAGCGAGCCGCGCACCTGACGGATTTCGAGCAGAGTGAGCCCGGCATGGACGACCGCCTGAGAGAGCTGCGGGCGCAGGTCGGCAGTGCCTGCGGCGTCAACATGATAGCCTTCGCCCTCACGCGTGATGCTGGTCACACCGGGTATCTCGCGCAGCACGCGCAGCGCTTGTGCTTCGTCAGCGCCTATGGCGATGTAGTAGCGGTTGGCGCGCAGTTCGCGGGCCAGCGCCGCCGGCGTGCCCTGTGCTGCCAGCTTGCCGCGGTTGAGGATGAGCACGCGGTCGCACATCTCCTCGGCCTCCCTGAGCAGGTGTGTGCTGAACAGCACCGCATGCGCGCCGCGCAGATCGCGGATGGCCTGGCGCACCTCGATCACCTGCTGCGGGTCGATACCGATGGTCGGCTCGTCCAGCACGAGCACAGGGGGATCATGCACGAGCGCCTGACACAGTCCCAGCCGCTGGCGCAGGCCTTTGGAGAGCGAGCGCACGAGCGCGTCGCGGCGCGTATACAGGTCAAAACGGCGCAGTACCGCATCGGCACGCTGGCCGCTGTTCCTCAGGCCGCGCAGGCGGGCGAAGAACTGCACGTAGCCGCGCACGGTCATGTCGGGATAGACCGGCACGCGCTCTGGCATGTAGCCGACGAGGGCGCGCGCCTGCATGGCATCATCAATCGTGTCGTGCCCGGCAATGGTGATGTGGCCGGACCGCGGTGGCAGGAAGCCGGTGACCATCCGCATGGTGGTGGTCTTGCCGGCGCCGTTCGGCCCCAGCAGCGCGACGATCTCGCCGGTGCTGAGGCTGAAGCTCAGGTCCTGAACAGCTGGCGTGTCACCGTACTGATAGCGGAGCGCTTTAGCGATGAGCGTGCTCTTGTCCATCGCTTCATGCTAAAACTGCACGGGGTTCGCGTCAAGCTTGCGCTCACGGGATGGTTGACAGATTGCAGGGCGAAACGTATATTTACCCTATCGTCTGTTTCACGAGAAGATGCCGTGTCGTTCTGCCTTGTTCCGCGCCGCCGTCGCAGCCGTCGTCCGATGACCGCTCAGGTCAGTCCGGGTCTAATGCGTCGGTGAGCCGCGCCGCAGAGCGCACGTTTCGCAGAGCGCAGATCCCCTGACCTGAACCCAGGCAGGGGATTTTGTTTGTTTGAGGGGGAGGAATGACACAGGCTGTGGTTCGCGTTGGAGTGTACGGGGCATCGGGGTATGCGGGGCAGGATCTGGTAGAGATCCTCGCGCGCCATCCGCAGGTGCAGCTGGTGTTCGCCACGTCTGGCACGTACGCCGATCAGCCGGTCCCCGGCACGGCGCTGCGCTACATCCGTCCGGAGGCTGCGGACCTGGGGGGCATCGATGTGGCGTTTCTGGCGCTGCCGCATGGTGTCAGCGCGCAGACGGCTGCGCAGGCGCTGAAGGCGGGCGTGCGCGTGATCGATCTCTCGGCGGACTTGCGGCTGGATACGCCGGAGCGCTATCAGCAGTGGTACGGTCATCCGCATCCGCATCCTGAGCTGCTGCCCGCGCCGTATGGGCTGCCGGAGATCAACCGCGCGAAGCTGGCGGGGGCGCAGTGGATCGCGGCGCCCGGCTGCTACCCGACGACGACTCTGCTCGGACTGCTGCCGCTACTGCGCGCACGGGCGCTGAAGCCGCATACGCCGATCATCGTCGATGCCAAGTCGGGCGTGTCGGGTGCAGGCCGCGAGCCGAAGCCCAATCTGCACTTCGTCGAGGTGTACAGCAACTTCTCCCCGTACAGCCCGGGCCGCGCGCATCGCCATGTCGGCGAGATCGAGCAGGAGATCGCCAGGATTGAGCCGGAAGCTGGCATGCTGATCTTCACGCCGCATCTGCTGCCGGTCGATCGTGGTCTGATGGCGAGCATCTACGTGGAACTTGGTGCAAGCTTCGAGAGCGGGCAGGCGCAGGTGCTGTACGAGGCGTTCTATGCGGATGAAGTGCTGGTCTCGGTGCTGCCGCCCGGCCAGCAGGCCACGCTGCGCCATGTCGTGCGCACCAACGGCGCCGCGATCAGCCTGACGCCGGTGGCGCCGAAACATCTGCACATCACCAGCGTGATCGACAATCTGCGAAAGGGCGCGGCGGGGCAGGCGGTGCAGTGCTTCAATCTCATGCTCGGCTTCCCCGAAACCATGGCGCTGCTGCCGGAGGCCCGCTGATGCCCGCACCAATTGTCATCAAGATCAGCGGCCATGAACTGGACGATGCCGCCTACCTCACTACCTTCGCAGCGGCTGTGGCAGCGCTGAGCGCGCCGGCCATCATCGTGCACGGCGGTGGCAAGGAGATTTCGGCGCTGCAGACGCAGATGGGCATCACGCCGCAGTACATCGACGGGATCCGCGTCACCGACGCCGAGTCGCTGCGGCTGGTGGAGATGGTGCTGTGCGGCACAGTCAACAAGCGGCTGGTGCGCACGCTCATCCATGCTGGCGTGGATGCGCTGGGCATGTGCGGGGCAGATCGCGGGCTGGTGCGCGCGCAGCCGATGATGATCGGCGGGGCGGACCTGGGATGTACCGGCGTGGTGGAACAGGTGCGGGCGGATGTGCTGCTCGACCTGCTCGATCAGAATGTCACGCCGGTGCTCGCGCCGATCTGCCTGGGGCGCGAGCACAACTTCAACGTCAACGCCGATCACGTCGCTGGGGCGGTGGCAGCGGCGCTGGATGCGCAGCGGCTGGTGTTCCTCTCGAATGTGCCGGGCGTGCTGCATGATGGCAATGTGCAGCCGCGCCTGTCGGCAGAGGCGGCGGAGGAGATGATCGCCAGTGGAGTGATCTTCGGCGGCATGATCCCCAAGGTGCGCACGGCGCTTGAGGCGCTGCGCGGCGGGGTGCGCGAGGCGGTCATCACGGATCTGGATGGCCTGCGCGCGCAGACGGGCACGGTCTTCGCTGGCTGAAGCCGGCACAACCATCAGGCAGCGCGGCAGTTCGCCGCGAGTCGTTTTGTAGCAGTGATAGCTCAGAAAAGGATTGCGAAGGGTGGACCAAACAGCAGCATCGATCATCGCGCAGGAGAACGCGCATCTCGTCCAGTCCTACAAGCGCCCGCCGTTTGTGCTGGTGGGCGGGCAGGGCATGTGGGTTGTTGACAGCGAAGGCCGTCGGTATCAGGACTGGGTGGCGGGCATCGCGGTGAACGCGCTGGGCTACGGCGATCCGGGGCTGCAGGCGGCTATTCAGGCGGCCTCGACCGGGCTGCTGCACACCAGCAACCTGTACTACACCGCGCCGCAGGCGGAGCTGGCGACGATGCTGTGCGAGAAATCGTTCGCCGACCGCGTGTTCTTCACCAACAGCGGCACGGAGGCCAACGAGGGCGCGATCAAGTTCGCGCGCAAGGTGGCGCATGACAGCGGCAACCCGGACAAGACGCAGATCGTGGGCTTCACGCATGCCTTTCACGGGCGCACGATGGGCTCGCTGGCGCTGACGCCGAAGGAAAAGTATCAGCTTCCGTTCCGTCCGCTGCTGCCGGATGTGGCGCTGGCCGAGTTCAACAGCATCGAGGCGGCGGAGGCGGCGATCAGCGACCGGACGTGCGCGGTGTTCGTCGAGCCGGTGCAGGGTGAGGGCGGGATCCACCCCGCCAGCGACGAATTCCTGCGGGCGCTGCGCCGGCTGTGCGATGCGCATGGCGCGCTGCTGGTGTTCGACGAGGTGCAGTGCGGGCTGGGGCGCACCGGCGCGCTGTGGTCTAACGAGCCGAGCGGCGTACAGCCGGACATTATGACGCTGGCGAAGCCGCTGGCGGGCGGCCTGCCGATCGGCGCGATCCTGACGACTGAGCGCGTGGCGGCGCACATCGGGCCGGGCGATCATGGCTCCACCTTCGCCGGCGGCCCGTTCATCACCAGCGTGGCGCAGTACGTGGTCGAGCGCGTCAGCCAACCCGCCTTTCTGCAGAATGTGCAGGAAGTGGGGAGCTATCTGCGCGAACGGCTGGGCGAGATCAACAGCCCGCTGATCGCGGAGGTGCGTGGGCGCGGGCTGATGGTTGGACTGGAGCTGACGATCGATGCCGCGCCGATCATCGAGGCGGGGTACGCGCACGGCCTGCTGATGGTGAACGCTGGCCCGAACGTCATTCGCTTTGTGCCGCCGCTGATCGCGCAGAAGGCGGATGTGGATGTGCTGATCGACCGGCTGACGCAGATTCTGATGGACGTGGGAGCGCAGGCCCATGGCTAATCCGGCAGGGTTTCGCGTGGCGGGGGTCGCCGCCGGACTGAAGGCCAGCGGCGCGCTGGACATGACGCTGGCACTGAGCGAGCGTCCGTGTGTTGCGGCGGGCGTGTTCACCACCAATCTGATGAAGGCGGCGCCGGTGCTGCTCGACATCGAGCGGCTGGAAGGCAATCGCGAGGACATCCGCGCGGTCGTGGTTAACACGCGCTGCGCCAACGCCTGCACCGGCGAGCGTGGTCTGGCGAATGCGCGCGAGATGGCGCGTGTAGCCGCCAAGGCCGTCGGCGTACAGCCGGAGCAGGTGCTGGTGATGAGCACAGGCGTGATCGGCACGCATCTGCCGATGGACAAGATCGCGCGCGGCGTGGGGCTGGCGGCGGCGGCGCTGGGCGAGGACTGGGAGGCGGCGGCGCGCGGCATCATGACGACGGACACGCGCCCCAAGCTGGCCTCGGCGCGCGTGGAGACGGCGGGTGGCGCGGTGACGATCACCGGTATCGCCAAGGGGGCCGGCATGATCGCCCCGAATATGGCGACGATGCTGGGGCTGATCTGCACTGACGCCGTGCTGACGGCAGATCAGGCGCAGCGGCTGCTGAGCACCGCGGCTGAGACCACTTTCAATCGTATCGTGGTGGATGGCGACATGAGCACCAACGACACCGTGCTGATGCTGGCCAACGGTGCGTCGGGCGTGGTCATCAGCGCGCAGGATGAGGCGCAGTTTGCTGCCGCGCTGGCGGAAGTGAGCCGGGCGCTGGCGCAGGCGATCGTGCGCGATGGCGAGGGCGCCACCCGTTTCATCACGCTGGAGGTGACGGGCGCGGTGGATACGGCGGCAGCGCGACAGATCGCCAATGCCGTGGCGACGTCCCCGCTGGTCAAGACCGCGTTCTACGGCGGCGACGCCAACTGGGGCCGGATCGTCGCGGCGGCTGGGCGCGCGGGCGTGCCGTTCGATGCCGATGCCGTCCGGCTGTGGATCGCGCGCGGCGAGACGCTGGCGGATCCACTGCTGCTGTTCGAGAACCAGATGCCGACGGCCTACAGCGAGGCACTGGCGACCGAGATCGTGCGATCACCGGAGATCAGCGTGCGGCTGGCCGTGGGCGACGGTCCCGGTTCGGTGATCGTGTATACCTGCGATCTCAGCCACGAGTACGTCAACGTGAATGGCAGCTACCGGAGCTGACGCGCCCGGGCCGCGGAAGGAAGATCATGCAGGCAGCACTTGCACTGGAAGACGGCAGCGTATTCACCGGCCAGGGGTTTGGCGCGCAGGGCGTGAATACGGGCGAGATCGTCTTCAACACCTCGATGACCGGCTATCAGGAGATCCTGACCGACCCATCGTACTACCGGCAGATTGTGACGATGACGGTTTCGCATGTGGGCAATACCGGCATCAACCCGCAGGACGTCGAGTCTGACCGGGTGTGGGTGGCGGGCTTCATCGTGCGCGCGCTCAGCCCGATGGTGAGCAACTGGCGCAGCGAGACCACGCTCGATGGCTACCTGCGCGAGCAGGGGGTGATCGGCATCAGCGAGCTGGCGACGCGCCAGCTGGTGCGCCATCTGCGCACGCGCGGCGTGATGCGCGCTGCCATCGCGCATGGCGAGGCGGCGCGGGATGCCGCCGGCCTGGTGGAGATGGCGCGCAGCGCCCCGGATATGAGCGGATGGAACCTGGTGGACGATGTCACCTGCGCCGAGCCGTATGGCTGGAGCGAGCGCAGTGACCCGGCGTGGTATCGCGATCATCGCAGCGCGCCCGGCGGCCCGCTGGTGGTGGCCTATGACACCGGCATCAAGCGCAACATCCTGCGCATGCTGACCGATCGCGGGCTGCGCGTGCGCGTCGTGCCGGCATCGACTTCGGCGGAAGATGTGCTGGCGCTGCGTCCGGCTGGCGTGTTTCTGAGCAACGGCCCGGGAGACCCGGCGGCAGTGACGGGCATGATCGACAACGTGCGCGGCCTGCTGGGCAAGACGCCGGTCTTCGGTATCTGCCTGGGGCATCAGATTCTCGCGCTGGCGCTGGGCGGGCGCACTGAGAAGATGCGCTTCGGACACCGCGGCGGCAATCAGCCGGTGAGGAATCTGCTGACGGGCGTCGTCGAGATCAGCGCGCATAATCACGGCTTCGCTGTCGTCGCCGACAGTGATCTGGGCGGCGCCGAGGTGACGCACATCAATCTGAACGATGGCACGGTCGAAGGCCTGCGTCATGCCGGGCTGGGCGCGTTCAGCGTGCAGTATCACCCGGAGGCGGCGCCCGGCCCGCACGACTCGCTCTACCTGTTCGATGAATTCGTC
This sequence comes from uncultured Pleurocapsa sp., assembly GCA_964654755.1. GTDB lineage: Bacteria > Chloroflexota > Anaerolineae > Aggregatilineales > Phototrophicaceae > Flexifilum. The sequence continues at coordinate 48,561 of CAZZJW010000009.1, read as the reverse complement.
GACCGTGTGAAGCAGGTGGGCGCGGCCATGCCTGAGCGCGGCTGATCTGAGCGGCAGCATCTGGCCGGACGTGCAGCGCGTGTCCGGCCTTCACAGCACACCCCATGGAGACCTGAGGCGACATGCCCAAACGAACCGATCTTCACACCATCATGATCATCGGCTCTGGCCCGATCGTGATCGGACAGGGCAGTGAGTTTGACTACAGCGGCGTGCAGGCCTGCAAGGTGCTGCGCCGCGAAGGCTATCGCGTGGTGCTGGTCAACTCCAACCCCGCCACCATCATGACGGACCCCGAGTTTGCCGATGCGACGTATGTCGAGCCGCTGACGCCGGAGATCTGCGAGCAGATCATCGCGCAGGAGCGGCCGGATGCGCTGCTGCCGACGGTGGGCGGCCAGACGGCGCTGAACCTGGCGAAGGCGCTTTCGGAGAACGGCGCGCTGGCGCGGCATGGCGTCGAGCTGATCGGCGCGGCGCTGGAGAGCATCGACCTGGCGGAGGACCGCCAGTTGTTCAAGCAGGCGATGATCGAAGTGGGGCTGGAGTGCCCGCCGAGCGAGATCGTCTCGTCGGTGGAGCAGGCGCTGGCGGCGGCGGAGCGCATTCGCTACCCGGTGCTCGTGCGCCCGTCGTTCACGCTGGGGGGATCCGGCGGCGGCATCGCCTATACGCCGGAGGACCTGCAGCAGATCGCGGAGCGCGGCCTCAAGCTCAGCCCGGTGGGGCAGGTGCTGATCGAGACGAGCGTGATCGGCTGGAAAGAGTACGAACTGGAAGTGATGCGCGACAGCAGCGGGAACTTCGTCGTGGTATGCTCGATCGAGAACGTCGATCCGATGGGCGTGCACACCGGCGACAGCATCACCGTCGCGCCGGCGCAGACGCTGACGGACAAAGAGCTGCAGCGCCTGCGCAATATGGCGCGCGTGGTGCTCGATCGCGTCGGTCTGGCGACGGGCGGGGCGAACGTGCAGTTCGCCGTCAACCCGGCGGACGGGCGCGTGTACGTGATCGAGATGAATCCGCGTGTCTCGCGTTCGTCGGCGCTGGCCAGCAAGGCCACCGGCTTTCCGATCGCCAAGATCGCCGCGCTGCTGGCGGTCGGCTACCGCCTTGACGAAATCCCCAACGACATCACGCGGGTGACGCCCGCCAGCTTCGAGCCTTCGCTCGACTACGTGGTCGTCAAGATCCCGCGCTGGGACTTCGCCAAGTTCCCCGGCGCAGACCGCACGCTTGGCCCGCAGATGAAGGCGATCGGCGAGGTGATGGCGATCGGGCGCACCTTCGGCGAGGCGCTGCAGAAGGGCATCCGCTCGCTGGATATCGGCATCCCCGGCTTCGGCGACACCGGCGCGGAGACCCTGCCGGAGGCGCTTCGTGTGCCGACGGCGCAGCGGCTGTTTCAGGTGGCCAGCGCACTCAGCCGAGGCGCGACGCTTCGGGAGGTGGTGGAGAGCACGCAGTTCGACCCGTGGTTCGCACAGCAGATGGCCGACATCATCGCGCTGCTTCATGAGCGCGCGGCGGGACGGACGCTCGATGCGCTGAGCGCGGAGGACTTCCAGGCGCTCAAGCGGGCGGGTTTCAGCGATGTGCAGCTTGCGCGCGCGCTGAACTGCGCGGAGCGCGAGGTGCGTGCGCGGCGTAAGGCGCTGGGCGTCGTGCCCGCGTACTACCGGGTGGACACCTGCGCGGCGGAGTTTGAGGCGCACACGCCTTACCTGTATTCGACGTATGAACCGGGCGACGAGACCGAGCGCAGCGACCGGCGCAAGGTGATGATCCTTGGCGGCGGGCCCAACCGCATCGGGCAGGGGATCGAGTTCGATTACTGCTGCGTGCACGCGTGCTTCGCGCTGCGCGAGCTGGGCTACGAGACCATCATGGTGAACTGCAATCCGGAGACGGTCAGCACGGACTACGACACGGCGGACCGGCTGTACTTCGAACCGCTGACCGCCGAGGATGTGCTCAACATCATCGACAATGAGCGGCCAGACGGCGTGCTGGTGCAGTTTGGCGGGCAGACGCCGCTCAACATCGCGCACGCGCTGGCCGAGTCCGGTGCGCCGATCTGGGGCACGTCTGTGGAGACCATCGATCTGGCGGAGGACCGCGAGCGCTTTCACGCGCTGATGGAGCAGCTCGATATTCCGCAGCCGCCCGGCGCGATGGCTTACAATCTGGAGGAGGCCGTGGCGGCCGCCGTCCAGGTGGGCTATCCGGTGCTGGTGCGGCCCAGCTACGTGCTGGGCGGGCGCGGCATGGCGCTGGTGTTCGACGAGGCGATGCTGAGGCAGTGGCTGCAGCAGCACATCACCTGGGGGCCGCATCCGGTGCTGATCGACCGCTTCCTCGACGACGCATTTGAGGTGGATGTCGACGCGCTGTGCGATGGCGAGCGCGTGACGATCGGCGGCATCATGCAGCACATCGAGGAAGCGGGCGTGCATTCCGGAGACTCGGCCTGCGTGCTGCCGCCATACAAGATCAGTTACTATCACGTCGAGATCATCCGGGAGTACGCCGAGCGCCTGGGCATGGCGCTGGGCGTGCGCGGCCTGTTCAACATCCAGTTCGCGATCAAGGACGAAGTGGTGTACGTGCTGGAGGTCAATCCGCGCGCCAGCCGCACCGTGCCGTTCGTGAGCAAGGCAACTGGAAAGCCGCTGGCCCGATATGCGGCGGAGATCGCCGCCGGGCGCAGCCTGAGCGATCTGGGCTTCACCGACGAGCCGGCGGTGGATGGATTCTTCGTCAAGGAAGCGGTGATGCCCTTCCAGAAGTTCCCCGGCGTGGATGCGCGGCTGGGGCCAGAGATGCGCTCCACGGGCGAGGTGATGGGCCACGCGTCCAACTTCGGTCACGCATACTTCAAGGCCGAGCTGGCAGCCAGCACACGCCTGCCTTCACGAGGTACGGTGTTCATCAGTATCAACCCGTTTGACCGCGGGGCGGCGCAGAAGATTGCGCGGGATCTCATCCAGCTCGGCTTCCGGCTGGTGGCGACCTCGGGCACGGCGGAGTATCTGCGCAGCGTCGGGCTGGCGGCGGAGACGATGAACAAGGTGAGCGAAGGGTCTCCGCACATCGTCGATGCCATTCGCGCCGGAGAGATCGACCTCATCATCAACACGCCGCGCGGCGGGCAGGCGCACTACGACGGCGGGTTGATCCGCGGGACTGCGCATCTGTACGGCGTGCCGATCCTCACCACGATGAGCGCGGCCAGCGCGGCGGTGCAGGGCATCCGTGCGCTCAGTCGCAAGCCGCTGCGCGTGCGCAGCCTGCAGGCGCACCACGAGGCGGCGCGCTAGCACAGGCCGTGCGCGTGGCTCAGCGGTAGGTGGGCAGCGGCCGCTGCAGCATGTCGCGGGGCGGGTCCATGCCGAGCGCGCGAAGCAGCGTGGGCGCGATCTGCAGGAGATGTGCGTCTTCACGGGCTCCGCTGCTGGGCCGTGCCGGATCCGCGAGGATATACAGGCCGTGCTGCGCGTGATTGGCGTCGTCTGGTCCAGTGTCGTTCTCGCGGACGTGCACGCGTCCCCATCCAACGCTGCCGATGGAGCGCCAGGCCAGATCGCCAAAATGGATCATCAGGTCGGGCGGGATACCTTCGACGCGCGGGTACAGCTGTGTCGGCTGGAAGCAGCGCGTGCCGATTGGCCGGCCGTCCTCGTCTCCCAGCGCTTCGATCTGCTCGCTGAGGGTGGCCAGCAGCGCCGGGGCATCCTCAGCGGGGACGATGCCTTGCGGCTCACGCCCGCGAATGTTGAGGAACACGCGGCCGGTGTAGCCGCCTTCGCCCCAGGCGCGTGTGCGCGACCAGTCGATGCGCAGCGCATCCGGCCGGCACACGCTGGCGGGATAGCCGCCTTCCAGCACGAGATAGCCCGCCTGCAGCAGCCACTCGTTGATGGCGATTCCGCCATCCATGCGCCGCGCGCCGTGATCGGAGGCGACCAGCACGCAGGTGTCCTCGCCGAGCACGGGCAGCAGCGCCGCCAGTTCGCGATCGAGCAGGCGGTAGTAGTCGCGGATGGCGTCCGCCAGCGCGTGCCCCGGCGGATGATCCTTGTGCTGCGGGTCCATGAACCGCCAGAAGGCGTGATGCATGCGATCGAGGCCGATCTCGACCATGGCGAATAAATCCCAGTCGCGTGCGCGCGCCAGCCATCGTGCCGCCTCGAAGTGCGCGCGGGTCATGGCGGTGATTTCGCGCAGCAGCCGGGCCTTGTCGTCTGTGCGGAAGTCCTTCACGTCAAACGGATAGGCGCCGAAACGGGCGCTGAGTTCCGCCTTGAGTGCGGGGGGATAGGTGTATTCCGCTTCCGGGCCGGGTGTGAGAAAGCACGCGACCAATTCGCCGTTCAGCGCGCGGGGCGGGTACGTGCCGGGTACGTTGAGTACGATGCTGCGCCGGCCAGCCTGCGAGAGCAGGTCCCACAGCCGCGGCACTTCGACCGCATCGCCGTTGGCGGTGACCAGCCGGCCGTAGCTGTGATCGGCGCGGTTGCGAAAGCCGTAGATGCCCAGCGCGCCGGGGTCCTGGCCGGAGAACATGCAGGACCACGCCGGTACCGTGATCGGCGGGATGACGCTCTCCAGCCGGCCCCAGCGCCCACGCTCGCGCAGGCGGGCGAACGTCGGCAGGTCGGCGGCGAAGCGGTCGAACAGCAGCGTTGGCTCGGCGCAGTCCAGCCCGATGACCGCGACGCGTGGACGCGTGGGTCTGCGCAGCGGCAGGCGGATGGGCATTATGCGCTCCGGCTGTCGCGCCTGTGTTCGGCCAGCTGCCGGTTGAGCTCGATCTGCTGATCTTCGTCCATCTGCCCGCGGCGGGCGGCCAGGGCGATTTCCAGCGCGTTCAGCTCGTCGTCGCTGAGCGTCTCGGTCCAGCGTGTATCGGCAGCGGGCATGCGTTTCGGCTTGTCGTTTGCGCTGATGGCGCTTTCGTCTCGCGCGCGGCGGGAGCGCATCAGGCCGCTGCCGCTTCCCCACACTTCGGACGTGGCGATCGCGCCGGCGCCGAGCATCACCATCAGTGAGATCAGGTTGAGTGTTTCAGGCGACGCGATGGCCAGGGTCAGCAGAATGGCCGCCAACGCTGCCCAGATGCCGAGTGTCGCCACCATGCGTGCAGTATCGTTTCGCATCAGCCACAGTCTCCTTGCTTCGCTTGTGCTATGCGTAATACGAATGGCGCGCCGCTGAAGTTACTGCTCGCGGCGAAACACCACACGTCCGCCGGTGATCGTCGCCTGAACGACGCCGGAGTCCGCCAGCCACACCAGGTCTGCATCACGGCCAACCGCAATTTCCCCCTTGTTGTGCAGGCCGAGCGCGCGGGCGGCGCTGCGGCTGCTGACGGGCCACACCTGCTCGACCGGGGCGCCCACCGCGGTAGCGAAGTTGACGAGCGCGCGCTCCATCGTCAGCGCGCTTCCCGCCAGTGCGCCATCCGGCAGGCGCACCGTGCCGTGGTCCAGGCGTACAGTGCGGTCGTCGATGTTGTACTCTCCGTCGGGCATGCCGGCGGCGCAAACCGAGTCGCTGATGAGGATCACGCCATCCAGCCCTCGCGCCCGGTAGAGCGCGCGCATCGCGCCGGGGTGGACATGGATGTTGTCGGCGATCAGCTCGCAGGTCAGTTCGTCCATCGACAGGGCCGCGCCGACCACACCCGGCTCGCGGTGGTGCAGCGGAGTCATGGCGTTGTAGGTGTGCGTGAGGTGGCGCAGGCCCAGCCCGACGGCAGCGGCGATCTGCTCATAGCTGGCGGCGGTGTGCGCAGCTGACACGCGGATGCCGCGCCGGAAAGCCTCGGCGATCAGCCAGTGATTGGCTTCGATCTCCGGCGCGACCGAGATCAGGCGGATCACCCCGGTATCGAGGTAGGACAGCGCTTCTTCGCGGGCGGCGGGGCGGATGTGGATCGGGCTTTGTGCGCCGCACTTCGACGCGTTGAGGTACGGGCCCTCCAGGTGCACGCCCAGCAGAGCGGCGCCGGGCATGGGCTGGCTGAGCGCCTGGCGCGCGTTTTCCAGCGCGCGACTGATGCGCTCGTGCGATTCGCTCCACGTGGTGGCGAGGAAGCCAGTCACGCCGTGCTGCGCGTAGAACGCCGACAGGCTGGGCAGCGTGTCTGGCCTGGCGTCCATCGTGTCGTGCAGCATGCCGCCATGCGTGTGCACATCGATGAAACCGGGCAGGACCAATCCGCCCTGGGCGTCGAGTATCTCCGCATCGGGGAGGATGGGCGGTGCATCGCTGCCGATGCCGGCAATGTGGCCGTCCTGGCAGACGATCCAGCAGGGGGCCGCTGTGCCTTCAGGCAGCGCAGCGCGTGCGTTGAGGATGAGCAGAGGTTGGGTCATGATCACACATCTCTCGTGGTGAGGTCTCCGGGCAGATAGCTTTCCAGAATCGAGCCCCCGGTGAACTCGCGCAGCAGTGAGGTATCCGGGATGAGCGCCTGCTGCGCGGGCGTGAGGGGCTCCACCCAGCGCAGAAAGGACAGCAGGCGGTTGGACTCGATATGCGCCGGAGTACCGGGCGCGACCTGCAGCAGCAGCGGCTCGGCAATCGGGCGCAGTGAGGCGACTTCGTAGATCAGCGCTGAGTTGAAGATGACGCTGGCGTTCTCCTGATAGGGGAAGATGTTGCGCTTTTCGCCCCGGCGCACACTTGGCCACATGGTGATGGTGGCCGTGGCGTTGTGTCCGCGCTGGACGGCATCGCGGCAGATCCGCCGCAGCAGGCGCACATCCGTGGTCGGGATGCGATTCTGCGGGTCGAGGTTGACGGCCGTGAGCGCCGAGACGTAGATGCGATAGATGGCCTGCGCCGGGATTTCGCTCACAAGCTGCGGATTGATGCCGTGGATGCCCTCGACGATCAGGATGTGATTGCTGTCCAGGCGGATGGACTGTCCGGTCATGCTCTTGCCGCGCTTGAAATCAAAACGGGGCAGGCGCACCTCTTCTCCGCTGATGAGCTGCTTCAACTGCTGGTTGAACAGCGGCAGGTTGATCGCCTCCAGCGACTCGAAGTCGTATTTGCCCTGCGCGTCACGCGGGGTGTGCTCGCGATCGACGAAGTAGTTGTCCAGCTCCAGCGTGAACGGACGCAGGCCGTGTGCCAGCAGGTGAATCGCCAGGCGCTTGGCGAAGGTGGTCTTGCCCGAACTGGATGGGCCGGCGATCAGCACCAGCCGCAGGCTGCGCTCGTGATGTGCATCGTAGACCTGAGAGGCGATGCGGGCGATCTGCTGCTCATGCTCAGTCTCGGCGACGAGGATGAGCTCCTGCACGCGGTCACCCCGCACAATCTGATTGAGCCGGCCGACGTCCTCGACGTTCAGCCGGGTGAGCAGCTGCTCCGCCCGATCGAAGATCTGGCAGATCTTGCCCTGGTTGTCGATCGGCTCGCCAAGCTGGCCGGGGTGCGCGCTGCGCGGATACTGCACGATGAAGCCGCCGCTATCGGTGTTGAACAGCCGGAAGAGCTGGAGGTACCCGGTGGAAGGCAGCATGTAGCCGTAGTAGTAGTCGGAGTAGCCGCGCAGGGTGTACAGCACGAGGTCGGTGCGGCTGCGGCTTTCGAGCAGGCGCAGTTTGTTCTCGTCTCCGCGGGCCTGATAGAGCGCCACTGCTTCGCTGATCGGCACGATCCGCCGCGTGATCGGCTCATCGGCGCTGGCGATCTCGCGCATGCGCGCCTCAAGCTGCTGCAGTTCCGCGTCTGAAAGCGGTTCGCGGCCATGCAGCAGGCAGTAGTAGCCGCCATCCGGCACTGCATAGCTCACGCTGACGCGGGCTTCGGGGAACAGCTCGGTCACGGCGACGGTGAGCAGCAGCACCAGCGAGCGGCGGTAAATGCGGCGGCCATCGCTGTCGGAGGCCAGCACCGGGGAGATGGCAGCGTCCTGGCGCAGCGCATACGCCAGCTCGCGAAGGCGGCCATCGACGATCGCGCCCATCATCTCGCTATCGTAGGCGGCGGGAAAGGCGCTGCGGTGCGCCCTGAGATAGTGCTCGACGGGGGCATCCAGCGGGCCTTCGAACACGCTGCCGTCCGGGAAGGTGGCACGTACGCTTTCCCGTGCGCGGCTGATGGTGATGGGCGATACCGAAGACATATGTGCTACGCCTGAACGAATCAACAATGGCGTTATTGTACCGCACCCGCGCGCCTGTACTGGTATAATGCCACGCGGTCCAGCGCCACTGCAGGCGGCGGCGCGAGGCTGCTGCGATACAGGGTGGCGCCGATCTGAACCGGATGACAGCCACAGTCCAGCACACGGAACGCATCTGCGCGGTCGCTGAGGAATGCTTATGGCAGAGCAGGCATACGAGCGCTTTCTGCAGGAAATACTGCTGGACGAGGCCACCATCCAGGCGCGCATCGCCGAACTGGGGGCGCAGATCTCACGCGACTATGCGGAGTCGGCGCAGCTTCTGCTGGTGTGCATCCTCAAGGGTGGCGTGGTGTTTCTCACCGATCTGATGCGGCATATCGCCGTGCCGCACGAGATCGACTTCCTGGCAGTCTCGAGCTATGGGCGGGGCGCGCGCGAGTCGACCGGCAAGGTGCGGATCGACATGGATCTGCGCGGTGAAGCCGAAGGCAAGGATGTGCTGATCATCGAGGATATTATCGACAGCGGCTACACGCTGAAATTTGTCATGGAAGTGATGAAGGCGCGCAATCCCAGCAGCGTTCGCCTGTGCACGCTGCTGGACAAGCCCTCCCGGCGCACGATCGAGATCGACATCGACTATGTGGGTTTCCGGATCGAGGACAAGTTCGTCTTCGGGTATGGACTGGATCTGGACGAGAAGTTCCGCAATCTCCCGTTCGTCGGCGTCGTGCGCCGGGAAGCGCTGCGCAATGACTGAGTCTGTGCAGCGGATGCCGCTGGCGTGGACGGACGATGTGATGGACCTGGCGGAGGCGCTGGAGGGGCACACGCCGTCGGCCTATGTCGTGGGCGGGGCCGTGCGCGATGCGTTTCTGCGCGCGCCCATTCGCGACATCGACCTGGTGACGCAGACTGGTGGCAGGGCGCTGGCGCGGAAGATCGCCAATTTGCGCGGCGGCGCGTACTACGCGCTGGATGATGTGCGCGATATCGGCCGGGCGATCCTGCGCGGGCGGGATGGCGGACGGCTGGTGATCGATGTCTCGGCGTTCCGCGGCGCATCACTCGAAGAGGATCTGCTCGACCGCGATTTCTCGATCAACGCGATGGCGGTCGCGCTGACCGGCTCGCTGGATGAGGTGCATGATCCGGCGGGTGGGTGGGGCGATCTGCGGGCGCGCCGGCTGCGCCTGTGCCGGCCCGACAGCCTGACGCGAGACCCGGTGCGGGTGTTGCGCGCCGTGCGCTACAGCGTGCAGTTCGGGCTGCGAGTTGAGCCGGACACGCTGCAGGCCGCGCGTGCAGCAGCGCCGCTTCTGGCCGGGGTGTCGGCAGAACGCCTGCGCGATGAGCTGTTCAAGTTGCTGGCACAGCCCCGGGCGCGCACTGGTCTGGTGGTGGCGCAGCATATGGGCGCGCTGGCGGTGGTGCTGCCGGATGCGCTCGCCTCGCGGCGCGAGGACCAGCGCCAGACCGAGCGTGTGGTGGAGACGCTCTCGCAGTTTGCGACGGCGATCAGCCCGACTCGTACGGATGAGACGGCTGCGCAGTTCGGCCTGGGCATGTTCGTCATCGCGCTCGACCGATTTCGCGGGCGGCTGCAGGCGCACCTGACCCACCCCTGGCCAGACGAGCGCCAGGGCCGCGCGCTGCTGCTGCTGGCCGGGCTGCTGCGTCATCTTTCGGACGAGCTGATGGAGGAATACGCCATCACGCTGCGGCTGAGCGTGGCGGAACGCCAGCGGCTGGCCGCCATCAGCCGCACATGGCGTACGGCGGCGCAGGTGGACTGCGAAGACCCGGTCGCGGTATTTCGCTTCTGGCGCGCCGCCGGAGAGGCCGGCCCGGAGGCGCTGCTGCTGCATCTGGCCGAGCGCCTGGCCAGCTACGATCTCGACCTCGATCAGGATGATTGGCTGGCGGCGCTTGAGCGTGTGCGCGCACTGCTGTTCGCCTGGTATGAGGATCGCGAACGCCAGGTGAGCCCTCCGGTGCTGGTCACGGGCGATGAGCTGATGCGCGCGCTGGGGATTCGCCCGGGCCGGCTGGTCGGCGAGCTGCTGGCGGGCATTGAGGAAGCGCAGGTGCGCGGTGAGGTGACGACGGTTCAGGACGCGCTGCGCTGGGCGCAGGATGCGCTGGGAAATCGTCGCCCGGGCCCGGATGGCTAGGGTGCGCTGTTCAGCTCTTCGAGGCGTGCTGCCGCTTCTCTGAGGGGCACTTCGAAATGATCGCTGACGGTGGCAGCGGTGAGCGCTGCGGGCGCGAGCATCTCGATCATCGAACGCGGCATGATGACGGCGCGGGCCAGCGCGCTGATCGCCGGAGCGTCTCCGAGGAGTGTACGCAGGCCGCGTTCGGTGCCCCACGCGCTGCCCGCGATGTGCCGGGCGAGCACGCGCGCGAGGGACATGCGTGGCAGGTATGGTGAGCCGATCGTGAGGTAGCTGCCTGAGACCTGCGAGATGTCCACTTCCTCCCACATACCGGGCAGCGGGTGCTGCAGCATTGCTTCGATGGGCACGGGCGGAAGCTGCACCCGGAACAACCGGATGAGCTCTTCGGCAATCTGGTCCATCTGCGCCTGGTCGGCCATTCAGGCGTCCTCCTGCGCTTGCGTCAACTGGTAGAACACCAGCAGGGTGCGTCCGTACTTCCGGGCGTCCGTCCGGGTGAAGTGCTGCAGTTCGAGCGGCGCATCCTCTTCCGGGTCGATCTGCACGATGAGCTGGCCGCCCGGCGCCAGCCAGCCGGGCTGCGCGTCGATCGCCAGCACAGTGCGCTGCCACAGAGCCTTGTACTGCGGCGGAGCGACGTAGACGAACTCGAAGGGCTGCACCCGGCCCGCCAGAAAGGCGAAGGCATCGGTACGGCGCACCTCGGCGCGCTCGCTGAGTCCGGTGATCGCCAGGTTGTCGCGGATGGTGGCGATGGCGTCACGGTCCAGGTCGAGCAGCACGGCGTGCGCCGCGCCACGACTGAGCGCCTCGATGGCGACACTGCCGGTGCCGGCGAACAGGTCGAGAAAGCGCGCATCGAGAATGTCGATGCCGATAATCCCGAATAGTGCCTCCTTGACGCGATCCATGATCGGGCGTGTGCTCTCGCCGGGGACCAGCTTCAGCCGCCGGCCTTTCGCGCTGCCGGCGATCACGCGCAGGGTAGACATCATGCGCCCTCGACGGATTCGCGGACGGCGCGCAGGTGGGAGAGCGGCGTGGTGATGTGGGCCACGCAGCCCGTGGACAGGATCAGCCGGCGGCCGCTGGTGCTGTGGATGGCATCGCGGATGGTGTCGCGGATGAGCGCGGGCGTGCCCAGCAGCACATGCTCGGTGCGCGCCAGCCCGCCGCACACTGCGCCGTCGAACAGCGTCTTGCCCATCGCCAGGTCGGGCTCGGTTTCGCGGTCGTGCCAGTTGACGGCCTGGCAGCGCAGGCGGGTGAGGAAGCGGAACATCGGCTTTTCGCCGTGCAGATGCACCATGTTGAACCACCACGTGCGGGGCAGCGAGTCGAGAATACGCTCGTCAGAAGGCAGGCCGAAGCTGGCGTATTCCTCCTCGGAGAGCTGCGCGTAGCTGGCGTGGCGGATGGCGTAGAAAATACCGGCGATCGGAAGCTGGCGCAGGCGCTCGATGATGCGAAAGATATTCTCGGTGAGCACGTTGAGGCCGGTGCGCAGGCGCTCTGGGTCCGTGCGCAGGTGCAGGCGCAGCGCCTCTTCGCCGGCGAGATTGCGCGCTTGTCCCAGCGGGCTGAAGATCGTCGCCAGCACGGGCGTGTCTTCGCCGGTGACGCGGACGATCCGTTCCAGCGCTTCGAAATGCCGCGCCAGTTCGCCGCGCTGCGGATCGAGCGGGCGCAGATCGGTCCAGTCGAGCGAACGCGCGATCGGGCGACGGCGCACGACGCGCGTGCCATCTGCCGCCCCCTCCCAGGCGTCCTGCAGGCCGAGATCTGCTGTGCAATAGCTGCTGGGCGGGCAGAACTTGATGAAGTCCCAGTCGAACTGCGCCTGAAACTCAAGCGTCGCTCTGGCGAAGTCCAGCGCGCGCTGATCGTCGCCGGGAAAATGCCGCCAGAGCGCAACCGGTGGGCGATCTACCGGCTCACCAGCGAAAGCGCGCTCGAGGCGTTCGCGTTTGCGCATCAACCTGCTGGCGCTCAGGCGCCGCGGCTGCGGGTCTCTGCCAGCCGCTGCTCGACCATGCGCTTGAGCATCGCCATCTGGTCATCAGCGGGAGACTGCTCATTCCTGCTGCTCACGATCGCGAGGCAGCGAGCGAGCGTGTCGGCAGCGGCGGCAGCGTTGCCTCCGGCGCGCTGGGCGAGGCCCAGCCCGTAGAGCACATCGACCTGATCCGGATTGCGCAGCAGGGCTGCCTTGAAGGCTTCCACTGCATCGCTGTGCCGCCCGTCACGATGGTGAGTCCAGGCTTTTGTCAGTTCTTCACGAAGGGCTTCACTGGCGGCCATGCGACGAACATCCTCTCAAGTGAATCTCGGGACACGTATGCGCGATTGTACTGATGGAGCCGGAAATTACAAGCGACTGTCGCTGGTGACGGTGAGCGTGCCGGGCAGAATGAGCTGCTGCTGAGACGTGCCAGAGGTCACCCACGGCAGCGGCCTGCCCTCACAGCGTGAGGCGCACAGCAGCGCTTCGAGGGCGATACGATAGCTCCCCGGCGCAAGCGTATCTGGCAGTTGCAGTGCGCGCTGATCGAGCACCGGCATGCCTGCCGGCCAGCGGGTGCTGGCGATCCCGCCCGGCGCGACGGCGGATGTACTCACAACAGGTACGCCATCTGCATCGAGCACGACAAGGCGAATGGCGATGCTCGCCTCCTGGGCCAGGGCGGCGCGCCAGCTTGAGCGCACGAGCAGCGTTTCGCCTGGAGCGGCCTGCGCACTGAAGGGCTGCACCGCTTCGAGCGTAAGCCCGGGCTGCGGCGAAGCCTCGATCGTCCGCCAGCCGGCGGGCGGGGCGGCGCCAGGGCCGGGCGGATAGGTTCGGGCAGCGAGCATCACGGCTGCAGCGATGACGACAGCCAGCACGCACCCTGCGGCGGGCAAGCGCCAGGGCTCAGAATCGGCGGGTGCGCCGAAGGTGGCCGATGCGGAGAAAGCCAGCCTTCGCAGGATGAGCAGGCAGGAGGCGAGGCTGAGCCAGGCGATCAGCCAGCCCGCTGCGCGTACAGGTGTGCTATCCAGTCGCAGCACGAGCTCACCATTGCCGGCGGGCACGGACAGACGGATCAATCCGTCGGTATCGCGGCTGAGGAAAAGCGGCTGGTCATTGAAACGCGCTGTCCAGCCATCGAAGGCCGCGGTCAGCACGCGTAGTTCAAACGGAGAGAGCGCATCCACCTGCAGGCGGTCCTGATGCGTGTCGTGCTGCAGGATGCCGACGGTCACGTCGTTGCTGTCCGTGCTGGTCTTGATGATCTCCCCGCTGCGCAGCCCGGTGAGCATGGACTGATCCGGCGCGGCCTGCTCAGCGAGCGCAGTGACGGCGTAATGGTCCAGTGGCGTGACAGCGATGCCGTAGCCGCGCTGCTCGTATTCGACTTCGGCACTGACCGTATACGACTGCTCGTGGGCAGGCGGCCCCGGCCACATCGGCAGATTGAGCAGCAGTGCCAGCGCCAGCGCCGCAGCATACCAGCGTTCGCTGCGCTGGCGTGGCAGCGTGAGGGCCGCGCACCCTCCAGCAGCGCACAGCGCAAGCACCGCCAGGGTGAACACTCCCCGCGAGCCTGCCGCGTCCGGCAGCACGATGCTGGCGATCAGCAGCAGCGCGCCAGCGGCCAGCGCACGCAGTCCGAAGGCTGGCGACCGCCGGCTCCACAGCGCCGCGCCAGTCAGCAGCGCCAGCGCAGCGAGCAGCGGCAGGCCAAGCGCGGGCTGCGGTGGGGGGCTGAACCAGCCGGTCGCTGCAGCCTCTGCTGCGCGGAAGATCGACGACGGCGTGAGCAAGGCATAGAGCGGCGGCTCCGGCGGGATCCAGCGCACCAGCGGCGCTTCGACGAGCGCGGGGAACCATGCGAACGCGCTCAGCCCGACGCCGGCGAGGGCGGCCAGCGCGATCTGCGGCCAGCGGCTGCGCAGCGGCAGCAGCAGCGGCGTGAGGGCGAACACCAGCAGCGCCAGCCGGGGTTCGCTGAGCATGAGCAGCGCGGCGGCGCCACCGGCCAGCGCCCATGTGGATGGGCTGTGCATGCGCCCGGCCAGCCACCACCAGGCCGGGGCCAGTGCCGCGATCAGCATCAGGTCAACGCTGCCGAGCACGTATGGCATGGAGTAGGCCAGCCACGGACTGGTGGCGATGAGGGCCGCGGCGAGCAAGCCGGCTCGGCGGCCCGCCCGATCACGCACCCACAGATAGGTGCTGATGCTGCCTCCGGTGAGCACGATCACGGCGAACAGGCGCAGCGCATCTGCGGCATCCGCGACCAGCATGGCATGCAGGATGGCCGGGCCGAATGAGGGCAGCGGTGGTGTGAAGCTGGGTATCGGCGCACCATAGCCGCCAAACGTGTTGGCCGTCCAGCGGGGATACAGACGTCCTTCCAGCAGTGCCTGTGCGTCGTTTTCGATTCGGAAAGCGTAGCGCTCAAGGCTGCCTGAAGCAGGCAGCGCCGGTGAAATGACGAATCCGAGCGCGCTGAGCAGGCCGATCACCAGCGCGAGCACCAGCACGCGGTCGGCGCGCTGGTCGGCGCGTCGCATCCAGGCCGGGCGTGTGGTGGGCGAAAGGGGGAGAGTCGTCATGCGCCGAATTGTACGCCGGGTTCGCTTGAATTGCATTTCCGGGGGTGCTATGCTTGCGCCTGCCGATTTCCGCTTTGGATGATGACGACGATACGCGCAGCGACCCGCGCTGATCTGCCCGCTCTGGCGAACCTGTGGTACGAGCATGCGATGCTGCTGAGCAGCGATCCGCGCTTTGCCCCTGCGCCGGATGGCCCTGCGGCGTGGGAGACTGCCCATGCCGCGCGCCTGGGGCAGCCCGGCTGTGTGCTGCTGCTGGCGACCGACGAGGAGCGGATGCTGGCCTACGCCGCCGCCCGCCTGGAGCCTGCGCCGGCGGGACTGCGCGTGCGCCAGATCGGCGTGATTGAGGAGATGGCGGCGGATATTCACCGGCCCGCGCCCGGCGCGATGAGCGCGCTGGCGGATGCGCTGGCGGGTTGGCTGCGGGCACACGGCGCGGACGCGCTGACGGTGCGTCTGCCGCGGCTGGCGGCGGCCGATCAGGCATTCTGGCGCGCACGCGGCGCCGGGGAATGGATGCAGTGGCTGTGGCTGAAGTCGTGATTCGCCAGGCGCGCGCCGCCGATATCGAAGCAGTGGCGCGGCTGTGGCAGGCGCTGGTCGAGCATCATCGCGGGCTGGATGACAGCCTGCCGGAGCTGTCACCGCTGGGCATGCTGCGCTACGCCCGCCGCCTCGAGGATCAGCTCGACAATCCGATGGCGCGTGTGCTGGTGGCCGAAGCAGCGGGCGAGATCGTGGGCTATGTGCTGGGTGTGGTGGTCGATCTGGCCCCGGAGATGTTCGCGCAGGAGCCGAGCGGGTTTCTGGCGGATATCTACGTCGCGGAAGAGTGGCGGCGCGGTGGCATCGGTCGGGCGCTGGTGCAGGCGCTGGCGGAATGGTTTCGGGAACGCGGCCTGCGCTACTACGAGTGGCATGCGGCAGCACGCAACAGCGCGGCGCTGGCCTTCTGGCGTGGCGCAGGTGGCCGCGAGGTGATGGTGCGCATGCGCGCAGAACTGGACTGAGGGATGACCGAACTGCTGTACGTGCTCGACAGCTACCGCCGCGAAGCCTCGGCCCGCGTGAGCGCTGTGACGCCTGAGACGCGCGCTGTGTCGCTCGATCAGACGGTGTTCTATCCCGGCGGCGGCGGCCAGCCGCATGATCTTGGCGTGCTGCGTGCTGCGGATGGGCGCGAGTGGCCGGTGGCGCGGGTGGAGCGCGGCAATCTGCATGTGCTGGCGGGCGATGTGGCACTGCCGGATGTGGGGCTGGCGCTTCAGCAAACGCTGGACTGGGCGCGCCGCTACGCGCTGATGCGGACGCATACCGCCATGCACATCCTGTGTGGCGTGGTGTGGCGCGACTACGGCGCGAGCGTGACGGGCGGCAGTATGGATCCGCTGGCTGGGCGCATGGACTTCGAATTCGAGCGGCTGCAGCGCGAGCTGGTGGACGAGATTGAGGCGAAGATCAATGCGGAGGTGGCGGCAGAGCGCGACATCCGCGTGGAGGTCCTGCCCCGGGATGAAGCATTCGCCATCCCGGACCTGATCCGCACGAAGATCAATCTGCTGCCGGCGGGGATCACTGAGGTGCGCACGGTCGAGATCGTCGGGCTGGACCTGCAGGCGGATGGCGGCACGCACGTCGCCAACACGCGGGAGGTCGGGCGCATTCGCGTGACGGACTACAAGAGCAAGGGCGGCATCAACAAGCGCCTGTATATTGAACTGGATCCGTCATGATCGGCAGGGCGGTAGACCGCTTCGTACGCTTCATGGGGCCGGCGCGGCTGCGCGCGCTGGTGCTGCTGATCGGGATCACCGGCCTCATCAGCCTGATGCTGAATGTCATCGTCAACGAATTCGAGTGGGTGCGGCCCGTGCAGTCGGCGCTGGCACTGCTGGCGATCGTCGGCGCGGGCGTGCTGATCGGCGGGCGCCTGGACCCGTCAGACCGCGGGCGCTGGGCGGCCATTCTGGCGCCGGCGCTGGGCGCGCTCATCCTGGCGTCCACCATCCTGCAGCAGTTCTCGCTGGTGCTGGCGGGCGCTGCGCTGGGGTGGGTGATCGCCGCGCTGCTGATCTTCCGGCCACGGATGCCATCCGGGTATCGCGATGCCATCCGCGCGCTGCGAAAGGGGGACCTGGAGACGGCCGTTCGCACGATGGATGATGTCATCCGTGATGATGCCGATACGCCGGAGCACTATCGCTTTCGCGCTGAACTGCTGCGGTTGTGGGGGAAGCTGGAACGCGCGCGCCGCGACTACCAGAAGATGGCAGAGCTGGACCCGGCCTCTGCGGTCGCCTTCAACGGGCTGGCGGAAGTTGATCTGCAGGCGGGCAACTATCCGCGTGCGCTCGAAGCCGGGCAGCGCGCACTGGAACTGGCGCCGCAGGAATGGGTGGCCGCCTACAATCTGGGCATGATCGAGGATCGCCTCGGCCAGTCCGAAGCGGCGCTGCCGCATCTGGACCTCGCAATTAGCCTGGGTGTGCCGGAAGGGCGGCACCGGCTGCTGATTCATCTGTACCGGGCACGTGCCCACATGCGGATGGGCAGCCTGGTGCAGGCGCAGGCGGCGCTGGCGGAGATGAAGAAGCTGCGCAGCGCAGTGGAGGAATGGCAGAAGATCCTTGAGGATGAGCAGGCGGATGTGCTGCGGCACGTGCTGGGCGCAGATATCGAGGCGGCGGATGCGCTGATTCGTGGTGAGCGCGCGCTGGACTCGCTGGAGACGGACTGAGCGATGCGCCGGGCGATCCTGTTCGCGGTGTACGTTGCCGTCATCATCGCGATCGTCGGCATCGGCGTGTTCATCGGCGGGACGGTGGTGGAGCTGCTGAGACCGCGTGAAGCGCAGCCCAGTGTGCTTTCGCCCGCCCTGGGCATTGCGCTGGTCGGGCTGTGCGCGGCGGCATTGATGATCGTCGCGCTGTTCACGCTGGTGGGGCTGCTGCTGGCGCGCCAGACGCGCGCGCTGGGCTCCGGCTATGGCGATGCCTATCGACTGATCGAGCAGTTCAAGTTCCGGGATGCCATTCCGCTGCTCGAGCGCTCGATTGAGGAGGGCAAGGAGACCTCGGAAATCCTGATGCTGCTCACCAGCGCATATGCCTACACCGGGCAGTTCGCCCGGGCACAGGCCTCGGCGGATCGTGCGGTGCAGCTCTTCCCGAATGACCCCAATGCCTACGTGACGCTGGCAAATGGGTATCGCCTGCAGGCCACCTACGACGAGGCGGCGCGGGCGCTGCAGCGCGCGCTTGAGCTGACGCCTGACCAGCCGGTGATCTGGGCGGAGTTGGGCTTCGTGCAGCGCTACGCCGGGGATGCGCAGGCTGCGCACGCCTCGTTCGAGCGCGCGGCGAACCACGCCATGCCGGCGCCCTACCGCCTGCGCGTGTTCTACCATCTGGCGCGTGCCTATGAGGGCGAGGGGCGGGCGAAAGATGCTGTGCGCGCCATCACGCGTATGATGAGCGCTCGCGATGGGCTGGCGTTGTGGAAGTCCAGCCTGAAGGCGCTGGAAGGAACAGCCTATGGGCAGGCGCTGCGGTTCGAAATCTCCGAAATCGAGCAGATGCTGGCAGATGCTGACGCCGGCAACCTGGGGTAGCCGACATGATCCAGATCCTGCAGCGCGTGCTGCGCGATTTCCGTTCTTGGGAGCGTTCGCTGCGCCTGACGCTGGGGCTGGCGGCGGCGCTGCTGGCACTGCTGACGCTGGTGATCGCATTCGGCCCGCTGGAAGTGCGGCTGTATGCCTGCATCGGCGCGTTCGGGCTGATCGGCGTGATGCAGATCAGCGTGATGATCGCCTATCGCGGCATGGTCACGCCGCTGGTGCGCGCGCAGCGGCACTTCATGGCGGGCGAATTCGAGGCGGCGCGCGATGTGCTGCAGGCGGCGCGCCAGGCCGGCGAGCTGGATATGCGCGCGCTGACGCTGCTGGGCAACACACTGCGCCAGCTTGGCGACATCGGGGGGAGCAGAGCGATATTGTCGGAAGCCCTGCACAAATCTCCCGACCATCATTACCCGATGTATGGTTATGGGCGTACACTGCTTGTGGATGGGCAGTACGCTGAGGCCGCCGCGATGTTCGCGCGCGCGCTGGCGGCAGGCGCTCCGGAAGCGACCCGTCTTGATCTGGCGGAGGCGTACTGGCGCGCCGGGCAGCACGAGCAGGCGCACGCTGCGCTTGAGCAGAGCAAGGCGCTGCTGCCGCATGTGGAGGCGCACCGGCAGGTGCTGGCGGCCTACCTGACCGCGATGATGCAGGGTAAAGCGCCGCCGCCGGGTGATCCGCAGGGCGTGGCATTCTGGGAGGCTAGTGCTGTACGATTTGGGCACACGCCGTACGGACGCGACCTGGTCGTGGACGTCCGTCGTATGCAGGGAGCCAGTGGACCATGACACAGCGCAGAAAGCGGTCGCAGGGCCTGTCGATGATCCGCGTCGGGCTGATCGCCGGAGGGATCGGGATCGGCTTCATCCTGCTTGGCGTAGCGGCGTTTCTGAGTGATCAGGCGGCCCGGCGCGCGCCGTTTGATGTGGCGCTCTATCCGGGAGCGGAGATGTGGGGCATGAGCGATATCGCCGCCGCCTCGCGCACAGTGCTCTATCGCGTGCCGGCGGTGGATCCGCAGCTGGTGGCGAACTGGTATCAGCTTCGGCTCAATGAGCACAACGGTGATGAGAGCGGGCGCTGCGTGCGCGTGCCCCCTTCGGGTGAGTATCCGATTGATGCCACCAATCCGCTGTCGATCCCTTACCGCTTCACCTGCGTCTTTGACAACTCCAGCCTTAACTCGCAGCAGTACACGCAGGTGGTGATCTATCCCGGAGTCGCCAATTCCGACCCGGAGAAGGACGCTACGGGGATGACGGTGATCGAGTATCAGCAGTACTGGACGCCGTGAGCGCGCCAGAAGAGCCGCAAGCAGGCGGCCGTTCCCGCAGGCCTGTGCTGCTGCTGGTGCTGACGGGCGCGGCGCTGCTGCTGGCGCTCTTCGTGGCGACGCAGGTGCTGGGCGTGCTGGTCGGCATCGTCAGCCCGCCGGACCCGCCGCTGCCGGAAGGGGCGGAGCGCATCAGCGCCAATAGCCCGGCCTACGGGGTGGACGACCGCGTCTACTCGGTGCCGGAGGGCGCATGCGCGGTGCTCGACTACTACCTTGCCCAGGGGGCGAGCTGCCGTGTTGGGCCGCTGCAGTGTGGGACGGGCGGCGGCACGCTGGCAGGGGGCGGGGCGATGGTGGCGCGCTGCTATGGCACGGCGCCATTTTCCATATTCGATCAGGGCTATGAGGTCATCATCAGCCGCGCGCAGCAGGGCGGCGCGAACACAGAGCTGCGCCTGATCCGCGAGGTGTACTGGCTGGGCAGCGCGCCGGCTCCGTCAACTGCGCCTACCGAAAACCCCTGATCTGCGCCATAATCTCCGCGCGATCACCATCCGGAAACGCTGAGTAAACACCGTCTGAGGAGGTGCTGCCGTGGCGGAGAGACTGCCTCTCCTGTCGCGGGCGATTGCCTGCTGATGTTCCTGCCCCGCAATGACGGGGCCTGGTCGAATCTCAGCAATGTTACCCTGCACCCAATTCGCATGGAGCGAAGGCATGTTCAAGGCAGTCAGCCCGAAGGTTGATATCCAGAAGCTGGAAAAAGAGCAGCTCGATCACTGGCGTGTGCATCGTGTGCTGCAGCGCTCGATGGACGAGCGCAAAGGTGGGCCGGCATACGTGACGTATGAGGGCCCGCCGACGGTCAACGGCACGCCCGGCGTGCATCACGTGCTGGCGCGCGCGTTCAAGGATGTATTCCCCCGGTACAAGACCATGCGCGGCTACTATGCGCTGCGCAAGGGCGGCTGGGACACGCATGGCCTGCCTGTCGAAATCGCGATTGAGAAAGAGCTTGGCTTCACGCACAAGCGCCAGATCGAGGAATATGGCATCGCTGAGTTCAACGAGAAGTGCCGGACCAGCGTGCTGCGAAACATCGGCGCGTGGGAGCGCTTCACGGAGCGCATGGCGTACTGGACGGATCTCGACAGCGCGTATGTCACCTTCACCAATGACTATATGGAGAGTATCTGGTGGATTCTCCGGCAGTTCTGGGACAAGGGCCTGCTTTACAAGGGGCTGAAGGTCGTTCCGTACTGCGCGCGCTGCGGCACGCCGCTGAGCAGCCACGAGGTGGCGCTGGGCTACAAGGAAGTGCGTGACCCCAGCATCTATGTGCGTTTTCCGCTGCGCGACAAGCCGGGCGTGTACTTTCTGGTGTGGACGACTACGCCGTGGACGCTGCCGGCCAACGTGGCGCTGGCGGTGGGCGAGGATGTCGATTATGTGCAGGTCGAAGGCCCAGCTGCGGATGGCGAAGGCTCTGAGCAGCTCATCCTGGCCGAGGCGCGGCTGACGCATGCGCTCAAAGATGCCGACAAGTATCGCGTGGTGCGGCGCATGAAGGGCCGTGACCTGCTGAAGCAGCACTACCGTCCGCTGTACACCTTTCTGCCGGTCGATCAGGATTACGCCTACGTGGTCCCCGGTGACTTCGTCAGCACGGACGACGGCACGGGGATCGTGCACATCGCGCCGGCGTTCGGCGTGGATGACATGGCGGTGGGGCGACAGCACAACCTGCCGGTGCTGCAGACAGTCAACGCCGAGGGCGCGTTCATCGATGCGGTGACGGAGTGGCGGGGCGTGTGGGTGAAAGATGCGGACCCGGAGATCACGCGCGATCTGCGCCGGCGCGGCCTGCTCTACAAGTCGGAGAGTTACGAGCACACCTATCCGTTCTGCTGGCGCTGCGGCACGCCGCTGCTGTACTTCGCTCGTGATGCCTGGTTCATCCGCACCACGGAGTACCGCGACCGGATGATCGCGGCCAACCAGACGATCAACTGGGTGCCGGGCCATGTGCGCGATGGGCGCTTCGGCAACTGGCTGAGCGAGCTCAAGGACTGGGCGCTGGGCCGTGAGCGCTACTGGGGCACCACGCTGCCGATCTGGGTGGATGACACCACAGGCGAGATGCTGTGCGTGGGCAGCGTTGCGGAGTTGAGCGCGCTGGCGGGGCGTGACCTGACCGGCCTGGACCTGCACCGGCCCTATGTGGACGAGATCACCTTCCCCAACCCCAGCGGCAAGGGCGGGACGATGCGGCGCGTGCCCGAAGTGATCGATGTGTGGTTCGACAGCGGCGCGATGCCGGTGGCTCAGTGGGGCTACCCGGCGCATGACGACGCGGGGATGTTCGCGGCGCAGTATCCCGCGGACTACATCTGCGAGGCGGTGGACCAGACCCGCGGCTGGTTCTACACGCTGCACGCCATCAGCACCATGCTGTTTGAGCAGGCGACATTCCGCAATGTGATCTGTCTCGGCCTGATCCTCGATGAGAAGGGCGAGAAGATGTCGAAGAGCAAGGGGAACGTCGTCGACCCCTGGGATGTGATGAACACCCACGGCGCAGACGCCTTCCGCTGGTATCTGTTCACGTCCGGGCCGGCGGGAGAGCCGCGCCGCTTCTCCAAGGAGCTTGTGGGCAAGGTCGTCAGCGGTTTCTGGCTGACGCTGTGGAACACCTACAGCTTCTTCGTGACCTATGCCAACCTGGACGGCTGGTCGCCGAACAGCCCGCAGCCGCCGGTCGCCGAGCGGGACCCGCTGGACCGCTGGGTGCTGGCTGAGCTGCATCAGCTTGTCGGCGAGGTGACTGCCGCCTACGATGCCTACGATGCGCCGGGCGCGACACGGCCTGTGCAGCAGTTCGTCGACAACCTGAGCAACTGGTATCTGCGCCTGAGCCGCCGCCGTTTCTGGAAGAGCGAAAGCGACGCGGATAAGGCCGCCGCCTACGCCACGCTCTACGAGTGCCTGGTGACGGTGTCGAAGCTGATCGCGCCGTCGATGCCGTTCGTGTCGGATGCGATCTTCCGCAACCTGGTGTCGGGCACGGACAGCAAGGCGCCCATCAGCGTGCATTTGTCGCTGTTCCCGGAGGCGGACGCGTCGCTGATCGATCGTGCGCTGATCGATGAGATGCGCCTGGCGCAGCGTCTGGTGAGCCTGGGGCGCGCGGCCCGCGAGTCTGTCGCGATCGGGGTGCGTCAGCCGCTGGCGAGCGCGCTGTTCTCGGTGCGGGGGCCGGCGGAAGCCGAAGCGGTGCAGCGCCTGCGCGAGCTGATCGAGAGCGAGCTGAACGTCAAGCGGCTGGAAGTGCTGACGGATGCGGGCGGCGTGGTGGAATACCGGCTCAATCCGCTGCCGAGCGTGCTGGGCAAGAAGTTCGGCAAGGACTTCCCGCGTGTGCAGAAGGCGCTGCGCGAAGGGGCACAGGACGCGGTGCGGGCTTATGCTGAGGCGCTGCTGCGCGGCGAAACCATTCGCGTGGCCTTTGACGATGCGGCCTTCGAGGTGACGCCGGCGGAATGTGAAGTGCGGCGCACTGCGCGCGAGGGCTTCGCGCTGGCTGAAGATGCTGGTTACGTCGCGGCGCTGGACACGCGGTTGGATGAGGCGCTGATCCTCGAGGGGCTGGCGCGTGAGGTGGTGCGGCGCGTGCAGAACCTGCGCCGTGATGCCGGCTTCAACCTGAGCGACCGCATCGAGATCCGCTATCAGGCCAGTGAACGGCTGGCGAAGGCGATCGCGGCGTTTGGCAGCAGTATTCAGGCGGAGACACTGGCGGACCGGCTGGAGCAGGGGGAGGGCGCAGATGGCGCTGCGCAGGCGGTGTTCGGCCCGGATCCCGACGGCGACCCGAAGAAGGACAGCTCCGTCGAAGGCGAATTGCTGACACTCTCGCTGCGCCGCGTCTGACGGCCCGCCTTCATCCGGAAGATTTGCACAACAGGGCGTGCCGCTGATGGTGGGCGCCCTGTTTTCTTTTGTAGAATGCTGTGTAAAACTACCAAGAAAGCTGGGCGTAGTGTGGGCAAATAGCGCCAGTACCCGCACTCCGGAATTGGCTAGAATAACCATGCCTCCGGGATTGCACTGGGACTCTTGTCGACATGAGCGATGGCAACAGCGTATCGATACAGGCGCTTCTGCAATTTGCGCTGCCGCTTGGCACGGTGATGGTGAGCGGCGCGCCGGAGCAGGTGGTGTCGTATGGCGTGATGATCCGGGCGCAGCCGCCGGCCTTTCCCGAGTTGTACGGGGGAGAGCTGGCGCTGGTTTCGATGGAACTGCTGCGCAGCTACGACAGCCGCATCACGCTGGGGGAGGTCATTCGCAGCCTGGCCCAGGCGGGCGTGGCGGCGGTGGCGGTGAATGAGGAGGTCAGCAGCGCGGCAGCATCCGCGGCGGCGGAAAGCGGCGTCGCACTGCTCTCGATGCCTGCGGACTGCAGCCTGCCGCGTGTGGAGCGCGCGGTGAACACGCTGATCATCAACCACAAGGCGCAGATGCAGCAGCGGGCAATGGAGATTCAGCGCCAGCTTGCACGGTTGGCAGCGGAGAACCGCGACATCAACAGCCTGCTGCAGATCCTCGCGCGCGCGACGGCCAAGCCAGCGGTGGTGCATGATGACGCGGGCGTGCTGATGGTGCAGGTTTACCCGAACGTGCCGCGTCGCCCGGGCGGCGCCGGGCGCACACTGCTGCAAAGCCTGCCGTATGGCGCATTTCAGAGCTGGCTAAACCAGGATGCCCCGACCACCGAAGGGGCGATCGTCGCCAGCCCGATCGGCTTCACCACGGTGCTGAAGGTGGAGAAGCGCGTCGCCGGCTATCTTTCGCTGGTGGACAGCCATGGTGCGCTCGATGAATTCGACCGGCTGGTGCTGACGTACGGCGCGGACGTATGCGCGATCGAACTGGCCAAGTCGCGCGCGATCGCGTTTGCCGTGGAGCAGGCGCGCGGGGACTGGGTGCAGATGTGGCTGAGCGGCACCCCGGCGGACGATGATATGCTGACGACCCGGGCGCAGCAGGCGGGCTTCGATCCGGCGTCGACATATGTGGTGGCGGTGTTTCGCGCGCTTTCCGAGCATGGCGCCAATCTGCCGCTGGAGTCGCTCATTCCGCTGGTGCGCGATGATCAGGCGCGCCGGCAGGTGAATGGGGCGGCGGGGCTGTATGTGGATGTGATCGTCGCGCTGTATCCGCTGGAGAACGCTGCTCAGCTCCCGAGGGTGCGCCGCATGGTGGACGAGGTGCGCGCACAGCTTGCGACGCGCACGCCGAGCGGTCTGGTGGCAGCTGGCATCAGCCGGTCGATGGTGGGTCTTTCGGCGCTGCGCGAAGCCTATCGGGAAGCGAAAGATGCGCTGAGCATCGCCAACCAGCTTGGCGAACGTGAGCATGCGACGTACTACGGTGACCTGAAGCTGTTTCAGCTGCTGCTGGCTCTGAAAGAGCGCAATCTGGAACACATGCGTCGTTTCTATCAGGAGACGCTGCAGGCACTGGTCGAGCACGACGAACGCAAGCAGGCGGACCTGATCCGTACGCTGAACGGGTTCTTTGAGGCGAACGGCAATCTGGCCAAGGCGGCGCAGGACCTGGATGTGCACCGCAACACGCTCGTCTACCGGCTGGACCGCATCTCCGAGCTGACTGGCCTGGACCTGAACGATGCTGACAACCGGCTGATCCTGCACCTTGCGCTGAAAGTGCAGCGCGTGCTGGCGACGCTTCCGGGCGTGTAGGGGTCAGAACAGATCAGCTGTCTCAGTTGAGCGAAGACATAACGAAATTCCAACGCGTTTCCCTCAGATTTGCTTGATTGTCACACAAATTGTATGGTATATTCTCTAACGGAAGTACGCCTTTTTGTGAGTCCAATCAGCAAAGGAGTCTTAAAATGGCTGTCGAGTTCTACGATGTGAAGACCCGTAAGAAAGTGAAGATCGACGACAAGAGCGTTTTCAAGACGACCTTCACCACCAAGAATGGCCAGACCCGCTATGGCCTGCGTGGCAAGACGTCCGACAATCGCATGCTGACCAAGTTCGTCAGCAAGGATGATTGGGACAAGGCCACTTTTGCAGTTGAGCCGAAGAAGTAGAGTCGGCCTTCACGGGACGGCCGGTTCGCGCAGAACCGGCCGTTTTCTTTATGTACTATAGACACACCGCCGGGAACACTCCCGGCGGTATTGATTCATGGTGATTACGCTTTTGCAGGCGGCGCAATCCTGGCGAAGAATTCGTCAGGCCGGGCCAGTAGCGCATGCAGATGCGCGACTTCATCGGCCTGGTTGTACTGCTCCAGTGTGGTGATATAGAAGCCCAGCAGATCACGCACGTCGGCCACGCCCTGCTCGTCGAGCGTGGTGATTTCGACGGTGGCGCCCCTGGCGATGCGTCGGCGGATCGCATCGATCGTCAGCCCCATTTCCGGCTGTACGCGCTGATAGATCACCCCGCCAGACATTCCTGCGCACATCCACGGGCCGGGATCGCCCAGCACGAGTACGCGGCCAGAGGTCATGTACTCGCAGGCATAGCCCTTGAGGTTGGCGCGCGCGGCCAGCCCGCCGAGCTCATCACGCAGCGGGGTACGGACTTCGCCACCGAAGATCACATCTGCACCGCTGAGCCGGATGCAGGCGCGTGTGTCTGCGTTGCCCTGCACGATGAAGCGGCCGCCCTGCGCCCCATAGGCGAAGCTTTTCCCGACCGAGCCATCGAGGCGCTTGCCGTTGTGATTGAGGCCGCGCAGCACGGCGACGGTGCCGCCGCGCGCGCACTTGCCCACGCCATCCTGCGCGCCGCCTTCCACCAGCACGTCGACGGGCGCATCGATGAAGGCGGCCAGTCCGTTGCCCGGGACTGCCGAATGGCTGAAGCTGAGATGCACTGCGGTGAGCGCTGATGCGTCGATTTCGCCGCGCTTGAGCGCGCCGCACAGGTGCGTGCCCAGCGCGCGGTCCATCGCCATCACCTGCTCATCATCGTAGGTGATCTCGGTGTCGCCGTAGGACACGCGCTCGGCGATCAGCGCGGTGATCTGCTTGCTGATGGTGTTGCGCGGGCGGGCCAGACGCGTGCCGACGCCGGGCTGGGGGGCGCGCTTGCTCAGCCGCGGCACCGGGTGGGTGAGCGGGCTGAGGTCGATCTGATCGTGCATGGCGATCTGCTCCAGCAGGTCTGCCCGCCCGACCAGGTCCTGCGCGCGCGTCACGCCGAGCGCAGCCGTCCAGCGGCGGATGTCCTCCGCCAGCATGTCGAAGACGTTGCAGATGCCCTGCACGGAGTTGTCGTAGTCGCGCGGCTCGAAATGCTTGATGCCCTTGCCAAGCGCTTCGTCCACCGTGCGGATGTGCGTGGTGATGCCGACGTGGCAGGTGCCCTCGTGGCACTTGCGGCAGATGGTGCAGCCGACCGCGACCATCGCCATCGTGCCGAAGCCGACGCGGTTGGCGCCCAGGCACAGCATCTTGACGACATCGCGCCCGCTCTTCATGCCGCCATCGACCCACAGCTCAACATCGTCGCGCAGGCCGCTGTTGGTGAGCTCGCGGTGCGCCAGCCACAGGCCGATCTCGGCGGGCAGGCCGACGTGACGCAGCGAGTGCGCCCGCGCCGCGCCCGTGCCGCCTTCATAGCCGGTGATGTTGATGATGTCTGCCCCGGCCTTGGCGATGCCGACGGCGATGATGCCGACGCCGGGCACGACCGGGATCTTGACCGAAACGCGTGCGCGCGGGTTGGCCGTCCGCAGCTCGTCGATGAGCTGCGCCAGGTCCTCGATCGAGTACAGGTCGTGATTGTTGCTCGGCGAGATCAGATCGACGCCGGGCCGTGTGTGGCGGGCCAGCGCGACCTGCTCGGTCACCTTGTAGCCGGGGAGCTGGCCGCCTTCACCGGGCTTCGCGCCCTGACCGATCTTGATCTCCAGCACATCGCACGAGTTGAGGAACTCGATGTTGACGCCGAAGCGCGCCGATGCGATCTGGTTGCCACGGTTGCGCGGGAAGCGGCCCATCATGTGCGGCAGTTCGCCGCCTTCGCCGTTGACGCACAGGATGTTGAGGCTGGCGGCCGCTTCGCCATACGCGGTGTAGGCCAGCTCCCCCTGCGAGCCGAACGACATCGCGCCGATCAGCACGGGCATGGCATGGCCGCCGATAGTGATATCGACGTCGGCGGGATTGACGGCGCTTTCGGTGGTCTTCAGCCCGATCAGGTGGCGCGGCGCAACGGGCATGTCGCGCTCCAGCGCCTGCATGATCTCGGTGTATTCATCGAGGGTCATCTCACCGTTGGCGATATCCTCGACCTTCTTCCACATCTTGGGGTAGAGGCGGTCGGGATTGTCCAGCTTGCTGGGCTTCTCCCCGCGCAGCTCCGCGGCGCGCACCGCCGCATCCTCCGCCACGCGATCCCATGTCAGGCCGCGCTCGTGCGAACCGAAGTAGTTGGGCGTGCCCAGCAGGTCAGCAATCGGCGTGGACAGACCAATCGAGCTGAAGCTCTGGCCGAAGCCGCGCAGCTCATGACAGCCGATGGTGGAGGTCACCTTCTGCAGGCCGCCCATCAGCGCATTGATGCAGTTGCTGAGGCGGCGCAGCGCCTCATCCTCGCCGACCGGCTCGCGCGGGGGGCGCGGCGCGATGCCCAGACCCACGGCGTAGAGCGCATAGGGCACGAGCGCGTTGGCGCCCAGCCCGAGCGCGAGCGTGACGTCGTGCAAATCGCGCAGCGCGCCGGAACGCAGCACGATGCCCGCCTGACGGCGCAGGTTAGGTGTGCCGCCGCTTTCGCGCAGGGCGCGATCGACTGCCGCGACGACCAGCAGCGGATCGAGCCAGAGCATGCCGCCATCGAGCGCATCGCTGTCGTCCAGCACGATCAGATCTGCGCCATGCGAGACGCTGTCGACAGCGGCGTCCTGAATGCGACGCAGGGCATCTTCGGGCGCTTCGTCCAGCGCGGCGGCCATCTGCAGGATCACAGCACGGTCGCCGAAGTAGGCAAGCACCTCATCGATCGTGCGGGTGTCACAGCGGCGCGCGACCTGCTGCTGCAGGCTCTCATCGCCCAGCGCAGTATGCCCGCCTGCCAGCAGCGGGATGGTGAGCTGCAGGATGCGCCCGCTGGCCTGCGCGGCCAGGCCCATTCCGGGACGCGCGCCGAGCACGACGGTGGAGGAGAACTGTGCGCGCTCGCGCTCGCGGTCGATGGCTGGATTGGTGACGACGGCCACCGTCTCCTTGAAGAAGTCGGACAGGTTGACGCGGGTCTTGCTGATCGCGCCGATCGGGCCATCCCAGCCGAGCGATCCGATGAGCTCTTTGTTGGTCTCGGCCAGCGCTTCCACCACCTGCGTGTGATAGCGCTCCCAGCCCAGTGCCGCCATAACGGAGGTGTTGACCGCTGCCGGTCGTTCACGCCAGGGTACGCCGGGGAGAGCGGGAGCGGCCAGTGCAACGGCTTCCAGCGACGCCGCCGGGGCAGGCGATGCAGCCAGGCCGCCGCCGGAAGGCGCAATCGGCTGCGGGCGCGGCGCGGACGGGGCGGCGGGCAGGGACTGGGACCAGTCAGACAGCGGCGCGGCCGCCGGGCGGCCACCGCGATCACGGCTGCGCTGCAGCACATGCCGCTGAATGGCGGGGTAGTCGAGCACTTCGATCGAGCGTCCGGGACGGATCTGCAGTGCGATCTTCTCGCCGGGGGCGAGCGGCTTGGGGTCTGCGGACATCATGTCGAGCGGATACACACCACGCTCGGACGAGGCGAAGTATTCCTTTTCCGTCTCGCCGAACCAAAGCGGGCGCAGGCCGAGCGCGTCCACGCTGAACACGCACTGATCGCCCATGCGCGCGGCCACGGCTGCGGGGCCCTGCGCGAACGGACCGAATGCCTGGCGGATATCGCTGTAGAGCGCATGAACATCCGCCGCGCCTTCGATCAGATCGTGCTCGAACGGCGGGAAGATGTACTCCATCGCCTCGATCAGGTCGAGACCATACTGCATGCACAGCGCATCGATCATGCGGTCGATGTCCTGCGAGTCCGAGTTGGCGGGGTCGAGGTGCACGCCGAGCATCTCCGCCTCCAGTCGGAAACGCGAGATGGTGTTGAACTCGCCGTTATGACCGATGACGTTGAAGGGCTGCACGCGCTCGAAAATCGGGTTGGTGTTGGTGCTGTAGCGTGCGTGGCCCAGTGTGACCGTGGAGGCATATTCGGGATCGCGCAGCTCGGGATAGTAGCGGCGCAGGATTTCGACGGTGCCCTGCACTTTATAGACCACGCTGCGCGAGGAGAACGACGGGAAGTGGATGCCGAGTTCGCGCTCGAGCTGCGTCTGCAGGCGGTAGAGCGTGGACTCGAGCTTGTCGGGGGCAATGCGGCCATTGAGGCCGGCAAGCTGCCAGAAGCCCGGCTCATTGCGTTCGGCGCTGCGGCCCAGCACGCGACGGTCTACTTTGCCCGGCTGCTCGATCAGCAAATCGATGCCCGCGCCGCTGACGACCCGCGCGACGGCGTCGATCAGCGTGGTGGTCTCGCTTCTGCGCGCGGCGGGGATCATGACCTGCGCCACCCAGAAGCTCGGGTCGGTCGCGAGGGATGAGCGCATGCCCTTCAGCGCGAGCGTCTTCGCCCAGAGCTGGCGGGGGATATCAGTCATGATGCCGACGCCGTCGCCTTCGCCATCGACGAAACCGGTGCGGTGGCCCATCCGGGCGAGTGCTTCGATGGTGCGTTTGACGTTGCCGTGGGTGGCCTGGCCGCCCTTGCGGACCGCGCAGATCAGCGCGCAGGCATCGCGCTCGCGCGTATCTTCACGATGGAGGGGGGGACAGTGGCTTTCGGCCAATTGTGGATCGGAAGTGGTCATGGCGCGCCCCGTATTCAGAATGCTTGTCAGGGAGACACAAAAAGAGCGGGCTGCTCTTTGTCCGAATCTATCAAAAGCCCGTGCCCGCAATCTACGGACACATTACAAAACGTTTCCCGAAACACATTCTGGCAAGTTGCACAAACCTTCGCTGAACTGGACAGCCCACAGCATGGTTGTCGCGCCGTGGGCTGGCAGCGCTCACGAGAGCGTGAGCAGACGGCGGATGGTCAGCGCCAGATGCAGGGCCAGCCGGATCTCGGGCCGCTCCAGATCCACCTGTGCAATTTCGTTAATCCGGTTCATGCGATACAGCAGGGTGTTGCGGTGCACGATCAGCATGTCCGCCGTCTGGCTGAGATTGCCGTGACAGGTGAAGAAGGCCTCCAGCGTCTTGATCAGGTCAGCGTGCTGGCGCAGATCGTATTCGAGCAGCGGACCGAGTGTCTTCTCGTAGAAGCTGATGAGCTTGTCGCGGTCGGACAGGCTGAGGATGAGCTGATACACGCCGAGATCGCCGATGTAAAGCGGGGTGTCGGTCTGCAGGCGCTTGGCGAGATCCAGCGCCTGGGTGGCATCGCGATAGCTGCTGCGCCATACGCCGATCTCGCGGGCGGGCTGGCCGAGGCCGATGGCGACGCGGGCGCCGGGATACTGGCGCTGGATCTCGACGCTGAAGGTGCGCGCCAGCTTCATCGCGGCGCTGGTCGGGTCTTTGTCATCCACGGCCTGAAACACCAGCACTTCGTTCTCGCGCTCGCGCTGCCAGACAAGCGCCGAGGCGCGCTGGGCGGCGACGATGCCGTTGACGATGGTCTCCAGCCGGCGCAGCGATGGCGACTTGTCTCCCTGCCAGGTGAGCACCGCGGCGACATGCGTGAGCGTCATGTCGTGATCGAAGCGCTCGCCCTGGCGAATGGCCTCCTGATGGCTGACATCGCCGATCAGCAGCCGGTCCAGGAAGGTGCCGCGCAGGCGTTTCTCGGTGTCGCTGATGGCCTTGGCCTTCGCCATTTCCAGGGCGCAGGCGGCAGAACCGTGCTCGGCCACGAGCATATCGATGTCGTCCAGGTCGGTATCGCGCCCGATGATGGAGAGGTAGCCACGTCCGACATCGCGCGTGATGATGGGCGCGACCAGTCGTGCCAGCCCCGGCGTGGGCAGCGACTGCATCAGCACGGGGTTCTCCACCTCGACGACGCGATGGCGATCCTGCAGTTCGATGGGCAGGTTGTCCTGCTTGCGCAGAAAGCCTTCGACATCCTCCCAGTAGGCGACGAACTGCGGCTGAACGGCGCTGTAGAGCACCTGCAGCCGCTTGTCCTGCACGACGACGGCCTTGTTCGTCAACCGCGCCATTGCGCCGATCAGCTCCTGCATGCCCTCGTTGCGCGAGGAGATCTGGGTGAGCTGACGGTAGATCTGCGTGCCGCGGCGTTCGAGCTGTCCCTTGCGATCGACCAGCAGGCTGACAATCTGCTTCTCGATCATGCGCACGCGGGTTCCGCCGGGCAGGATGAGCATCGGGATGCCATATGCGTTGGCCTCTGCGACAGCGGTGGAGCTGGGCATGTCGCTGAGCACCAGCGCGGCAGCCTGCACATCCGAGGCCCAGCGCACGATATCGACGTCGTCTCCCTGGCGGATGGCGCCTTCCTGCGGCGCCACGAGGATCAGCTCGTCGTGCTGAACGGTCTTGGAGGCCGGCGAATCTTCCGGATAGATGACGGTGGTCCACGATACATGCCGCTGCAGCAGGCCGTCACCGGCGATGGTGCGCGTGCCCAGTGGGAGTGCGAGCTTGCGGATCTCTTCTACGGAGACGCGGTGCGCGGCGTCGGTCATCGTTACCTTCAGACAATCTGCACAAGGTCTTCTCACTGGAATAGCCTATTTTGTGCAGGTTGTCAACCAAATGCTGCGCCAGCTGCCGCGGTATAATGCCTGTGGAGCGGTCGTCAGGGGGCGGGGCGTGGTGAAACGCATCGGAATCCTCACGGGTGGCGGAGATGCGCCCGGCCTGAACGCGGTGATTCGTGCTGTGGTGCTGACCGCGCGCAATCGCTACAACTGGGAAGTGGTCGGCATCCGCGAGGGGTATGACGGGCTGCTGCATGGCGCGCCGACGGTGGGCCTGCCAGAGGAGCAGGTGCGCGATCTGCTGCCGCGCGGCGGGACGATCCTGGGCGCGGTCAATCGCGGCAATCCATTCAGCCGAATTGTGCAGCGTGCGGATGGCACGGCATCGGTGATCGATGTTTCCCAGGAGGCCATCCGCCGCATGGATGATCTGGGGCTGGATGCGCTGGTGGCGGCTGGCGGTGATGGCACGATGTCGATTGCGCAGCATCTGGTCGATCTGGGAGCGCGGATCGTCGGCGTGCCCAAGACGATCGACAATGACCTGAACGGTACCGATGTCACTTTCGGCTTCGACAGCGCACTGCTGACGGCTACCGAAGCGCTGGACAAGCTGCAGACGACTGCGGAAAGCCATCACCGGGTGATGGTACTGGAGGTGATGGGGCGCGATGCGGGCTGGATCGCGCTGCACACCGGCGTGGCGGGCGGCGCGGATGCCATCCTGATCCCCGAGATCCCATTTGATATCGACGTGGTCGTGCGCAAGCTGGAAGCGGTGCGCCGGGCAGGGCGGCGTTACAGCCTGATCGTGGTGGCGGAAGGCGCGGCCCCACGCGGGGGTGACCAGCATTACTACATCCAGGCGCGGGGCAGCGCAGCGGGCCGGCTGGGCGGCATCGGCTACATCGTCGGCAATCTGCTGAGCGAGCGCACGCAGGCGGAGGTGCGCGTGACGGTGCTGGGTCATGTGCAGCGCGGCGGCCAGCCCACTCCGCGTGACCGCTGGCTGGCGACACGCTTTGGCCACGCGGTGGTTCAGCTCATCGCTGAGGAAAAGTGGGGCTACATGGCCGGCCTGCGCGGGACGGAGATCGTGCCGGTGCGCATGAGCGATGCGATCGGCAAGCCGAAGCGCGTCGATCCGGACGGCGCGCAGGTGACGATGGCGCGCGATCTTGGCATCGTCTTCGGGTGAAACCGCGCGCCAATACGCCGCTCAGCGGCTGCGTTCGGCGATCAGGCGGTCATAGCTGCCAGCCCAGTCGCGCTCGGTGCTGGTGAACTTGACCACGGTGATCTCACTGACGTGCGGCAGCAGCTTCGCCAGCAGCAGCGGCAGATCGTGCCAGCGGTCCTCCAGGATCATCGCGGCCAGCTCGTCGGCCAGCCGGCCCGCCCACGACCAGCGCTGGCGCAGCTCTTCAGCTTTCATGAAGTAGTCGCGCCGCTCCCAGACCTCGGCAGACTGCTCGATGCCGGCGTCGATGCGGCGCAGCGCGAAGACCAGCTCAGCGGCCATATCGTGCACTTCGTCGTCCAGGCCGATCTTCTGACTGAGGCGGCGCAGGACTTCGGCAACCAGGCGCATCTGCTGGTTGCGGTTCTTGCCGGTGCTGTCGGTGTTGATCACACGACCCATTTCAGGACAGTCTCCTTCAGCAGGTGAGTGGGTAGGTGCTGCCCGTCACAGGGCAGGGCGGATGCCTTTGTAGATCTGCCGGCCGCTGATGGCGCCGAGAATGGTGCGCGCCGGCTTGCCCAGGCGCTCGGCCAGCTCGGTGGGCGTGAGCGGCTGATTGTTGTTGGCGAGAAACACGCGAAAGACGCCATCGATGACCGAAATCTGCTCGGTGATGAAGCCCGGGTCCCGGGCGGCAGTCATGATGGCCATGCGGATTTCATCGACGACCAGTACTTCACCGCTGTCCGGATCGACGTAGTCGACCATGCGAGGTTCGCTGTCATGACTGATGTGATCGCGCTGATCCTGGGAAAGCTGGCTGAGGATCTCACGGCGCAGGTCTTCGCCGCTGCGTTCAAACCAAGAGTAGTCAATATGGTACGGAGTATCCAGCGTGGGCTTGAGCAGCACACTGGGGCGTTGTAGTGACGGCTGCATGATTACCTCCCGGTAACTCACCGACAGGCTCAGCGGCCGCTGAGCCTCCAATAGTTGTTGCCGACATGCTCGAATTCGGATCCGTTCTCCAGCGCTGCGAAGATCGGGCCGGGCGGCAGCCGGCGCAGCACATTGACTGCGCTGTAGAGCGTTTTGGCATGTACGGTGCCCTGCGGAGACGTACGGCTGAGTTCCTGCACCAGATTGTGCAGGGTGCGCGCCAGCGGCTGGCGTGCCTTGTGCAGCTCCTGCACCAGCGCATCCACGGGCGCCAGATCGTCTGCACCGAGGATCATGAGGTCATCGTATTCTGCGCCAATTGCGCGCCGGTCGTAGTTGAACGACATGCGGCCTTCGCGGGCGGTGATGAGCGGCAGGTACTCCGTGCGCGCCTTGTGCGCGTTGAAAGTGAGGACAACCTTGCCGGGCGTCTCGGACTGGCGCAGGCGCAGCACCGCGCCGATGGGCAGCTTGTGCTTGCGGTACAGCCCCGCCAGTCCGAAGATGTAGCGGTCTGCGCGCACCACCCAGCAGGGATACTCTTCGCCGTTCTGTGCGTCGATCACCGTGACGAACACGCGCGGTGTGCGCCGTGCCGTCGGGAAGACCTGCTGCAGCCGGGCGTTGAGCGGCAGCGTGCCCGCGCGCCGATGCGGATAGCTGAGGGTGATCACGGCCTCGCTGGCCGCTGTGGCCGGCGCCGGCAGATCGCTCCACTCGTCGTCGATTTCAGCCACAAGCGCGGCTGTCTCAGGCGAGAGATGCGCCGGATCGAAGTCGACGGGGGCGTAACGCAGCATCAGCGGAGTGTTGCGGACCTCGTCCGGCTCAAGGCGGCGCAGGTACCACAGCACGCTGTCGACCGGGCCAACCTCGTCGAAGCGGTCATCGCGGCTGAGCGCGAAGTTGAGCGAGAATACCTGCAGCGACTCGGGGGCGCTGCCCAGTCCGCCGATTTCTGCCAGAAGCTGCGAGGCGGTCATCGGTCCGCCGCCCGAAAGATCGAGCACTGCTTCGGCGAGATTGAGGTGGCCGGCATTGACGTCGAGCATGAGGCTGCGCGGGAACCAGCGGCCAGCGACGCTGACCAGTTCTGTATCCGCACGCAGACGCTGGTCCAGCGCGGCACGTATTCCTTCGCCGAATTCGCGCAGGATGGCTTCGGGCTGCATTTCTTCTGCGCCGGGCAGGGAGATCTCGGCCTGCGGCTGTTGGCTGGCCCTGTGCCCAGACAGCTGACTGGCGAATTCGCGCTCGGCGGGCTGATCGCCATTGTGTTCGAAAGCAACGCGAATGACGCGGAAAGCGCCCAGTTCAGGATTGACACCATCGCGCACGGCGCGCACCACACCCACGGCGTTATCGAGCAGCGGGAAGAGCAGCTTCTGCCCTGCTTCGAATGCGCGCGCCGGGTTGTAGAGCTGCACATCGGCATACTTCAGCGCCAGTGCGTCCGCACGAGACTGCATGCGCCTTTCAACCACAATCAGCGCAAGCTCGTCGAGCCTGAGGGGTGTTTCTTTTTCCAGAAGGATACCGGAGAGGTAGTCGAGGTCGTCTTCTGCTACAGAGAAATTGCTCGCCCAGTGCTGGCCAGGCATCAAGTCCAACGCCTCCATCAGTGCGGGCATTTCCCACACACACGCTGCAGGATTATAGCCGACGACGGGAGGTGATTGCAAGCGTCGGGTTGACCGGCCAGAGGCTGTCGATTATACTTCGTCCCTTGTGGTGAAAACCCGAGTGTAGGATGGTCAAATGTCGACAAAACGTACGTATCAGCCGAAAATTCGCCGCCGCCAGCGCGTGCATGGGTTCCGTGCTCGCATGTCGACGTCTACGGGCCGCAGGGTGCTGAAGGCCCGCCGTGCTGCTGGCCGCTGGGAACTGACGGTGACACCGCGGCATGTGAAGAAGATCAACTGGAAATCGCACTGAGCTGCGTGCTCGCTGACGAATGCTTCCGCGTGAGCTGCGCCTGCGCCAGGCCGGGGATTTCGCCCGCCTGCGTCAGGAAGGACGCACCGTTTCGGGCCGGTGGATGGTTCTGAGTGCGAGGCCGAATGGAATGGCGCACAATCGCTATGGCTTCATCGTCAGCCGGCGAGTGGGCAAGGCGGTTGAGCGCAATCGTGCGAGGCGGGTGATGCGGGAGGGCGTTCGCCAGTTGCATCTCCGCCTCGTTTCAGGTTACGACATCGCACTGATTGCGCGCACTGCGCTGACTGAGCAGCCGCTCTCGGCTGTGCTTCCCGAAATGACGCGGTTGTGCGCGCAAGCTGGGCTAATGAAAGCATAGAGGCACGATGAAATGGCTGGCCCTCAGGGGGCTGCGCTTCTACAAACGCTTTATCTCGCCCATGCTGCCTTCGGCATGCCGGTTCGAACCGACTTGCTCCGTCTACATGTATCAGGCCATCGATAAATACGGCGTGCTGAAAGGGGGCTGGATGGGCATCCGGCGCATCGGGCGCTGCCATCCATTTCACCCCGGCGGCTACGATCCCGTCCCGTAATCCTGTGGAGAATGCTGTTGCTCACCTCTACTGCTGTGAAACGCGCTGCCCTCATTGTCACCCTCGTGCTCCTCGCTATGGTACTGGCCTCCTGCGCGACTGGCCCGCTTGAACCCACCTGGGGCAACCTCAGCCTGTACGGGCCAGCGGATCACATCGTCTTCGCGTTCAGCGACCGCATCGTCATGCTGGATCCGGTCGATGGCTCTCCGCTCGAACTTCGTGACAGCGACGGCAACGTCCGCCTCGATGACCAGGGCAACCCGCGTGTCTGGGAAGCACGGGTGACCGAGGGCGCGCCTACGAAGTTCTTCAGTCAGCCGATCGTGCTGGACGACGATACGATGCTGGCGGTGTCGTATGATCGCGGGATCTTCGAGATCAACATCCCCACGGCGCGCATTGATAACCCTGCTGGCTATGCGCTGAACAACCAGGTGGCGGGCAACTCGCTGCTGACAGCGGATATGCTGTACGTGCCCTTCAACGGCAACAACCTGAGCGCACGCACGCTGAATGGCTTCAGTGAGGCGTGGAAACTGACGACGCAGCAGGCGGTGTGGTCTCAGCCCCTGCTGATCGACGGGGTGCTGTATGTCACCTCGCTCGATCACAGCCTGTATGCACTCGATCCGGAAACGGGCTCAGTGCTGTGGTCACTGGATCTCGGTGGAGCGATCACGTCTGCGCCGCTCTACAGTAATGGCGCACTGTACGTCGGTAGTTTCGCGCGCAAGATGATGCGGATTGATCTGGGGGACACGGGCACGATCGGTGCGAGCTACGATACGCGCGATTGGGTGTGGGGTACGCCGCTGCTGCAGGATGGTGTGCTGTACTTCGGTGATGTGGGTGGCAATCTTTACGCGATCCGTGATGATGGTGAAGCCTTCAGCGACGTGCTGCCGCCGGCAAAGATCGCCACAAGTGCGATTGTGGCCACCCCGGTGGTTACTGACGAGGCGATCGTTGTCGGCTCGCGGGATCGCAATGTGTATTGGGTGAGCCGCGAGACGGGCGAAGTGCTGGTCACGCGGCCGATGGCCGGTGAAGTGCTTGGCAACATCCTGAGCGTGCAGCCCAGCGAAACCAACGGTCTATCGCAGCCGATGATTGTGGTGAGCACGCTCAATCACACCGAGTATGTTGTGGCCTTTGCAGCCGATAATGGTGAGCGTCTGTGGGCTTACACCCGCTAGGCGACGAATGCGTGGAGCGCTCCTGAATGGATATCATCCTTAACCCGTTTGTCTCGGTCCTCACGCTTCTCTACACCATTCTTGGCAACAACATGGTGCTGGCGATCGTGGTGTTCACGCTGATCGTCCGCCTGCTGATGTATCCGCTGACGGCGCAGCAGATGAAGTCGTCGCAGGCGATGTCCAAGCTGCAGCCGGAAATCAAGAAGCTGCAGGAGAAATATAGGGGCGATCGTGAGAAGCTGTCGCAGGAGCAGATGAAGCTGTATCGCGAGTACGGCGTCAACCCGCTGCAGGGCTGCCTGCCGCTGCTGATCCAGTTTCCGATCTTCATCGCGCTGTATCAGGCGATCATTCATGCGCTGGCGGCGACGCCGCTGCAGCTGCTCGATCTGTCTGGCCGCCTGCTCATCCCCGGCTTTGACAGCGTCATTCCGTTGAACAACAAGTTCCTGGGCATGAACCTCACGCTGCCGCCGCACATCGGCACCGGGCCGGTGCTGGAGACGGTGGTAGGCGTTCTGCTGGTGGGCGGCGTGGTGATCACCACCTGGCTGCAGTTCAAGCTGACGACACCTGCGCCGCAGCCGACCAGCACCGGAAAACCGGATGCCACGGCATCGATGACGCAGTCGATGGGCACGATCATGCCGCTGATGTACGGCTTCTTCGCGCTGTCGTTCTCGATCGGTATCTCGATCTACTTCATCGTGTCGAACATCGCTGGCATTGCACAGGCCTTCATGATGGGCCGCGCGGACTGGCGCAATATCTTCAAGCGTGGTGGCCGTCCACCCGCGCTTGTGACGACGACGGCGGGCGGCAAGCTGGAGACGCGCACCACCTCGGCCAGCGGCCGGACGAGCGCGGGCGGGCCCCGGCGCAGGAACAAGTGATCCCTCTCTGACCAAGGAAGCAGTGCGTCATGAGCGCCGAACAGTCGATTGAAACCACAGCAGACAGCGTTGAGGAAGCGATCGAGATCGGACTGGCTGAACTGGGTGTCAGCCCGTCCGATGTGATCGTCGAGGTGCTTGAGGAGCCGGTGCAGGGCGTGTTTGGCATGGCGGGCCGGCCGGCCCGTGTTCGCCTGCAGATCCTGGTTCGCGGGCAGTCGAGCGCGCCAGCAGAGCCGGCGACCCCGATCTCACGACCGTATATCGAGTCGACGCCGATCGTGCTGCCGACTGCGGCTGCTGCGCCAGCCGCGCTTCCTTCGTATCTGGAGTATGACGTTGAGGAGGGCGAGGATGCGGCGGTGCCGCTGCTCTCCGAGACGGACGACGTGCCGGAGACGGAGTATGACGAGGAAGTGGCGATCGGCAAGGTGGTGCTGAGCGAACTGCTGGAGCGGCTCGGTGTTCGTGCGCGCATCCATATCAAGCGCGCACGGCCCACGGACCAGTCGGATACGTCCCCGTGGATTCTCGATGTGAACGGCAGTGCATCCAGCCGGCTGATCGGCAAGCGCGGCGACACGCTGGCTGCACTCCAGTATGTCACCCGGCTGATCACCAGCCGCGAACTGCAGCGCCGCTCTGAGGTGATCGTCGATGTGGATGGCTACAAGGCACGGCGCGCCCGCCAGCTGCACGCGCTGGCGCTGCGCATGGCCGAGGACGCCATGGCAAGCGGACGCGTAGTGGCGCTGGAACCGATGCCGCCGCACGAACGGCGCATCATCCATCTTGCGCTTCGCGGGCGTGAGGATGTGACGACCCGAAGCATCGGCGAGGGCCAGGGGCGCAAGGTGACGATCGTCCCCAGGACCCAGGCGACATGAGCACGGCGCCAGACTATCTGCTCATCGGTCATATCACCGCTGATCTCACGCCGGGCGGGCGCATTGCCGGCGGCACGGTGTCGTATGCAGTGCGCACGGCTGCGGCCTTCGGGCTGCGCGTCGCGGTGCTGACCAGCACGCTGCCGGATGAGCCGCTGCTGGATGCCATTCGCGCGCACGCCGAGGTGGTCTCCATCCCTGCCGCAGCCACAACGACATTCGAGAACATCTACACCCCGGAAGGGCGCATTCAGTACGTGCGCGGCGTGGCGGCCCCGATCGGACCAGACGACATCCCGGAACCGTTTCGTGGCGCGCGCCTGGTGCACTTTGCGCCGATTGCTGGTGAGCTGGCGCCGGACGTTGCGTTCTGCTTTCCGCAGGCGACCCGGTTGCTGACGCTGCAGGGCTGGCTGCGCCAGTGGGACGCTGACGGGCGGGTGCGCTTCAAGCGGTTTTTCCATCACGATGCGCTGCAGGCGATCGGCACGGTGGTCTTCAGCGAAGAGGACATCGTCGAAGCGCCGGACATGGAAGCGGAGTACGCGGCGACGGTTGAGCATCTGTTCGTCACGCGCGCGGAGAAAGGCGGCACGTACTATCATGACGGCGTGCCGCATCCATATGTGACGCCGCAGGTTCAGCTTGTGCATCCCACGGGCGCGGGCGATGTGTTTGCGGCTTCGCTGCTGGCCAGCCTGCCGCTGTTTGATGGCGATCCTCTGCGCGCGGTGCAGGTGGCTGCGCGGCTGGGCGCAATCTCGGTGACGCGCTACGGGCTGGACAGCGCGCCGACGCCGCAAGAAGTGGCCGCGGCCGTCGCGGAGGTGAAAGCGCTGTGACGCGGCAGGTTGTCGAGCGGGTGATCTGCAACGCCGACATTCTGCTGCACCCCTCCGGAGCCCGCGCGCGGGCGCTCGCCATTGGCGGCGGGCGTGTGCTGGCGGCGGGAGACGATCACGAGATCCTGCCGCTCGCTGGCGCGGGCGCGAAGATCGAAAATGCGAACGGCCGCAGCATCATCCCCGGTATGATCGATGCGCATATCCACTGGCAGATGTACGCGGCCTCGCTGTTTGCCGCGCCGCTGTTCGGCCTGCACAGCCTGCAGGATGCGCTGCAGGTGCTGGCGCAGCGCGCCGCGCAGCTCCCGCCGGGCGAGTGGCTGTTCGGATACGGCTGGGCGCAGGACGAGTGGGAGGAGCGGGCATTTCCCACGGCGGCACAGCTCGACTCCGTCGTCCCGGACAGGCCGGCATTTCTGCGCGCACGCAGCGGGCATGCGGCATGGGTGAACAGCGTCGCGCTGCGCCTGGCGGGCATCGATGCGCACACCGCCGTGCCGGAGGGCAGCGAGATTCTGCGTGACGACCGTGGGCAGCCAACCGGAATCCTGCTGGAGTGGGATGCGATGGCGCTGGTGGAACGCGTCATTCCGCCGCGCACGATCGAGGACACTGCGCGGCAGATGCGCGCCGCCCAGCAGGCCGGGCTGGCGATGGGCATGACTGGCTTCCACGACTTCGACAATCAGGATGCGCTTGCGGCGCTGCAGCTTCTACGCGAGCGCGATGCGCTGGCGCTGCGCGTGCTCAAGAACGTCAACAAGGCCTACCTCGACAGCCTGCTGCACATGGGGCTGCGTTTCGGCTTTGGCGATGCGTGGATCCGCATCGGCGCCCTCAAGCTGTTCGCGGATGGCGCGCTGGGCCCGCACACGGCGTGGATGCTGGAGCCGTATCTGGGTGAGCCGGAAAACACCGGCATCGTCGTCGTGCCGCCAGAAGAGATGCTGCGCTGCGCCGCGCTGGCAAGTGCCGCCGGCCTGCCGACCACCATCCATGCGATTGGCGACCGCGCCGTTCGTGAGGTGCTCGATGTGTTCGCAGAGGTGCGCCGACAGGAAGCAGTACGTGGGGTGCAGCCCGCCCAGCGCCGGCATCGCATCGAACATGTGCAGCTGATCGCGCCGGCGGATGCGGGTCGGCTGGCGCAGCTTGACCTGATCGCCTCGATGCAGCCGATCCACGCGACGTCAGACTATCCGGTGGCGGATCGTGCGTGGGGCGCGGCCCGCGTGCCGTGGAGCTACAATCCGCGCCTGCAGCTTGATCGTGGGGCGATGCTGGCGTTCGGTAGCGATGCGCCGTTTGACTCGCCCGGTCCGCTGCGCGGCATTCACGCGGCGGTCACGCGCCGGCGCGCGGACGGCACGCCCGGTCCTGAGGGCTGGACGCCGGCGGCGAAGGTGACGGTGCAGGAGGCGCTGAGGGCGTATACGCTGGGACCAGCCTATGCCGCTGGTCTGGAGGCGGTGCAGGGGCAGCTCATGCCGGGGTTCCTGGCGGATCTGGTCGTGCTTGATCGCGATCTCTACGCCTGCGCGCCGGATGCGCTGGCGGAGGTGCAGGTGCTGGGCACGATGGTGGATGGCGTATGGCGGTATGGCGGGCTGGAATAGCGGGATGTGAAGGAGTGCAGCGGATGGAAGGCCGACGCGAAGGATTTGTGATCGCAGGCACGGAACTGGCCGTGCAGCACGACAAGCTGGTGGTGGGGGCCGCAGCGCCAGATTTCCGGATGACGGCCAACAACTGGGCTCCGCGCACGCTGGCGGATTATCGCGGTTTCGTCAAGGTGGTCAGCGTGGTGCCGTCCGTCGATACCAGCGTGTGTTCCGCGCAGATGCGCCGCTTCAACGAGGCGGCCTCGGCGCTGGGGGAGCGCGTGGTGGTGCTGGGCGTGAGCGC
Organism: uncultured Pleurocapsa sp.; assembly: GCA_964654755.1. GTDB lineage: Bacteria > Chloroflexota > Anaerolineae > Aggregatilineales > Phototrophicaceae > Flexifilum. The sequence continues at coordinate 5,597 of CAZZJW010000009.1, read as the reverse complement.
GGATCTGCCCTACGCGCAGAGCCGATGGTGCGCAGCAGAGGGGATCGCCCGGGTGGAGACGCTGAGCGATCACAAGGACATGCTGTTCTCAGATCGCTACGGCGTACACGTGCGCGATGCGCGCCTGTGCCAACGGGCGGTGTTCGTCATCGGGGCGGATGACCGCGTGGCGTACGCGGAGTACGTGCCCAACATCGATTTCGAAGTGAATTTCGCTGCCGCGCTTCAGGCGGCGGCTGCGCTCATCTGACTGACGCGGAGGACAACTGATGACGGATCCACGGGTGGCCAGGCTGGCAGACGTCCTGGTGAATTATTCGACGAGTGTGCAGCCCGGAGAGTGGGTGGGGATCCTTGGGGATACCAGCGCGCTGCCGCTGCTGCGCGAGGTCTACAGCGCGGTGGTGAGGGCTGGCGGCAATCCCACGCTGATGATGAGCGACGAGGTGATGCGGCGTGAGTTTTTCCGGCACGCGAACGACGCGCAGATTGCCTGGGTGGACCCGACCATGCAGCATTACATCGATCATGCCGATGTGTACATTCGGGTGAACGCGCCGACCAACACGCGCGCGATGAGCAACATCGATCCGCGCCGCATTCAGCAGCTCGCTGCGACGCAGCGCGGCTGGCTGGACACGCGCATGCGCCGCGCGGCGGAAGGCACGTTCAAGTGGGTGGGCACGCTCTATCCGACCGAGGCGCTGGCGCAGGACGCCAACATGAGCTTCGAGGAGTACGAGGACTTCGTCTACAGCGCCACCTTCGCAGACCGCGAGGATCCGGTGTCTGAATGGCGGCGGATGGGCGCGATGCAGCAGCAGAAGATCGACTGGCTGAAGGGCAGGAAGCACGTTTCGCTCAAGGGGCCGAACATCGATCTGCAGCTCTCCATCGAGGGGCGCGTCTTCGTCAATGCGGCGGGGCAGCGCAACATGCCGGATGGCGAAATCTTCACCGGTCCGGTGGAGGAGTCGGTGCAGGGCTGGGTGCGCTTCAGCTATCCTTCGATCAAGGATGGCCGCGCGGTGGAGGGCATCGAACTGCAGTTCGTCGACGGGCGTGTCGAGAAGGCCAGCGCACGCACCAATGAGAACGTGCTGTTTGCGCAGCTCGATGCTGATGCGCGCTCGCGGTATCTGGGTGAATTCGCGATCGGCACGAACTTCGGCATCAACCGCTTCACCAGCCAGATCCTGTACGACGAGAAGATTGGCGGCACCGTGCACATGGCGATCGGCGCGGGCTATCCGGATACGGGCAGCGTCAATCGCAGCACGGTGCACTGGGACATGATCTGCGACATGCGCACCGACAGCGAGATACACGTGGATGGTGAGCTGTTCTACAAGGACGGCCAGTTCGTGATCTGACGCTGCGCGCGAGGCTGACGCGCGTCTGCTGACTGCGGGGCGAGGCTGCGCGCCTTGCCCCTTCGCGCTGCTGCGTCCTCACGCATCGTCCGCGTCGATGGCGGACTGCGTGATCTCCTGAACTGCTGCCAGCGATTGCCCGCGCGCAGACAGCAGCCGGCCATAGCGCTTCTGGTACTGCATCAGCGCAAACCCGGCGAACTCGTCGAGCTGCAGGCCGAAGGGCATCGGGTCGTAGATCGAGAAGATCTCGCTGACCACGCTCAGCGCCGGGCCGATCAGCCGGTTCATCGCCGCCTCAGCGGTCTCCCACAGCGAGTCGTCCTCGGCGACCAGCCTCGAAATCAGATAGATGCCATAGGCGATATGCCGCGACTCATCCTGCTTGAGGCGCGTGATCCCCTCGAGCTGGCCTGGCATCAGCCCGTTGCGCTGGAGCATGCTGTAATAGGCATGATAGCCGGTCTCGGCCAGCACGCCTTCCACGATCATGTTGTAGGTGACGGAAGCCTCCACCTGCGCGGCGGGTGATGTGTCGGTCACCAGCCGGCCCAGCGCCTGCGGTAGCGCTTCGTAGACGATGGCGCGGTAGCTGGGGACGGCCAGCGCGCTCAGGTCGGTGCTCTGCTCTGTGACCTCGTCGAGGAAGCGGCGGAAGAAGTCGGTGTGCTTCGCCTCCTCCCACAGGAAAGTGGTCAGGAACATCTCGTCTTCGATGCGTCCCTCCCGTGCAACCGCCATGATGAGCGGCAGCAGATCGAGCGTCACCGCCTCTTCACCGCTCTGGAACATGCTGGTCAGCCGCAGGATGATGTCCTGCTCCTGTGGGCTCAGGGTGCGCCAGTCTGCGGCATCCTTGCTGAAGTCGATGTCGCTTGGGTTCCACACGCCCAGCCGCTTGGCCTTCTCAAACAGCTTCATCGGTGGGGAGTTGCGGTTCAGCCCGCGCGTGACGGTGGCAAACTGCGTGTGTGCGAGGGAAGCTGGCGGGATCATTGCAGACCTCCTGGAGCCCTGCATGGAACCGCGCGGACGGGAACTGCGCTGCGCACGAACATACTACTGTACGCGATTATAACCGGAAAATGCATGCGCGCTCTGCTATAATGGCTTGGGAGTCATCGAACGGTTGTTCGCTCAGCCGGGGAGCACAGTGATGCCGAAGTTTGAACTGGTTTCCGACTTTCAGCCGATGGGCGATCAGCCGCAGGCGATCAGCGAGCTGGTGGACGGGCTGAACCACGGTTTGCGCCATCAGACGCTGCTGGGAGCGACGGGCACGGGCAAGACCTTCTCCATCGCGCATGTCATCCAGCAGGTGCAGAAGCCGACGCTGGTGATGGCGCATAACAAGACCCTCGCGGCGCAGCTCTACAGCGAGTTCAAGGAATTCTTCCCGAGGAACGCCGTCGAGTACTACGTGAGCTACTACGACTACTATCAGCCGGAAAGCTACGTGCCGCGCTACGATCTGTTCATCGAGAAGCAGACGGACATCAACGAACAGATCGAGCACCTGCGGATCGCCTCCAAGGCGGCGCTGCTGTCGCGGCCAGACACCATCATTGTGGCCTCGGTGTCGTGCATCTACGGCACGGGCGATCCGGTGACGTGGGGCGCATCCACGCTCAAGGTGAGCAAGGGCGAGGAGATCCGCCGCGAGACCATGCTGCGCCGGCTGGTGCAGCTTCAGTACACGCGCAGCGACATGGACCTGGGGCATGGCAACTTCCGCGCGAAGGGCGATGTGCTGGAAATCTACCCGCCTTACGAGCATGCGGCCTACCGCGTGGTGCTGTTCGGAGACGAGATCGAACGCATCGTCGAGTTCGACCCGCTCACCGGCGAGCTGCTGATGGCTCACGAGACCGTCGTCATTTTCCCGGCGACGCAGTTCATGGCCGATCAGGAGAAACTGCACAAGGCGATCCAGGACATTGAGGCGGAGCTGGCGGAACAGCTGCGCCAGTTTCGGGCACAGGGCAAGCTGCTGGAGGCGCAGCGGCTGGAACAGCGCACGCACTACGACCTGGAGATGCTGCGCGAGATGGGCTTCACCAGTGGCATCGAGAATTACTCGCGCCATTTGGAGCAGCGCCTGCCGGGCAGCCCGCCATGGACGCTGCTGGATTACTACCCGAAGGATTACCTGCTGGTCATCGACGAGAGCCACATGACGCTGCCGCAGGTGCGCGGCATGTACAACGGCGATCGAGCGCGCAAGGAAACGCTGGTGGAGTACGGCTTTCGCCTGCCCAGCGCGATGGACAACCGCCCGCTGCGTTTCGATGAGTTTGAAGAGCGCGCCGGCATGACGATCTACACCTCGGCTACGCCTGGGCCGTACGAAGGCACTGTGTCGCAGCGCGTGGCGCAGCAGATCATCCGGCCCACGGGTATCCTCGATCCGCAGATCATCGTGCGCCCGTCGAAGGGGCAGGTGGACGATCTGCTGCAGGAAGTGGCCGCCCGGGTGGCGAAGCATCAGCGTGTGCTGGTGACCACGCTCACCCAGCGCATGGCGGAGGAGCTGGCCGGCTATATCAACGAGATTGGCATCAAGGCGCACTACCTGCATGCCGAGGTGCAGACGATTGAGCGCGTGGAGATCCTGCGCGATCTGCGACTGGGCGTGTATGACGTGGTGGTAGGCGTGAACCTGCTGCGCGAGGGCCTGGACCTGCCCGAAGTCTCGCTGGTGGCGATTCTGGACGCGGACAAGGAAGGCTTCCTGCGCTCGGAGCAGGCGCTGATCCAGACCGTGGGGCGCGCCGCCCGGCATGTGGACGGCCTGGTGATCATGTATGCAGACCGCGTCACGCCGTCGATGAAGGCCGCCATCGGCGAGACCGAGCGCCGCCGCGCGGTACAGGATGCGCACAACATCGCGCACGGCATTACGCCGACCTCGATCGTCAAGCAGGTGCGCGATCTGACCGATCGCGTCCGGGCGGTGGCGACGGACGAACACCGGGCGCAGGCCGGCGCGGGGGGCGAACTGCCGCTGGAGCTGCTGCCGAAGGACGAGCTGCATCGCATGATCAAGGAGCTCGAAACCGAGATGAAGTCGGCGGCCAAGGCGCTGGAATTCGAGAAGGCGGCGCTGCTGCGCGATCAGGTGGTCGAGCTGAAACGCGCGATGGCCGAGCGCGAGCCGGACGGCCTGCTGCTGGGCTGAGCGAGCAATTTGGCCCCGGCGCCGCTTTGACCGTTGACACCCACCGGGGCGGCTGATAACATGCCCTTATTCGCTGCGGGGTAGAGCAGTGGTAGCTCGTCGGGCTCATAACCCGGAGGCCGTAGGTTCGAATCCTACCCCCGCTACTCACGGCGACGTAGCTCAGCGGTTAGAGCGATTCACTCATAATGAATAGGCCGATGGTTCGAATCCATCCGTCGCCAAGCGCAAAGACCCGCCATCACGGCGGGTTTTTTGTTTTCATGGCATGTCGCGCGCCTTGAAGTCGTCCCAGGTTTCGCGCCGCCGCGAGATGCGCCAGCTTTGTCCATCGGCGGCGATCACCACTTCCGGCGGGCGCATGCGCACATTGTACGTGCTGGCCATGACCGCGCCGTATGCGCCGGCGGTGAGGATGGCGAGCGCATCTCCCGGCTGCAGCGGAGGCATGAGCACATTGCTGGCGAACTGATCGGTGGACTCGCACACGGGGCCGACGATGGTCACAGGCTGCGGCTCACCGGGGCGCGGCTCCAGCGGGACGATCGCATGCGGCGCATGATAGAGCATTGGCCGGATGAGATCGGTCATGCCAGTATCGAGGATGACGAAACGCCGGCCACCCTGATCCTTGATGGCGACCACCCGCGCGAGCAGCACGCCGGCGTCGGCGGTGAGCACCCTGCCGGGCTCCAGAATCACGCGGTAGCCCGCCAGCATGGGCCGCACGGCGCTGGCGAAGTCCTCCAGTGTGGGCAGTGCCACGTCTGTGCGATAGGCGACGGGGAAGCCCCCGCCGAGGTTGATCGTGCTGATGAACGGGAACGGCCGGGCCAGCGCCAGCACCGCTTCCAGAGCCTGCTGCGTGGCGTGCACGTCGGCAAGCTGGCTGCCGATGTGGATGTGAATGCCTTCGATGCGCAGGTGCGCGTAATCGCTGGCCTGCTCCAGCAGGGCGTGAGCGTGTTCGGCGCTCAGGCCGAACTTGGCCGTAGGGCCGCCGGTGGCGATGTGGGGCAGCGTGCTGGCCGAGACGCCGGGATTGA
>CAZZJW010000008.1:83763-85338 GCA_964654755.1 uncultured Pleurocapsa sp. | reverse complement strand
GCTGATTGACAGCCCTTCAAACGGGTGTACACTGCGGATATTGTTCTGGTTTTCACAATGCGGGGCATACGATGGCGCGCATCTTTCCTCCCGGGCCGGGCCGCTCACATCTGCTGCTGGGCGCGATGGCGGACTTCAATCATCATCGTCTGCAGTTCATGCGCGACATGATGGCCTATGGTGAGGTCGCACTCGCCTACTTCGGGCCGTACCGGGTGTTTTTCGTCAACTCGCCCGATACCATCCATCAGGTGCTGGTGGCCGACGCGGCGAAAGTGGCGAAGTCGCGCGTGACCACTTCGATCCTGGCCCCGGTGCTGGGCACCGGCCTGTTCACCAGCAACGGTGAGTTGTGGAAGCGCCAGCGCCGCCTGACCCAGCCGGCCTTCCACACCCGCCGCATCGGCGCATATGCCGACACCATGGTTGCTTACGCCGCACAGCTCGCCGATGGCTGGCGGACTGGCGCGGAAATGCCGCTCGATCACCAGATGACCGAGCTCACCATGCGCATCATCGCCAAGACCATGTTCGATGCCGATGTCACGGCGGAGGCGCCGCAGGTGGGCGAGGCGGTGTTCCAGGTGCTCAGCATCGCTATGGACCGCTTCAGCAAGCTCTACCCGGTGCCAACCTGGCTGCCCATTCGCTCCAACGTTGAGATGCGCCGCGCCATCGGCCGGATTGATGCGCTGATCGCCGGTTTCATCCGCGAGCGCCGTGCCAGCGGTGAGGACAAGGGCGATCTGCTCTCGATGCTGCTGCTGGCGCAGGATGAGGAGGGCGGCGGCGGCATGTCCGACAAGCAGGTGCGCGACGAGGCGATGACGATCTTCGGCGCCGGCCACGAGACCACGGCGGTCGCGCTCACCTGGGCATGGATCCTGCTGGCGCAGCACCCGCAGGTGGAGGCCCGCCTGCACGACGAGCTCGATGCGGTGCTGGGGGGGCGTCCGCCGGGGCTGGACGATCTGCCTCGCCTCGCCTGCACCGAGCAGATCATCAGGGAGACGATGCGGCTGTATCCGCCGGCGTGGGGCACCACCCGCGAGGTCATCGAGCCGTTCAGCCTGGGCGGCTACACGGTGCGCCCGCCGGAGACCATCTTCGTCAACATCTACGGCGTGCATCATGATGCGCGCTATTTCGAGGACCCCGAACGCTTCGACCCCGATCGTTTCGCGCCGGAAGCCGAGAAAGCCCTCCCGCGCTATGCCTATCTGCCTTTCGGCGGCGGGCCGCGCATCTGCATCGGCAACGCCTTCGCCATGATGGAGGCGAAGCTGGTGCTGGCGACGCTGGCGCAGCGTTTCCGCCTGCGGCTGGTTCCCGGTCAGCGCGTCGTGCCGGAGACGGTGTTCACGCTGCGTCCGGGCGGTGGAGTGCGCATGGTCGCCGAGGCGCGCGTGCCGGTCGCTGAGCCAGCGCTGGCCCCGGCCTAGCTGCTCTCGCCGCCGGCGGGCTTGCGCGGGCGGCGCTTGGGCGCGGCGGGCGGCTCGCTCGCTTCAGGCGCGGCGGGTTTGCGCGGGCGGCGCTTGGGCGCGGCGGGCGGCTCGCTCGCTTCAGGCGCGGCGG
>CAZZJW010000008.1:0-83663 GCA_964654755.1 uncultured Pleurocapsa sp. | reverse complement strand
TTGCGCGGGCGGCGCTTGGGCGCGGCGGGCGGCTCGCTCGCTTCAGGCGCGGCGGAAATCGCTGCGGGTTCGCCTTCTGCAGTCGACTCACTCGCGGTGGGCACGGCGGGCGGGGTGAAGAACGCGATCAGCTCCCGCGAGACGTCGGCGGGCTTGTCATGCTGCACCCAGTGCGTGGCGTCGTCGTAGAAGATCAGCCGTCCATCCGGGCAGTAGCGCAGGCTCTTCTCCGCCCCCTCGGCCTCCAGCGCGATATCCTTGCGCCCCCACTGGATCAGCACGGGCATCGACAGCATGGGCGACTCGGGCTGCGCCGATGGACGCTGGGCCATGGCACGGTACCAGTTGAGCATGGCCGTCATCGCGCCCGGCTGCTTCCACGCCTCGGTATAGCGCGTGATATCGGTGTCGTCGAACGAGCCGGGGTTGGAGGAGCGCAGCAGCATGGTGGCCGCGCCCAGCGCGTCGCCCCCGGCCAGCAGCAGCTCTGGCAGTCGGGGGATCTGGAACAGCGCGATGTACCAGCTTTTGAGCATCTGCAGCGGGCTGGAGCGCAGATTCTCCATCATCACGCTGGGGTGCGGGACGTTGAGGATCGCCAGCCGGCGCACCATCTCCGGTCGGCGCAGCGCCAGCCACCACGCCACCATCGCGCCCCAGTCGTGGCCGGCCACGCAGGCGGAGTCGTGGCCCGCCCAGCGGATGACCGCGGCGGCGTCGTCCGCCATGCGGTCCAGCCGGTAGGCCTCCAGCGCGCGCGGCTTGTCGCTCAGGTTGTAGCCGCGCTGGTCCGGCGCCAGCACGTAGTAGCCGGCCTGCGCCAGCGCCGGGATCTGGTGCTTCCAGCCGTACCAGAACTCCGGGAAGCCGTGCAGCAGCAGCACCGGCGGGTTGGCCGGGTCGCCAGCCGTCACCACATGCAGCGTGATGCCGTCGCCCGGCACGAGGTGATGCGTGAGCGGGATATCGTTGAGCGCAGTGATCGTGGTCATCAGGATGGCTCCTTTTCAATCATCTGGCCGAGCGTGGGTGGGGTGAGCGCGCGCGCCAGCATCCCCGCAGCATCCCCATGCATCAGAAAGCGCCGGCGGTAGCGCAGCAGCCCGAGCAGCAGCAGCAGCTGATAGCCCGCGGCGATGACGGCGGCGAACTGCTCATAATAGAAGGTCAGCAGGCTGACCGTGGTCAGGTTGGCGATCAGCGCGATCAGCGCCAGCCGGGTGCCGGCCTCGTCGCGGCGGCTGCCCAGCAGCAGCGCCCCGGCCAGCACGAGCGCGCCCATCAGCCCCTGCAGCACGATCTGCACGATCTGCCACACCACCGCGTTGGGGCCGGAATAGACCGGGTCGGTGCTGAGCAGAATATCGAATACGATCCACTCGCGCCAGGCCGGATCGCGCGAGGCCAGCATCGCCAGCACCAGCGCGCTTAGCGAGGAGAGCGAGAACACGATCAGCAGCGCGCTCAGCAGCAGGCGCGTCACCCGGCGCGAGAGCCTGCGCGCTTCGATGGCCTCTGCGCGCTGCAGCAGTCGTTCCCACCAGGCGCTGCGTTCGGGCTGCACCTGCAGGGCGGGCTCGTTGAGCACCTCGATCATGCCCATCGCCAGCGTGCGCATGTCCTCGGTGGCATCCTTCGCCGTCAGCACCATCTGCAGGCGTTCCAGCAGCAGGCGGTGTTCGGCCGCGTCGAGGTCGTGGTCGACGACATCGACGATGCGATCGAGCGCATGATACAGCGCCCCGCGCGCCCCGCGCAGGCGGCTGGTGCGCGCCCGCAGATAGACGATCACCACGCCGATGAAGAACACATAGATCAGCGGCGCGGCCAGCGGAAAGAAATAGTCGTTGCTGACGGTGATGAACTTGCCGATCTCATCGATGAACAGGCCGACGCCGCCGCCCGTCAGCAGCGCGCTGACGAAATACACGCTGCGGTTCATGAACAGCAGCGGGGCCAGCCCGCCGGCAAACAGCAGCAGCCCGCCCCACAGCACGTGCGCGATATGGAAGACGCCGCCGCTGATCTGCGGGTAGCCGGTCACGTCGAGAAAGACGCGCGTGCCGATGACCGTCGCGGCGAAGGTGATGAGCATCGCCAGCAGATAGCCCTCGGCGCTGGCCCGCTTGACGAGGCTGTGGTTGATGGTCAGTCGTTCAGTCATGTGCGTCCTCGGATTGTGGCGCTGGCCGGCCACGCAGCAGCGCGCGCACGCGGGGCAGCGCCCGGGTGAATGCGGCGTAGGCCAGCGGGCTGGGCGCGTAGTCCCATGCACCGATGTGGCGCACCACCTGCCCGTGGAAGCCGCGCTTGAACTGGTACACGCCCCACAGCCGGTCGGTCTCGCTGAAGACATCGGGCGCGCCCCACAGATCATACCGCGCATAGCCGCGTGCGCGCGCCCAGCGCACCGCCTCCCACTGCAGCAGCACGTTGGGCTGGTGCTCGCGCAGCTCATCTGACGACATGCCGTAGAAGTACCAGCAGGTGCGCCCGAAATGAAACAGGATGACGGCGGCCAGCGCCCGTCCCTCGGCCTCGGCGATCAGCGGCTGCGCCAGCCCCGCCTCGATGAAGTCGCGCCAGGCCCGCTGATAGTAGGCGGCCGGGCGGATGAGGAAGCGGTCGCGCTCGCCGGTGATCTGGTACAGGCGGTAGAGGGTGTCGAGGTCGTGCAGGCCGCCCGCGCGCACGGTCACGCCGGCCTTCCCGGCGGTGCGCAGCTTGCGCCGCGTGGACTGGCTGAGCGCTGCCAGCAGCGCCTCCTCCGGCTGGGCCAGGTCGATGACGACGGTGTTGCGGAACTGCACCTGCTCGGCAGAAAAGCGCCAGCCGCGCGCGCGCAGCCCGCTCTGCACCGCTGCGCCGAGCGCCGTCTCGACGGCATCTGCTTCTCCGGGCACGCCCGTCCCAGCGATCACGTCCGGGTCCAGCTTGAGCCAGACCGCGCGCCGCCGCCGGGTTTCGCCTTCGAGCGCCGCCAGCACGGCCTCGCGCAGGGCGGCATCCTCATAGGCGAGGGCGGGGCCTTTGGGCGCGTACATCAGCGTGAGCGGGCCGGCGCGGCGCACGCCCACCGAGGCCATGGCCGCCAGCCGCCCGTGCCACGCCCACGCCAGCCGCAGCGGCTGCCAGCCGGTGGTGGCGTGCTTGAACGCACCCCACTCCCATGTCTGCAGCACGTGGGCGTAAGGCAGCTCGCGCAGCGCGTCGTTCCAGGCGTCCCGCGTATGCAGCGCCAGCGCCGTCAGCGTCATCGCGGCAGCCTCAGCACGTGATCGACCAGCGGCCAGCAGTGCGGGCCGGCCGCCGGCGGCGTGTGCGCGCGCATGAGCTGCAGGTGATGCGCGCGGATCTGCTCCAGCGCCAGCTCGGTCAGCGCCAGCGCATCCTGGGCGTAGCTCACCGTCAGCACGGCGGTATCGCGCCCTGCGTTCGCCTGCGTTGCGGGCCCGATCAGCAGCTCGAACGGTTCGTCCTCATCATCCAGCGCGATGTCGATCAGCTCGCCTTCGCGGGAGACGGGCACGCCGATCGCAGCGGCCGCCAGCGCGCGCGGCAGGAACACATCGTACAGCGGAGCGCCCTCCATCTCGTCGTAGGTCACCTGCATGGTCACCTGCCCGCCGGCAACCAGCCGCGCATACACGTTGGGCACGGCCAGGCAGGACAGGCTCCAGTACAGGCCTTCTGCGCGCAGCAGCGCCGGCACGGTCATGCGCAGATATTCTTCGAGAAAGGCCTCGGTCTCTCCTGCGTACGGCCAGCGCAGGAAGGCGCTCAGCCGCTCGTGCTGCGCCGGGTCTGCGGGGGCGTGCGGTCGCGGCCCGTCGAGGTCGTCCCAGTTGATGTCGCGCAGCCAGCGCTGCTGCATTTCGGGGGGCATCATATCGTCAAAGCGGGCCATGCGCCCTCCTCACTCCCAGCTCAGCGGCACATCGCGCTTCCACCAGCGGCGCAGCAGCGCCCCGCCGGGCAGCGCCGCCGCCAGCCGGTAGAACAGATCGGCATCCTCGGCCTGCAGCACGCCGCCGCGCAGCACGCCCAGCGCGTATACCGCCAGCCCCGCGGCGATCCCCAGCACGGGCGACAGCAGCCCGCCCAGCAGCATCGCGCCGGAGGCCAGCGCGCACACCAACGCCAGCCGCGCCATCGCTCCCCAGCGCCAGCCGGGCAGCGGCACGAGCGCGGCCAGCGCCGCCAGCACCGCCGCCTCCGCCAGCGCCGAGGCCGCCGCCGCGCCGACCACGCCCAGCGCCGGCAGCAGCACCACGCTCAGCACCAGCTTGAGCGCCAGCCCGCCAGCGCGCACCAGCACGTATCGGGCCTGGCGATTCTCCGCCATCATCGCCTGCGCGAACACGTTCGAGACCATCGTCAGCACGGCGTACCAGATCAGCACGCGCAGCACATCGGCCGATGCGCGGAACGGCTCGCCGAACAGCGGCACCGTCAGCGCGGCGGCGAACTGTGTGGCGATCAGCCCGATCGGCAGGCCGATCAGCAGCGCGAACAGCGCCAGCTTCTCCACCATGAAGTAGAACGGCGCATTGCGCTCGCGCGAGACGCCCGGCTGAAAACTGCGCGCCATCAGCGGGAAGAGCGCCACCAGCACGGTGGTGTTGAGCACCTCGATCACCCCGGAGACGATCACTGAGGCGGCGTTGAGGTGCGCGGTATCGGCAGTGGTGAGCACACTGGTGGAGATCAGCCGGTCGATCTGGGCGTAGGCGCTGTTGACCAGCGCGGAGACTGCCAGCGGCAGCGCCGCCGCCAGCAGCGGCCCCGCCAGCGACCTGTCCACCGGAAAGCGCGGGCGCACCCCTGCCCGCCGCAGCAGCGCCCACAGCGCCGCCGAACGCCCGATCCCCGCCGCGATCGTCGCCAGGTACACGCCCGGCAGCCCCAGCCCCGCCGCCAGCAGCAGCAGGCACAGCGCGATGCGCGCCAGCACGTGGCCGATCTCGACGACGGAGGCGCCGACCATGCGTTCGTGCGCGATGAGCTGGTCGTAGCACGCGCTGCCCACCAGATCGATGAACAGGCTGATGCCCGCCACGGCGGCCAGCGCGCGCAGCGTCTCGCTGTAGCCCAGCGCCAGCCCGGCGGCGTTCAGGCCGATGTAGGCCAGCAGTGCGAAGCTGGTCTGCAGCACGAGGGTGGCCGACAGATAGCGGCCGGCCTCCTGCGGGCGCCGCGCCACTTCGCGGATGACGATCAGGCCGAGCGCGAAGCTGGCCAGCGTGGCCGCGATGTTGATCATCGGGCCGATCGTGCCGTAGATGCCGAAGCCTTCTTCGCCAAGCAGGCGGGCGAGCGAGATGCTGAACAGGAAGAGCGCGCCGCTGCTCAGGATGCGCGCTGCCGCCAGCGCGCCGGCATTGCGCGCCGCCCGCCGGGCTTCTGCCCCGCTCAGGGTCGCCCCCGCCGTCATGCGCGCCCGGAGCGCACCGGCCGCGCCCGGGTATGGCGGCGCCGTGCAGATAGGGTATCATCCCCGTCGCGGAGTCCCGCTGCGGGCCGGGCGAGCCAGAAGCGCACTGCAATTGGGGTCATGCCGATGCCTGCTTTCAGTACGCCGCGCGGGCGCATCAGCACGCGGCCCGGCTGTGATTCGAGTGGCACGGGCCGGGGAGCGCGTCGCTGACATAGTTTTACCCCACTGATGGGAGGCCGTCCACTGTGGGTAAAACGTAGGGAAGCGTTAAGGTAAACTCAAGATCGTTTCGGGGTACACTCCAATCACAAAGTCAGCGCTAAGTGAAAGCCAGAAGCCATGTCGTCGATGATGCGCCGTCTCAGTGATCCCGGTGGTCGCCCGCCCGGTGAAGCGCCTGTCATTGTGCATCCCGCGGCGCAGCCGGGCCCGGCCATCAGCCCGCTCTCGCTCACCAACAACCGCAAGAACGCGCTCTCGCCCCGGCTGGTGGCGATGCGCCGGCAGCTGCGCAGCCGCGTGCTGCGTACGATCGATGAGGCGGACGGCTGGAAGCGCGACGATGTGGAGAAGCAGCAGCTCATCGGCGAGCGGCTGCGCCAGATCCTGGAGAAGCTGGGCCAGGAACGGCAGGAGTATGTGCTGTCGAACATCGATTTCACGCTGCTGCGCGAGGCAGTCCTCGATGATGTGCTCGGCTTCGGCGCGATCCAGCCGCTGGTGGAAAACAATGCCTGCTCCGAGATCATGGTCAACGGGCCGGACCGCATCTGGGCGGAAGTACGCGGCCGCATCACCGAGACGGAGATCGTGTTCGACGACGAGGAGCACGTGCTGTGGACGGCGCAGCGCATTGTGCGCCCGCTCGGCCGCCAGCTCAACCGCGAGAACCCGATGGTGGATGCGCGCATGCCGGATGGCTCGCGCGTGCACATCGTCAGCAGCCCGTCGGCGCTCAACGGCACGACCCTCACCATCCGCAAGTTTCCCGACAGGCAGCTTACTGTGGAGGACCTCATCGCCTACGGCTCGCTCACGCGGGACTCGGCGGAGTTCCTCAAGGCATGCGTGGTGTCGCGTCTGAACGTGGTGGTCTCCGGCGGCACCGGCTCCGGCAAGACCACGCTGCTGAACGTGCTGTCATCGTTCATCCCGGATGATGAGCGCATCATCACCATCGAGGACTCGGCTGAGCTGCAGCTCAATCAGGCGCATGTCGTGCGCCTGGAGACCGCGCCGCCCGTCCCCGGCGGAGATGGCAAGACCGGCGCGCTGACCATTCGCGATCTGGTGCGCGGCTCGCTGCGCATGCGCCCGGAGCGCGTGGTCGTCGGTGAGTGCCGCGGCGGCGAGGCGCTGGACATGCTGCAGGCGATGAACACCGGTCACGATGGCTCGATGACCACCGTACACGCCAATAATCCGCGCGATACCATCGCCCGACTGGAGACACTGGTGCTGATGGCGGGGATGGATCTGCCGCTGATCACGGTGCGCAAGCAGATCGTGAGCGCGGTCGACATGATCATCCAGATCGCCCGCCTGAAGGACGGCACGCGCAAGATCACGCAGATCACCGAGATCCAGGGCATGGAAGGTGACAACGTCATCCTGCAGGATGTGTTCATGTACCGCCTGCCGGGCAGCACCTCGGTCTCGGCGGCGACGGTCGGCGGCGGCAAGCTGGAGAGCACCGGCTTCCGCCCGAAGTTCCTCGAGCGGCTGGAAGACAACGGCTTCAAGCTGAGCAGTCGCATCTTCGGTGTGCAGAACGCCCGCCCGAACGGCTGATCAGCGCGGCTCGTGAACAGCCCGAAAGACACGCCCACGACGATCGACGCGTACATCGCTGGCTTCCCGGAGCCGGTACGCCTGCGCCTGCAGGAGATGTGCGAGATCATCCGCGCCGCCGCGCCGGCTGCCACCGAGCGCATCAGCTATGGCATGGCCGGATTCTTCCACGAGGGCCCGCTGGTCTACTTCGGCGGCTTCAGGGCCCACACCGGCTTCTACCCCATCCCCTCCGGCATCGCGGCCTTCGAGGAGGCGCTGTCGGCGTACAGGACGAGCAAGGGTGGCGTGCAGTTTCCGCACAATGCGCCGCTGCCCCGCGATCTGATCCGCCGCATCGTCGAGTACCGCCTGGCCGAGAATGCCGCCAAAGTGGCGCACAAGCGCGGCAAGCGCACGTGATCCGGCAGCGTGGCGCGCACTCCATGCGGGGATGCTTTGTGCGTTTTGACCGCCTTTACTGCAACAAGTGCATAGTCTGACGGGCGAACGAGCGAAAACGCGATACAATGATCGTAAGGCTGTGAGAACAGCCGGAGACAGCGAATCCGGGCGGCTGGCGATCAGGCCGGCGCGGCACACGGGGCGCTGTCGCTCTCGATCACGGGTAAGCCCGTAAGGAGCCGATCATGGCAGAAGCCGGACGCTATCGCAGGATTCTCGTTCCGCTGGATGGTTCCGGGTGGTCTCAGCGCGCCCTTCCGCATGCCATCGATATCGCCCGCAGCAACGGCTCAGAGATTGTCCTGCTGCATGTGTTCTCGCCGCCGGCGCAGGTCTACGCACCGGAGCTGGCCGTCGCCGGGCAGGACACGGTGGTTGGCGAACTGCGCGATTCGATGACGCGCTATCTGCAGGGCGTGTGCGCCGAGGTACGCGAGACCGGCGTGAACGTGCACACGCAGATGATCGACAATCCGGATGTGCCGGCGGCGATCTGCCAGTTCGTGCGCAACGACGATATCGATCTGGTGGTGATGAGCACGCACGGGCGCACCGGGCTGGCGCGGCTGTTCTTCGGCAGCGTGGCCAAGGCAGTGATGGAGCACACCAAGGTGCCCATCCTGCTGGTGCATCCCGACAAGGAGACCGAAACGGCCTGACAGGCCGATGAAGGCAGGCGCACCCGGCCGTTCGTCCCCCGCCGGGTGCGCCGTTTTTTTTGTGGCGCGCTGCCCGGTCAGAACGCCCGCGCGTACTGCGGTGGGAAGGCCGGGGCGGCCCCCAGCGCCTGCGCCGCGTGCACTGCCCAGTAGGGATCGCGCAGCATCTCCCTCCCCAGCAGCACAAGATCGGCCTGACCGTTCGCGATGATTTCGCTGGCCTGTTCGGGCGTGGTGATCAGCCCGACGGCGGCGGTGGCGATGCCAGCCTCGCGGCGGATGGTCTCCGCCAGCGGGACCTGGTAGCCGGGCGCGCTGGGGATGAGCACCCCGGGGACGATGCCGCCGCTGGAGCAGTCGATCATGTCGACGTCATCCTCGCGCAGCAGCGCTGCCAGGCGCACCGAGTCGTCCAGCGTCCAGCCATCTGGCCGCCAGTCGGTGGCGGAGAAACGCACCACCAGCGGCCCGGCCCACACCGACCGCACCGCACGGCTCACCTCGCGCACGATGCGCGTGCGCCCGTCGAATCCGCCGCCGTAGTCGTCTTCGCGGCGGTTGCTGAGGGGCGAGAGGAAGCTGTGCAGCAGATAGCCGTGCGCGGCGTGAATTTCGATCACGTCGAAGCCGGCCTGCGCCGCGCGCTCTGCCGCCGCCGCAAACGCCTCAATCACGCCACCGATCTCGCCCATGCTCAGCGCACGCGGCACCGGGTAGCGGTCCTGAAAGGCGATCGGGCTGGGACCGCACACTTCCCAGCCGCCAATGCCCGGGGGCACCGGGCCGCCGCCGTCCCAGGGGCGCGCGGTGCTGGCCTTGCGCCCGGCGTGGGCCAGCTGCACGCCCGCAGCTGCGCCGAAGTGGTGCAGGAAATCCACCACGCGCGCCAGCGGGCCGATGTGCGCGTCGTCCCACAGCCCCAGATCATGCGGCGAAATGCGCCCGCGCGCTTCCACCGCTGTCGCTTCGGTGAACACCAGCGCCGCCCCGCCAACGGCGCGCGCGCCCAGATGCGCCAGATGCCAGTCGTTGGCGAAGCCTTCCTCGCACGAGTACTGACACATTGGCGAGACGCCAATCCGGCTGCGCAGCGTCACGCCGCGCAACTCAAATGGAGAAAACAGATCCATCACGATGACCTCATTTCAGAGCAGGGAGTACCTTCTCGCCCAGCAGCCGGATGCCGTGTTCCGGCGGCAGGCCGTGCGGGGTGCCGAACTCCACGCGCGCTGCGCCAGCGGCGAACAGCGTTTCCGCCTGGCGAATGAGATCAGCGGGGGAGCCAGCAAATGCAAATTTCTCCAGCATTGTATCACTGATGAGCGCGGCGGCGGCGTCCCACTGCTCGGCCTCGGCAGCCGCCTTCAGCCGCGCCACCAGCTCCGGCTCCACCTGCACCGTCGGGTCGAGCGGGGCCACCACCGGCAGGTAAAGCGCGACCGATCGCCGCGCCGCCGCGCGCGCCCGCTCACGATCCTCATCGACGATGGACACAGCGCCGGCCACCACGCCGACGCTGCCGGCTGGCCGCCCGGCGGCCGCCTCGCCCGCCGCGATGTAGCGCCGGATGACTGGCACGACATCCGGGTTGGCCGTGCCGCCGATCTTGACCTCGTCGGCGATCGTGCCGGCCAGCGCGCACAGCTTCTCGCCCCACGAGCCGATCAGCAGCGGGATGCGGCGCGTAGGCAGCGGATAGGGCGCGCGCACATGCGGGGCCAGCCGGTAGATCTCGCCGTCATAGCCGCCCGCGCGCCCGCTCAGCAGCGCCTCGATCACGCCAGCGGCCTCGCGGATCTGCTGGATTGGCCGGGCCGCCTCGTGGATGCCGACATCGCCCAGCCATGCGCCGCGCGCCAGCCCGATGTACACGCCGCCCGCCGCCAGCCCGTCGAGCAGCGCCGCCTGCGCCGCGATGTCGATCGGGTGTACGCGCGCCGGCGGGATCGCCGACACGCCCAGCTGTGCGCGGCGCAGATGCGGGGCCATCAGCAGCAGCGCCGCGAAGCCGGGGTGAAACGGCGCATCGCAGTACACCGTCACCTTGTCGAATGGATAGGCGTCGATGAGCTGCGCCAGCCGGATGTACTCCGCTGCGTGCTTGTCCGTCTGCAGCGCGATCGAAACCTGCCGCGTCATGTCAGCTCCTCGCTGTCCATCGTGCGCCGCGTGATGCGTTCGACGCGCATGATCAGGCGTTCGTCCGGGTCCGGGCAGGCGATGAGCGAGTCGCGTGCCATCCAGTCGCCGGGGGCCAGCTCGCGCTGTTTTGCGGCCAGCAGCGGCAGCACCGCCGCCAGCGCGTAGATGCAGAAGTGCCTGCCCGGCGGCAGGCGCAGGCGGCTGCTTTCCGTCAGTTCGAAATAGTCGCCCACCTGCAGGCCGCACACCGATCGTCCTTCGATCGCCTCGACGGTCACGCGCAGGTCGTACAGGGGGAAGTGCGTTTCGCTCATGATCGGAAGTGGGGGATGACCTGCCTGCCGATGAGCTGCACCGCCTCCAGCGGATGCACGCCCAGCGGCGGCCCGAACGAGAGATGGCGTGCGCCCAGCGCCGTCAGCGCCTCCAGCCGCGCGATCAGCGCTGGTGGCGTGCCGACGATGCCGATGCGCAGCATGGCCGGCGTGACCAGCGCCTTTGCCCGGGCCAGATCGCGCTCAACCATGATGGCGTGTTCGATCGGGCGGAAGTCGTCCTGCGTCACACCCAGCGCCTCCCAGATCATCGGGCTGAGCGCGTGGCCGTAGTAGGCGATCTTCTCGCGCAGTGCCTCTTCTGCGCCGGCGGTATCCTCGCCTACCGCGCACCACACGCAGGCGGCGATGTCCAGCGCATCCAGCGAACGCCCGGTGGCCTCGGCCCCGGCGCGGATGTGCGGCAGCACGCTGGCGATGTGCTCTGGCGGGAAGAGCAGCGGCAGCCCGCCATCGGCGACTTCGCCCGTCAGGCGCAGCATATTCGGGCTGAGCGCCCCGACGTAGATGGGGACACGCCGGCGCGGGGTGAAGCGCATATAGGCCTCGTCCGTCCAGCGCACGAACGCGCCATCGCCAGCGGCGGGCTGGCCGGAGAGCAGACGGTTGACAGCGCTGATGCTCTCGCGCATGGCCGCCAGCGGCTTGTCCTGCGGGATGCCCACCCATTTGAGGAATTCGGCGGCGCCGGCGGCCAGCCCCAGGTTGAAGCGCCCACCGCTCACCTCGTCCAGCGTGGCCGCCAGCATAGCGATCTCCGCCGGGTTCATCGTGTAGGGGTTGAGGATGCACGTGCCGATCTCGATGCGCGTAGTGGCCGCCGCCACCGCCGTCAGGATGACCGGGGCGCTGCGCAGGAACAGATCGTTGCTCACCCAGAACTGATCGAAGCCAGCGGCTTCCGCGGCCTGCGCGATGCGGACATACTCCGCGACTGGCAGGTCGTTGTTCAGGCGCAGGCTGAACTTCACGCGCTGCTCCCGACGTAGGCTTCCGCTTCGATCTCGACCAGATGCGCCGGGTCGATCAGCGCGCTCACTTCCACCAGGGTGTTGGCCGGGCGCACCTCCGCGAAGAATTCGGCATGCGCGCGGCAAACCGCCTCCCAGTCGGACACGCGCACGACGTAGATGCGCGTGCGCACGACATCCTGCATGCTGGCGCCGGCCTGCTGAAGCGCGCGCTCGATCTTCTCCAGGATGTAGCGGGCCTGTCCGTAGGCATCGCCCGGAGCCATCACGGTACCGTGCTCGTCGCTGGCGGTGGTGCCGCTAACGTGGATGTGCGGCCCGAAGCGGACCGCGCGGGAATAGCCGACGATGCGTTCCCAGGGCGTGCCGGATGAAATCAGACGGCGTTCGGTCATGATCGATGCTCCTTCGGACTGCGGCCCATCAGGCGGATGCTGGCTGCGCAGCGCTCACCCGCCGCCGCCCAGCACGTCCCACACTTCCAGCTTGCCGCGCACGCGGCGGATGACCTCGCTGGTGTAATCGCTGGTGCTGGACTGCCCGCCCAGATCGGGCGTGCGGATGCCGTCGTAGACCGTCTCCATCGCCGCCTCGTAGATGGCGCGGCTGGCGGCGTTGGCCTGCGGCTGGTTGAGATAGCTCAGCAGGGCGGCGCCGGCCAGGATCATCGCCATCGGGTTGGCGATGTTCTTGCCCTGCAGGCTGGGTGCGGTGCCGTGCGGCGCCTCGGTGATCACCGTGCGCACGCTGAAGTGCTCGTCCATCGACAGGATGATCGACTCGGCGCCGGCGATGCTGCCGAACATCTTCAGCACCAGATCGCTGAGCGTGTCGCCGTCGCGGTTGAGCGCGGGGATCACCAGCGGCTCGCCACTGGTCTCCAGCAGCAGCGCGTAGGTCGCATCGATGAGCTGCGGGTCATAGCGCACCGCCGGGAAGCGCGCCGCGGCGGCATCGAGCTCTTCCTTGAAGATGCCTTCGTAGACCGGGCTGACGGTGTACTTGGGCCCGCCGAACACCTTGGCATGCGTCTTCTGCGCATGGCGAAAGGTGAACTCGGCGACGGCGCGACATACGCGGCGCGAAAGCCGGCGCGTGCTGTAGGCGACTTCGTCCAGCCCCTCGCCCTCGCGCCACTCGGTCGCGCCGTAGGCATCCTCGACGGCCATGCGCACCACCGCGATCGGGGCGTACACACCGGCCAGCGGGCGCACTGCCGGGATGCGCCGGCCCGTGCGCAGGATCACCTGCCCGTTGACCAGCTCGCGCAGCAGGGCGTTCGGGCTGCCCACGTCGCCTTTCTGTTCCGGCGTGATGGTGGCGGCCTTGATGCCGAATCCGCAGCGGTTGATGAAGTCCGCCGCCTCGCGCACGATCTCGTTTTTCGTCTGGCGCCGTTTCTCCAGCGACAGATCGAAGCGCCTGAAGGCGATCTCCACGCGCGTCACCGCGGGGTCGATCACGCGCAGCGCTTCCTCAAGCAGCTCCTGCCCGGTCTGATCTCCCTCAAGCACGGCAATGATCGGTGTTGTCAAAGCAGATTCCCTCGTCTGTCTGGGCGCAGCATCGGCTGATTGTAGTGCAATCGCAGGTGAGATGAAACGCGGAATTTGCGTTATCATAGGCGCTGCGAAACACTGAAAGGACCTGCCGTGAAACGCTCGTCACGTCTTGTGATCGTCCTGACGGCTGCTGCCGTCTTCGCCATGGCCGCCGCGCTGATGGGGGCCACGGTTCCGCATGCGCAGGCGCAGCCCGCAGCGACCAGCGCTCCAACCGCCGCGTCCAGCAGCGCCGCTCCGCAGAGTTCGGTGCAGGGCTTTTTCGTCGCCTGCGAAACCGGCGCGGTGATGAACCTGACCGGCACGATGCTGGCGGGCTGGGATGTGTACTACCAGGTGTTCGCCGGCCCCAGCGCCAGCGGCACGGCACTGACCTCGCTGCGGCAGGTGCAGGTGGGCGGCGATTTCCGCTTCAGCGAACAGGTGTCGTACAACAGCGGCGCGACGGTCCCCGCTGGCCAGAGCGCCAGCGCCCGCGTGCTGGTGGCGCGCGAGAGCAATTCCGCCAGCGTCGATTTCAGCTTCAACCTGACAGATGTGCAGGACGGGTGCAGCAGCCCGCAGAACCCGCCCGGCACGAGCGTGGACAGCGGCTCGTCCAGCAGCACCAACCCGGCGCTGATCAACCTGCCCGCGCCCAATGGCGGCGTGCTCAATCCCAACCTCGCGCCGGAAGCGACGGTGGTCGTCGGCCCGCGCCCCAGCAACAGCTTCCGCTCGCAGACGCCCGGTCTGATCTACGCCGCCTGCGAGAACTTCGCGCTGGCGCTGCCCGGTCTGATCTATGACAGCGATCCGGTGACGGTGTACTGGTCGTGGTACACCCGCACCGAGGCGCAGATGCAGCAGCACCTCGCCAACGCGCAGTACTCCGTGCGCATGAACGGCGCCAGCTTCAACGACGTGGTTCAGAGCGCACCGCAGCGCGTGAGCGGCCTGTACTATGTGTTCTACACCTTCAACGTCGGCAATCTGCGCCCCGGCCACTACGAAGTGGAGTACCGCCTGACGTGGGCCAACCCGGTCAACGACGGCTTCGCGGACTTCGGCCCCGGCACGGCCAATCCGGCGGATGAGGGCAACTGCAACTTCGATATCGTCCGCAATCCCACCAGCCAGCCGGTGAGCTACACCAACATGTTTAACCCGGCGGCTGCGCCCTGGCATAATATCACCCCGAACAACTAGCGAACGCTGTGCGCCCTCTGCCTGACGTACAGGCAGAGGGCGCGCCGCCACGCCACGATGACCTTCTCCCTCGCAGACCACGCCGCCTCGCGCTTCGGCCTCACGCTCAGCACCGAACAGGCGGCGCAGTTCGCGCGTTATGCCGAACTGCTGGTGGAGTGGAACGCGCGTATGAACCTGACGGCCATCACCAGCGCCGAGGGCATCGCCGTGCGGCACTTTCTGGACTCGCTGTCGGTGGCCCCGCTGCTGCCTGCGGCCACCGGCCTGCGCGTGATCGACGTGGGCACGGGCGCGGGCTTTCCCGGCCTGCCGCTGCGGATCGTGCGGCCCGATCTGCGCCTCACGCTGCTGGAAGCGACGGGCAAGAAGCTGCTGTTCCTGCAGGCGGTGTGCGAGGCGTTGGCGCTGGAGGGCGTCTCGTTTGTGCATGCGCGGGCGGAGGAGGCCGGACGAATGCCCGGCCAGCGCGAGGCCTGCGATGTGGCGCTGGCGCGCGCGGTCGCCCGGCTGCCGGTGCTGCTGGAGTACATGCTGCCGCTGGTGCGCGTGGGCGGGCTGGCGATCGCGCTGAAGGGGCGCACCGCCGAGGAGGAGGCCGCAGACAGCCAGCGCGCGCTGAAGGCGCTGGGCGGCAGGCTGACGGGCATTCATCCCGTCCAGCTGCCGGATGTCGAAGACACGCACTATCTGGTGGTGATCGAGAAGATCGCTCCCGTGCGCCCGCTCTACCCGCGCAAGCCGGGCACCCCAGCACAGCAGCCGCTTTAGGAATTTGTTGGGGAAAAATGTATATGTTTCACGGCGTGAATATCGCTTTCTCAATGCCATATATCCGGCAAGTAACGTATGCTGAGTATTGTCAGAATGTTTAGGTTCTCATGATTCTGCCTGTTCGTCTCAATGCCCTTGTGCCGAATCCCGCAGTGCGGACGCTGTTGCTGAACGCAGGCGTTGCGCTGGGCTATCTGCTGCTGGGCATGGTGTTTCGCCTGTCCGTGTCGGATGTGGCCCGCGGCGCGGTTCCTGCGCTGTGGCCGGCGGCTGGCGTGGCGGCGGTCGCCGTGATCCTGTGCGGCGCGCGCGTGCTGCCGGGTGTGATCCTCGGCGCTGTCGGCGCGTGGCTGCCATTGCTGAGCAGCGCAGGCCTGGCCGCGCCTGCTGCGCTGGCCGCGAGCGTTCCGGTTGCAGGGGGGATTGCCCTGCAGTGCTGGCTCAGCCGCGTGCTGCTTTTTCGCTTCAACTCCGCCGGCGCCGATATTGGCACTGCGCGCGGAATCCTCGTCTACACGTTCTACGCTGCGGATGCCGCCTCAATGGTCAGCACGACGGTGCTGACGCTGGTGCTGGTGGCGGCCGGGCTCGCGCCTTTGTCGGATTTTGCGTATGTGTGGATGACGAGCTGGGTAGGCCAGTGCGTCGGCATTCAGATCTTTGGTGGCGCGCTGCTGGTTTGGCTGAAAATTCCCTATAGATTGGCGTCTCGTCAGTCAGCGTTCGCGGTAGCCATGCTGCTGTTCCTGCTGATCGCATCAGCGGTTGCCATGGCAATGGTACAGACCAGCTTCGTCGTCGTTGCGCTGATGATGCTCTACGGTTATCAGTTCGGCCTGCATGCGGCAGGACTGGCCTCGTGCCTGATCACGGTGGTGGGCGCTGTACTGACGGCCATCGGCATCGGCCCATTTAGCTCCGTGGCCGTTCCTCCGGCAATGATGCTGCTGGGCGGATTCCTGAACGTGGTGACTGGCAGTGTGATGCACCTCACCGCCGCGCGCGAAGACAGCCAGCGCGCTGAAGCGGAGATGGCCGCCGCCAATCGCACGCTCGAACAGCGCGTGCAGGACCGCACGCTGGCGCTGCAGGATGCGCTGGAGGAGGCGGCGGCGGCCAACCGCGCCAAGTCGTTGTTCATCGCGCGCGCGGCGCATGAGTTTCGCACCCCGCTGGGCGCGATTATCGGCTACAGCGATCTGCTGGCCGAGGATGTGTTCGGCCCGCTAAGCGATGAGCAGCGCGATACCGTGCGCCGCGTGTTCGAGGCGGCCCAGCGCATGCGCCGGCTGGTCAACGATACCATTGACCTCTCGCGTATTGAGGTGGGTAGTGTTCGCCTGGAATACACCTCGGTGGACCCACGGCGGTTCATCGATGAGGTGACGGCAGAGCTGGGCAGTCTGGCGCAGATCAAGGGGCTGCGCCTGAGCGCACAGGCGCTGCCCGGCCTGCCCGACGTGGTGCGAACCGATGTGCAGCGCCTGCAGCAGATTGCTGTCAACCTGGTGGGCAACGCCCTCAAGTTCACGCAGCGGGGCGAGGTGCGGCTGGAAGCTGGCCCGGCGGATGGCGAACGGTGGATGCTGCGCGTGGCGGATACCGGCATCGGCATTCCCGAGGATGCGCTGAAGGACATCTTCCAGAGCTTTCGCAAGGTAGAGCGCAGCATCGATATTCCGATTGAGGGAAGCGGGCTGGGCCTGGCGATTTCGCGCCAGCTTGCGACTGTGATGGGTGGCGAGATCCGCGTACAATCAGCGGTTGGGCAGGGCAGCACGTTCACGGTGCTGCTGCCCTTTGATCCGCCTGCGCCAGCTGCTGAGAATGAGGCCACCCCCGATGAAAGCCGACCTCGACCGTCTGATCCGCGCCCGCAGCCTTGACGCCATCCTGATCTGGATCGATGAGATCTACAGCCCGCCGCTCGACTACCTGACGGGCGGCGCGCACATCACCCGGGGCGTGCTGGTCAAGCGCCCGGGCGCCGACGCCATCCTGTATGTCAGCTCGATGGAAACCGAAGAAGCCGCGCGCAGCGGGCTGGAGACGCACATCTACAATACGCCAGAGCTGCAGGCGCTGCTGCACAAGCACGAGGGCAATGCCAGCCGTGCCGCCGCCGCGTGGTGGGGTGAGATCCTTGCGCGATGCGGCGTGCCTTCGGGAACCATCGGCCTGTATGGCGCGGGCAGCTTCAGCTTCATCCTCAGCCGCGCTGCTGAGCTAACGGCGCTGTGCCCCGGCTACACCTTCGTTGGTGAGCCGGACAACAACCATCCGCTGTTCACCGAAGTGATGATGACCAAGGATGCTGACGAGCTGATGCGCCTGCGCTCGGTGGCCGCCCGCACCGATCAGGTGCTGGAGGCGACATGGGCCTTCATCAGCGGGCATCAGGTGCGCGATGGGCAGGTGGTGAATGACGAGGGGGAGCCGCTGACGATCGGCGCAGTCAAGCGCTTCGTACGCAAGACGCTGCTGGACTACGATCTGGAAGACACCGGCATGATCTTCGCCCAGGGGCGTGATGCAGGCTTTCCGCACAGCCGCGGAGAGAGCGCCGAGGTGCTGCGTCCCGGCGAAAGCATCGTCTTTGATCTTTTCCCGCGCGAGCTGGGCGGCGGCTACTACCACGATGTCACGCGCACGTGGTCGATCGGCTATGCCCCGGCGGCGCTGCAGGCGCTCTATGCGCAGGTGATGCAGGCCAACGACATCGGCGTTGAGATGAGCCGCGCGGGCATGCCGGCCAAAGCCGGGCAGCTGGCCGTGCTGGACTACTTCGAGGCGGGCGGCCACCGCACGCTGCGCACGCACCCCGGCACGCAGGAAGGCTACGTGCACAGCCTGGGGCATGGCATCGGTCTGAACATTCATGAGGCTCCCAGCCTGAGCCATCTCTCATCCGATACACTCGCTCCCGGGCATGTCATCACGATTGAACCGGGGCTATACTATCCGGAGCAGAAGATGGGCTGCCGCATCGAAGACTCGTGGTATATTGACGCCGACGGCGGCCTGACAGCGCTCACGTCGTTTCACAAAGACCTGGTCATACCGATCGCCGGCTTGTGAATTTGCGCTGTGCTCCTGCCGTTCAGCGAGCCTTTCGAGAGATTGTGATCTATGCCCGGTGCTGGCGGTTCTCCATCCAGTCACACGCCCCACGGTCGCCCGAAGACTGCTTCACAGGCGGCGATGGAGCGCGCTTTTGAGACCCTGCCGGATTTCGTGTTCGCGCATGATCCCGGCAATCATGCGGTGCAGTTCGTCAGCCGCCCGCCCGAAGTGGCGTTTGGCCTGACCACGGAACAGCTCATGCGCGCGCTGCACACCAGCGCCGCCGAAGCGCTGGCGTCGTCTGCTGGCCTGCCTGACCAGACCGCGCAGCCGCATGCTCACGTGATGGATCTGTATCAGGCCTTCGCGCACAGCAGTACGGATACGCTCGAATTCGAATTTCCGCTGGTGCATGGCGATGGCATCACGCACTGGTACTTCGCCCGGCTGAAGCACGTGCCTTCAGCGGCGGATGCGCACACCGGCCAGGTGGTGGGCATGCTGATCGATGTCAGCGCGCGCCGCCGCGTGGATGCTGCCCGGCAGGAGCAGCAGCGCATGCAGCGCAGCCTGCGTCGCGTCGAGACCGCGCTCTCCAGCCGGCTGCACATCGACGACGTGCTGAGTGTGGCGCTGCGGGCCGCGATGCGGATCAGCGGCGCTTCAGATGGCTACATCGGCGTGCTGGAAGCGGACAGTGACATGGTGTGCGCGTCCTTTGCGGCAGGCGCGTACCAGCGCGGCCAGTGTTTCTCCGCCGAGGAGGGTGTGCTTGGGCGGGCGCTGCGCGGGCGGCGTGATGAGGTCGTGCAGGATGTGCGGCACGACCTGGACTACGTGCCGCGCGTGAGCGGAACGCGCGCGCTGATGGTGCTGCCGCTTGTGCAGCAGGCGCAGCTCTTCGGCGTGCTGCGCCTGGAGACAGCTGAGCCTGAACGCTTCAGCGGCAGCATCGCTGAACACATGCGCATGCTGACCGCGCGCGTGTCGATCGCGCTGGAGAATGCCCGCCTGTTTGAACTGACGCAGAAACAGCTGGACGAGCGCAGCGCGCTGATCAGCCGGCTGACACATCTTGAGCAGATCAAGACCGACATGATCCGCCTGGCCGCGCATGACCTGCGCAACCCGCTGGGCACGATCGTCGGCTTTGGCGAACTTCTGCTGGAGGATCGGCATGAGTTGAGCGCGGAACATGTGGACTTCGTCGAGTCGATTGTGCAGTCTGCCACTCGCATCCAGAACATCATCAGCGACATCCTCTCTCTGGAGCGCCTGCAGGAAGCGCAGTCTGATGCCCCGCAGCAGGTGGTGAACCTGACGGAGATCGCCAGCAGCAGCGTTGCCGAGTATCGCAAGGCGGCTGAGGCGCAGGCGCACATGCTGATCGTGGAGACGGGCGCGCGTCCCCTGCCCGTGCTGGGCGATGCGCCGCAGCTGCGCGAGGCGATGGATAACCTCATCAGCAACGCCATCAAGTACACTCCGCCGGGCGGCAGCATCACCATCAGCCTGCGCCAGGTCAACGGATACGCTGTGTTTGAGGTGGCTGATAACGGCATCGGCATTTCGCCTGAGCAGCAGCAGCAGTTGTTCACGCCATTTTTCCGCGTCAAGTCGGAGGAGACGGCGCGCATCGAAGGGACCGGGCTGGGGCTGCATCTGGTGCGCAACATCATCGAGCGCTATCAGGGGCGCATGCATTTTCACAGCGCGCCGGGCCGCGGCAGCGTGTTCGGCTTCGAGCTGCCGATCGTGGATGCTGCGCCATCCGCGTTACCACCGCAGGCCGATCCGCTGGCTGCGGCCCGGAAGAAGCAGTAAAGGCTATCCTCGTGAATCGTTCAACCTCCGCCCGCGTATGTATCATCGGCGCTGGTCCTTCCGGCATCACCACCGCCAAGAACTGCCTGCAGGTGGGCCTGCGTAACATCGTCGTGTATGAGCGGCAGGCTGAAATGGGCGGCAACTGGGTGTACTCACCCCGCCTCAGCCATTCCAGCGTGTACGAGACCACGCATATCATCACCAGCAAGCGTCTGTCGGCGTATGAAGACTTCCCCATGCCAGCCGACTACCCGGACTACCCTTCGCACCGCCAGGTGCTGAGTTACTTTCAGGCGTACGCCCGTCAGTTCGGCGTGCTCGACCTCATCCGCTTCAACACCACGGTCGAGCGCGTGGAAGAGAACTCCGATCGCACATGGACGGTGACGCTGGCCGGGGGCGCGCGCGAGCAGTTCGACTACGTGATGATCGCCAACGGCCATCACTGGGACCCGCGCATGCCGACGTATCCGGGCACGTTCACGGGCCAGCTGCTGCACAGCCATGATTACAGGTCGGCGGCGCCCTTTCGCGATCAGCGCGTGCTGGTGGTCGGCGGCGGCAATTCCGCCTGCGATATCGCGGTGGAGACCGCGCGCGTCTCGGCGTTCACCGCCATCAGTATGCGCCGCGGCTACTACATCGCGCCCAAGTTCACCTTCGGCCAGCCGGCGGATGTGCTGGCGGAGAAGGTGCGCTGGATGCCGCACTGGCTGTACGGGCGCATGCTGCAGCTGGTGCTGCGCCTGAACGTCGGTGACTACGCGGATTACGGGCTGCAGCGCCCGCAGCACAAGGTGCTGCAGCAGCATCTCACGCTCAACAGCGAGCTGCTGTACTACCTGCGCCATGGCAGGGTGCATGCGCGCCGCGATATCGCCCGCTTTGACGGCCGCACCGTGCATTTCACCGATGGCCGCGCCGAGGAGTACGACACCATCATCGCGGCGACCGGCTTTCGCATCACCTTCCCGTTTCTCGATCCGGCGATCATGGATTTTGCGGAGGGGCAGCCCGTTCCGCTGTATCTGCTGATGATGCATCCCGATCACCCGTCGCTGTTCGTGATCGGGCTGGTGCAGCCGCTGGGCTGCATCTGGCCGCTGAGCGACCTGCAGGCAAAGCTGGCGGCCAACGCGATCATCGGGCGCTATCAGCCGCCGCCCGACATGCGCCAGCGCATCGCCCGGGATACTGCCGCGCGCGAGGCGCAGTTCATCCGCGCCCAGCGGCACAATCTGGAAGTGGAGTACTTCCCCTTCCGCGAGCGGCTGCTGCGCGAAATCCCGGCTGGCTCTCCCGCATGGAGTGCGCCGGCTGCCGCGCCCGCCGCTGTGCCGGGCTGATCTGCCGCCTGCTGCGGCGGGCGTTCTCTTCCGACTGGCGCTGCGCGCCGTGTGCCCCGGGCAAAGGAGTGTGTCGCGTGTTCAACCAGATTCCTGCGATCGACGAGGTGATGTTGTGGACGTGGGATCGCTATCAGCCGTATGTCGATGCGCTGCTGGCGCGAGACCTGACCGCGGAGAATGCGGTGGAGTGGCTCTCGGATTGGTCGCGCCTGTTCAGCGGTATCAGCGAGACGTATGCCCGGCTGAACCTCGCCAACACCCAGGACACGGCGGATGAGGGCGCCGAGACGCGCCTGAACGCATTCCTCGACGAGGTGCTGCCGCCGGCGATGATGGCCGATCAGCAGCTTAAGGAGAAACTGCTGGCCAGCGGCCTGGAGCCGGAAGGCTACGAGATCCCGCTGCGCCGTATTCGCGTGGATGCCGAGATCTTCCGCGAGGCCAACGTGCCGCTGTTCACTGAGGAGAACAAGCTCGGTCAGGAGTACGACCGGATCCTCGGCAGCCAGACGGTGCAGTGGGAAGGTGAGGAGAAGACGCTGTCGCAGATGCTGCCGCTGCGCCTCAGCCCTCAGCGCCCGGTGCGCGAGCGCGCATGGCGGGCGGTGATCGAGCGCGGCCTGCAGGACCGCGAGGCGCTCAACGCGCTGTGGGTGCGTTTCCTGCGCCTGCGCCTGCAGATGGCGGAGAACGCCGGGCTGGACTACCGCAGCTTCGCCTGGCAGCAGAAGCACCGCTTCGACTACACGCCGGAGGACTGCCTGCAGTTTCACCGTGCGATTGAGGAGGCGGTCGTGCCGGCTGCCGCGCGCATTTACGACCGGCGCCGCCGCCTGCTGGGCCTGGACAGCCTGCGCCCGTGGGACAGCGATCATCAGGTACACGTCGATCCGCGCGGGCGGCCTGCGCTTCAGCCGTACGTGCAGCCAGACGCGCTGGCGCAGACGGCCAGCACGATCTTCCACCGCGTCGATGCGCAGATCGGTGAGTACTTCGACATCATGATGGAGGAGCGCCTGCTGGACCTGCACAATCGCAGGAACAAGGCGCCGGGTGGGTACTGCACCACCTTCGACGTCAGCGAGCGGCCGTTCATCTTCCAGAATTCTGTGGGCATTCACGACGATGTACAGACTCTGCTGCACGAGGGCGGCCACGCCTTCCACGCCTTCGAGGTGTTCCGCGCGCTGCCGTCCTACCGCCGCATCGATCCGCCGCTGGAGTTCTGCGAAGTGGCATCGATGAGCATGGAGCTGCTGGCCGCGCCCTATCTGGCGAAGGACCAGGGAGGCTACTACAGCGCCGCCGATGCCGCGCGTGCGCGCATTCAGCATCTGGAGGGGATGATCACCTTCTGGCCGTACATGGCCGTCGTCGACGCCTTCCAGCACTGGGTGTACACGCATACCGACGATGCGCAGAACCCGGCGGCCTGCGATGCGGCCTGGGCGCGCGAGTGGGACCGCTTCATGGTCGGCATCGACTTCAGCGGGCTGGAGGATGCGCGGGTGACCGGCTGGCATCGCAAGCTGCACATCTTCCAGATCCCGTTCTACTACGTCGAGTACGGCATCGCGCAGCTTGGCGCGGCGCAGGTGTACGGCAACGCGCGGCGTGATCAGGCGGGCGCCGTGGCGCGCTACCGCGAGGCGCTGGCACTGGGCGGCACACTTGGCCTGCCCGGGCTGTTCGCGGCGGCCGGCGTGAAGTTCGCGCTGGACACCGGCACGCTGGCGGCGGCGGTCGCGCTGATCGAAGACGAGATCGGCGTGCTGGAACCGCAGGCGCAGTAAGCAGACGCACGCGCACAGGCGCGCACCGTCCTTCCGGCGCTTCGCCGGTCATTCGTCCCGGAGTGAAGATGCCCCAGCACAGATCGTCGCGCGCGCCGCGCCGCCCGCCTCAGAATCCTGAAGTGGTGATCGAGGGGATGGCCGGTGGCGGCGCGGGCCTTGCCCGGCTGGGGCGCTCCACGGTCTTCGTCCCCTTCACCATCCCCGGCGAGCGCGTGGAGATACGCATCACTGGCGAGCAGGACGGCGCGCTGCAGGCGGAGGGCGTGCGGCTGATCGAGGCCAGCGCCGACCGCGTGTATCCGGCCTGCGAGGGCTACTTCCGCGAAGGGTGTGTGCGCTGCGCCTGGCAGCACATCGCCTACGCGGCGCAGCCGCTGCTCAAGCAGGATGTGCTGGCCGAGCATCTGTCGCGCATTGCCGGCTTGAGCAGCCCGCCTGTCGAGGCGACGATCCCTGCGCTGCAGCCGTGGGCTTTTCTGCATCACGCCACCTGGCAGGTGAGCGAAGGCCGGCTGCTGCTGCCGGGGCGAACGGGCGGCAGCGTCCCGCACCGCGAATGCGCACTGCTGCACCCCGATCTGCTCGATCTCTACGCGCAGCTGGACTTCACCGCACAGGACCTGGCCGATGTCTCGCGCGTGCGCCTGCAGCGCGGCAGCGACGGCGGCCGCATGCTCATCCTGAGCGTCCGCACCGAGGCGGCCCCGGAGCTGGAACTCGATACCGATGTGAGCGTCAATCTCATCCTGCCGGACAACGAGCCGGTGAACCTGGTGGGCGAGAGCGCTGTGCGCCTGCAGGTGGGCGATGCCTGGCTGCGGGCGACGGCGGGTGCGTACTTCCGGCCCAACGTGCCGATGCTCGGCGTGCTGGCGCAGACCGTCCGCGCGCTGCTGCAGGTGCAGCCGGGCGAGGCTGTGCTCGATCTGTACGCGGGCATCGGCGTGTTCAGCCATGCGCTGGCGGTGGATGCCGCGCGCGTGACGCTGGTGGAAAGCTATCCGCCCGCCGTGACCGACGCTGACGAAAACCTGCGCGATTTCGAGCACATCGACGTGATCGAGGGCGGGGTGGAGGCTGTGCTGCCGGCGCTCGATGGCCCGTATGCGGCGGCGGTGATCGACCCGCCGCGCGGCATGGCCGACGAGGTGATCGCGGAGGTGGAGCGGCTGGGCGTGCGCCGCGCGCTCATCCTGGCCGATGACCCGGCGGAGGCGGGCCGCCACGTCAGGCGGATGCGGCGGCGCGGCTGGACGCTGGCGTGCGCCCTGGCGATCGACCTGATGCCGCAGACGGCCTTTGTGGACAGCATACTACTGTTCCACAGGGAGTGATTGTTCGCTTAAGTGAAATTGCCTCAACTGCTTGACAATCTTTCTGAGATTAGACTATCCTGTCCTTATCCTGCGCACTGACATGGCGACTGTAAGATCCCCGGTCTGGATTGCGAGTGTGCCAATGCAACAGTTGCTCAGGAACAGCCCAGAAGTGTTTCATTTCGTCTACGGAGTTTGAAGGCAATGGCAGAGCGCATTCGGGGAACGGTGAAGTGGTTCAGCGCCGAAAAGGGCTACGGCTTCATCACGCAGGAAACCGGGGGACAGGACGTGTTCGTGCACTTCAGCGCCATTCAGGCATCGGGCTATCGCAAACTCGAAGCAGGCGACATCGTGGAGTTTGAGATCGTCGAGGGGCCGAAAGGCAAGCAGGCGAGCTCCGTCACTGCGGTGTAACGCCGGCGTTCGATAGTCACTGACAGCAGACCGAATGACAGGGTGGAAGCGTATCAGCCTCCACCCTGTTTTTTTGCCTGGCGCGCCTCAGGGCGCGGCGGTCGCCTCAGCCGTCGCTTCCGCCGCCGGGGTGGCCGCGGGCGTGGAAACGAGCGCCTCGGTCGGTTCGACCGTCGGCTCGGCAGTGGGTTCCGTGGTGGGCGGCAGCGTCGGCGTGGCCAGCGGCGGCGCGGTGAGCAGCGGCAGCAGCGTGTCTTCGACGAAGGCCTTGGGCACCGTGGAGACTATGATCGTGCCGTCCAGCGTGACCAGCGGCTCGGGCAGCGCGGTGGCTTCGGCAGTGCTTTCGGCCTCCGGCGTGCTTTCCGCGGCAGGGGCCGGCGTGGGCACATCGGCGGTGGTCAGCGTCTGCGTCGTGACGTAGTAACGCGCGCCATTGGGGTTCTTGCCGCCGATATGCAGCGCGAAGGCTGTATCGTCGGACGTGGTGATGAACACGGTGTAGGCCGGGTGATCGAGGCCGAACTGCGCCAGCGAGTCCGATTCGAAGGTGTCGTTGGCGTTCAGGCCGGCCAGGTCGTTGATGGCGGTCAGCACGCTGTCAGCGGCGATCGGCCGGCCATCCTCCAGTCCCCACAGGTTGTCGGCATCGCGGCCATAGCGTTGCGTGGCGCCGGTGGCGTTGTCGCGCAGCACGAGCTGGGTGATCAGCACGGGGCGGGCGGCGAGATCGCCGAACAGCGGGCCGCCGACGACTGCCGTCGGGGTGGTGTCGGCGGCGGGCGCGCTCACCTGATTGTTGCTGACGACGAGCATGATGACGATCACCGCAGCCAGCGCGGCGATCAGCAGCAGGGTATTGCGACTAAGACGCATGGGTGAGTCCTCCGGTTGACATGCGCGCTAGCGCCGGGCCTGGCCGCGCTGGCGGCCGTTCCACCACACGTACAGGCCGATCAGCAGAATGCCGGCGGGCAGCAGCACGATCGTCAGGAAATTGATGTTGCGCAGGTCCTGCTCGTCGGCATACAGCGGCTGATCCTGCGGGCGCTGCTGCTGCGGGATGGTGATACCGCTGACGAAGTTGTTGAAGTCCGTCGCCCACACCACGCTGTTGAACGCCACCGGGAAGTTATCGACGTTCAGCGGGGCGTAGTTGTCGGTGGTGATGCTGGTGCTGGTGAAGGCCACCACGCGCGCGCCGGTGGCGCTGCTGACCGCCTGCACGCCCATCACGAACGGCCCCTGCGCATCAGCATCCTGCTGGGCGAGGTCGTTGCTGAGGATGCGTTCGAGGTCGCTGATGGCGTACGACGACTCCGATGAGCGCGACAGCACGGTGGTGGTGACATCCGCCGGCGGCGCATCGGCCAGCGTGATGCTGTTGGGCGTCTCGAAGATGAGCGCGCCCTGACCGCGCTGGATGCCGGCAGTGGTGATGTAGGCGGAGGTGTCCAGGTTGGTGGAGACCGGCAGCAGCGGCGACTGGAAGGCCTGCGTCTGATCGACGACGACCTGCGTGTCGAAGCGGAAGCCAAAGGTGCTGAGCAGATAGTCATTCAACGCCGGGTCGGTCGCCAGCGAGGTGCGCTCCTGGTTGAGGTTGGTGCCTGCGTAGATGATCAGATCGCCGCCGCCCGCCAGGTAGTCCTGCACGATCTGCAGCTCTTCGGCGCTCAGCGCGGCGCTGCCGCCGGGCAGGATCATCACCTCGCCATCGAGGTTGGGGTCGTTGAGCGGGTGCTCCGCGCCGGGGCTGGTCAGCTCGGCCAGCGAGGCCACCTGCACCGTCCAGTTGAAGCGGTTCGTCAGCGAATTCTGCAGGTTGGTCATGTCGGCGGCAGCGCCATCCCGCGTGGTGATGAAGTAGGCGACGAACTGTCCCTGCGCCGCAGCGCGCAGGATGGCGTTGGTCAGGCCTTCCTGTGCGGCATTGTTGACGGTGACCGCGTCTTCGGTGTCCAGCGTGACCGGTGTGGTCGAGGCATCGGTGACCGCCGCGACGACGATCTGGCCGGGGCGCGTCACGCTGTACAGGTTGGCCTGCTGCGGGTTGCGATCCGGATCGATGAACTCGTAGCTCAGCTTGCCATTGGACGTGGTGACGTAGTCATCGAACAGCGCGGTATCGCGGTCGCGGCTGCCGGCCTGCGCCGCCGTGTAGAACGCCAGCAGCCGAACCTGCGGCAGCGACGGATCGGCGCCGTAGCCGCTGATGGCCTGGCGGCTCTCCTCGGTCAGCGAGTAGGCGTTGCTCTGCGTGAGATCGAGGCGGATACCCTGATTGCGGGCGACGACATAGATCGCGCCCAGCGCGACGACCAGCAGCACGGTGACCAGCAGGCTGGTGCCGCCGAAGCGCACGGTGCGCCCCGTGAGCACGCCGCGCGCCTGGCTGGGCGCGAGCAGCACCCACGCCAGCAGCGCCAGCACGCCGAAGGCCAGCCCGCCATAGCCGATCACGCCGAAGGTGGGCTGGGTGAAGGCGACGACCAGCGCGACGAGGAAGCCGAATGCCGACAGGCCGAGCAGCACGCCCGGCGGGATGAATGCCTCCTGCGCCTCGTGCTGCTCCGGCGCGGGAGGGGTGGGCAGCTTGTCTTGATCGCTCATGTTACGACCTCCAGCGGCGGATTTCGATGATGCGGGTGGTGATGAACAGCGCCGCGATGATCAGGAATACGAAGTAGAGCACATCTTCCAGGCGCAGGATGCCAGCGGCCATGGTGGCGTCGTAGTGGGCGGGCAGCCCGAGCTCGCGCACGATTTCCGCCAGCGCGGGGAACTGCGTCGCCAGCGCCGAGGCGGCGGTGTTGGCCAGGTAAAGCACGAGGATCGTGGCCGCGCCGAGGAAGGCCGCCACGATCTGGTCTTCGGTCAGCGCGGAGAAGATCAGCGCGATCGCCAGCACCGCGCCGCCGTACAGCCAGCCGCCGAAGTACGCGCCCAACGCCGCGCCCAGGTCCGGCGTGCCGACCAGGCTGAGCATGGCGAGGAACACCAGCGAGAGCAGCAGCAGCAGCGTGTAATAGGCCCACACGGCCAGGAACTTGCCGACGATGAACTGCCATTCGTGCATCGGCTGGGTCATCAGCACTTCGAGCGTGCCCTCGCGATTCTCCTCCGCCAGCAGGCGCATGGTCAGCAGCGGGGCGATCAGGAACATCAGGAAGGTGATGATGCTTGGCATGAGCGTGGCATCCGCCGGGTACTGGCCGTTGACCTGCGCCAGATAGCCGTTGAAGTACATGCCCAGGAACAGAAACAGGGCGAAGGCCACACCATAGGCGATCGGCGAGCGGAAGTACTGGCGCATCTCGCGCTTGAACACCGCCCAGAAGGGCAGCGAACGCCCGGTGACCACGGGCGCAGGGGTCATGGTCTGATCGGTCATGACACGGCCTCCTCAGCCTGTGGGGCAGCAGCGGATTCCTGCCGCGTCAACTCCAGGAAGATCTCTTCGAGATTGACGGCCAGCGGGCGCAGCTCGATCAGGCCCCAGTCGCGGCTGAGCACTGCGCGGGCGATCGCCGGGCGCGGGTCGAGATCTGCGCTGGCCGGGGTGGCGATCACGCCGTCCATGCCGATCTGCGCGGCGCTGACGCCCTGCGCCTCGCGCACGACGGGCAGGAGCTGCTCGGCGGGCACGCTGGCGCGCACCAGCACGCGGCCACCGCGCTCCAGCTCTCCGCGCAGCGCCGCCGGGGCGCCTTCGGCCACGATCCTGCCCTGATTGATGATGATGACGTTGTCGCACACCTGCTCGGCCTCGCTGAGGATGTGCGTGCTGAACAGCACGGTGTGGCGCTGCCCGAGCTCGCGCACCAGATCGCGCAGCTCCAGCACCTGGATCGGGTCCAGGCCGATGGTCGGCTCGTCGAGGATGAGCACCTGCGGGTCGTGCAGCAGGGTCGAGGCCAGCCCGACGCGCTGCTTCATGCCTTTGGAGAGCGTGCGGATCTGGCTGTCTGCACGGCTGCTGAGGCCGACGCGCGCCAGCACCGCTTCGGCGCGGTCGCGGCGGTGCTTCACCCCGCGGATTTCGGCGATGTACATCAGGTAGCCCAGCGCGGTCATATCGCGGTAGAGCGGCACGCTCTCCGGCAGATAGCCGACGCTGCGCCGCACCTCCAGGCTCTGGCCGAATACGTCAAATCCGGCCACCTTCGCCGTGCCAGAAGTCGGCGGCAGGTAGCCGGTCAGCATGCGCATCGTGGTGGTTTTGCCCGCGCCGTTCGGCCCAAGGAAGCCGGTCACGCCGCGTTCTGCCCGGAACGATGCTTCGCTGACCGCGGTGAACCCTCCGTAGCGTTTGGTGAGTTTCTCGACCTCGATCATCTCGCTCTCTTTCGCAAGACGCATGACAATGCTTGCACAGGGGCGTTATTATAGGCGATATCCTGCCGGGTGTGCCGGGCAGTTTACACAGAGTTTACATGTCCATGTTCGCTCAGCCTGCCCCGGAATGCGCCTGATGATCCGCATCGACACCGCCCGGCTGCACATCCGCCCGTTCGCGCACGGCGATCTGGACGCCCGCCACGCCCTGGGCCGCGAGTGCTTCGGCAGCGCGGAACCGCTGGAGGACACGCGCTCGTGGCTGGAGTGGTCGATCCTGAACGTGCGGCATCTGGCGGCGCTGTATCAGCCGCCGTATGGCGATCTGGCGCTGGTGGAGCGCGAGGGTGGGGCGGTGATCGGGTCGGTCGGGCTGGTCCCGGCGGTCGTGCCGTGGGGCGTGCTGCCGGAACTGCGCGCGCCGCTGGCGCAGGCGCATACGCGGGTCACGCCGGAATTCGGGCTGTTCTGGGCGGTGCGGCCGGCGTGGCAGCGGCGCGGGCTGGCGCTGGAAGCGGCGCAGGCGCTGTGCGGGTGGGTGTTCGCGCAGATCGGCGCACAGCGCGTGGTCGCCACGACGACGTACGGCAATGCTGCCTCGCAGCGGGTGATGGAGAAGCTGGGGATGCGCCTGTACCGCAATGCCAGCGGCCGGCCGCACTGGTTTGAGGTGGTGGGCGTGCTCGAGCATCCGCAGGCGCAGTGAGCGTCGTTCGCGGGCGGCGCCGCGGCGGGGTATGATGGTGGGCATCAGGCGAGTCCTGTCAAGTCAGTTGGATCTGAGGATGCAGACGGATGGATCAGCATTACCAGCAGTGGAGTGAACTGGCGCCGCGCGGCCTGCTCCTGATCGGGGCGGGCGCATCGTTGATCGCCCAGGCGGCGTCCCTGCGCGTGAAGGGGCGGTCGGCGTGGCAGTGGGTGGTGATGGGCACGGTCGGCCTGGTCGTGCTCAACAGCGGCGTGTCGGTGTTTGGCGAGTCGATCAAGCACCGCGCGATGTACGAACACAAGCTCGGCCTGTAGGCCGCGGGCGGCGCACACATGCCAGCGCGGGTGCTTCAGCAGGGCATCGAGGCCATGCAGCGCGGCAGCCGCAGCGAGGGCGCGCGCCTGATTCGCATCGCGGTCAAGGACCCGGCGCTGGGTGGTGATCTGCGCTGCATCGGGCTGATCTGGCTGGCGGAGGTGGCCGCCGACGCGGCAGAGCGCCAGCGCCTGCTGCAGCAGGCCCTTGCTGCTGATCCCGCCAGCGCCGATGCGCGTACACGGCTGGCGCGCGCGATGACCTCCGGCCTGCCCGCGGGGGAGTCGCCGGCGGCCACCCCGCCCGCGTCGCCACAGCCCGCGCCGGCAGCCCCACCAGCCGCTTCCGGGCGCCAGCTCAACCTGGCCGAGCACATCGCCAGCATCGTCGGCGGGCCGGTGGGCGCGGGCACGGCCTTCTTCGTCTCGGCGGATGGCCTGCTGGCGACCTCCCGCAGCGTGATCGGCGCGCGCGATCGTGTGACGGCGGAACTGCACGACGGGCGCAGCCTGACCGCGCAGGTGGTGCGCAGCTTCCCCGAATTCGATCTCGCGCTGCTGCGCAGCGAGGCGCGCCCGCCGTTCGTCATGACGCCTGTGCCGGAAGCGCAGGTGCCGGAAGAGGCGGCGCTGTTCGTCTTCCACTACACGGGTGATGCGCTGAGCGGCGCCCAGCGCCCCACCCGCCGCCTGCTGGCCGCGCACTGGATCCCGACGACATTTCGCTCGCTGCAGGATGCGGGTGGCGGGCCGATCTTCGATGCGCGCGGGCTGCTGGCGGGCATGATCACGCGCAACACCAGCCAGACCAGCGACTATCTGTACGGCCTGCACATTCATGCCATCCGCGCCTGCGTCGAGCGCCTGCAGAGCGAGAACGGCGGAGCGCAGCGCGCGTACTGCCCGGACTGCGGAGCGGCCAGCGTGGCCGCCGGCATGGGCTACTTCTACTGCGAGGCGTGCGGCGCGACCCTGGCCGCTGCGGCGCAGGTCGCGCGCTATCCGGCGCCGCAGGCAGCAGCGATGTACGACCCGGGCACGGACCGCTGCGTGCAGTGCGCGTCTGCCAGCGGCATTTTTCAGGGGCGCTGCCTGCGCTGTGGCGCGGCACAGGCCTAGCGAGGGAGCACTGCGATGTTACGACGAGGTGGCCGCAGAAGCGGCGATGCGGATCTGGTGTCCCACGCTACCACCGTGGCCGGCATTCTGCAGGCGATCGGCGTGGACCCGCAGGCGGCGACCAAGCCGGTGCAGCAGGGCTATGGCTGGCATTTCAAGCGCGGCTCGGCGCTGATTGAGGTGTACGTGTCGGTGCATGATGGCGTGGGCTATCTGCAGGTACTCTCGCCGCTGATGGTGCTGCCGCAGTCGCAGCTTCTGCCGCTCTACCGCCGCCTGCTGGAGATGAATCTGCAGATGACGGCGGTGGCGCTGGGCGTGCATCAGGACACGGTGTATGCCTTTCACGAGCGCCCGCTGGAGGGCATGGATGCCGCCGAGGCCAACACCATCATCAATACCGTCGCTGGCTATGCCGATGAGCTGGATGACCGGCTGGTGCAGGAGTTCGGCGGGCGGCTGTATGGGCGCGTCTAGCGGCGGCGGATACCGCCTGCAGCGGGGTGCGCCGCTACAGCCTGCATGATCTGCCGGTGCTCCCGCGTATGCTGGCACGACCGCGCCGCAATGGTTAGTATTCGCGCCAGCACACTGCCGCTGGCCATGGAGAAACGCTCATATGCAGCCCTATACCCCCGCTGATGCCGTCATGGGAAAGCTTGGTTTGCCCGCTCCGATCGCCGAACTTGCCAGCCGACGATGGGATGCCATCATCGTGGGGGCGGGACACAACGGGCTGACCTGCGCCGCCTATCTTGCGCGTGCCGGGCTGAAGGTGCTGGTGCTGGAGGCCCGCCAGCGGATCGGCGGGGCATGCACGCTGGCAGAGCCTTTCCCCGGGTATCACGTCTCTCCATGCGCATATCTGGCCGGGCTGCTGCATCGCCGCGTGATCGACGAGCTGGGGCTGCCCGCGCGCGGCTTTCGCTGGATGCCGGCGATGGCGGGCTACTTCGTCCCGTTTGAGGACGGCTCGAGCATCCTGCTGTCGGAAGACGACGATGCGGCCATCGCCGAGCTGCAGCGCTTCGCCCCCGGCGATGTGCAGGGGTGGCTGGCCATGCAGGCGGTCATTGGCCGCGCGCGCGAGGCGCTGCGCCCGGATGACGAGCGCGATCTGTGGCTCGATCCCGCG
The DNA here is from genome assembly GCA_964654755.1 of uncultured Pleurocapsa sp. Taxonomy (GTDB): domain Bacteria; phylum Chloroflexota; class Anaerolineae; order Aggregatilineales; family Phototrophicaceae; genus Flexifilum. The sequence goes on along the minus strand of CAZZJW010000008.1, from coordinate 50,974 downwards.
CCCACGCGCGCAAAAGTCGAAGCGCGGCTGGCCGGCGATGACGAAGCACTGGCGATGATGTTCGACCTGTCGATGGCGGAATTCGTCGCGCGCTATCTGCACGACGAGCGGCTGCAGCTTGCCTATCTCGGCCAGGGCGTCATCGGCACCAACGCCAGCCCGTTTGATCCGGGGACCGCCTACATCCGCTTTCACCATTCCTGCGGGCGCATCGATCCGTCGCTTCCGGGGACGTGGGGGTATGTCGAAGGCGGCATGGGGCGTATCTCCTTTCTCATCTGCGATGTCGCGCGCGAGGCGGGCGCCGTGGTCGCGACGGGCGTCCCGGTCGCGCAGATCATTCCTCAGGAAGGCGTCGTCCTCGAAGGTGGCGAACGATTGCATGCGCCTGTCGTCATCGCCAATGCTGACCCGCGCGTGACACTGCGCCTGCTGGGCGAGGCGGCGGACGGCGCGTGGCGGGCGCAGATCGAGTCGATCCCGATTGAGGGCTGCACCGTCAAGGTCAATCTGGCGCTGGCCGAGCCGCCCAATTTCACCGCACGCCCGGGGCTGGATGAAGCGCATCATCGCGCGCAGATCAACACCCCGCTGAGCAGGCAGGAATGGCGCACCGCCTACGCCGCCGCCAGGCGCGGTGAACTGCCTGCACGGCTGTGGACGGAAAGCTATCTGCAGACGGCCTTTGACCCCAGCATTGCGCCGCACGGCAGGCATGTCCTGAGCATGTTCTGTCAGTATGTGCCGCATACCTTCGCTGACGGGACGTGGGATGACCATCGCGACCGCGCAGGACGTCTCGCGCTGGACTCGCTGGCGCGCTTCACCAGCAATCTGCCCGATGCCGTCGTCGACATGGAGATACTGGGGCCGCCGGATATTGAGCACGAGGTGGGCCTGACCGGCGGGCACATCTTCCAGGGCGAATGTCTTCCGCAGTATATGTGGGAGAACCGCCTCACATACGAAACGCCCATGCACGGCGTGTACCTGTGCGGCGCGGCGACGCATCCGGGCGGCAGCGTGATCGCCGTGAACGGGCGCAATGCAGCGATGGCCGTCCTTCAAAAGCGGAGATAAGCGACAAGCAGGCGATCGCAATCGCCCATCCGCAGGCGATGCAGGCGGCTGTGCAGGCGCATCTAGCGGAGGCTCTGCAGCTCCTCCAGCGGCACGAAGCCCCGGCGCACCGCCGTGAGTGCCGCTGCGTAGCGGTCGCGCGCGTCGAGCTTGTCCATGCTGGTCGCCAGGCCTTCGATCACATCCGCCAGGTCGATGTGCATACGGTCGGCGATCTGCTCGTTGTCGAAGCCGGCGGCCACCAGCAGCATCAGCCTGCGCTCGCTGTCGGTCAGCGCCGGGGCATCGCGCAGCGCCCCGCTGATGACCTTCTCCGCCACGCCGCTGCCGAGCATCATGTTGCCGCTGGCGACGCGCTGAATGGCGCTGATCAGGTCCGCCTCGTCTGCCGACTTGAGCATATAGCCATGCGCGCCCAGCTTGAGCGCCTGCATGATGTAGAACTCCTCGTCGCGGCCTGTCAGCACCAGCACGCGCATGCGCGGAACGCGGGAGCGCAGCTCGGGCAGCACATCCAGCCCGCCGCGGCGCGGCATATTGAGATCGAGCAGGATGATATCCGGCTGGTGCTCCAGCGCGCTGGCCAGCGCCTGGTCGCCGTCGGCGGCCTCGCCCACCACGATGAAGCCCGGATGCTCGTTGAGCAGGTTGGCCAGCGAACGGCGCAGCATGCTGTGGTCATCCGCCAGCACGATGCGCACCATCGCCACCGCGCGGGCGGCGTCGCCGGTCACCCAGGTGTCGGCGCTGCCGGCTGCTGCACCCTGCGCTGGCGCTGGCGCGATGATCTCGCCCAGCGCGTCGGCCATCGCCTTGGCGGTCTGGAAACGGCGGCTGGGCAGTTTCTCCATCGCCTTGAGGATGATCGCCTCCAGCGCTGGAGGCAGATCGGGCTTGAACGCGCGGGGCGGCGGCGGGGCCTCGCGCACATGCTGCAGCAGCAGTGCCGGAATGTCATCCTGGCTGAAGGGCAGATTGCCGGTGACCAGCTCGTACAGCACCACGCCCAGCGAGTATATGTCCGTGCGCCGATCCAGCGGCTGGGCCTGCGCCTGCTCCGGAGAGAGATAGGCGGGCGTGCCGATGATCATGCCGGCGGCGGTCACGCGCTTGGCCTCGCGCGGCAGCGCCAGCCCAAGATCCATGATCTTCACCTGACCGGCTGGCGTGACCATGATGTTGGCCGGCTTGACATCGCGGTGGATGATGTCGTGCTCGTGGGCGTAATGCAGTGCCAGGGCGATCTGCCGGGCGATTTCGGCGGCGCGCTGCGGCGGAGAGGGCACAAACTCGGACAGCGGCACGCCCTCGACGTACTCCACCACCAGCATATTCAGCCCATCTTCCTCGATCACATCATACAGATGCATGATGTTGGGATGATTGAGCTGCGCGGCGGAGCTCGCTTCCTGGAAGAAGCGCCGGACGACGGTGTCGCGCACGTGCGGCAGCAGCACCTTGAGCGCGACCGTGCGCCCGAGGCGCTGATCCCGCGCGCGATAGACCGTCGCGGTGGAGCCTTCGCCCAGCAAACTCTCGACAAGATAACGATTGCGGAGGGTGGTCCCGATCATGGCCGCGCCTGCGCCTGTGCTGACTGACATATCGATATGCTCGTTAGCATAGCACACCGCCCGGATAGCGGCAATTCACCCTCCGCTGCACGGGCGCGGGGTCAGGCGTGCGCCGCCTGCGCCTGCCGGAACGCCTCGCGGAACTGCTCGTGATGGCCGACTTCATGCGCCAGCCCGGACGCGAACTGGCCGAATGCGTTCAGCGGGCCGAAGTACTCCAGCCCGCGCTCGGAAAGCTCGCGGAAGGTCTCGCGGTGCGGCTGATCGGGGAATGCATCCAGGTAGCCCAGGCGCATGCGGCGGCTTTCCGCCAGGCGCTGCAGGGCCTTGTCGCGGCTGTCGATCTCGCGCCATTCGGTCTCGTAGCGCAGGCGCGGCTCGCGCGGGTAGGCGATGCCGCGCGCCAGCACCGAGGCGATCGCCGCTGTCTCTTCGCTGCTGGCGGTGACATGCGCCACCAGATGGCCGAGCGTCCAGCCGATCTTCTCCTCGCCCGGCTTCGCAAACGGATCGTCGGCTTCGGGATCGACCGGCTCAAAGACGATGTCGGCATCGCTGCACTGCTCGATGAGGGCGGTGATCTGCGCCAGGCTGTCGAGCGTGGCCTGGCGCAGATCGTCCACCGACCAGCTGGCGACCACCTCGCCGACCTTCTTCTCCCCGCGCACGACGGGGCTGAGATCAGGTTTCACGGGCGCTTCTCCTGTCGCAAAACGAATACCGATTGTGCCGCCGCTCTGCTGTGCCGCCAAGAGCCAGCGCCCGCCAGTAATCGCAGCGTTCAGCCGGCGGGCGGCCGCAGCGCATCAACGATGGTCTGCGCATTGGCACGCATCATCGCCAGAACCGTCGGCGCGGGGCCATCGGCATCGCTGAGAGACTCGCTGTAGAGCGTGCTCACCACGCGCGCGCCGGCCTCATCCGCGATCATCTGTGCGAGCTGCGGGTTGGCGCTCACCTCGGCGAAGATGGCCGGCACGCCGGCCTCACGCACCAGCGCGATCAGCTCCGCCAGGCTTTGCGGATCGGGCTCGGCATCGGTCGTGCCGCCCGGCATGACCGTCGCAGCGACCGCGAAGCCGTAACGATCGGCGAAATAGCCCATGAACTCGTGGTTGGTGATCAGCACGCGCGCGTCCTCTGGAAGGCTGGCGGTCAGCTCGGCAATCTCAGCGTCGAGCGCCTCCAGCTGCGCGATGTAGGCATCGGCGTTGGCGCGGTAGTCCGCGGCGCCGGCGGGATCGAGCTGGGCGAAGGCCTGCGCGAGCGCATCCGCCCATGCGATGACGTAGTTCGGGTCCATCCACGTGTGCGGGTCGCAGGCATCGTGCGCGTGCTCGTCCTCATGCACTGCCTCGTCGCTGTGCGCTTCCTCGTCGTGTGATTCCTCGTCGTGATGATCATCGTGGCTGGCGCAGTCGAAGCCGTCCTCGCCCAGCACGCCGAGCGGCTCGCGGCTGCCGAGCGCGCGGATCTCCAGGCCGGTGTTGAGCGTGATCACCGGCACATCCGCGCTGGTGTTCTCCAGCAGATGGGACAGAAAACCCTCATACCCGGCGCCGACGGCGGCGATCATCGCAGCCTGCTGGGCGCGCAGCGCGTCATCGATGGTCGGCTCGTAGGCGTGTGTGTCGGCATCGGCGGGCAGCAGCGACTGCACGTCCAGCCGGTCGCCAGCGATGTTGCGCGCCACATCGGCGACGATCGTGGTGGTCGCCAGCACCACTGGCTTCGCATCCTGCGCCAGTGCGCCGGAGGCCAGCAGCAGGCTGGCGAACAGAGCGGTGATCCGTGTGATGTTTCGCATGGGCGTACCTCTCGCAGAACCATAGCAGTAAATGAGACAATGTATCGATAAGGATAGCGGAAGTGCGCACAGAGTCAAGCGCCGGGCTGGCGGCGCGGATACAGGCTTCATGCGGCGCATCTATTGACAGATGCTGCTGAAATCTGTCAATATCCTGCGAATTCATCCGATTTAATACCTCACGACAGAGTCAATCATGGATTTGCAGCAGCTTGCCCGGCAGATACCGGATTATCCGGTGTTCCTGAGCATCGATGAGATGACGGCCTCCAGCCATGCACTCGCAGCCGAGTTCCCGGCGCTGGTCAGCTTGCGCACCGTCGGCCACACCCGGCGTGGCGATCCGATCGAGCTGATCACCATACGCGGAGGAGAGAAGCAGGCGTTCGTGTTCGGCGGGCCGCATCCCAACGAGCCGATCGGCTGCATGACGATCGAATTCCTCACGCGCCGCCTGTGCGAAGACGACGCGCTACGCGACGAACTGGGCTACACCTGGCACTTCATCAAGAGCATCGACTCCGACGGCATGCGCCTGAACGAGGGGTGGTTCAAGGGGCCGTTCACGCCGACGCAGTATGCGCGGCATTTCTTCCGCCCCGCGCCCTTCGATCAGGTGGAGTGGACGTTCCCGCTGGACTACAAGACGCTGCACTTCAACAGCCCACTGCCCGAGACCGAAGCGCTGATGCGCGTGATCGACGAGATTCGGCCGACGCTGCTGTACTCGCTGCACAACGCGGGCTTCGGCGGGGTGTACTACTACTGCAGCGGGGGCGATGATCAGCTCTTCCGCGCCTTCCACGAGATCCCCGGCTGGTTTGGGCTGCCACTGGAATTGGGAGAGCCGGAGGTGAGCTATCTCAAGCCGTACGCGCCGGCCATCTACGGCATGATCTCCGCGCGCGACTCCTACGATCATCTGGAGCAGAATGGCATCGCAGACCCGGCTGCGGTGATGCAGTCCGGCGCTTCCAGCGCCGAGTACAGCGAGAAGTACGGCTCGTACTTTCTCGTGGTGGAGATGCCGTACTTCGACGACCCGCGCGTCAATGATCAGTCGCCGACGACGACCCGACGGCGTGATGCCATCCTCGCCAGCCTGGACGGGCAGGATGAGTTCGACCGCTGGATTGACGAGAACCTGGCCGAAGCGCGCGCGCTGCTGCAGCGCGAGACGCCGATCACACGTGCGGTCAACGCCTTCCTGAGCATGGGCCGCGAGTACCGCCAGGCCGAACGCCAGTGGGCGCAGACCGCCCCGGAGACCGACCGCCCGGCTTCGCAGGCGGAGGTGTTCAGCAACATGCTCGGCTCGCGCTTCTACCGGCTGCTGATTCTGGGGATGATGGCGCGCATCATGGATGATGAGATCGCCGCCGGCAACGCCGCTCCGCATCTCGCGGCCACGCGCAACGCCGCCCGTGAGCGCCTGGCAGCGCAGGGCGCCGCGCTGGAGGCTGAGCTGAATTACCGCGCGCTGCCGATCCGCAGCCTGGTCGGCGTGCAGGTGTGCGCCGGGCTGGCCGCTGCTGAGTACCTGCGCGACCGCCGGGCGTAGTGACGGATTGTGTGTTCTGCCGGCGCTGCCGGCTTGTGGTAGAAGGATGGCAATACTGATGAAACGTGCACTCCTGCTGATGCTGCTCCTGCTGATTGCCGTGCCGGCGATCGCCCAGGACAGCGGTGATACGCTGCTGCTGGCCCAGCCGCCCGCTGGCGATATCAGCACGCTCAATCCCGCGCTGGCGACCGACGGCTCCTCGCTGATGGTCATCAGCTGGCTGTTCGACGGGCTGTTCCAGCCCAATCCGGAAACGGCTGCGCCCGAACCGATGCTCGCCACCTGGACCGAGTCGGAAGACGGCCTGACCTACGCCTTCACGCTGCGCGATGACGCCAACTGGAGCGATGGCACGCCGATCACCAGCGCCGATGTGGTGTTCACCTACAACGCCATCATCAACGATGCGGTGCCTTCGCCGCGCAAGGCCGACATGGCGCTGATCTCGGCGATCAATGTCATTGACGACAAGAACTTCGAAGTCGTGCTCAGCGCCCCGGACTGCACGGTGTGGGGCGGCGCGTTTTCTTCGCTCACCCCGCTGCCTTCGCACGTGTATGCGGCGGACTTCAGCGATTTCGTCGAGAACAGCAACAACCTCAGCCCGAGCGTGACCAGCGGCCCGTATCTGTTTGACGAATACCGCCCGGGTGAATATGTCCGCCTGGTGCGCAACTCGGCCTACTACGGCGGTGAACCGCAAATCCCCTCGACGCTCTTCCGCGTGGTGGCCGATACCGCCGTGCAGAATCAGGCGCTGCAGGCGGGCGAAGTCGATTACGCCTTCATGTATCCTGACCAGCTTGAGCAGCTGGGCGACACGAGCAGCTTCAACGTGTTCGTCGCCCCGCTCAACAACACGCCGCTGTTCATCATGAACTGGGCAGACCCGGCCAACCCGCAGCCTGCGTATGACGAAGCGGGCAACCCGGTGGAGCAGACGCCGAACGTGTTCTTCAGCGATGTGCGCGTGCGCCAGGCGATCGCCATGGGCTACGACAAGAGCGCGATCGTCGGCACGCTGGGCCCGGACGGCGGCTTCCTGCTCAATGGCCCCTTTACGCCCGGCTTCAGCTGGGCGAATGACCCGGCCGTCGGCCCGTGGACGTACGATCCCGAGCGTGCCGCGCAGCTTCTGGACGAGGCGGGCTGGGTGCTGAATGCCGATACCGGCGTTCGCGAAAAGGACGGCGTGCCGTTCGAATTCGACCTGGTGTACTCGCCGCTGGTCGATCTGTGGAGCAACATCGCCCTGGTCGCGCAGGATCAGCTTGGCCAGCTCGGCATTCGCGTCAACGTGCAGTCGATGGAGTGGAGCGCGTATCTGAGCGATGTGGTGCTGCCGCAGGCTTTTGACGCCACCATCGTCGGCTTCGGCGGCGGTACGCAGGTGGACGGCATCGCCTTCAACATCCTCAACAGCAAGAACGACATCCCCGGCTCAGGCTTCAACCTGACCTCGTATGTCAATCCGGAACTGGATGCGCTGATGCAGCAGGCGCGTTCGCTGCCCGGCTGCGCCCAGGAAGAGCGTGCTGCGCTCTACGCGCAGGTGCAGGCCATCGCCATGAACGATGTGGCCTATGACTTCACCGTTGGCACCAACCAGGTCAACGTGATGAACAGCCGCGTGCAGGGCTATGCGCCGGGAACCTGGAGCACCTTCCCGAACATCCCTGGCCTGAGCATCGGCCAGTAAGGGGAAGGGAATCTCATCTGCCCGCCGCTCCTTTCCGGGGCGGCGGGCCCATCGCGATGCCGGGACAGGCGTCCCCATCGCCCTGACTACACCCCCCAGGCGCCGCCTGCGCATCATGGCCGGGCGGCGCCCATCTGAGGATCACCATGTCGACGTTCCTGCTGCGCCGCCTGCTGCAAGCTGTCCCCACGCTGTTCGGGATCACGCTGATCTCGTTTCTGCTGATGCTGGCGACGCCGGGCGATCCGATCACCACCATCACCTTCAACCCGAATTCCTCGCCAGAAGCCACGGCGCAGCTTCGCCGCCAGCTCGGCCTCGATCAACCGCCGCTGGTGCAGTACTTCTACTGGCTGGTCGGCAACGACTGGACCCGTATTGATGTGGATGGCGATGGTGCCGGCGACGTGCAGGGAGCGCGCCGGGGCATCCTGCGTGGCGATCTCGGCCAGTCGATCCAGTTCCGCCGCCCCGTGCTGGATGTGATCGCGGAGCGCATCCCTGCCACGCTGCAGCTCACAGCCTCCGCCGTGCTGATCGGCTACGCGATCGGCATCCCGATCGGGCTGTTCGCGGCCATTCGGCACCGAAGCGGGTTCGATCAGCTCTCGCGGGTGCTGTCGGTGGTGGGCAGCGCCGTGCCCAGCTTCTGGCTGGCGCTCATCCTGATCATCGTGTTCAGCGTGCAGCTCGACCTGCTGCCGATGCAGGGCATGCGCGATATCACGCGTACCGACGGCGGCTTCGACCTGGGCGAAACCATCCGTTACATGATCCTGCCGGTGTCTGTGCTGTCGCTGGGCATCATCGCTTTCGTCTCGCGCTTCATGCGCGCGCAGGTGCTGGAGGTGATGAGCCAGGACTACGTGCGCACAGCCTACGCCAAGGGCGTGCCCAACCCGGCGGTGTACTGGCGGCACATCCTGCGCAATGCGCTTATCCCGGTGGCCACCTTCATCGGTCCGGCGCTCGGCAGCCTGCTGGGCGGCGCGGTCATCATCGAGCAGGTGTTCAGCTGGCCGGGGCTGGGCAGCCTGACGGTGGCGGCGGTGTTCGGAAGGGACTACCCGCTGATCATGGGCACGGTGGTCATCAGCGCGGCGTTGTTCATCCTCGGCGTGCTGCTTTCCGACATTCTCTACGGGCTTCTCGATCCGCGTATCCGTCTGGGCTGATCTGATGGCGACCTCAACCTCCTCCCCCACACCCGCCGTCCGTCTGGCAAAGCCGCTTCGCAGCCAGTCGCTGTGGGGCTCGGCGCTGCGCTATCTGCGGCGCGATACGCTCACGCTGATCGCGCTGGGCATCCTGATCGTGTTCACGCTGGCATGCCTGTTTGCGCCGCCGATTGTGGAACGTGCGCTCGGCGTCGATCCGAACCGCACCAGCGTGCTCGACCGCTATCAGCCGCCGGGCACGGAAGGCCATCCGCTGGGCACCGACCAGCTTGGCCGCGATCAGCTCGTGCGGCTGCTGTATGGGGGCCGCGTCTCGCTGATGATCGCCTTCGCGGCCAGCATCATGTCGCTGGCGATCGGGGTGGCGCTCGGGATCATCGCGGGCCTGTACGGCGGCTGGTTCGATGACATCGTGACATGGTTCATCAACACGCTCTCATCCATTCCCAGCATCTTTCTGCTCATCCTGGCGTCCACGGTGTTCTCGCCCTCCCCGGAGACGCTCGTGCTGCTGCTCGGCCTGCTCGGCTGGATCGGCACCTGCCGGCTGGTGCGCGGCGAAGTGCTCTCGCTCAAGGAGCGCGAGTACATCATGGCGGCGCGGGCGCTCGGCGCGCCGGGCTGGCGCATCGCCCTCAGCCACATCGTGCCGAATCTGATCTCGGTGCTGATCGTCTCGCTCACCATCGATGCGGGCAGCCTGATCCTGATCGAAAGCGGCCTGAGCTACCTCGGGCTGGGGGTTCAGCAGCCCACGCCCTCGTGGGGCAACATGCTCACCTCGGCCCGCTCGTATTTCGCCACCGGGCTGCATCTGGTGATCTGGCCGGGCATCCTGATCACCGTCACTGTGTTGTGCTTCTATATGGTTGGCGATGGCCTGCGCGATGCGTTTGACCCGCGCACTTCGCGCAAGTAGGCCAGCGCCTGAAATCGCATTCGTCTGCCAAGACTGGAAGGACTCCATGACCGATCCACGCCCCGTCTCCCGCGAAGATCTGTTCCGGCTGCGCTTCCTGCAGGCGGCTGTGGTTTCGCCGGATGAAACCCGCCTGGTCTATGCCGTGTCGCATGTGGGCAGCGATCCCGCGGACGCCGAAGGCAAGAAGCAGAAGGAATTCAGCACGCTCCACCTGCTCGACCTTGCCAGCGGGGACAGCCGCCCGCTCACCAGCGGTCAATTCCCCGATGGCGGCCCTGCCTGGTCCCCGGACGGCCAGCGCATCGCTTTTCTCTCCGCGCGCGGCAAGCTCAACGGCGAAGACGCCAAAGCGCAGATCTACCTGCTGGCGCTGGGTGGCGGTGAAGCCATCCCGGTGACGAGCTTCCGGCAGGGCGTGGGTGGCCCGCTGGCATGGTCCAACGATGGCCGCTTCATCGCGTTCAGCGCGCTGCGCGCCGAAACGCCTGCGAAGCCGACCGACCCCGTGCGCGTGTCGCGCCGCGTCTACCGCTTCAACGATCTGGAGTACGTCGAGCCGGTCACCAACGACATCTACCTGCTCGATGTCGCCAGCGGCGTGGTGCGCCGCCTGACGGACAGCGCCACGCTCAAGTCCGGCATGCGCTGGTCCCCGGATGATGCGCATCTGATCTTCCTCGATTCGTTTCCTGCCGATGGCTTCAGCCCGACGCCGCGCCTGTGCCGCATCAGCACGGGCGGAGAAGGACTGTCGCAGGCGGAATCGCTGCTGCCGGACTGGGATGTGTACAGTGCCGGCTGGCTGCCGGACGGACGCGTCGTCATCGTGGGCGTCCCGGCCAGCGCCCCGATCGGCTCGCGCGCGGATGTGTGGCTGCTGCCCGCGGAAGGTGGCGCGCCACAGTGCATCTCCGCCGCGCATCCCATCGGTTTCGGCGGCTCGCTGCAGCCGGACATGCCGGTGCTGGGCATCGGCGCCAGCCATGTGCTGACCGACCGCGCCGGCACGGCGGTGTACGAGACGATGCAGATCGGCGGGGCGGTCGAGGTCATGCGCTGCGACATCGCGACGGGCGCAGTCACGTCGGTCGTGCGTGGCGAGCGGTCGGCGTTCCTGATCGGCGTGACCGCTGGCCAGCTCGTGTACGCGATCAGCGATGCGCTCACGCCGCCGGATGTCTACCTCTCGGCGCTGGATGGCAGCGGCGAACGGCGGCTGACGCACATCAACGACAGTGTGCTGGCGGAGCTGGCGCAGCCGCGCATCGATCATCTGCAGTTCCCCGGGGCCGATGGTACGCCGGTGGAAGGCTGGTTCATGCACCCCACCACCGGCGCGGCGGCGCCGCACCCGACGGTGCTGTACATCCACGGCGGCCCGCATGGCGGCTTCGGCCACATCTTCTCATTCGATTTCCACATGCTGGCCGGCGCGGGCTTCGGCGTGCTGTTCATCAACCATCGTGGTTCCACCGGCTACGGCACGGACTTCGCCACGCAGATTCTCGGCGACTGGGGCAACCACGACTACCACGACCTGATGGCAGGCGTCGATACGGCGATCGCGCGCGGCCTGGCCGATGGCGACCGGCTGGGCGTGTGCGGGCTTTCGGGCGGCGGCAACCTGAGCTGCTGGATCGTCGGCCAAACCCGCCGCTTCAAGGCTGCGGTGCCGGAGAACCCGGTGACGAGCTGGCTGAGCTTCTACGGCGTGAGCGACATCGGCGTGTGGTTTGCCACGCGCGAGCTGGGCGGCCACCCGCACGAGATCCCGGAGGTGTACACGCGCTGCTCCCCGCTGACGTATGCGCGCCACTGCACCACGCCGACGCTGCTGGTGCAGTGCGATCACGACTGGCGCTGCCCGCCGGAGCAGTCGGAGCAGTTCTACACCGCGCTCAAGGTGGCGGGCTGCACGGTGGAGATGCTGCGCCTGCCGCTGGGCGGGCACGCCAGCAGCATCGTGGGTCCGCTGGAGATGCGGCGCGCACAGAACGATGCGCTGCTGGACTGGATGAGCCGCTACGTGCTGGGCGCTGCTGCGCCTGCGTCGTAGGGCGCACCAGCGCGATTCGCGGGGGCCGGGCGGCGTGCTACAATCTGCGCCATGAAGCGATGTCTGATCGCGCTGGCGCTGCCAGTGCTGCTTGCCGCCTGCGCCCCCGTGCCCGCTGCGCCCACCCGCGAGGCGGTGCTGTTCCCGACGATGACGCCCGGCCGCCTGGTGGAAGGCCCGCTGCCGCCCGCCGCCCCGCCGCCCGCTGCCGCTGCGCTCGCCAACCCGGCGACCGCCATCGCGCTGAGCAACCTGCCCACGCCCACCCCCAACACCACCGCCTGCCCGGCCCCGGATGCCGCGCTCTCGCCCGACTCCTTCCTGCAGGGCGGACCGCCCCGCACCGCCGCGCAGATCAGCGACGCCATCGGCCGCTTCCTGAGCGCCGGCGGCACCGCAGAGCCGCTGCGCGCGGCGCTGCAGGAACGCTGGGCAGCGTTGGGCGGCGGCTTCGTGCGCGCAGATCTCGATCTGACGGGCGATGGCACGCCGGAGCTGATCATCAGCTATCGCGCGCCCGATGCCGGCGGCAGCCTGCTGATCTTCGGCTGCAACGATGGCCGCGTCGTCGAGCGCTACCAGAGCATCCTGAGCGAGGATGGCCGCGCCGCCGCCCCGCAGATCCTCAGCGCGGGCGATCTCAACCAGAGCGGCCGTCCCGATCTGCTCTTCAGCGCGCTGGTGTGCGCAGACGACGGGCAGGACTGTCAGAGCATCACCCAGCTCACCGCATGGGACGCCGCGCGCGGGCGCTTCCTCAACCTGCTCGGCAGCGGCGTGCTCAGCCCGCAGCCGCCCAGCCCGCTGGATATCGACGCCGATCGCGTGAGCGAGCTGATCGTGCGCCTCACCGATGCGGGCGGCCCCGGCACCGGCCCGCTGCGCACCGGCCAGATCGTGTACGACTGGGATGGCGCGCAGTACGTGCGCAGCTACACCCAGTACGATCCCCCGCGCTTCCGCATCCAGATGGTGCACGATGCAGACGCCGCCTTCCGCGCTGGCCGCACGCGCGATGCGACCGCGCTCTACGAGCTGGCGATCAGCAGCCCGGCGCTGGAGAACTGGCTCAACGACGACCAGACCACGCTCAGCGCCTACGCCCGCTATCGCCTGCTGCTGGCCTATGCCGACACCGAGGATCCGCGCCTGCTGCAGACGCACGCCGACATCCTGCAGCGCTACCCGGACCTGGCCGCCGCGCCGGTGTATGCCGAGATGGCGGTGCGCTTCTGGGATGCGCTGCAGGCCAGCGCCAACCTCAACACCGCCTGCGCCGCTGTGCAGCAGGTGATCGCCGCGCGCCCGGAGGCGGTGGGGCTGCTCAACCGGTACGGCAGTGCCAGTCCAGTGGCTGCCGCGGTGGATCTCTGCCCGTATTAAATCTGTGTTACAATCCCGCGAAATTCAGCCCGGGCGCTGCCTGCGCTGCGCTTGCGCCGGGCGCACCGGCCACCGATCACAAGTCTGAGGTCAAGCATGTCTGAACTGCTCACATTCTTTCAGGGCCGCCGCGAGCAAATGGTCGAACTTCTGAAAACGCTGGTCAGCTACGAAACCCCCACCCGCGACAAGGCGGCGGTCGACCGGATGGGCGCATTCATGGAAGCGCAGTTCCGCGAACTGGGCGCGAGCTCGGTCACGCGCATCGCGCAGACCGAGGTGGGGGATGTGCTGCTGGCGAAGTGGAATGAGCACGCGCCCGGCAAGCCGATCATGTTCCTGATCCATATCGACACGGTGTGGCCGCTGGGCACGCTGGCCGAGCGCCCGACGCGCATCGACGACGAGGGCCGGCTGTTCGGGCCGGGCGCGATCGACATGAAGGGCGGCATCACGGTGGTGCTGGAAGCGCTGCGTGGGCTGAAGGATCGCGGCGCGATGCCGCAGCGCCCGGTCTGGGTGCTGATGACCAGCGACGAGGAAGTCGGCAGCATCTACAGCAATCCCACCATCAAGTCGGTCTCACCGCAGGCCGGGCTGGTGCTGGTGATGGAGCCGGCCACGATCGACGAGGCGCTCAAGACCATGCGCAAGGGCGTCGCCACCTATCGCATTGATATCGAAGGACTGCCCAGCCATGCCGGCAACGCGCCGGAAAAGGGCATCAACGCCGTCATCGAGTTCGCCAACCAGGCGCTGCACATCAACGGCATGAACGATCTGAAGAATGGCCGCAGCGTGTCGGTGACGATGGTCGAAGGCGGCAGCGCCACCAACGTCATTCCGGCGCATGTGACGGCGTTCGTCGATACCCGCGCCATCAGCGTGCAGCAGTTCAACGAGACCGAGCACATGCTGCTTGGGCTGGAGCCGATCGTGCCCGGCAGCAAGCTGCGCGTCGAGCGCATCAACGGCCACACGCCGATGGAGCGCAACGCCACGATGATCCGCAGCTATGCGCAGTGCAAGCGCATTGGCGAGGCGCACGGCCTGACGATCACCGAGGCGATGAGCGGCGGTGGCTCGGACGGCAACACGGTGGCGGCGCTGGGCGTGCCGGTGCTGGATGGGCTGGGCCCGCAGGGCGACGGCCTGCACGCGCTGCACGAGCACGTCGTGCTCAACAGCCTGCCGCGCCGCGCTACGCTGATCGCTGCCATGCTGCAGGAATGGGACTTCGAGGCCTAGGCCATTCGCACAACATCTGCTGTGTTTCACCCGCCCGCGTCGGCTGATGTGGTCATCGTCGGCGCGGGCGCAGCCGGGTTGATGGCCGGCATCTTCGCTGGCCGAGCCGATCCCGGGCGGCGCGTGCTGCTGCTGGATGGCGCGCGCCACCTCGGCGCGAAGATCCTCGTGGCCGGGGGCGGTCGCTGCAATGTCACGCACGATCAGGTCGAGGCCGAAGCCTACGCCGGCTCCTCGCGCAACGCCATCCGCAAGGTGCTGCGCCGTTTCGATGTGCCGCAGACGATCGCGTTCTTCCGCGAGCTGGGCGTGACGCTCCGGCGCGAGGACAGCGGCAAACTCTTCCCGACGACCGATGATGCGCATACCGTGCTGGAGGCGCTGCTGCGCGCGGCAGGCGAGGCCGGCGTGCAGATCGCCCATCCGTTTCGCGTGGAAGGGGTGGCGTGCACCGAGGGCGGCTTTCGTGTGTCTGGCGCATGGGGCGCGGTCGAGGCGGGGCGGGTGGTGCTGGCGACCGGCGGTCGGGCGCTGCCGAAATCCGGCTCGGATGGCGCGGGCTACCGGATGGCGCGGGCGCTGGGGCATACGCTGACAGCGCGCATCTTCCCGGCGCTGGTCCCGCTGACGCTGCCCGGCAGCCACGCGCTGCTGGCGCTGAGCGGCATCAGCGCCGATGTGCGCCTGGAAGTGCAGGCGGCCTCAGGGCGGCGGTTGGCGCAGACTGAGGGGGCGGCACTGTGCACGCACTTCGGCCTGTCGGGGCCGGCGGTGCTGGATATCAGCCGCTACTACATCGATGCGCGCGCCGAGGATCCGGAGGCGCGGCTGGTGCTGAACTGGCTGCCCGGCAGCGATGCCGAGACGCTGGAGCGCACGCTGCAGGCGAGCGGGCGCACCTCATGCGGGCGCGTGCTGGCGGCGCACTTCCCCGAACGGCTGGCGCGCACGCTGTGCGAGCTGGCTGGCGTGGACCCCGCGGCCCCGGCGGCGCAGCTCTCGCGCGAGGCCCGGCGGGCGCTGGCGCGAACGGTCACGGCGCTGGCGCTGCCCGTCAGCGGCGATCGCGGCTACACCTACGCCGAAGTCACCGCGGGCGGCGTGCCGCTGAGCGAGATCCGCCTGGAGACCATGGAAAGCCGCGTGCAGCCGGGGCTGTTCCTGTGCGGCGAGCTGTGCGATGTGGACGGGCGCATCGGCGGCTACAACTTCCAGTGGGCGTGGTCCAGCGGCTATGTGGCCGGCGTGTCTGTGTAGGCGCGTCATGGCCTGAACTGGATCACGCCGCGGCGTCCGTTCAGCCGCCAGCGCATGTCCTGCGCGTCGAGCGCCTGCGCCTGGCCCGGCGCCAGCCCGACGATGGGCTCGGACTTGAGCGTGCGCAGCGCCAGCAGCGGATACGGGAAGCCGCGCGTGACCTCGGCGAATGGCGTGGTCGGCTCCCACAGCGCATCTCCGCACAGCCGGCGGTAGTTCAGATCGCCCTTGGTGATGACCAGCGACGCCCCTGCGAAGGCTTCCAGCGCCTCTGGCGGCAGCGCCCACAGAAACGACGGCCGGTTCCACACCGGCATGGCGGTCACGCGCAGCCGCTGCTGGCGTGCTGCCCCCATCAGCCGCCCGGCCAGATCGTGGATCTCCGGCAGCAGCATGGCCGGCAGCCCCTGATCGAGCATCAGCGCCAGATCGTGCGGGGTGGCATCGCTGACGAACATCGGCGCGTGCTTCATGTGCAGCGTGACGCTGGCGGCGGCCACATCCAGCAGCGCATCGACCAGCGCCAGATCGAGCGCCAGCTCTGTGCCGGCGTTGTCGGTGATGATGTGCACGTGCGCCACGCGCTGCCCAAGCAGAAACTGCAGCGCCGCATCACGCTCGTCCACCAGCAGATCGTCGGCATGCGCCACGGTGCCCAGCGCGGCGCTGGCGCTCAGGCTGAGGTCGATGCGGTTGCCCCACAGCGACTCGTACAGCAGGGCGGACAGGCGGTCGTGACGATCTGGCACATCGCGCAGGGCCAGCGCGTTGGCGAGCATGCGCGGCAGCGTGGGCGAGGCCATCTCGCGCAGCTTCTCCGGCGCGAACGGATCGCGCGCGGCGGCATCATCGTGGCGGTAGCGCACGGCATCCAGCAGCAGCCGGTAGACGTAGATCTCGGCGAAGAACCACCCGGTGTGCAGCCACGTCGTGCCCTCATGCGGCGCGAACAGCGCGGCCCAGCGCTCGTAGTCCTGCCAGAGGATGTTGGGCGGCGGCAGCGGCGCATCCCCGGCGAGGTCGTCGGCCAATGCCAGCACGGATTCGTGCACCGGCTCGGGATAGTCCGGGTTGGCGATCAGCACGGCGCGCAGGATTTCGGGCACGCGCCGCGCCATGGTATCGCGTGTGAATTCGGTCGCGTCGGTGCGCAGTGGCGCGGGAGTGGCGGAAAGTGGCGGCATATGGTTCACTTGTCTTTCTGTGAGATGAGCGCACGGGCGATTCAGCGCCGGCGCGGATGAGAGAGGCTGCACATGGCTCAGGATGGTGTTTTCTCCACAGCCGCATATATTCTACAAAATGAAGGGGAACTTGCCCCGGAAAGTCCGCTGGCGCTGCAGAGCGCGTATGCCGATGATCGCATCGAGCTGGTGGCCAGCATCAGCCCGGCCAGCGGCCAGATCATCGCGCTGTTCATCAACCTCAACCTGCCCTATGAAGGCGAATACGTCTCTGGCGTCACCGCCAGCGACACCCCGTTCGCGCTGCCGAGCCCGCTGACCTTCGAGACGCCGGTCTACCAGTGGGCGGGTGGCGAGGTCAGCCTGCACCGGCCCGGCCTGTGGGAGACGTATCTGCAGCATATCGCGCGCGGCATCGAAGCGCGTGTACAAGCACTCAATATGCTCAACGGCGTGCCGGTCGATGACAGCGGCCTGTTCGGTGATGTGCCGCTGATCACGCCGCACTGACGCCGACAACGCACGAAAGCGGACCGCCTGGGCATGGCGCGCGCGGCCGCTTCGCGGTCAAATAGGCGGTATCTTTCGCCGGCTTGAGGAAGGGCTGATCCCATTATGCGCGCTGTCTATCCGTTCAACCGTGGCTGGCTGTTTGCGCCGCAGGACCTGCCGGCGGATGCGCCGGATGCGCAGTTCACGCGCGTGTCGCTGCCGCATACCAACATCGAACTGCCGCTGCACAGCTTCGACAATGCCGACTACCAGTTCATCAGCACCTATCGCCAGCGCTTCACCCTGCCCGAAGCCCTGGCGGGCCGCCGGCTGTTCCTCGATTTCGACGGCGCGATGACCGTGTATCAGGTGTGGCTGAACGGCGTGCTGCTGGGCGAACACAAGGGCGGCTATACCCCTGCGTCGTTCGACCTGACCGACGCGCTGCGCGATGGCGAGAATGTGCTGCATGTGCGGCTGGACTCGAGCGAGCGCCCGGACGTGCCGCCCAACGGCTACGTGGTCGATTATCTCACCTTCGGCGGCATCTACCGCGAAGTGCATCTGCGCTATGTCGAGCCGCTGCATATCGCCGATGCCTGGGCGCATGGCGAAGGGGTGCTGACCAACGCCCCGCACGCGCAGGTGCTGGTGACCGTGCGTAACGACGGTGTGGCGGCGCGCGCGGTGCTGGCGGTGACCATCCGCGGGGAGGCGGGCGAGGCGGGCAGCGCGCAGGCCGCTGTGAGTGTGGCGCCGGGGCGCGCCGAGACGATCGCCATCCGCGTGCCGCTGCGCGATCTGCGCCTGTGGCGGCTGGAGGACCCGGCGCTGTATCGCGTGGACATCCGCCTGCGCACGCCGGATGCCGCCGTTACACATGATGCGGTGGAGGTGCGCACGGGCTTCCGCGAAGCGCGCTTCACCCCGGAAGGCTTCTTCCTGAACGGTGAGAAGATCAAGGTGGTGGGCCTCAACCGCCATCAGACGTACCCGTTCATCGGCGGGGCCGCGCCCGCCCGCATGCAGCGCAAGGACGCCGACATCCTCAAGCACGAGCTGGGCGTCAACCTGGCGCGTACCTCGCATTATCCGCAATCGCCACATTTCCTCGACCGCTGCGATGAGATCGGCCTGCTGGTGTTCGAGGAGATCCCCGGCTGGCAGTCGATCGGCGATGAGGAGTGGAAAGACCTGAGCGTGCAGAATGTCGAGCGCATGATCGTGCGCGACCGGCATCATCCCTCGATCGTGCTGTGGGGCGTGCGCATCAACGAGTCGCCGGATGACGAGTACTTCTACCGCGCCACCAACGCCCGCGCCCGCGAGCTGGACCCGACGCGCCAGACGGGCGGCGTGCGCAACTTCCAGGAGAGCCAGTTTCTGGAGGATGTGTTCACCTACAACGACTTCTCCAACACCATCCTGCCGCCCAGCCAGACGCCGTATCTGGTGACCGAGTTCAACGGGCACATGTTCCCGACCAAGAGCTACGACTGCGAGGAGCATCAGGTGGAGCATGCGCTGCGGCATGCGCGCATCCAGGACACCAGCTTCGGCATGGAGTCGATCACCGGCGCGATCGGCTGGTGCGCCTTCGACTACAACACGCATCGCGAGTTCGGCGCGGGCGACCGCATCTGCCACCACGGCGTGAGCGATATCTTCCGCCTGCCCAAATTCGCCGCCTGGGTGTACGAGAGCCAGATCGCGCCGGCGGTGCGGCCGGTGCTGCGCGTGGCCAGCTTCTGGGCATTCGGTGAGCGCGAGGGGGCCGGCACAGAGCCGCTGTACGTGTTCACCAACTGCGATGAGATCGCGGTGTACAAGGGCGGCAGCCTGCACGGCCACTTCCGCCCGGACCGCGAGCAGTTTCCGCATCTGCCGCACCCGCCGGTGAAGGTGATGGGCTTCTCGCAGTTCCAGATGTTCGCCGGGCTGTATGAACCGCTGCGCGTGGTCGGCTATCGCGACGGCGAGGCGGTGATCGAGGAGCACATCTCGGCGCGCGGGCTGCCGGCGGCGCTGACTCTGCAGGCCGATGACGACGCACTGCACGCCGATGGCGCCGATATGACGCGGCTGGTGTTCCGCATCGTCGATGAACACGGCCATCGCATGCCGTTCTGCACGGCAGTGGTGCAGTTCACGCTGGAAGGGCCGGGAACGCTGGTGGGCGAGAATCCGTTTCCGCTGGTGGGCGGGCAGGCGGCGGTGTATGTGCGCGCGGGCGAAACGCCAGGCGAGATCCGCGTCACAGCGCGGGCGCGCACGCTGCCACCGGCCAGCGTGAGCATCCGCACCGGCGAAGCGTAGGCCGGCGGCAGCGGGGCCGGCGCTTCAGCGCCCGGTGATTTCGAGGTTCGCCAGCGGGACGAACAGCTTCTCGCCAGTGAGCAGCGCCACCTGCACGCACGGCACCTTCAGCCCGCTTTCGACCATCATGCTGCCGCGCGGCAAGGCGACGATCTGCCCGTACAGGCTGGGCCCGTCCGCCCGCGCGATGCGCACCTGCATGCCGATCTGCAGGCTGATGCTGGACTGCGGCGGCAGCGGCCGGTCGGTGCCCAGCAGCACGTTGACGATCAGTTCCGGGCGGCTGCCTTCGCTGGTCATGGCGGCATCGAGCGTGGCCTGGCGGCCCTCCATGCCGTCGAGGAACTGGCTGATCGTTGGGCTCATGCGCAGCTCGCCGAAGCCTTCAGTGAGCACGATCGGGGCGGCGATGGCCTGCGCCTGTGCGATCAGCGCGGCGCGCATGCTCGGCGCGATCAGGCCAGCGAAGCCCTGCTCGGTCATGATTTGCAGGCTGCGTTCGGTCAGTGGGCTGCGCGTGACGATGATCGCGCCGCGGTACTCCAGATCGAGTTCGTCGGTGATGATCGCCTCCAGCCCGGCTTTTGGTTCGACGCGCAGGGTGGAGATGACACGCCTGCCATTGCCCCACACGCCCTGCAGCAGCGCGCCGTAGGCCTCGATGATCGCGCCGCGATCGCGCTGCACGCGCGTGACCTGCCCGTTCAGCCCGGCCTCCAGCTCCACCTGCCCGGTGACGGCCTGCAGCAGCACCAGGCCGCTGGTGACCATGGCGACGCGCCCGGCGACCGGCGCGAACAGGCGGCGGCGGCGATGCTGCGCCATCAGCTCGTTCTTGTCCACATAGTCCCCTTCGCCCACCAGCAGCGCGCTGACTGCGTCGGCGGTGGAGCGCAGGCGCAGCGCCTGCTGCACGTCGAGGATGCGATAGGGGGAGGCCGGATAGCCGCGGGCGATCACATCGCGCAGGCCGACGCGCACGCCCGCCCGGACTTCGACCGCGATCTGATAGATGTCGTCGGCGAAGAAGCGCGCGCGGCGGATGACCGCGCTGGCGAGCATCTGCCGCTGTTCAGGATAGTAGATTTCGAAGGTCATCTTCGCTCAACACCTCAGGCGGCGGGGGCGCTTCCTTTGAGCCGATCCGGCGCAGCCCCCGGCGCTCCCTGGCGGGGGCAGGCGGCTCCGGCGCAGCCGGCTCCGCGATCGGGACGGTGGCGGCGGCGGGCGGGCTGGCGCGGCGGCGCTGGCGGCGCTGGCGCCGGGCGGGCGGCTGCGCGCTGGAGACGTTCTCGGTCATCAGCGTTTCCAGCCAGCTCACCTCCACCTCGCGGATGGGGTCTCCGGAGGCCTGCGCGTACCATGCCGGAAGCACGGCGGCCAGCGTGCGCACGGGCAGATCGGCGGGCAGCGGACGCCCGCGCGCATCGATGATCAGGCCGGTGGTGCCGCCCGCCACCTCGAGTGTCAGGCGGCGCTGGCCACCGATGTGCAGGCCGCGGCTGGTGCGGATGTTCAGCCGGGCTTTCGCGCCGATGGGCAGGGCATACACCCACAGCCCGCCGCCCTCAATCGTGTGGTCTTCGACAGCGCCGCTCTCCAGCGTGATGCGCACACTGGCCGCGGGCCGGCCGGGGCGCGGCGTTCCGCTCAGGCTGATGGCCGTGCCCAGGTCCTCAATGCCGCTGCCCGCCAGAAGCTGCACCACGGCCTGCGGGCTGACCCGCGCGATCGAGCCGAGCGCAGGGATCAGCCCGGCGCTGTCCGCCTGCAGCCGGGTGACACCGTGCGGCTGCAGGCCGTCCAGCAGCAGCATGGCGTTCAGCCCGCTGCGGCCAGTGCCGGTCAGGGCCGCGCCCGCGCCGATGATGCGCTCGAAAGGATGCAGCGTCTGGCCAGCTGTGCTGCGTATCTCCTGAGGCCGCCAGCCGGGGCTGGCCGCCGCCAGCATCACGCGCAGCGCGGCACGCAGCAGCCCGTGTTCCAGGTAGAGCGCGCGCAGCGTCTCCGGGATCAGTCCGGGGCGCACGGTCTTGTTCATGACGTAGTCCAGCACCTCGTCGTCGCTGTTGAGGAAGGGCAGCCAGCGCCGCACCTCCGCGATGCCAGCGCTGTCGAGCAGGCCGCGCGCGCTGGCGCCCAGCCCGATGTCGGTGCGGATGCTGGTCGAAACGTGCCCGTTGGCAAAAGCTGACAGGATGCTGGTCGAAGCGCCGATATCGACCACCAGCACCCCCTGCTGCGGTGGAGACAGCCTGCCGAGATACTCCGTGACCACGGCGTAGCTCTGCGCGTTGGGCAGCACGCCGAGCTTCGATTGCTGGGCGACGCCGCTGAAGCCCGCGCCGCGCAGGCCGGCGAAGGTGTTGAACGCCAGCCCCAGCTCAAGCTGCGCTTCTTCCAGCCGCTCGGCCTGCAGCGACGGCAGGATGTTGGCGGTGGTGACGATCAGCGCGGTGCCCTCGAACAGCGCGTTCAGGCGGGCGTGCAGCGCGCTGTTGCCGGCGAACAGCACCTGCGGCGGGCGCCCGCTCATCAGCTGCACCGCCAGCCGCACCACCGCCGCCAGCTCCATCACCGCGCCTTCTGCGCCGCCGTCAGTGCCGCCGCTCACGAAGATCAGGTCGGGCCGCGCCAGCACGATGCGGTTGAGCATATCCTCGGTGTTCAGCGCCTGATCGAGCGAGACGATGCCGACGATGTCGACGTACGTGCCGGCGGCGGCGCGCAGCGCGCTGGCCACGCTGTAGTCCGGCATCAGCCCGACGATCAGCGTGCGCAGCGGGCGGCCGATGCTGGAGGTGGCGATGAACGCGCCCACGCCCGATCCATCAGCCTGCTCGGGTTGGATCACCTTGCCCTCGCTGCCCGTCAGCGTGCGCCCGGTGAACTGGCTGAGCTGGCGGATCGCGCGCGCCAGGCCGACGCCGATATCCTGGTTGGGGAAGCCGGCGGTGGTGGGCTCCTGTGCCTGGGCGATGACGGTGTAGCCGCCCTCGACCAGATCGATCAGCAGCGCGCGCGTGTGGACGTTGCCGAAGTCAACAGCGAGAAATGATCCGACTGGGGCCATGGGCCTAGCCGCCCCCTGGGGTGATGAGGAGAAAGGCGATACGGTCGCTCAGCAGCACCAGCCCGGTGAGGATAGCGCCGCTGTAGATGGCCGCCAGCGCGATGATGACCACGCCCTGGCCGACAGCGCCCAGCGCGCGCGCCAGCGGGCCACGCTGCACTGTGCCATCTGCACGGCGGCGCCCGAAGCGGCTGAGGAAGATCAGCGTACAGATCACGCTGAGCGATACCACGAAAGCGTTGGTGAGCGCCGTCGCAGGATTGGGCGCATCTGCGGCGGCGAACAGCCCGGCGGCGGTGTCGCGCAGCAGCGGCAGCAGGCTGCCACTGACGATGCCGACCACGCCGACTGCCGCGCCGATGCCGATCATGAACCCAAGAGGCAGATTGCCCAGCCGATGATAGCGCCGGAACATCTTCAGCAGCATCAGCCCGGCGAACGTCACTGGGATCAGGCCGACGATGATTCCCCCCGCATCCCCGGAGAACACGGTGGCGCGCAGCCACGGCAGGATCGCGCTCTCCACTGTCACCACGGTGATATAGCCTGCCGACAGGCCGGCGAAGATGTAGATCGCCAGCCGGTAGAGCAGGTTGTCGCCCAGCAGGTAGCTGAACACCATCAGCGTCAGCACGAAGCCGGCCCACAGCCCGATCTGGTCTGCGCTCACTGCGAACGCCTCCTGCGCGCGATGCTGCGCACGATGTTCACCAGCGCGCCAATGGCGATAATGGCGGCGCTGGCGATCAGCCCGGCAGTGATGCTGAACCAGCGCTCGTCGCGGTAGCCGGGCGAAGCAGCCGGCGTGGTCTCCGGCGTGGCTTCGGGCGTGACCTCGGCGAGCGCCTCTGTCGTGCGCGCCGGCGTGAAGGATGGGCGCGGCGTGCGTGTGCTGCCGGGGCCGGGCGTGGGCGATTCCGGTGATTGCTGAGCACGCCCGGGTGCCTGCCTGCGCTGTCCGGATGGCGCGCGGCGCTCAAATGCGCCTTCCGGCAGCCTGACGAGCTGGCGGAACACCCAGCCATATGTCCCGTCGTCCAGCACGATATTCACCCAGGTGCCTTCCTCGCTCAGACCGATCGCCCGCACCTGCGTGCCGGGTGCAAGCTGGCCGATGATGTCGGCGGTGTCGCTGGGCAGGGCACGGATGTTCACCGACTGGCTGGAGTTGATGACGCCAAGTTCCGGCGGCGGCGGCGTTGGCGTCGCTGTCGGCGATGGCGTCAGGGTGGGCGAGGGCGTCGCGGTGGGCGAAGGCGTGAACAGCAGCGGCGCGGGGCGCTCACCCTCGGGCAGCGCAACGGGCGCGCTCTCCGGGGCGGGCGCGTCCATGCCGAGGAGCTGGTGATAGGTGTAAGCGCCGCCGTAACCGGCGATCATCCCGGCCAGCGCGCCATCGGGCAGGCCGCTGACATACGGCTGGGCCAGCGGGGCGATGCCATAGCTGACCAGCGCCAGCACCGGGGCCTGCGCTTCCGGCGCAATCTGCTCGACGTAGGCGCGCAGGTCGTCCAGCCGGTCGGTGACGACGGCGATGGCGGCGAAGTCGCGCAGGGTGGTGATCTGCAGCCCGGTCACCTGCCCGCGCAGGTCGTTGGTGATCAGGCGGGCCATATCGCTGCTGAATGCGCGCAGGCCGATGGCGCCGCCGGGCAGATTGCGCACCAGGAAGTAGTCACGGTTGGCCTGCAGCGGTGAGCTGCTTCCCACGGCCTGCAGCAGCGCGTCCTCGTGGGCGAGCGTGTCCATCAGGATGTCGGCGCGCGCCAGCGCCAGCGGATTGGCGCTGATGATGACCGGGTAGGCGCGGCGCATCAGGATGTGGCGCAGCAGCGCATCCGCGGCGGCGTCCAGCTCGGCGGCAGAGCCGGGCGCGTACTCCATGCCGACGAGTACGACCGCGCCCGGCGGCAGTCTGTCG
Source organism: uncultured Pleurocapsa sp. (assembly GCA_964654755.1). Lineage (GTDB taxonomy): Bacteria > Chloroflexota > Anaerolineae > Aggregatilineales > Phototrophicaceae > Flexifilum. Next base: position 26,220 of record CAZZJW010000008.1, on the reverse strand, counting down.
AGGGTGTCGAAGGCGGCCTGCGCGGCGGGGTCTGCGGCGAAGGACGCGGGCGGCAGGCTGCCGATGCGCGCCGGGCGCAGGATGAACGGCAGCAGCATCGCCCCCAGCAGCAGCACGGCAACGAGCAGGCGATCGGGCACGGCGATGCGCCGGCGTCGGGGGGATGCAGCGGCGGCGGGCTCCAGAATGCCGCTGACCGGCTGTGCACCGGGGCTGGCGAAGGGCGGATGAATGACAGGGGCATGCGTGCCGCTCGTCGCGGCGGCCACCAGCGAGCTGAGCATCTCGACATGCGCGAGCTGCTCCGGCGTGAGCAGGATTTCGCCGCGCGCAATCCCGCCAGTGGCGGTCAGACGCGCCGGGGCCAGTGCGCCGCTGAGGCCGGGAACCACCTGCTCCAGCAGGTCACCCTCTGCGACGCCGGTCTCCTGCGGCAGGGTGGCCGCGCGGCTGCGCAGCCGCTGAAGCCGCTCGTCCAGCTCGCTCTCCGGCTTGTCCTGCTGTTTGCGCACGATCGCCGTCGCCGAGACCTCGTTGACGCTGATGTCCTTCAGCCACTCCGGTGTCTCGGTCGCGGCCAGCTCTGCCAGTTCCACCATCTCCGGGTCGGCACTGGCGAAGGGCTGCGCGCCGCCGAAGGGGTTGTAGTCCTTTGGCGCGGCGGTATCTTCGGTCTTCTGCTGCGTCAGCAGCGATTCCAGATCTGAGTCAGGCTCCAGCAGCGAGGCGGTGATGGGCTTGAGCGCGCCGGTCTGCACGCGCAGCGAGCGCAGATAGCTGTCGAGGTCCTGCACGTCCGGCGGGAACTCCGGTTCCGGCTGTGCGGGCAGCGGCTCGTCTGCGGTCTGATAGCCGCGCAGCCAGGCGTCCGGCTCGGCGCTGGTCTCCGCCGGTGGTTCGTCATCGCGCACTGCGGGCACCACATCCTCGCCCCACGAGAAGCTCTCCGGCATCGGCCGGTCCTCGATCACCGGCGGCTCGTCGAGGCCGAACTCGCGGAAGAAGTCGGTGTCTCCGCGGCCTGCGTCTGGGGCGGGCTCGCTGACGACGGCTTCGCCAGCGAACTGGATGAGCGCGTCGTTGTTGGGCATCGGGGCTGGCTCGCCGACGCGCTCGGCGGTTGCCATCGCGTCTTCCAGCGTGCCGCTGTAGATGCCTTCCTCGTAGGGATTGCTCTCGCGGGGGACGATCGGCGCAGGGCTGCCGATGGTGTCGTCTGCGTCCGCAAAGTCGAACAAGTCGCCGATGCGCTCGTCTTCGCTGTCGCTGAGGGCGGTCTGGTGTTCGGTGAAATTGTAGGTGGAAGACTCTGCATCCGGCTCGATCGCCAGCGTGCTGATCGCGGCCTCGAAGTCGAAGTCGTCAGCGCCGGGGGTGCTGTCACGGTCATCAGCGAAGCGGAAGTCCCGCAGGTCAGCCTCAGGTGCTGCAGCGCCGCTGTCGCCAGAGGAGGCATCCGGACCGAAGTCGTCGATTCGGGCGGCCGCGTTGAGATCGAAGGCGGCGGTGCCTCGGTTGAGCCCGCCCGGTTCCCAGGTGAGATCATCCAGCGAAGGCATGGCGAAGAAATCATCATCGCTGGCGGGCGCTGGCGGCGGTGCTTTGGCTGGCGCCTCAGCCTGCTCGTCTGGCAGGATGTCGATCATGCGGCGGGGTGTGGCGGCGCTGGTCAGCGCGGTCAGCTCCGCTTCAACATCCTCCGCTGAGGGCAGATTCAGCGTGGCCCAGTCGAGATGATCGTAGCTCGGGTTGCCCTTCGCGCTGGCGGGCTGCACTGCGGGACCGCCGAACAGCGTGCGCTCGAAGTCGTCCAGGTCCGGTGGCGGCGCGGCGGCAGCGGGCAGTGGCGCCGCGATGGAGAGATCGCCGCTGGCGTGCATCTCGGCCAGCCAGTCGAGTTCGGGGGCGGCCAGCGCGTCGGCGTCGAAGGCCGGCTCGGCTTCAGACTGGTACTGCTCGTCGGCGGGCGCCGCGGCACGCATCAGCGCCAGCCAGTCGTCGCTCTCATCTGTGGGCGGCGGCACGGGTTCGGGGGCGGCAGGCGTGTGGATGTCGAAGGCCATTTCGGCATTCTGGGGCCGCATAAGGGGTTGCCAGCCCTCTGCTTCGTCCGTCGGTTTCGGCGGCGGGAAGCCTTCGCCAGACGCGCCATCATCGAGGTCCGCCAGCCAGGCGCTGGCCAGTTCCTGTTCGAACTGTTCATCGTTCAGCGAGATGGCGCCAGCAGCTTCCGCGTCACCGGTCTCCACGACCTCCGCGTCAGCGATCATGCCGAGCAGCGACTCCGGCGCAATCGGCGGCTCAAAGTGATCCGGGGCCTCGTCCGCCGGGGGTTCGTCCAGCTCCTGCGCGGCGGGCTGCTCGGCGGTATCGATGATTCCAGCGCGTGTGAGCATCCCGGTAAGCCTGACAGGTGGCTCTGGACGGGGGATCGCGGTCAGCAGCGGTTGTGCATCTATGCTGTCGTGTTCATCAGGGGATATGCCTGACAGATCGCCCAGCCAGTCCAGCCGGTCCTCCGCTGGCTGTTCCGGGGCAGGCTCGGGCACGTCGTCCCAGTCGAAGCTGGGCGCGGGCGCCTGTGGCTGCGCAGAGTCATCGAGGAACGGCGGCTTCTCGTGCTGGAAGTCATCGAACGTGAAGGCCTCTTCCAGCAGGTTGAGCATGTCCGTCTGCGTGGGCGCTGAGGCGCGGTTGGCCTGTGAGACGATGCTCTCCAGCTCACTCAGCCAGGTCTGCGTGCCCGGGTCTTCCGGCTGCGCTTCCGACTCAGGCGTGGGCAGCGCACCGGTTGCGCGCACGGCCAGTGGGCGAAGGATCCCGGACTGCGGGCCCTGTGGGCGGCTCACGATGCTGCGCTGCAGGATCAGATCGAGGTCAGGGTCGTCGTCGTCCACAGCTGCGGGCTGTGGCGGTGTGGGCGCAGGCGGCGGTGCGGCGGGCGTGCGCATTGCGGCCAGCCAGTCGTCGTCCGCATCTGCGGGTTGTGGCGGTGTGGGCGCAGGCGGCGGTGTGTCGGGCGTGCGCATTGCGGCCAGCCAGTCGTCGTCGTCCACAGCGGCGGGCTGTGGCGGTGTGGGCTTGCGGGCGGATATCAGCAGGCGCTCTGCATCCCAGGCAGGCGCCGCCGCTTCAGGCGGAGACTCGGGCGCTGGCGGCGGGGGCGGAACGGCACGCATCTCCCCGGTGATGACCTTGGCCGTCTTCTTGGTCAGCGACTGGAAGAATGCGTCCATCTCCGTGCCGATATAGCTGTCGTCGGTCTCGGGCTGCGCCTGAAACGGCTGCTCCGAGATCCAGTCGAGCTCCGGCTCGGCATCCTCGCGGTACGGATCGTCGCTGCTCAGCGGCGTGTCTTGCAGCGATTGCAGGAACGATGACATCGCCTCCGCAGGCGGAGCGACCGGCTCCGGTTGGTATCCGGGCGGCGGGCCGGAGGGTGGCTTCATCACCGGCTCTGCCTCTGGCTCATCCGACGTGGTGAACCATTCGGGGGCATCGCTGGTATCGAGCATGTCCATGCCGAGGAACCATTCCGGCAGCTCGCTGGTGCTGCGCTTGGTCCCGACTGGCCCCTCATCTGCCGCTGGCGCAGGGGTGCTCAGGTCGGGCAGTTCCTCCTCAACGCTCTTTGGCCGGGCGCGCTCTGCCTGATCTGCCGCCCATTGATCGTAGGTTGCGTCGCTGTCGACGCGGTCGGGCAGCAGGTCCCCGCCCGCCAGCCACTCCGGCTGCGCGAATGCACCAGGGTTGCCAGCAGGTGCACCCTCATCCAGCCAGGGCGGCAGGGTGCCAGTCTGCGCAGGCGCCGCCGGCGGGGGTGCTGCTGTGAGGGCGGCATCGTCTTCCGCCAGCCAGGGCGCAGCGCTCACCGCCGCTGGGGCAGCAGGAGTGTCATCGTCCGCCAGCCAGGGCGCAGGTGGCTGAGCATCACCCGACGACGCCTGCTCATTATCCTGCAGCCACGGTGGCAGATCGTCGTCCGGCGCGTTGGGTCTGTTGTTCACGGCCAACATCTACTCCCGAAACGAGCGTTCCTGGCCGATCAGCGCGCGCATGCCTGCGACCAGCGCCGCCAGCCCGATGCCGATCAGCAGGCCGCGCGCGCCCGCGCTGGCGAGCGTGCTGAGCAGCCAGGCGCGCAGATCGCCGAGCAGCCCGGTCCCAGCCAGCGGGATCGCGCCGACCAGCAGCACCAGCAGCACGACGGTGAAGAGCAGTGTTCCCCGGGTGACGCCGCGGCGCATCAGCCGGTACGCGCCGTATACCAGCGCGAACAGCAGCAGCGCGCCCAGCGCCGACTCAATCGACACCTGAACGTGCTGCAGCAGCGCGCGGCGGGCATCCTCCGCGCCCAGCACATACAGCACGATCACCAGCACGAAGCTCAGCACCAGCGCCAGGCTGTACAGCGCTCCGCTGCTTCGCGCCACGATGCGCCGCCCGTGGATGAGCAGCAGGTTGATCACGCCGATCAGCACGGTGAAGCCGGCGGTGGTGACCGCGATCTGCAGCAGCGCGTTGCTCACATCCGTCAGCGCGCCAGTGCTCAGGCCGATCAGCACGATCAGCCCGACCCCGATGCTGAGCGCCGCGCTCAGGATGCCGAGGATGCGCCCCATCGCTCACTGCCCTCCGGCGAACAGGCCGGACAGCGCGCGCAGCAGCGCTCCGCCCGTCAGCGTATTGCCCACCACGCCGATCAGCGGCAGGATGAACGCGACGATCGCGCCCAGTCGCAGCAGGTTCGCCGCTGCGGCAGCGCCAAGCGGTGCACTCTCTTCGCCAAGATACGCACCGGCGAGCGAGAAACCATCACCCGGCAGGGCGTGATCGGCCAGCACATAGCCCACCGCCTGGCCTTCGAGCGAATGCGTTGCCACCAGCGTGGGGATGCGTGCCCTGGCTGCCGCCCACAGCGGCAGCGCCAGCTCTGGCCCGAAATCCCCGGCGAAGATGGCGGCGGCGGAGCGTTCGTTATGCTGAATGCCCGTCATCAGCGCGGCGAAGGCCAGCGAGCGCGTGCCGCTGCCGTACCACTGCACCGACCGCAGCAGGCGCAGGTGTTCCAGCCGTTTGCGGCTGCGATAGGCGCGGCGCAGCGTGCTGTACATCAGTGGGACCGCCGTGGCCTCGCTGACCGCCAGCGTGGGCGTTTCGCTGGAGACGGCAGCGCGCCGGGCGATCTGTGCGGCCAGATCTGCCGAGAGCAGGGTGTACGGCGTCAGCGGGCCGGCCAGCGAGTCGCCGCTGATCGACACCAGCATCGGTCGTCCCTGTTCGATACCCGCGCCCACCAGCGCCGGCACGGCGTCGTAGCCGGGGATGGGCAGCATGCGGAAGGCAGCGCGGTTGCGGCGCACCCACGACGTGCCGATGCTGACGGCGACGAAGGCGGCCAGCAGGATGAGGATGGTGAGCGTTCGTGTGACGGGGTCCACTATACCGCCTCAGATGCCGCCGGGTGGGGCGGTCTGCAGCCAGCCGCGCAGGCGTTCCATGCCATCCGGCGTTTCCAGCGTGCGGGCCAGCGCCTCGGATTGCGCCTTGCAGCCGAAAAGCGCGGCCAGCGGGCCGCCGACGTACAGCGCCTGCGCGCCCAGCGGGCCGAAGGGTTCCAGCACGTCCAGCGCGTTCAGCGCGAGGCGCGCCAGCCCGCGCACATGCAGTTCGACAATCCAGTCCGGCATCTCGATCAAAACCTGTGTGCTATTGCCGAGAATATAACACAGTCTGGAAGCCGCGGCGATTAAGGCTGGCCGGCGCCTGCTTCACCCGCCGGGAGTGGCGGGGCGATCTTCGGGGAACCATGCGTCATTCTGCGCGGCGTTCATCTCGATGATCTGCCGGCCCGGAAAGCGCGCGATCACCGCCTCGCGCGAGATGCCGGGGGTGATGCGCGCCGCCACGATGTCGCTGTCGAGATACGGGCTGGTGAGCGCCATCAGCTCGCCGAAGCTGCGCCACGCCACCTCGTCCCCGCTGACCAGCACCAGCGCCTGCCGCCCGGGCTGCCGCCGCGCCTCGATCGCATCGATCAGCTCGTGCGTGATCAGGTTGTAGCCACGCAGCAGCGACACGCGCGGAATGCTGTAGGCCAGCAGGCTGCATACCAGCCCGAACGCCAGCAGTGCGTATACCACCTGCCAGCGCAGCCGCGTTGCGGCCCAGGCCAGCGGCAGCGCCGCCCAGATGGCTGCGCCGATCAGGCCTTCGTAGTAGTAGCGCGTGCTGTAGCGCTGCGAGCCAATCCAGTAGCTGATCTGCACCACGATCAGCGCCAGCGCGGTGGCCGCCAGCAGCCACGCCCAAACGGCGCGCCGTTCGCGCAGTATCAGCAGCGGCGCGGCCAGCCACGCCATCAGGCCGACCACCACCACCCAGCCCACCTGCGGCGTGCGGATGAGCGGCTCAGCGCCGCTGGGGCGCAGCGCCTGCAGTGGCCCCGGCGTCATCAGCGCGGCATCCGCCAGGAAGGGCCATGCCAGCCAGCCCAGCCCCAGCGCCATCCACAGCGCCAGCAGCAGCGCGCGCCGCCGCCACAGCACGACCGGCGCGCCCAGCAGCAGCAGCCAGCTCAGCCCGATGGCGGGATAGTAGTCCGCCTGGTTGAGGAAGTGATCCTGCAGTTCGAAGCGCACCAGCCCGTCAGCGCCGGTCAGCGCCGGGATCTGCAGGCCGAACAGATCGGCGGCGGTGAGCGACAGATCGAAGCGCATCTGGCGCACACCTTTTTCCAGCGTGTGCCCGTGGCGGCCATAGCCTTCGCCGAAGCCGGGGCGGTCGTAGTCCCACACCAGCCGGTAGAGATTGGCTGTCGGATCGCCCGTGGCCTGCCAGTTGGCCCAGGGGACGAGCAGCGCGATGGCGCAGGCCACCGCGCTGAGCAGCAGCAGCGGTGCCAGCAGGCGGGCCAGGCGGGCAGGCTGTGTGCGGGAACGCAGCAGGCGCACGGTGCTCCACGCGATGACGGGCGCGGCGATCGCCAGCGCGGTGGCGGGGCGGGTGATGAAGACCATGCCCAGCCCCAGCCCGGCGCCCAACCCCCAGGCCCACGCCCTGCTGCCGCCTCGCTCCAGCCGCCAGCAGCCGTACAGAAACACCGCCGTCCACAGCAGCGCGGCGCTGTGGCCCATCAGCGAGCCGTTGAGCAGCAGCGCCATCGGCGAGAATGCCGCCAGCGCCGCCGCGATCAGCCCGACGTCCTCGCTGGCGAACAGCTCGCGGCCCAGCCGGTAGATGAGCGGGACCGTCAGCAGCGCACACCAGGCGTTGATGATCCACGGCTGGCCCAGCAGCACGCCCGCCGCGAGCTGCAGCGGATAGCCCGGCGTGTACTTGCCGAAGCGCAGGCCATCGCGATCGATGATGAAGGGCTGCCAGAACGCGGTGGCCGGCTCTGGCGAGGGGATGACGACATGCCCGCCCGCGATCATGCGCGCCTGAAACAGATAGGCGATTTCATCCTCGAGGTGCGGCAGCTCCTCGAACACCTGCCGGCTGACCGTCGCGCTCATGGCGAAGCTGAACAGCGCCAGCAGCAGCACGCAGGCGCGCGCAGCTGGGGCGGGCAGGCGGCTGCGCACTGGCACGGTCACGGCCCGCTTTGCGCCAGCCAGGACGGGGTGAGTTTGGCCTGTGGCATATGCAGCATGGCGTACAGGCGGGCTGCTTCCGCCCAGGCGGTCCGCGCGCCGGCTGCATCGCCGGTGGCGGCGGCACGCTCGCTCTCCAGCGCCAGCGCCTCGGCCAGCAGACGGCGCGCTTCCATGCGGCGCGCCAGCGAGATCGCCTCGCGCAGATCCGCCGAAGGCGCATCGCCGCGCCGCAGCGCCAGCGCAGCGTTCAGGCTGAGGGCGCGGATGAGCAGTGCGTTGTCATTCAGGCTGCGCGCGCTCTCCAGCACCTGGGCGGCCAGCGCGGCGGCTTCGTCCATCTCGCCGGCAGCGATCAGCGTGTGCGCCAGGCTGGCGCGGATCGACGCCGTCCAGGCCGGGTGCTCAAGCGGCTCGGCGGCGGCCAGCGCGGCGCGATGCTGTGCGAGAGCGGTGGGCAGGTCGTTGAGCGCATCGTAGGCCAGCCCGAGATTGTCCAGCTGCACGGCGCGCTGAAGCTGCAGGCCGAGCGCCTCGCTCTGCTGGATGGCGCGCTCGAGCAGCGAGATAGCGCGGCGGGGCCGCCCGACCAGGGTGAGGAACCAGCCGTAATTGCCGCTGCGCAGGCTTTCGGTCGCGCGGTCGCCTGCCTTGGCTGCGATGGCGATGGCCTCGTTGAAGAAGGCGTCTGCGCTGTCGGCGTCGCCGCTTTCGGCGAAGGCGGCAGCGGCGCTGGCCAGCACCAGCCCGCGCGTATCGGAGTCGTGCTCAGCCAGCTTGGTGAGCAGCATGAGCGCAGCTTCGATCTCGCGCAGGGCGCGCAGCGGCTGGCCGAGCGCCTGGCGCGCGCTGGCGATCTCGCAGTACAGCCGCGCCGCCAGCGCAGGCGCATTTGCCTGCACGCTGAGCGATACGGCCGGCATCCATGCGCTGATCGCCGCCTGCAGCTCGCCGGCGCGGGACAAGGCCAGCCCCAGATCGCGCCGGGCGATGGCTTCATCGAAGGTGCCAGCACGCTCGTGGATCACCCGTTCGAACAGCGTCGTCGACTCGGCCAGCTCGCCCAGTTCAGCCAGCGTGATGGCCAGATGGCGAACCGCTTCGAGCGAAGGCTGCGGACCGCTGGCGGCTGCGCGCAGATGCGGCAGCGCTTGCGCCGGCTGGCCGCAGGCGCGCAGGGTGATGCCGAGCGCGGTCTGTGCTTTTGCCAGCAGCGCGGGCTGCTGCAGCGCCAGCGCGCCGGCCAGCGCCGCTTCGCCGTGCCGGATGGCCTCGTCGTGCTCGCCCAGCGCCAGCGCCGCGCGGGCGGCGTCGCACTGGCAGGTGATGCTTTCGGGGCTGGGCATGGCCGGGTCGAAGCGCTCCAGTGCCCGGCGCAGATGCGTTTGCGCGTCGTAATAGCGCGCCTCCGCCAGCGCCCGTTCGGCCAGCGCCAGCGACCAGCGGCGCACGCGCAACCGGTCGCCGATCAGATCAGCGGTTTCGAGCGCTCGCCCGATGAGCGCGGCGCCTTCGCCCTCCTGGCCGGCCTGCAGCAGCGCCAGGCCGAGGATGCCGGTGAACAGCCCGACATGCTCGATATCGCCAGCGGCAGCCAGCCGGGGCATTGCGGCGCGCAGCAGTCGCGCAGCATACCCCGCATTGCTCTCGCTGAGATAGACCTCTGCCTGGAAGGCGGAGGCCAGCGCCTGCAGTGCGCCGTTGGAGGCGGTGCGGGCAGCGCTTTCCGCCGCCTCGTACTGATCGCGGGCAGCGGCGGCGTCTCCGTGGTCCGCGGCGATCTGCCCCTCGGCGATGCGCCAGTGGGCGGCGGCGCTGCCGGTATTGCCGAGCGCGCGCAGGCTGTGCGCCAGCGCGGCGGCCTCGTCACGGCGGCCAGCGCGCAGCAGCGTTTGCACGCGCAGGCGGCCGATGCTCGCTTTCTCGGTTTGGGTCGCGGCGGCCTGTTCAGCGCGCAGGAAGGCTTCCAGGGCTGCATCGGCATCTCCGGCGCGCATGGCGGCCAGCCCTGCATCGAAATCGGCAGCGTTGGGGGCGCGGCCGGAAAGTTCATCAGGTTTCAGCCAGCTTGCGAAGGTTTCACGCCACTTCATGAGAGGGGGCCACGCGCCTGTCGGGCAATCGTGTGCAATTGAACCACAAACGCGGGCGGAAACAAAATGCCGGGCGTGCGGCCTATTTGTTGGCGAAGCGGTAGCCCACCCCGCGCGAGGTGAGGATGTAGTCCGGGTTGTCGGCGTCGCGCTCGATCTTCTGGCGCAGATAGTGGATGTACAGTTTGAGGCTGTCGACGGCGTCGCGGTATTCCTCGCCCCACGCCTCCGTCACCAGTTCTTCGCGCGGCACGACGCGGCCGGCATTGCGCACCAGCACGCCGAGCAGGTTGAATTCCTTGGGGGTGAGGTGCCGCAGTTCATCGCGCACGCGCACTTCGCGGTTCATGAAGTTGATGCGGAATTCGCCGCCGTTGAAGACCAGCTCCTCGGCTGTGCGCGGCTTGGGCGCGCGCCGCAGATGTGCCCGGATGCGCGCGACCAGCTCATCCTGGTCGAAGGGTTTGGAGAGGTAGTCATCGGCGCCGATCTCCAGCCCGCGCACGAGATCGCGCGTGTCTCCCCTGGCCGTCAGGAAGATGATCGGCACATCAGACATTTCGCGCAGGCGCTTGCACACTTCCCAGCCGTCCATCTCCGGCATCATGATGTCCAGCAGCACCAGGTCCGGCTGAAAGCGATAGGCTTTGCGCAGGCCTTCCTCGGCGCTGAAAGCCTCCACCACCTCAAAGCCTTTGCGCGCCAGGGCCATGCCTATCAGCTGAACTGTGACCGGCTCATCATCGATGACCAGGATCTTGTCGGCCATGGTGTTTCATCCTTGCATTGTGAAAACCGCAGTGTTGCAAAATTCCAACACGGGTAAAACTTTAGCATATCCGCCGCCGGGGGCGCAAGGCGGGCAGCCAGGCCAGGGAGAGGGCTGCCCGGGCAGCGGGTGATGCTGGGGGTGCCGGGGTGTGTGCCAGGTTGGTCGTTCACCATGCCGGCTGCGGCGCAAACCGTTTGAAGAGCGCATTCGTGGGCCGGCAGCAGCCCTGAATTCTGCACCGCCGATCATTGACAAGGCCGACGGGCTCTACTATGATACGCGCTTGAGCAGCAGGGACGGCCTGTGCTATACTCGGCGGCAGTTCGCCACTGTAGCTCAACAGGCAGAGCAGCCGCCTTGTAAGCGGCAGGTTACGGGTTCAATTCCCGTCGGTGGCTCTGTAATCGAATATGGGTCGGTGTCCCGAGTGGCAAAGGGGGCGGACTGTAAATTCGCTGGCAGAAGCCTTCGCAGGTTCGAGTCCTGCCCGGCCCACACGCACCACTGGTTTCACGCTTCAGTAGCTCAGTCGGTAGAGCACACCCTTGGTAAGGGTGAGGTCACGGGTTCAAATCCCGTCTGAAGCTCACACCATTCTGATCACAGGTGTTTCTGGCAAAAGGTAAGCAGCGATGGCGAAAAAAGGCAACCGCGTTCTGGTGAAGCTGCGCAGCACCGAGAGCGGGCACATGTACTACACGCAGAAGAACCGCAAGAACGACAGCGCACGGCTTGAGCTGAAGAAATATGACCCGTTCGTGCGCCGGCACGTGGTTTACCGCGAAACCAAGTAAGCCGCACAGCGCCCGCCTACGCGGGCGTTTTTGTTTTCTGTCGCGCCGCCTGAACTGCGGATTGACGAGGCGCAAACGCATCGTGTAGACTTTTGCACAGGCAGCGCCAGGCCGCGCCATCTCTAGGGGCATGGTGAAATGGCATCACAACGCTCTCCAAAAGCGTCGTTCTTGGTTCGAATCCAGGTGCCCCTGTCAGAGTAGCTGTTCGAAGACACCGTCGCTCGCGGCGGTGTTTTCAATCTTGGGAAAGAAGCTCGTCTGGGTTTTTTGTGGGATCTGTGCCCGCGTGCGCGAACGTGTTTTGAGGAGAATGTTCCGATGCCAGCCGATAAGTCCGCAGACAACGACGCCCGTCAGCGCGCAAAGGCCGCTGAGGCCGAGGAAGTGGTGTCGGAAGTCGACGATGACGAGGAAGACCTCGAAGATGCCGGCGCGCGCGGCCTGACCGCCTCCAAGGGCCGGGCCACCCCCAGCCGCCGCCAGCGTGAGGAGGAAGAGGATGCCCCGCAGGGCAATCTCGTCACCCGCACGGTCCGGAATCTGCGCGAGTACTTCGAAGGCGTGCGTTCCGAAATCGAGAAGGTCGTCTGGCCGACGCGTGAAGAAACCCGCCGGCTGTCTACCATCGTGCTGATCGCGCTGATTGTGTCTGCGATCATCCTCGGCCTGATCAGCGGGCTGTTCACCGAAGTCTTCCGCATTGGCCTGGTCAATCCGCTGGTGCTGGTTGTGTTCATGCTGGCGGGTGGGGCGCTGCTCTACTTCATTGGCCGGTACTTCAGCCGCTCGCAGGAGAGCAGGTACTAGACACGGAGATACGGCATGCCCAGGAATGACGAGCGCGCCAGCAGCGCCCAGCCGGATTACGATCCCGAACCGATTCTGCTCGATACGCCGATCGAGGACAGCCGTGCGTCGGAAGTCCTTGACGAAGACAATGAGGGCCGCATCAAGCCGTCTGATGAGCGGCTGTGGTATGTCGTGCATTGTTACTCCGGTCAGGAGAACAAGGTGCGCCATGCCGTCGAGCAGCGCATCGAGACGATGGGCATGCGCGACCGCATCTTCGATGTGATCGTGCCGACCGAAGAGGAAATCGAGGTCAAGGACGGCAAGCGGCGCACAGTGGAGAAGCGCGTCTTCCCCGGCTATATCCTGATCGAGATGAAGATGGACGAGGACTCGTGGTACGTCGTGCGCAATACGCCCGGCGTGACCGGCTTCGTCGGCATGGGCAACGACCCGACGCCGCTGCGTGCTGATGAGGTCAAGCAGATCCTCGAGCGCATGTCAGCGGGTTCTCCCAAGATCAAGGTCAACTTCAAGATTGGCCAGCGCGTACGCATCATCGATGGGCCGTTCAACGATTTCATCGGCACGGTCGCGGCCATCGACCCGGACAAGTCGAAAGTGCGCGTGATGGTCAACTTCTTCGGGCGGGATACGCCCGTCGAGCTCGACTTCCTGGAAGTCGAGAAGGCGTCGAACAACTGAACGACGCACACACACCCGGAGTGTCGTAACAGAGGCGCGGCGTCTGCGCCCCTGAGCGCTGTGAATGTACGCTGGAAGCGAGTCTGCAAGGGGCAGTTTCTCATGGCAAAGAAAATCAAGGCGGTGGTGACACTGCAGTTGAACGCGGGCAAGGCCAATCCCGCACCGCCGGTTGGCCCGGCGCTGGCGCAGCACGGCATCAACCTGATGGCGTTCTGCAAGGAATACAACGCGCGCACCTCGGCGCGTATCGGCGAGGTCATCCCCGCTGAAATCACCATTTTCACCGACGGCTCCTTCAAGTTCGAGCTGAAGAGCCCGCCGACCACCTTCCTCATCCTGAAGGCCGCCGGCGTCGACAAGGGCTCGGCCCGCCCGAATGCGGAGAAGGTCGGCAAGATCACGCGCAAGCAGGTGCGCGAGATCGCGGAAGTCAAGCTCAAGGACATGAACACCCAGAAGATGGAATCGATCATGAAGCAGATCGAGGGCACCGCGCTCAATATGGGCGTGGATGTCGTCGATTAGGCAGCACCCGGCAGCACCTTCATCTGACTGAACTGTAATGAGTTCGTGGCAGGGTGGAAGACGCACACCCGTTAGCGACCACAGGAGAAAAGCACAATGGCAGAACATGGAAAGCGGTACCAGACCGCGGCCAAGCTGATCGACGCCGAAAAGACCTACGCGGTCATCGATGCCGTCGCGCTGGTCAAGCAGATCGCCACCGCCAAGTTCGATGAGACCGTCGAGCTGCACTTCCGCCTCGGCATCGACCCGCGCCACAGCGACCAGCAGGTGCGCAGCACCGTGCTGCTGCCGAACGGTCTGGGCAAGACCGTGCGCGTGCTGGTGTTCGCCGAGGGCGAGGATGCCCGCGCCGCGCTGGCCGCTGGCGCCGACCTGATCGGTGATGACGAGATGATCGGCCGCATCCAGAAGGAAAACTTCCTCGACTTCGAGGCGACGCTGGCCGTTCCCAGCATGATGCCGAAGGTCGGCCGTCTGGGCCGCATCCTCGGCACACGCGGTCTGATGCCGAACCCGAAGGCGGGCACGGTCGTTCAGCCGGAAGATCTGGCGCGCGCGGTGCAGGAGCTCAAGGCAGGCCGCGTGGAATTCCGCAACGACAAGACCGGCAACCTGCACATCCCGGTGGGCAAGGCGAGCTTCGCCCATGAGGCCCTGGTGGAAAATGCGCAGGCGGTGATCGATGCGGTCAACCGGCAGAAGCCGACGGCGGTGAAGGGCGTGTACATCAAGAAGGCGACCATCACGACGACGATGGGCCCCAGCGTGCGGCTGGATCTGTCCGCCGCCGCGGCAGCCGCTGCCCAGGCGCGCTAAGCACTACATTCACAGCACAAATTCCATGCACACGGCCCGGTGGGAAACCCCGGGCTGTGTGATTCCATGCCCCGGTGCGAGCGAGGTATGATGGAACGAAGCGGTGTGAAGGCAGCCATGTCCACCTGACAGCAAATACGCTCAGGGATGCTCTGCAGAGGGTTGAGATGACTCATGACATACGTCGCTCCATCCGCCTTCAGGGCTATGAGTACACGCAGCAGGGCGCATACTTCGTCACCGTCTGCACCTACGCGCGCATTTGCCGGTTTGGCGCTGGGGTTGATGGTGAAATGGCGTTGAACCACCTGGGGCGGCTTGTCGTGCAGGAGTGGGAGAACACGGCTGTTCTGCGGCCCAATGTCGAACGGGATGCTTTCGTCGTGATGCCCAATCATGTGCATGGGATCATCGTCAGCGAGGGTGGTGGGGATGATGGTGGAAAAGGTGCGCGTAGGGGCATGGTGCACCATGCCCCTACGTCACGAATGCGCGCGCCTGCTCGTGCGGCTGCCAGCTCGCGTCGGCCAGGATGCGCGCGATGGCCGCCATCACCGCGTCGATCTCTGCGTCAGTGTTGTAGAAGTGCGGCGCGATGCGGATGCCCGCCCCCTCGCGGTAGTCGATCACGAAGTTCTCGGCCAGCAGCGCCCGGCTGACGGCATAGGCGTGCGGCGGATCAACCGTCACTGTGCCGGCGCGTTCTGCATCGCGGCGTGGGCTGCGCACGGGATAGCCGGCGGCATCCGCCAGCGCGATCAGGCGCGCCGTCTGGCGCAGTGAGTTGGCGCGGATGGCGTCAACCCCTACCTGCGCGATGATCTCCACGCCCGGCTGCACGGCGTACAGCGCGGCGATGGCCGGCGTGCCGTTCGCCAGCCGATACGAGTCTTCGCGCAGGGAGAAGTCCTCCACCTCGAAGGCGAATGGCCGCGGATGCGCGAACCAGCCGGTGAAGCGCGGCTGCAGCGCCGGCAGCAGGTCCGGTCGCACATACATGAACACGCCGCCCGGCCCGCCGCACATCCACTTGAGCGTGCCGCCGATGTAGAAATCCACGTTCAGCGCGGTCACATCCAGCGGGATGATGCCGACGCTGTGATAGCCGTTGAGCAGCACCTGCGCCCCCACGCGGTGCGCTTTCTCCACGACCGCGGCGGCGGGCACAATGTATGCGCTGCGGAAGAGCACATGGCTGAGGCTGACCAGCCGCGTGCGCTCGTCGATGGCATCCAGCAGTTCGTCAGTATCGAGCGTGATCCCGTCGCGGCTGCGCACGACGTGCACCTGCATGTGGGACGGCAGCCCGCGCGTGACGCTGTAGACATCCGAGGGGAAGTCCTGATCGCTGATAACGACCTTGTCGCGGCGCAGATCGGAGAAGTCGAGCGCGCTGATGAGGATGCTGTTGGCGGTGCTGGCATTCTCGTGCATCAGCACGCTGCCCGCTGGCGCGCCCATCAGCGGGGCGATGCTGTCGCCGACGGCGCCCTTCAGCGCCCACCAGGTGGGCTGCTGGCGGAAGGGCTGGCCCCAGGCGCGCACCCCCAGCGTCGCCCAGGCGTCGGCATAGTCGTGCAGGCGTTCGTACACGGCGCGCGGCATGGCCCCCAGCGAATTGGAGATCAGGTAGGTGCAGGTGTCGAGAATCGGGAATTCGCTCCGCCAGTCCAGCAGACTGCGGGCAGATGCTGCGTTTACCACTGGTCCCATGCCTCCGGTTCTGCTTCATCCTGGCGCGGATAGTGCCGAATGTGCGCCGAGGTGATGAGGTGATGATCACTTTCCTCGTAGGAGATGTTGCGGCTGATGACGCGGCGCTGTGGCGAAGCGAACAGCACCACATCGCTTTCGATCATGCGGCCCGGAAAGAGCACCATGCCGCTGCCGATGCGGCAGTTGTGCCCCACGGCGCTGCCCAGCACCGCCTGGCCGACATCCTCCAGCTCCCCGCGCATGTTGGCGGCGCGGATGGGCTTGCCCTCCACCAGGTTGAAATCGGTGAAGGTGCAGCCCGCGCCGACGAAGCTGTTTCGCCCGACCACGCACATCTGCAGGCAGGTGTTCTGCGCGATGATCGAGTTCTCCATCACCGCCGTCAGGTAGAGCGAGGCGCGGAACGGCAGAAAGCAGTTGTCGCCCACGCTGCTCATCATCAGCACGCAGCCGTCGTCAATCGTGACGTTGTCGCCCAGCGTGACGTTGTCCAGCAGCACGCCCGGCCCGATCACGCAGTTGTCGCCGATCACCGCCGGGCCGGTGACGGTGGCGGTGGGGTGGATGCGCGTGTTGCGCCCGACGACCACCGATGTGCTGGAGGAGAGCACCTGGCGCTGCTCCAGCATGGCCTGCCACAGCAGGCGCAGGCTGAAGCCGTTGTGCTGGCGCACGCGCCGGTCAAAGCGGCTGGCGCGCGCGAAGTTGGAGCAGATGATGCTGGCGAAGTACACGTGCACCCAGCTCTCGATGCTGACGACCGAGCGCAGCGTGCCGAAGTGCGTGATCTTGCCCTGCTGCAGCGTCATGAAGTCGGGCACGCTGTAGAAGCCCATCTCCTCGCCATCGCTGCGCACCACCGCGGGCAGGATCTCATCGGTGTAGCCCGCCGGGAAGTACCACAGATCGACGAGGAAGATCGGCTGGCCGGCGCTGTCGAGCGCGCGTTCGAAGTTGACCGCCAGCGGCAGGGTGTAGGCGCGATAGGCCGGGTCGTCGGCGGGGAAGGCGGCGCGGCAGGCCTGGCCGGTCTCGCGGGCGCGCGCCATGAAGGCGGCGAAGAACTCGTCGTCGAACCACAGGTTGTCGCTGTAGACGATCGCCTCGCCCTGCACGCTGCGCAGCAGATCGCGCTGCTGCCAGTCGAAGGTTCCGCCCAGGCGCAGGCCCTGCCGGAAATAGCGCGCAAACAGCTCCTCGTGATGCAGCTTCAGCGGGCGCACGCCGATGGTGAGCAGGCTGGCCGGCTGGTTGAACGGCGAGACGTGCCGCGTGTCCTCAAAGATGTAGCGGTCCACAGGCCCCCCTGAAAACAAGCGCGCTTCTGGCGAAAGTGTAACACACCGCCCGCAGCACGGCTGGCTATTCCGGCTGGCGCTGGCGGTAGGCGCGGAACAGCGCCGCCCAGTCCGCGTCGTGCTCGCGGATGAAGGCTTCGCCCTGCGCGACCAGCTCGCGGCTGCCGACGATCATCGGCGTGCGCTGGTGCAGATGATGCGGCTGCACGTCCAGCAGATCGCCCACGCCATCCGAAGCGGCGCCGCCGGCGTGATGGGCGATGAAGGCCATCGCCTGCGCCTCGAACAGCAGCCGCATCTTGCCGAAGGGCTGATCGGGCTCGCGCTGATCCGCCGGGTAGCAGAACACGCCGCCTTGCAGCAGATTGCGGTGGAAGTCCGTCACCAGCGAGCCGACGTAGCGCTGCGACAGCGGCGGGCGGGGATCGCGCTCATCCAGCCCCTGCAGCCAGCGCGTGTAGCGGCGGATGCCCTCTGACCAGTACAGCGCGTTGCCGTGGTTGATGCTGTAGTACTTCGGCGCCGCGGGGATGCGGATGTCCTCGTGGCTGAGCAGGAATTCGCCCACGGTCGGGTCCAGCGTGAAACCGTGCACGCCCTGCCCGGTGGTGTAAACCAGCATGGTGCTGCTGCCGTAGATCACATAGCCGGCTGCGGCCAGCTTCCGCCCCGGCTGCAGCACATCCTGCATCGTGCCGGTCTCGCCGGTGCTGATCTTGCGGTGGATGGCGAAGATCGTGCCGACGGAGACGTTGACATCGATGTTGCTGGAGCCATCCAGCGGATCGTAGAGCAGCACGTAGCGCCCGGCGCCGAAGTGCGGCGGCAGCGCGATCATCTCCTCGTGCTCCTCGCTGGCCATGGCGCACAGCCGGCGGGTGTAGTCGTTCATGCGGAAGATGGTGTCGTCGGCGAAGACATCCAGCTTCTGCTGGCGCTCGCCGTAGACGTTGGTCCCTTCGGTCGCGCCGAGGATGTTGGCCAGGCCGGCGCGGGTGGTCTCTCTGGCGATGAGCTTGGCTGCCAGCGCGATGTCGTAGAGCATCGAGGTGAACATGCCGGTCGCGCCGGGGAACTCCCGCTGCTTCTCGAAGATGTGGCGCTCGATGGTGACGATCGGTGAGGACATGCGCTCCTCCTGCTGCATATACGCCGGGCGGATCACGGGTTGTGTGCGCGGCGGCCGGGCGCTATCCACCGCACGCGGCTGCTGCCTCCGGGGCGAGGGCGCGCCCGTCAAACTGGACGATGGAGAGAAAGCCGCCACCCGCCCACACGCGCTCGTCTGCACTCACCTGCAGCAGGCGCGCGCGCGGGCTGCCGGTCTGCAGGCCGCCGGCGTACAGATGGCGCTGGGCGAGCAGGGCGCCATCGCTGCCGCGAAAGATGTTGAGCATGCCATCGGCGTCCAGCGTGTAGAGCAGGCAGCCGCTGCCGACGGCCATCAGCGGCGCGATCGATGACAGCGGGTGCGGATAGTCCACGCGCCAGCGCAGCGCGCCGGCGTCGTCCAGAGCCAGCAGCGTGGCGTCGGCATCGCCGGCGTAGATGAACACGCTCCCCACGCTGCTCACCAGCCGGGCGGTGCGGCCAGCGGCCGGGCTGAGGGTCGCAGCCGGCGCGAGCGCGCCCTGCTCGGCATGCCACAGCGCCGCGCCGTTCAGCAGCAGCCAGCCGCCGCTGGCGGCAGGGGCCATCGCCACACTGTCGCGGAAATCCTGCGCCAGCATGGGCGCGCCATCCGCCGTGCTCACCAGCCGCCAGTGCGTGATGCCCTGGCTGCGCGTGAGCATCGCCAGCGTCTGCCCGTCCGCCTGCAGATCGAGCACGCGCTCGCTGCCGCTGGTGGCGCTTGCGGCCTGCTGCCAGAGCCGCGCGCCGGCGTCGGAGTACGCGGCCAGCTCGCCGCCGGGGCCGGCGAAAAACAGCATGTCGCCAGCCGCCAGCATGGGGGCTTCGGGCGCGCCGCTGGCCCATACGGCGCTGAAGCGGCTGCCCTGCAGCACGATCACCTGGCCATCGCGCGCCTGCGCCGCCACGCGGCCACCGCTGAGGGGCGCCAGGCCGGTCACGCCGGTGGGCAGTGTGATCTGCCAGGCGGCTGCGCCATTCTGATAGCCGGTCAGCCCGCTGGCGCCGGCCACCACCGTGACGCCGTCCTCCAGCGCGATCGGGGGCAGCGCCGGCACTTCGCGGAAGGTGCGCGCCTGCACGAAGCCGGGCTGCAGCCGCGCCCGCCACAGCTCGGTGAAGTCGAACGGGTGCAGCCAGCCGGCCTCCAGCGGGCTGCCTTCGACGTAGCCTGGGCCGCCTTCGCCGGGCAGCATGGTGCGGATCTCGTAGTGCAGATGCGGCAGCCCGCGCGAGGGCCAGCCGATCAGCCCGATCACCTCACCACGCTCCACACATGCGCCGACCGTGGGGAAGAACACCGTCTCGCCGACTTCCATATGCCCGTACACGGTGTAGATCAGGCTGCCATCGGGGAAGACGTGTTCGAGTACGACCACGCCCTTTTCGGTGTCCCACTCCTCCAGATTGGCGAGCGTCACCCGGCCACGGGCGGCAGCGCGCACCGGGTCCCCCCAGCGGTTGAAGCCGATGTCGATGCCGACATGATTGCCGAAGAAGCGCGGGCGGTAGAGCGCGAAGTCGTCGTAGCGCTGGCCGTAGGTGTCGCTGACGTCGACCGGGTAGTCGATGGCGTCGACTACGCCACAGGGCGCGGCGGGCTGCGCCTGTGCACGCTCCGGCTGGCCCGGCAGCGCCAGCAGCAGGCAGAGGATGGCAATTGTGCGGCGCAGGCTCATCTCGGCGCCCTGGGTGACCGGCGGAATGATGCGTAGTGTAGCGCAGCCCGCGCCGAATTGCCCGGCCTGCGCGTGGCTCAGGCGGGGGCGGCCAGCGCGCGGTCGAGGAAGCCCAGCAGCGCCGCGGAGTAGCCGTCGGGATCGACCGTCAGGTAGTTGCCGTGGCCCGCGCCCGGCACGAGCAGCAGCTCGGCGTGTTCGTCGCCCGCCGCCGCCAGCATGCGGCCTTCGGGCAAGCTGCCTTCTGCGCTGCCGTAGACCAGCAGCACCGGGCGCGGCGCGATGGCACGCATGGCCTGCAGCGTATCCAGCGCGTCCAGCGGCAGGCCGGTGCGCAGGCGGTAAGCGGCGTCTGCGCCGAACAGCCACAGGCCGCGCAGCAGGCCGAGCGGCTGCGCGCTCTCGCGCATCAGGTTCGCCAGATGGGCGTAGTTGCCCTCCGCCACCGCCGCGCTCACCTGCGGGTACAGCGCCGCCGCCATGAGCGCCGCCGCGCCGCCCTGCGAAAAGCCGTAGGTGGCGATGCGCGCCTGTCCGGCCCGCGCGCTCAGGTAGGCGAGCGCATCGCCCGCGCCGCGCGCTTCCAGCGGGCCGAGCGACGACGCGCCCGACAGGCAGCCACGCGGGGTGTACAGCAGCACGTGGTAGCCGCCGCCGCGCATCACCGCGACCATGTCTGCGCCGTCCGGGCGCAGGCCCGGGGACTGGCCGGTCACCACCAGCACAGCGCCGCGCGCTGCGCCTTCCGCGGGGACGAAGACGGCCTGCACCGGCGCGGGGAATTCGCTGGAAGGGAAGCTGACGCGCTCAGCGCCGGGATAGCGCGCGGCGGCGGCATCTAGATCGGGGCAGCCCGGCACGGTGACCGCGAGGATGTTCGTCGCGCCCAGCGCCGCCGGGGCCAGCAGCGCCAGCGCCAGCACCGCCGCGCCAGCGCGCAGCAGCACGAAGCGTGCGCGCTGGCCGGGCGTGAGGGTGCGCGTTTCGGCTACTCGCTCACCTGGCATGGATTGCTGAGTTCGCCGATGCCTTCGACCGAAACGCTCACGACATCGCCATGCTTGAGGAAGGTGGGCGGCTTGCGGCCCGCGCCCACGCCTGCCGGCGTGCCCGTCATGATGATGTCGCCCGATTCGAGCGTGAAGTTGTGTGAGCAGTACGAGACGAGCTGCGCGACGCTGAACACCATGTCACTGGTGTTGCCATCCTGCATCAGCTCGCCGTTGACGCGGCACTGCACGGCCAGCGCCTGCGGGTTCGGGATCTCATCACGGGTGACCAGCACCGGCCCCAGCGGGCAGAACGTGTCCAGGCTCTTGCCGCGCGTCCACTGCACGTCGATCTCCTTCTGCAGATCGCGCGCGCTGATGTCATTGCCGCAGGTGTAGCCGAACACATGGCGCAGCGCATCGGCCTCGCTCACGTCGCGCGCGCGCTCGCCGATCACCACGGCCAGCTCGGCTTCGTAGTCCACCTTGCTGGTGATGCTCGACTTCCAGCGGATGGCATCGCCGGTGGCGATGATCGCGCTGGGGAACTTGGCGAAGATGGCGGGGGCCTTGGGCAGGGCTGCGCCGGTTTCCTTGGCGTGATCGGCATAGTTCAGGCCGATGCACACAATCTTGCCCGGCTGCAGCGGCGCTTCCAGGCGCACCTCGCTCAGCGGAAAGCGCTCATAGGCGCGCCCGGCCAGGATGCCGCGCCGCACCATCTGACGCATGGAGTCCTGCCAGGCCAGCGCGTACACGGTGTCACCGACCAGTTCGCCGATGCGCGTGCGTCCGTTCAGGGTAAACGTCACCAGTTTCATGCAGGTTCTCCAGTTTGCGCCGGGCAGAAGGCGTATTCACAGCAAAATGCGGGGCAGCGCCCGCCCGCAGCATGCAGCATCAGCGGATGCGCCGGTCGTCGAAAGCCGGCGTGCCCAGCAGGGCGGCGGTCCTGAGCGCGGCGGCCTGCAGCCGGCTGATGGGTGGCTGGCTGAACAGCGGCTGCACGCTTTCGACGTTAAGCGAGTCCCAGTCCGCTGACTCCGGGAGCTCCAGTTTTTCATCGGTCTCGATGCCGTGCACCAGCGGGGCAAAGGCGCCATCGCGGCGCAGCAGCGCAATTTCGCCGTACAGTACGGCGCGCCGCCGCCGGCGCGGGCCGACGCGAGAGACGATCTGGCTGGCGTACACCGCCTGCACCTCCGCAGCGGGCACATGCCACAGCGCGCGCGTGCCGCGCCAGCCGGTGACCTCGTGCTCGCTGACAGTGATGCGGCTGACCGCGCGCACCGCCCGGCGGAAGGTGTACACCGCCATACCCACCAGCAGCAGCGCGCAGGCGAAGCCGACATAGGGCAGGAAGGCGGGCTGTGGCAGCATGATGCCGCTGGTGAGGCTGGTGACGGAGAGCACCACGAAGATGACCGCCCACAGCAGATACCACAGGGCACGCAGCGCACGCCCGCGCGCCCACGCCCCGGAACGCGAGAACGCCAGCACGCCAGCCTCTTCCTGCGTCAGCCGCCAGTCGTCAAGCACGTAGGGCAGCTCTGGCAGCGGGGCGGGCGGGATGGCCGGCGGCAGCGGGGCGCTGTGGGCCACGATTTTCGGCGGGATGAGGGTGAATGGGCGACCGAGCTGCAGCGCCAGCGCGCGCGCCGCCTCCTCCGCGCCATCGGGCACGGTGGGCGCTTCGCCCTCGGCGGGCCACACAGCCAGCCCGCACCAGCGGCTGCCGCGCAGCTCGGCCAGCGCGGGCATCAGCACCAGCCCGAACAGCCAGGCGTGGTCGCGCTGCGAGTAGCCGAGCGCCACGCGCTCGATGTCTTCCGTCGCCAGCCTGCCGCCCTTGGGCAGCCGGCGCGCGGTGCCGAAGGTCTCGGGGTAGCGCATCGGCAGGCCCTGGCCGCGCGCCTCGATCAGCACGGTTTCAGCCTCCGCCTCGTGCTGCAGCAGGCGCCAGTGCCCCGGCGTGCAGTCAATGACGAGGTTATCGGCAGCAGACAATCGTTCGATCATGGCAGACGTCATTGCTCTAGGCGGGCCAGCAGTGTACCCTAGTCTACAACCGCAGCCCCACTGTGGCTAGAGTCGTCACTGCGCGCGCTCCCGGCGTGGCGTGTGCGATCTGGCGTTGGGGCGGACAAGGCGTGGAGGAGAGATGGGCGTACTGATCACGGGTGTGGCCGGCTTCATCGGCAGCCAGCTCGCGGCGCGGCTGCTGGCGGCGGGCGAAACGGTGGCCGGCATCGACAACTTCGACGCCTACTACGATCCGGCGGTCAAGCGCGCGCGGCTGCATGCGCTCACCTCAGCGGCGCAGCCCGGCCAGTTCCGCTTCTTTGAGGCGGATGTGCGCAGCCCGGAAGCGCTGCAGGAGGCCTTCAGCGCGCTGCCGGTGCGCGCCGTCGCCCACCTCGCTGCCATGAGCGGGGTGCGCTATTCGGCGGAGCGCGGCCCGCTGTACGCCGCCGTCAACGTGCTGGGCAGCGTCAACATGATGGAGGCGGCGCGGCAGGCCGGCGTGGGCGTGTTCCTGCAGGCCTCGACGTCGAATGTGTACGGCGCTTCGGCAGTGGTGCCCTTCCGCGAGGACGATCCGGCGGTGGAGCCGCTCGCGCCCTATCCCGCCAGCAAGCGCGCCGCCGAGCTGTTCGCCCGCAGCTATCATCATCTGCACGGCATGAATATCACCGTGCTGCGCTTCTTCAACGTGTATGGTCCGCAGGGCCGGCCCGACATGATGCCCATTCGCGTGCTCGACGCGCTGATGAGCGGCCAGCCCATCCCGGCGTATGGCGGCGGGGAGCTGCAGCGCGACTGGACGTATATCGACGATGTGATCGACGGCGTGCTGGCGGCGCTGGAGCGCCCGCTGGGCTATCAGATTATCAACCTGGGCTGCGGCGCGCCGCTGTCGCTGCTGGCCTTCATCCACATCTATGAACGCCTGACCGGGCGCAGCGCGCGCATCGAAACCGCGCCGATGCCGCTGACCGAGGTGCCGATCACGTACTGCGACAATACGCGCGCGCGGGAACTGCTGGGCTTCGCGCCGCGCATCGGCATTGAGGATGGCCTGGCGCGCACCTGGGCGTGGTACGCGCAGGCGCAGGCTGCGGGCGGCTGAGGCGCGCTACAGCGGCAGATCGCGCGGGGTGGTGGCCTTGCCCAGCACTGCCTGCCCGGTGATGCCGTTGACCAGCGCCGGGCGCACATCGCCATCGCGCTCGAACAGCGTCGCCACGAACACAGGCAGCAGCACCAGTTCAAAGCTCATCTGCAGCGGCAGCGCCATCGCGGTCACGCGGCGGCTGCCGCCGTCCTGATACTGACGCAGCGCATTCTCGCGGGCCTGCGCGCTGGCCATGCTGCGCGCCTCCAGCGAGGCGGCGTCGAAGTCGATGTCGTAGAGCATGGCAGCGTGGCGCGCCAGCAGCTTGGGCTCATACGGCAGCATGCCATCCAGCTCGAACGGGCCGACCGCGCGCACCAGCGCCGGCTCCGGTTGATGGAATGCCGCGATCTGCACGCCCGTCAGCCCGTCGCGTTCGGTGAACTGCTGCATCACCGGCTGCCGGAAGGTGCGCCCGCGATTGTCCTCCCAGCCGCTGGGCTCCTCGCTGATGCTGACGTTGACCTGGGTGAGCACATCGAACAGCCAGAAGGGCAGAAATACCCCCTCCAACCGGGCATTGGCGATGCGGTTGTCGTCCAGCATGCCGGCCAGCCGCTCGCTCAGGCTGCCCAGCCGCTCGCGGATGGCCTGCTGCGCGTCGGCCTCGCTGATCCGAAACGGGACCAGCCCGTCCGGCGCGGTCACGGTGTCGAGCGCGTCGGCCAGCAGCACATGTGTCGAGCCGCAGAACGGGCACGTGTCGCTCAGCTTGCTGGCGTGGATGGTGCGCGCCGACCCACACTGTTCGCAGCGCAGCATGCGTTCGCCGATCTTCCACTGCACGGGGCGGGCGCGCCGTTCCAGCAGCGCCATGCCCAGCGCATCGCCGCGCTCTTCCAGCACACGCCGGTCGAGCAGCTTCTCCTCGTGGCCGCAGAAGCGGCAGAACACGCGGCCGCTGTTCTCATCGGTGGTGAGCGCGCCGCCGCACACCGGGCACAGCATGAGCTGTGTGCGCGTCTCGACCGGGTTGGCGGGCGGGCGGGGCGGGGCGGGCGTGCGGTCGGTGCGCGTGATCTCCAGCTCGCTTTCGCTCAGCCGGCCGTTGAGCGCCATGATCATGCGCAGCGCCTCCAGGTGGCCGGGATCGCGCGCGAGGATTTCGCCCAGGTGGTGGCGCTGCTGCGCGCTGTCGCCGGTCAGCTTCGCCAGCGCCAGATGCGCGTCGACGAAGTCGGGCTGAATATCCAGCACGCGCCGGAACAGCCGCGCCGCCTCGTCGCGATCGCCGCGCCAGAGCGTGTCGTGCGCCAGATCAAACAGCGAGCGCGCGCGCAGGTCGATCTCGCCGCGATGCGAAATGCGGACGGGCGGGCGGGCGGCGCTGGCGGCCAGGCGCGCCTTCGCCTTGTCGAGCGGCTCATACGGCTTCTCGACGCGATGGCCGCAGGCGGGGCAGCGGAAAAGCGCGGCGGCGCTGTCGTAGCGCATGTCGTGGCCGCAGATCGGGCAGGCGAGGGCTTCCATCGACAGGGATCCTCTGTCAGCAGGCCGTGTCATTCCATAAGGGTACACCTGAACGGGCCGCGGTGACCCCCTGCGTTTTGCGGGGGTTGGCGGCCCTCACTCCGCGCCCAGCCCCCACACGTAGACCGGGCCGCTGGCGTCGAACAGCAGCAGCAGGCGGCCGTCGTGAGCGATATTGCCATGAATAGTTCAGCAAGCTAATATAGCGGTGTGTTCTATATTCAACCAGAAAAAGAATCTGCGATGAGCCAATTCACGCCAAGTGAAGCAACGTTCCCGCCTGGGTCAGTCGTTGGCGACGTCCAAAAGCGCTTTTTAGCACTGCGCTTTCTAGCAAGTATCCTGAAGATTATTGCCCGGATAATATTTGGCATTGGCGTTATATTTGTAATTATTAGTATCATTTCTGTGTTGTTTCCAATATCGGCAAGCAGGGCCGCCAGCATCATTCCATCTGCTATCGCTGTGTTCACAGTCACCAGTTTAGGTGCCATTGGATGTGCTGCACTCGGAGAGAGCATACTACTATTCATCGAGATTGAGCACAATCAGCGAATGCAGATTGCACTGCAGAACCAGCTTTACTCGCGCCTGCTGAACCGGTAATCCGCCCTCACTCCGCGCCCAGCCCCCACACGTAGACCGGGCCGCTGGCGTCGAACAG
>CAZZJW010000007.1:29928-92934 GCA_964654755.1 uncultured Pleurocapsa sp. | reverse complement strand
TGCATCTCGCGCTCGCTGACCGTATTGGTGATCTGCAGCAGGCGGTCGGCAAGGGTGCTCTTGCCATGGTCAATGTGAGCGATGATGCAGAAGTTACGGATGTTGTCGCGCTTCATCCAGTCAAGACCTGACATATGCTGACGGTAGGAACGATGGCCAGTATAGCAGAGGGCAGGGCGAAACTAAACGCCGCGCTCGATCAGTGTGTCCAGGTCGGGTGTGCCGGGTTGGGCTGCGCTCGACAACCACAGCAGGAATTCGGTATTGCCCGCGGGGCCGCGCAGTGGCGAGCGAATCAGACCATTGACCGCCAGGCCAAGACTGATGGCAAAGGTACCGACCTCATGCAGCACGCGTCGGTGGACCTTTGGATCGCGCACGACGCCGCCTTTGCCGACATCGCGCCGCCCCGCCTCGAACTGTGGCTTGACGAGCGGGACGATATCGAATGGCGGTGCGCTCCAGCGCAGCACAGCGGGCAGGATAAGCGTTAGCGAGATGAACGAGGCATCGATGCTGGCGAAGTGTACTGGCTCGGGCAGCACGTCGAGATGCCGCGCGTTGGTGCGTTCCATGACGACGACGCGTGGATCACCGCGCAGGGTCAGTGCAATCTGCCCATAGCCAACATCGATTGCATAGACCCGCGCTGCACCATGCTGCAGCAGGCAGTCGGTGAAGCCGCCGGTGCTCGCGCCAACATCGACGCAGACTTTGCCTGTGACGGGAATGGCGAAAGCGGCGAGCGCCGCATCCAGCTTGTCACCGCCGCGAGAGACAAAACGGGGGCGGGCCTTGAGCGTGACGATCGCTTCAGCAGGCACGCGCGCACCGGGCTTGTCATGCAGCGTGCCTTCGACTTCAACTTCACCCGCCATGATGAAGGCCTGCGCTTTTTCGCGACTAGGGGCTAGCCCGCGTTCGACCAGCAGGACATCCAGACGTATCTTTTCAGTCATTGGTTATTCCGGCGTGAGCTCGATGATGATCTCGATCGGGGTGGCATCCGTCGGGTCTGGCCGCGAGGTCTCGTTCAGCTCGACGCCGTCGGCCGTCAGCGGCAGGTAGCCATCCGCGAGAATGGCGATGCTGTAGGGCGCATCACGCTGCAGTGGGCGTGGGATCTCAAATCGGCCGTTACGGTCGGTGATGGAGCTGTCATACAACTGATCCTGACGCCATTCCTGCGTGAACTGCGAGACGGAGTACTGCTCGCTGATGAGGAGCACAGAGACACCTGGAATGCCGCGCCCGGAGACAGAGTCGATCACCTGGCCGCGAAGCAGCACGCCCTGCGCGGTGGCGAAGCGGTCGATGGGGAGCTGTCCAATACCGACGCGGGCCTCTGCCGAGTCGAATGGCAGGCGCCCGATGAACAGCTCGACGCGATACGTCCCGTCGGGTATGCCGCCCGGGCTGGAAAGCTGCATGCCAAAGCCCGTACCGGAGGGCGGACTGCTCCAGGGGCGCGTCTGCGAGTAGAAAACCTGACCATCGACCAGCCAGTCGATCCTCCAGAGTGTGCCGGGCGCGATCTGCTCCCAGTCGAACAGGGCATAGACGGACTCCGTGCCGGCCGAGAATAGTGATACTGGCGTGCTGGCGCGAGCTTCGTCCAGGCTGGATGCGATGGTAAAGCGAGTTCCGGAAAAGATACGCGCGAAGCTGCCCACCTGCGCGCCAGCCAGCGTGAAGTCTGAAACGAGGGCCAGTCGCCCCTCGATGTAGAGTTCCAGGCGATAACTGCCCGGGGGAAGACCCTGAGGGTCCTGTACGGAGATTGTTTTTGTGCCGTTAGCGCCGTCACTTTCCAGCCAGACGGTGTCATCGGCCGTGCGCTGCACTTCCTGGCCGTTGTAGTACCAGATGGCCGCCCACGGAAGACCGGGCCGCATATTGCGAAAAAGAAAGCGGGCACTGGCGGTGGTTCCGGTGGGAAGGACGTAGCCAGTGCCGGTGACGTTACCCTGCAGATCGAGCAGACCGAAGACGATGTCGCCAAACTGCGGGGTGTCTTCCGGGGTACTGCCGATGACCAGGCGGGCGGTATCTTCAGCGATGCCGTTGATAAACAGGGTGAAGTCATATGTCCCGTTAGGGAAGGGCTGCCCGCTGCTGCCGACATACCACAGGCCGCGCTCTCCACCACTCCAACGCACCGGCGAGAGCGAGAAATTGGGATTGGGGACGCCGTTGGTGTTGACTCGCAGCTCGACGACGGTCTCAGGTGTCATATTCGCATAGTCAAAAAAGAGATACAAGCGATCTGCCCCAGCAGGCAACGCACGAATAATCGTGGTTGGCATACCGGCCTCATTCACAGACGGCGCAAAGCCCAGGTAACGGAACTGAGGACGACCAGCGACGACAACATCTGTCGTGCCAATGGACGACGCGAAAAACATACGCAGGTCGAAACGCGCTGCTGTAAGCAGCGGGGCAGCGAAATCAGATGGACGAAGCAAATTAATGAAGCCGCCAGTCGGTATACAAACATCACTGGTATTGATCAACCCATCGCGATTGGAATCCTGAACGGAAACACAGTTACCTGCTGCAGCATCTGGCTGAAGTGGAGCAGTAGTAGGCACACCAATCAGCTCACCCTGCTGATTGTAGGCACCACCACCCGACATGACCGCAGGGATGCTCGCGCTCGTCTTGATCCATGCCTGATCCCCACCACTGGGCTCGGATGCGAAACCACTAATGGTTCCCCGCTCCAAACGCAGTGGATCTTCGCCCAGGCCAGGGAAACCGACAACAGAGATCGTATCATCGAGCGCCACAGTGCTTGAACTGCCCAGGACGACAAAGGGCAGCGCAAGCGAACTGGGATCGACCAGGCGGCCATCCGTTTGCCGTGTAATGCGCAGAACCGCCAGATCAAGTCCGGGATCCGCCTGTACGACATCAGCCTGAAAACGCGGAACGGGAGTCTCTCCAGGACGAACGTTGAGAGCGATGATAATCGTGTCTCCGGGGCAGTTCGCGCCCGTCAGTACATGATGCGCATTCGTCAGGATCAGTCCGTCACGACTGACGATCGTGCCGGAGCCTACGCAGGTGATGACCGGCTGCGCATTGATGAGTCGGGTCTGCATGATGAGTACTGTTGCCCGCTGAATTCGCTCCAGATCGAATGCCTGCGCCTGCGCTGAACGAGCGCCCAGCACAAGAAGCATTGCAACCACAACGACAGGCAGCCTGCTAGAAATCCAGATCAGAGAGAAACTGCTGGAAAATGGGATAGGTCTCATCAAAGTTCGCGGCATCCGTCAGAAACGTCACGATAATTGCCTGGCCACCTTCAATTGCCAGTACGTCGATGCCTTCGACAACGCGAGGCAGGCTTTCGAGAAACGGGTCCTGATCACCCGCAACAAAAGTATAGGTAACCTGTGTCGCAGGCACACCATCACCAATCGTCAGTGCATCCTGCGCCAATATACTGTAAGTGGAGAGCGTCTGCGACCTACTGAGCACAAGATTATCGATGATGTTGCGCGTTGTAGTGGACTGATTGACAGGGAGGACATCCACCTGCATGGTGGTCTTGTACCCCTGAGGCAGCATGTCACGCACACGAAACACATAGCTGCCTTCCGTGTCAATCAGCCAGCCACGCGGATAAAAGGCGGTGATGCCAACCTGTGCATTGGCATACGGAACAGCAGCGTACAGCGATGAATCCCGGAGATTGATGCCGATCAGAATGCACAAGCCGGCGTAGACCAGCACGAAATAGTGGCTCCAGCGCTGGCGCAGCGTGAGCTCTGGCGTTGTTTCCACAACCTCGATGATTGCTGCTGCGGTGGAAGAGTTGGCGCGCATTGGCAACATCCTTACGTCGGCCGCTGCGCGCGAGCGGACTCTTCGCTGCGGCGGGCAGATGTGCCATAAAAGAACGCGACGATCACACCGACGACCACGACCAGCGCAGCGGCAAGAAACAAGGCCAGCAAGGGAGAAGCGCTGCCTCCACTGAGTGAGAAGCGTGCGTTGACGAGGCCAGCGCGAAAAGTGATGGCCGCGCCGTAGACAAACGCACTCAGTGCGAACAACAGTGTCAGAAGAAAGGGGGCAGGGCGAGAGAAGCGCACTTCGGAGACCCCCAGACTGAGCAGCAGGGCCATCGCAAGGCTCACTGCCCAATGAAAAAACACACTCACCGCCATGACCTGTGGATCTGCCTCACTGCGCAACAGAAACTGGATATTCTCGATCACACTGTACGCGACAGCAGCTGAGGCGAAGTAGGCGAGCGAGTCGGTACGAACACGCAAGAGACCCGGGTAAGCGCAGAAGTAGACGACAAGATAAAGCGTCAGCGCCTGGGTCACGCCTCCAGTGAAAGCATAGCCCAGAATGCGTTGGGTGGCGCCCTCAAGGGGCAGCCAACGCTCCGGCTGAAAGACAGCCTGCGACAGCGGAAGAGAGACTGCATTGGCGGCCAGCAGCGTGATGACGACTACGATCACCAGTCTGGCGCGTGGCAGCGGCGCACGCCGCTCACGCCACCAGCAGAACAGCAGCCACAAGGCCAATGGCAGCGCAATCATGAGCAGATCCAAGGCCACCCGCAGCGGCCCTTGCGGGCGAAGATCGAGGATGCCGATGGCGATGTACAGGCCGAAGCACAGTACAAAGAGCACGGAGCCCTGCAGGATCAGGCTTGGCCAAACGGACAAGTATGGCGAAGACTGCGCTTCAATTTCGTCGGGGACGATCACCCGACCGGAAGTTGACATTCCCACTTGGTCTATACTCTATCCGATGCTTATACTTGCGCTGTCGGTCTCAAAGATTACGGAACTTCATCGACATGAAATGGTTGCTGCCTGTACTCATGCTGTTCCTGACAGCATGCGCTTCCCAATCCTCCGTCTACGAGCCTGAGTCAGGTGCAAGCACGCTGGTCTACGGGCTCACACTGCAGCCTTCGGGATTTGACCCGCACATCAACAGTTCATCCGAACTCGGTATTCCGCTGCGGTCAGTGTATGACACGCTGGTATATCGCGAGCCGGGGACGGGCGCGATCGTCGCTGGACTGGCGCAGCAGTGGTCCATCTCCGACGATGGCCTGACGTACACCTTCAACCTGCGGCCTGACGTGCAGTTTCACGACGGCACGCCGTTCAATGCGCAGGCCGTCGCAGCAAATCTTGACCGCATTCTCAGCCCGGACACCGCCTCGCAGAAAGCGGCCTTTCTGCTGGGGCCATTTCAGGACTACGAGATTGTGGATGATTATACCATTCGCCTGCGTCTGACCGAACCCTACAGCCCGCTTCTGGACGGACTGGCGCAGGTCTATCTGGGTATGGCTAGTCCACAGGCCCTGGCGGAGTACTCACTGGATCGCTACCAGTTCCATCAGGTGGGCACCGGCCCCTATACATTTGTCGATTACGTGCCTGGCGAATCGCTCACACTGCGCCGCAATCCGGCGTACACCTGGGGGCCGGCGTTCATGCAGGCTTCTGAAAGCGCGCCAGATACGATCATCTTCCGGTTCTTTGAGGATCCACCGTCACGCGCGCTGGCGCTGCAGGGTGGGCAAGCGCAGGTGATGGGTGAGCTGCTTCCGAGTGACGCCAGGAACATGGCGACGAATACAGACCTTGGCATTCTTCCAGTCAGCATCCCGGGACAGCCGCTTCAGTTCTTCCTGAATACGAGGGTCTACCCGACCGACGATGTGCAGGTACGGCGCGCACTGCTGCTCGCGGCCAATCGCGAGGCAATCATCGATGGTGTGTATCAGCGCTTCTCACCGGTAGCATGGGGGCCGCTTTCTGCATCAACTCAGTACTACTCCCCGGCCGTCGCGGGACGCTATGCCTTCGACCCGACACAAGCGCGCGTGCTGCTCAGCGAAGCGGGTCTGGCAGACAATGATGGCAATGGATATCTGGATTTCGGGGGTGCAGACATCAATCTGACGATGATCGTGCCCCCCTGGGGATTGATCCCGCAGGTGGCACAATACCTGCAGCAGCAGTGGCGCGAGGTTGGCATCCGCCTGACGCTCGAACAGGTTCCGAGCCGTGCAGCACTGTTTGAAGCGCTCAATGGCGGATCGTACAACCTGGCTGCGTTCTACGAGTTCGGCGCGGATCCAGCATTCCTGTCGCGCTACTTCACGACCGGCGCTGCGAACAACTGGTCCGGAGTGGCGGATGCCAGCCTCGATGCGCTTCTGAGCGAGGCGGCGCGGCAGAGCGACCCGGCAGCCCGCGCCAGTCTGTATGCGCAGGCTCAGAGCGCAATCATGGACCAGGCATTGATCCTGCCAATACGCGATTATGTCAATCTGAATGGCTACCGCCGCGAATTGAGTGGGCTGGCATTTGATGCCTACGGGTGGTATCCAATGCTAAGCCAGATGGAGATCGCCGGGGGGTGAAGCTGGCGCGTTCGCTGCTCTCGGGGCTGGTCACGATCTGGTTGGCGGCGAGCACCGCCTTCCTGCTGATGCGGGCTGTTCCCGGAGATGCCATTCGCGCCACGCTGCAGCAAAGCGGCGCACCGCCTGCAGTCATCGAACAGCGCCGTGCTGCGCTGGGGCTGGACCTGCCGCTGATGGCGCAGTACACCGCGATGCTGACGGACGCACTGCGTGGGCAGATGGGAGTGTCTCTTGTCTCCGGCCAGCCCGTGGTTGCGCTGATCAGCGCCGCCGTTCCTGCCACGCTGTCACTGGCTTTCGCTGCAATTGTGGTGGCCGTGCCGTGCAGCCTGCTGCTGGGCGTCACGGCAGGAACGGATGGCCGATGGAGCCGCGCAGCGCGTGCGACGATTGCGTTGCTGATGGCTGCGCCGGCATACTGGCTAGGTTTCCTGCTGCTCTTTCTGGCTAGTGTCACACTGGCCTTTGTGGCGCAGGGGATCGCGCTGCCTGCGCTGGCGCTCGGGCTGAGTGTGTCCGGCAGTCTGGGACGGGTGATCGAGGGCAGTATGAGGACGCAGGCGCAGGCTGGCTACATTCCAGCAGCGCGCGCTCGCGGGCTGACCGAGCGTGTGTTGATCTGGCGCCACATGCTGCGCGCGGCGCTGCCTCCCGTTCTGAGTGCAGTGGGGCTGCAGGCCGCATTTCTGGCTGGCGGTGTGGTCATCACCGAGATGGTGTTCTCGCGACCGGGCCTGGGCCGAGTGCTGACGGATGCCGCGCTGCGCGGAGACTACCCGGTTGTGCAGGGCGTGATCGTGTGGTCAGCGACTGCCGTGGTGCTGATGCAGCTTGTGGCTGATGCTGCATCGGCGGCGGCCGATCCGCGTGTGCGCCATGTGGCGTGATGCCCGCCCGACGCTGGTGCTGATGGGGTTGTTTCTGAGCGCGCTGGCGGCGGCGCCCCTCGTCGCCAGGCTTGATCCTCAGGCGCTGAGCGGCGCACCACAACTTCCGCCATCATGGGTGCATCCGCTGGGCACCGACATGATTGGTCGCGACGTGCTTAGCCGGGTGCTGGCAGGCGCGCCGCTGAGCATGGGGGCGGCGTTGATTTCGGCAGGCGTGGCGATGTGCACCGGCATCGGGCTGGCAGCTCTGGAAGAAGTGCGGGTTCCGGTGCTCTCGGCGCTGGCGCAGGCCACAATCCGTGCGCTGCTGGCGATCCCGACGTTGATCCTTGCGCTGGGACTGACTGCGGTTGTAGGCAGCAGCCTGCTGAATGTGGCCATTGCGACAGGAATTGCCTATTCTGCGCTGGCGGCAGTAATGACACGCAGCCTGCTGCAAGTGATCCGTGCACAGCCTTATCTCGAGGCAGCCATCTCGCTGGGCGCAAGCCGGTTACGCCTCATCAGTGCGCATATGCTGCCCAATGCACTGCCATCGCTTGTGGTGGTTACCATCGTGCTGTTCAGTTATGCCATGGTCGCCAATGGCGCGCTGCTGTTTCTGGGGTTGGGCGGAGACCCGGCGCTGCCCGAGTGGGGGGCGATGCTGGCCGAAGGACGCTACGTCTTCCGCAGTGCGCCATGGGCAGCGGTTGCGCCAGGGGCGGCGCTGATGCTGACGGTGCTGACGACGAACGTGCTGGCTGCACGACTGCAGCGCGCGGTGTCAGCGCCCGGCGTGTAGAGACGTGCCTGTCACCACTTCACCCTGCAGCAGCCTGGCGAGCAGCCCCGGCGTGCGGCCGCTGGCAATATGAATGCGCAGATAAGGCAGCGTCTCTGCCAGGCGCAGCATATCGCGAACCTTGGTCTCCATGCCACCGGTGACATCGACGCCGCTCGATCCTCCCAGCGCCGACTCAATCTCGGTGACGTTGGCCGGCGTGATCTCCGGAATGACAGCGCCGTGGGCATCCAGGACGCCGGGCACTTCGCCGAGCAAAACGATGTGCTGTGCTGGCAGATGTTGTGCGAGATAGAAAAACACAGTTTCTGTCGAGATAATGGCGCCGCCCTGCGCCTTATCAAAGGCAACATCGCCGTGTACCAGCGGGACCAGGCCATGCTCGAGCGCGGCGGCAATTGGCGCAGTTTCGTAGTACACGATGCTGCGATGGTCGCTCATAAGTGCTGCAGAAGGCTGAAACGCCATCGCCGGCACGCCAGCATCGCGCAGGCTGTGCAGCACAAGATGATTCAGATCGCGCGCGGCGGCGGCCACGGCTGCAAAGCCACGCCAGCCCTCTGATGATGTGACGCCGCGCGCTGTGCCGTGCATACGCGCCGCGAAGTGGCCGAAGGAACCGCTGCCATGGCCGATCACCAGCCGCAAATCGGGCGACGCTGACAAGGCCTGCGCGATCTCAGCAGCGATCTGTGACATCGCCTGCGGGAGGAAGGTGTTCTCACGCTGTTTGTCCGTGATGAGCGAGCCGCCAAGCTTGACAAAGGCCAGCATCACGACCTCCCTTCCACGCAGGTATGCAAAACGCGAGCTGCGCCGGCGGCACGCAGCGCCTGTTCGACGCTGGCCCGGCTGTCTTCAGTGACCAGAGCGATCATGTTGCCACCCATGCCACCTCCTGAGAGCTTTGCGCCGGGGGCACCAGCAGCGCGCGCTGCATCGACCAGCCGATCAAGATCCGCCGAAGAAACGCCGATCTGCCGGAGCAGCGCATGATTTTCGTTCATGAGAGGGCCAATCTCGTCAAGCACGCCATTCTCCAGAGCTGTGCGGGCGCGCATACTGATCGCGCCGATCTGCTCGACCACTGGCATCCAGCGCGCGCGATCACTCGTAATGAGCTGGCGCACATGCCCGACGGATACCATCGTGGAGGCTGGCACGCCGGTATCGGCGATGATGAGCAGTACGTTGCGTGCTGGCCGCAGGCGTTCGATGGGCTGCCCACGCCGAAAGTACACGGGTTGCTCGTACACGATGACCGTGTTGTCAATCCCACTGGGCGTTCCGTGATAGTCCTGCTCGACCAGATAGACCATGCCATTGATCTGATCGAGATCCGGCGGGAGGCCGAACCACAGGTAGAGCGCACGCGCAATCGCAGCGGAGATGGCGGCGCCGCTCCCCAGGCCGCTGGCAATTGGGATTTCGGAATGCACAGTCAGCAGCGCATCGGGCGGTGATTGACCGATGGCCTGCAATGTGAGCAGTGCAATCCGCTCCAGCGGGTGGGTGGCCGCTGCACTCTCTGTCGATACCCGCCACTGCTGACCGAGATCCACAGCCTGCAAAGTCAGCCCAGTGCTTGGAGTCGCCGCAGAAATGGTGGCACTGACGCGCAGTGCCGGGACCGGGACCGCCAGCGCGGGCTGACCGTAGACGACGGCGTGCTCACCAAACAGGATGATCTTGGCAGGGGCAGTGGCTGTACCATTCATGACGGGGATAGCACCAGGTGCGGCAGATACAGAATAGCGACGAACGTCATGCCCCACAGCGCAATCGCGATCTGCAGCGGCCGATCGCGCAGAAGCACTTCATCCGGCGCACTGCCATCACCGCGGGCGTGGATCAGATAAAGGTAGCGAAAGACGCCGTAAGCAACAAACGGGACGGTGAGCAACCCGAGATTTGTGCCCTGCAGCAGCGCAGAGGGCTCCTCAATCGTGTAAAGCAGGTAGGCGATCAGCGTTCCAGTCATCACCATGCGCAGCATATCATCCAGCAGCGGCAGGTTGTAGTCGCGCAGGGCAACACGCACTGTGCCGGCCTGGTCGGCAAGCTGAAGCAACTCCTGTCGCCGCTTACCAACGATCAGAAAGAGCGCGAGCAGCGCAGTGCATGCGTACAGCCACGGTGAGAACCGTGCAACCTCAATCACGGCGACGCCTGCAGCGACGCGCAGCACGAAGCCGATCGACACGGTGAGCACATCGAGGATGACCACGTGCTTGAGGCGAAAGGAATACAGCAGTTGCAGCACAAGATAGGTGATGAGGATCAGGGCAAATGGCGAGCTGAATACGAACGCGACTGCCAGAGCTACCAGCGGAAAGATGACGGCTGCTGCAATCGCCAGCGGCACCGGAAGCTGGCCTGATGGCAGTGCACGGTGGCGCTTGGTAGGATGCTGCCGATCGCTTTCGATATCGACAAGATCATTGATGATGTACACTGTGCTCGAGATAAGGCATAATAATGTAAAGCCCAAAATAACGCGTGATAGCGGTTCAGCGCGGAAGAGCTGTCCGTCAAACACCAGTCCGGCGAAGATGATGACGTTCTTCGTCCACTGGCGGGGACGCATCGTGCGGAGAAGGCCGATGATCGGTTTCAACACTGGGCTACCCATGTGCTTTGGCGTGTCGTCTGAACATTATATCAACCGTGATTGCTGATGAGATAGGGCAGGGTGCGATGACACTGAGCAGTGCCACCGCGGTGGCTCATCCGAACATCGCGTTCATCAAGTACTGGGGGAACCGCAACGATACGTTGCGCTTGCCACAGAATGGTTCGCTCAGCATGAACCTCGCGGGCCTGCATGCCCGGACGAGTGTGGACTGGACGACCGACGCGGCAGAGGATCGCCTCGTTCTGAATGGGCAGCCACAGCAGGGGGCAGCGCTGCAGCGTGTGGAGAAGCACCTGGATGTGCTGCGTGCACGTCTTCAGATCAGCGCCAGGGCGAGCGTCACATCGGAGAACAATTTTCCGACTGGTGCAGGGATTGCATCGTCTGCGGCGGCCTTCGCTGCGCTGACTGTCGCTGGCGTTGCCGCTGCCGGGCAGACGCTGACAGAACGCGAATTGACGACTTTGGCACGCCTTGGGTCTGGCTCTGCCAGTCGGTCGGTGCCATCCGGTTTCGTCGAGTGGGTGGTGGGTGACAGGCACGATCAATCGTATGCCTTCTCTATTGCACCACCTATGCACTGGGATCTGGTCGATGTGATCGCGGTGGTGAGTGCCGGACACAAGGTCGTAGGGTCCACAGCGGGTCATGCTTCTGCCGCCACGAGTGTTTTGCAGTCTGCTCGCGTGGCCGGCGCTCATGCGCGGCTTGAGACCGCACGCCGCGCGCTGCTCGAACGAGACTTCGCCGCTCTGGCGGAGGTCGTTGAGGAAGACAGCAATCTGATGCATGCCGTGATGATGACCAGCAAGCCGCCGCTGTTCTACTGGGAGCCAGCCTCGCTGCGGCTGATGAAGCTGGTGCGCCAGTGGCGTGAAGATGGGCTGCGCGTGCTTTACACGCTGGATGCTGGCCCGAACGTGCATTGTATTTGCACGAGCGATCACGAAACAGAAGTAAGAGCGCGGATGGCTGCACTGTCCGAAGTAGGGCAGATCATCGTGGCGGGTGCAGGTGGCCCGGCAAAGGTGATCGTCTGACTTTCCCCATGTGCGTCTCATCTGGCAGCGCAGCAACTGCCCTATAATCAGAGATGCGAAAATCAAGTCGGTGAGAGCGAGCAAGCGAGAGCGATGTTTGATCTGACTGCGGTGAACAACCCGATCGTGGTGGTGGTTGCGTTCATCCTGGTACTCATTCCAGCTGTGATCATTCATGAGCTGGGGCACTTCATCGCCGCCAAACTGGCGGGTATTACCATTCTGGAGTTTGGTGTCGGCATGCCACCGCGTGCATTGCGGCTCGGGCGTTGGCGCGGCACGGATATTACGTTGAACTGGCTGCCGCTGGGCGGGTTTGTGCGGCCGCTGGGCGAGGACGTGGTCCGCCAGATGGGCGAAGAGTCCACGCAGACCGACCGCGAAGAGGCGCTGTCTCGTGGAATTGTCAATCCGATCAGTGTCAACGAAGCGCGTCCGATAAGCCGAATCCTGTTTATGGCCGGCGGTGCGATCGCCAACTTCATCATGGCTTTCATCATCTTCGCAATTATTGGTCTGAGCGGGCTGCCACAGGTGGTTGGCGCACGCACGCTGATTGTTTCACTTCAGCCAGACTCTGCACTTGCTGCTGCTGGTTTGCAGGCAGGGGATGTGATCGACGCAGTGAATGGGCAGCCGTTTCAGACCACCGCTGTGCTGCTGGAGAGTCTTTCTGGAGATGCTCCGGTTGAGCTTGGCGTGCTGCGCACTGGCGAGCCGCAGTCGTTGACGATCGCGGTAGAGGGATTGCCAGCGGCTACCGCGCAGGAGCATCCACTGGTTCGTGCCGTCGCAGAGGGTTCACCGGCAGCGCAGGCCGGCATACTGCCCGATGATATCGTGGTGTCGATCGATGGGCAGCCAATTGGGCAGTATGAGGAACTGCAGGCCTACACCCGTGAGCATCTGGGTGAAGAGGTCACGCTTCGGGTGTGGCGCGCAGGCGAAACGCTGGATCTTGTGCTGACGCCACGTGCTAATCCGCCGGCGGGGCAGGGCGCGATGGGCATCGAGATCACCAGCG
Source organism: uncultured Pleurocapsa sp. (assembly GCA_964654755.1). GTDB lineage: Bacteria > Chloroflexota > Anaerolineae > Aggregatilineales > Phototrophicaceae > Flexifilum. Next base: position 80,146 of record CAZZJW010000007.1, on the reverse strand, counting down.
GCAGCATCGCAAGTGAGCTGGGCGCGGCGCTGGCCGAGGGGGTGCGCCAGGAACTGGTTCCTCAGTCGTTCGGGACCGCGCTGAACTACAGCGTCGAGCGCATCACCGGGGTGCTCAGCCAGCTGGCGCAGCTGCCTGGCCAGATCGTCGCAGCGCTGAGCGGTTCCGGAGAAGCCAGCGAGAATCTGCGCATCACCAGCCCGCTGGGCATCAGCCAGGTGGGGGGTGTGCTGCTGCAGGAGAGTATTGAACAGCGGCAGCCCTCGATCATACTGGAATACATCGGTCTGATCAGCCTGGCGCTGGGCCTGACCAATCTGCTGCCCATCCCGGCACTGGATGGTGGCCGGATCGTATTTGTCGTGATCGAGAAGCTGCGAGGCCGCCCGATCTCACCAGAGCGCGAGGGGATGGTGCACCTGATCGGCCTGGCGCTGCTGCTGTCGCTGATGGTGGTCGTGATTATCAACGACATCGCCAATCCACTCACGGATATTCTCGTTCCGAGGTAATGATGACTGACCAATATGATGACGATGCGCCGGACATGGAAGCATTCGACGAAGAACAGCCGCGCGCTCCACGACCCGCAATAGAGGAAATAGCCGCTGCATTAAGCGAGCAGCGCGATCCAGCACAATCGGTGATCGCTTACGGGCTTTCCGGGTTGAGTAGTGATGAGGCGCTGGTCATTGCTCCGCTGTGGGTGAGTCTTGAGGAGGGCTACCGGACTTCGGTGGCACACGCACTGCTTGAGGTGGGCGAAAGCAACTTCGAGCTGGACTACGGCGGATTTGCGCGGATCGCGCTGGATGACGAAGACGCGGATGTGCGCGTAGCGGCGATAGAGCTGACATGGAACGATCGCACTCTCGAGATGATGGATCTCTTGATCACTCATGCGCTGCGCGATCCATCTGCGCTGGTCCGTGCAGCGGCGCTCAGTGCGCTTGGTGCGTTCATCCTGGCGGGTGAGCTAGACGAGCTGCCTCACAGCGAGACGATGCGCGCAGAAGACGCCGCGATTGCGATGCTGGAGAAAGCTGACGAGAGCACTGATGTGCGCCGGCGTGCGCTGGAAGCGATCAGTAACTCAAGTCGCGATATGGTCGCGCCGGCCATCCGCCGGGCATATCGCAGCGGAGACCCGCGGATGCAGGTCAGCGCGCTCTTCGCGATGGGGCGAAGCTGCGATGATGAATGGTCACCACAGGTGCTGGCGGCGCTCAGTCATGATGATCCTGAGTTTCGCTATGAGGCCGCACGCGCAGCGGGTGAACTGGCGTTGGACGAGGCGGTTCAGCCGCTCTCGAAGCTGGTGTTCGACGAGGACGTCGATGTGCGTGATACCGCGATCTGGTCTCTCGGTGAGATCGGCGGGAGAGAAGCGCTGCGCATTCTGAACACAGCAATGGCGGATGCGCGTGCGCGCCGGCAACCCGATCTCATAGAGGCAGTTGAGGACGCAATCGCCAGCGCAAACCTGAACGGCGGCGATCTCTACATGATGCGACTGGAATAGGTGCGGTGCGAAGGGCCTGAGGCGGATATACAGGCCCTTCGCACGATGTTGTTTACGACTCAGCCATTGATCAGCGGCATGAGCTTGAGTGCGAGGTTGGTATCCCCCTGGATCTTGATCTTGCCGGTCATGAAGGCCTGCATCGGATTGAGCGAGCCGACCATCATGCCGTAGAAATCATCGGCGCTGGCCTTCAGCGTCATGCGCGGGCCATCCGCGGCGCCTTTGCCTGTGCTCAGTGCGCCTTCAGCAATGCGCAGCCAGTACTGACCACCGTTATCGCCAGCAAGATCGAACTGAATGACGGCGTTCAGCCCCTCTGCTTTCTTCGGGTCAAAACGCTCCTGCATCTTCTGAAAGACTCCACTGACTTCGTCGTGCGAGGCCATTACAACCGCTCCTGGTAGACGATCCCGAACTTCAATACGCTTCTCGGAAGTGATAGTATACCCTTCGGACGATTGCGCGCCTACCTGTAGTTGGATTGTAGAGTCGACAGGGCGTTGATGAGTGTTTCACCCCACGTGATTATGCTCTGTGCGCTGCTTGCGGCCAGCCTGTTCGCCACGACAGGATGCCAGCGGGAAACACAGGCGGTGATCGTGATCACCGCCACCTTTCTGCCCCCCACTGTTACCGCGCCCGCAAGCATGCCAACTTCACTGCCCACATCCACCCCGGCTGTCGCTGCGCCCACGCCGACACCTGTTGCAGACGAAGTCGTGGTGGTCCAGCCGGGTGATACCCTGGTGCGGATCGCACAGGACTACGGGGTTGATGTGCAGACGCTGCTGAGCCTGAATGCCATCAGCGATCCAAACACGCTGTTCGTCGGTCAGTCGCTGCGGCTGCCGGCACTGGCCATCACCATTGGGCCAGCAAATGTGCTGCTCCCAGACAGTCGGCTGGTGCGCGGGCCAGGCAGCGTGGCGTTCGACGTGCAAGGCTTCATCGACAGCCAGCCTGGCTATGTGCGTCTTGCCAGTGACACGATCAATGAAGTGTCGTTGACGGCGACCCAGATCGTTCAGCGCGTGTCGTTGGAGTTCAGCGTGGATGCGCGCCTGCTTCTTGCGGTGCTCGAGTATCGAGCGGGCTGGCTGTCCAGGACGGATGTTCCGGAGACTGAACGCGCAGCGCCGATCGGTGCACCGGCCTACAGCTCGGGTGTGGCACGAAGCGGGCTGTATCTGCAGCTTGCATGGACAGCTGATCAGCTCAATAACGGCTTCTACGGTTGGCGTCAGGAGCGCCGTCAGCCACTGATGCTGGCCGATCAAACGAGGGTACGTCTTTCGGACGACATCAACGCCGCAACGGCGGGGATACAGGTGCTGTTCAGTCAGCTCTCTGATGCGCCGGGTTGGGAGCGCGCACTTGCCGCTGATGGGCTGATGCGCACGTATCGCACATTGTTCGGTGATCCATTCATCGATGCCCTCGAGCCGCTGGTGCCTGCGCCGCTCGAACAGCCCCCGCTCAAGCTGCCCTTTGCCGATAACGAGACGTGGTATTACACCGGCGGACCGCACGGCGGGTGGGGCAGGGGAAGCGCATGGGCAGCGGTGGATTTTGCGCCGCCGGATGATCTGGCATTGGTGAACTCCGCCTGCTATGTTTCGCAGTACTGGGTGACGGCTGTCGCGGACGGGGTGATCGCCCGGGCGGGGGAGGGCTCCGTGATTCTCGATCTCGATGGTGATGCCGATGAAAGCACCGGTTGGACGATCCTCTATCTGCACCTGGCGTCTGACGGGCTGATAGCAACGGGCAGCACAGTGCGGACGGGCGACCGTCTGGGCCGACCGTCATGCGAAGGAGGCTTTTCCAATGGAACGCATCTGCACATTGCCCGACGCTACAACGGAGAATGGATCCCAGCCGACTGTGAGAGCTGCAGTCGCGAGCCCAGGCCTCCTTTCGTGATGGATACATGGGCGGTGGACGGGCTGCCGGAGCAGGAATATCAGGGCTTTATGCGGCGGCCTGACCGCTGGATCGTCGCGGAACAGTATCGTGATGTAGCTGACAATCAGGTGAGCAGCGGCGAGGTTCCCCTGCGATGAGTAAACGTGCAATCCTTCTGCTGGGTGTGCAACTGATCTTGTTGCTGCACCAGGCATTCTCCCTTGCTGCGCAGAACGGCCCGACGGCGACGCCTGCCCCGATCAGCATCGCGACGGCGGCCCCGGTGCAGGTCACGCTCGGTGCGACATGGACAGCGCAACCTACGCTTGCGCCGCAGGTGGTGCTGGAGGCGCTGGACGTCGCGAATGTGCGTGCGCAGCCTGACACCAGCGCCACGCAGCTTGGATCTATCCGCAGCGGCGAAGTGTATCCGGTGCTGGGGCGGTACTTCGAGTGGTACCAGTTCAGCTTTGATCCTTCGCCGAGTGGATATGGATGGGTATTCGGCCAGCTGGTCAATATCATCGGTGACCCAGCGCTTATTCCTGACATTGACCTTGCGGCGCAGCCAACCCTCGATGTGAATGCTGCGAATGCCACATCGACTCAGGAAGTGCTGACGCTCACGCCGGGCGGGCTGCTGACGGCGACAGCCTTTGCACGGTTTATGGAGATTGACCCGAACGGAACGCCGGGTGCCGCGGGAGCGCTGCCGACGTTCACCTATCCGCCGGGCGCGCCTCCAGGGCCACCTACGCCCCGAATGGTGCTGTCTGAACAGGAAGCCAGCGCACCCTCCACCACGGAGTCCAGCGCGAGCGGGCTGCCACCCCTGCTGCCCATTCTGGGACTGGCGGGGTTGGGGGTGCTGGGGTTGCTGATCAGCGCGCTCCGTCGCTGAAAAGAACAGGGGCGTCTCATGATGGACGCCCCTGTACAAAGACAGACTGGAAGATACTGCAGCGAGCTAGTGACTGCAGCTTGAGCAGCCGCCCGAAGATGCCTCTGAGCCACCATCTTTGGTACGGAATGAATGACCGCAACCGCAGCTTGAGACCGCGTTGGGATTGTCGATGCGGAAGCCGCCCCCCATCAGGCTGTCGACATAGTCAATCTGCGCGCCCTGCAGGTACATCAGGCTGGTAGGATCGACCACCAGACGAACACCCTCGTGCTCAATCACGCTGTCGAAATCGCGCGGGGACTGCTCGAACGACATCCCGTACTGCATGCCGGAACACCCGCCACCGGAAACGAACACGCGCAAAGCGTAACCGGGCAGATTGCGCTGTTCCAGCAGTGAGCGGATCATGCTTAACGCGCTGGGGGTGACCGAGATCACCGACTCTTCAAGCGCGACATCGTGCATCATCAGTTCCTGGTCCGTCATGGAGATGGCCTTTCACCTACTGAAGGATACAAGAATTTTAGCACTCGCTTGCGTGAGCGTCAATCAATTTGTATCAGCAACGTCTGAAAAATCAGGTCAGCGAGGCCGCTGGAATGAGATATGAGCACGATTGATCCCCGGAGAGCATGTGGGTGAGCCGGCGCGGCACGGCGTTGAGAAGCGACGCCACAAGGCGCATATCCATCTCGCAGAGCGCGCCATTTTCCTCGGCCACGGTGTGATAGGGGCAGTTGGTGGTATGCAGCACATAGCCTTCGCTGCTCAACTCCCACTCCGCTTCGTATCCCTGGTCCGTGAGGTACTGCACGACGAAGTTCATCTTCTCGTGCATCGGCACATCCGGTATGGCCGCCTGACCCGCCCAGCGTTCGGCGACACCTTCCAGAATGACATTGACGCCCTGAGGGGGCAGATGATGCCGAAGTTCAGACAGAAAGGTAGCGAAGAGGTGCTGGTAGTTGCTGGGGAACTGGGCGCGCGCCAGCGGGGTGAGGGCATAGACATGCTGAGGCCGGCCAGGCGTCGGACGGCGCCGAAGCTGTGGGGCGGTGACCATGCCTTCCTGCTGCAGTCGCGAAAGATGATGGCGCACGGTGACCGACGTGATTTCGTCGCTGCGAAGCTGGCGAAGCTGTTCGACGACCTCATCCACCGTGGCGTAGCCGGTACGGCGCAGGATGTCGAGAATATGGCGGCGCGTCTCTTGCATAGCAGTCTCACCGCAATATTTATCACGGTCGTTAGCAAAATACTATCATCAGCCGCGAGATGCTGTCAATTCGCGTTGACGATGCCGGCGGCGGTGTGTTAGCATCAGAGGTGCTGCAGCAGCAGTTTTCCTCTCAGGAGCACTCATCTTGACTGATCGTGTTGCCTTCCAGGGCGTGCATGGCGCCTACTCTGAACAAGCCCTGCGACAGCACTTCGGCGAAAGCGTCGAAGTGGTTCCTGTTCCGGACCTGGCCCGGTTGTTTGAGGTCATTCAGGCGGGGCAGGTACGCTATGCAGTGCTGCCAGTGGAGAACGCGCTCGCGGGTGCGGTGCAGCAGGCCTATGAGCTGCTGATGGATTCGGATCTGCGCATTCAGGCAGAGATTATCTTGCACGTGCATCACATGCTGCTGGCGCCGGCCGGTGTTGAGATGGCGGATATCCGGCAGGTGCGTTCGCACCCGCAGGCGCTGGCGCAGTGCGCGAATTTTCTTCGGCGCAACAGCTACACGCCGGTGCCGTGGTATGACACTGCCGGCTCTGCGCAAGACCTGTCACGCGAACCGGCAGCACAGACCGGGGTAATCGCCAGTGAGCTGGCGGGTAAGCTGTACGGCCTGAATGCGCTTTCCCGCGAAATTGAGGATGTACCTTTCAACTTTACGCGATTCTTTGTGCTGGGTCATGAGGATCCTGCGCGCGGAGACTACAACAAGACGTCGATTGTGTTTGCGACGCGCAATCAACCTGCGGCGCTGCACGAATGCCTGGGAGAGTTTGCCCAGCGCGGTCTGAACCTGACTAAAATCGAATCGCGGCCGCGACGCAATCGCCCGTGGGAGCCGGTGTTTTTCCTGGACTTTGAGGGTCACTGGAGCGAGGCTGCGTGTCAGGAAGCCCTGGCGCGGCTGCTGCAGCGAGCATCTTTCGTGAAGATGCTCGGCTCGTATCCTGCGGTACGGATGCAGTACGTCGGCATATAGGGAAGACGGAAACTGATGAACAAACTGAACGTCGCCATTCTCGGCGCGACGGGGGCGGTTGGCCAGCGGTTCATTCAACTGCTGGAGGGTCACCCGTGGTTTCAGGTGCGCGAACTGGTCGGTTCTGAACGCAGCGCCGGGCGCTCGTATGGAGAAGCCGCCCGCTGGGTGCTGGATGGTGGGCCACCCGCGAGCGTCTCCGAACAGAAGGTGCTGCCTTTGGGGAGCACGCTGGAGTCGCCGCTGGTGTTCTCCGCACTGCCCAAGGAGGCGGCCGATCCGCATGAGATGGCGCTGGCTGCAGCCGGACATGTGGTGTGCACAAACGCCTCGCTCAATCGCATGCTGGAGGATGTGCCGCTGCTGCTGCCCGAGGTGAACAGCGCTCATCTGCGGCTGGTCGATGTCCAGCGCCGTCAGCGTGGCTGGACGACCGGTGCGCTGGTGGCCAACTCCAACTGCACCATCATGCCTGTGGTGATGGCGCTGGCGCCGCTGAAGCCGTTTGGCATCGACAGGATCCTGGTCGTCAGCGCTCAGGCGATCAGTGGCGCGGGCTATCCTGGCGTGGCTTCGCTGGATATTCTCGACAACATGATCCCCTACATCGGCGGTGAGGAAGAGAAGCTGGAAACCGAGTCGCTCAAGATGCTGGGCGACTTTGACGGCGGACAGGTGCGTTGGCTGCAGGCAGCAGTGAGCGCGTCGTGCAACCGCGCCCCGGTGATCGATGGTCATCTGGTGAATGTGTCGATCAGCCTGCGTGAACGTCCGTCACTGGAAGCAGTGCGTGCGGCGTGGGAGCATTGGCGCGGCGCGGACCCTGTTCCCGCGCTTCCGAGCGCGCCGGTACACCCGCTGGCCTATCTCAATCAGGCGGATCGTCCGCAGTCGCGGCGAGATCGCAACGCCGGGCGGGGCATGACGACGAGTATCGGGCGGCTGCGCGAGTGCCCGCTGCTGGGGTACAAGTTCGTCGCGCTTTCGCACAACACCATTCGTGGCGCAGCCGGATGCAGCATCCTCAATGCCGAACTGATGGTGGCGGAAGGCTACATCAGTGGGTTTCAGCCGCTGCCAGTGAAGCAGTCTGCACATGCAGAGGCATAGCGTCTGACGCAGACCCGCGGATTCTGGCGCAGGACGACGGTCATGAGTGGGTGGAGGGTGGAATGCGGGTCTTTATCGCCGGTGTTGATGGATATCTGGGCTGGAGCCTGGCGCAGTATCTGGCAGCGCGTGGGCATCAGGTGGGCGGGAACGATCTGTTTCTGCGCCGGTCGTGGGTTGAAGAAGTGGGCAGCCTGAGCGCACAACCGATCTTCAGCATTGAAGAGAGGCTGCAGGCCTTTCAACAGCGCTTCGGGGAGTCGCTGGACTTCCGAGCGGGGGACCTGCTTGACTATGATTTCCTCGTCGGCGCGCTGCGCAATTTCGCGCCGGATGCGATTGTCCATCTCGGTGAGATGCCTTCTGCGCCATACTCGATGATCGATCAGGCACATGCTGTCTTTACGCACCAGAACAATGTGATCGGCAGCCTCAACCTGCTGTGGGCGATGCGCGAAGTGTGCCCGGAGGCGCACCTGGTGAAGCTGGGCACGATGGGAGAGTATGGCACGCCCAATCTCGATATTCCCGAAGGCTTCTTCGAGATCGAGTATCGCGGGCGCAAGGATCGGGTGCCATTCCCGCGTCAGGCCAACAGTTTCTATCATCTGACGAAAGTGCACGACTCGAACAACACCATGTTTGCCTGCCGCACATGGGGCCTGCGTTCGACAGACATCATGCAGGGTGTCGTGTTCGGTACGCGTATCGATGAGATGGGCGAAGATCCGCGACTGCGCAGCCGGCTGGACTTCGATCAGTGTTTCGGCACGGCGATCAATCGCTTCGCCTGCCAGGCGGTGATCGGCCATCCGCTCACCGTGTATGGCACTGGCGGCATGCGGCGTGGTTTCCTGCCGCTGCGCGACTCGATGCAATGCCTGACGATAGCTGTGGAGAATCCGCCAGCGCATGGCGAGTATCGCGTGTTCAATCAGTTTGAGGAGTGTTACACGATTGAGGAACTGGCGGGCAAGGTGGCTCAGGCGGCCAACACGCTCGGCATCAGCGTGGAGATCCTCAACTACGACAACCCGCGCACTGAGAAAGATCATCACTACTACAATCCCGATCGACAGAACCTGATCAATCTTGGCTATCAGCCAACGCATGATGTGGTGGCTGAGGTCACGATCATGCTGCGCGATCTGCTGCCGCATCGTGAACGCATTCTGCAGAAGGCCGATATTCTCGTTCCTGATATCCGCTGGGCTGGTGAACGCCGACGCTCACAGGTGATCGGCAAGGCGGCAGCGCCAGCCTGATCGCTCCCTTTTGCAGCTGGATCTTCATGCAGCGCGGCGCGACCGCGCTGTTCATTTACCGGAATGGGGTATGAGCGCCATGGTGCAGTTTCTGACACTCTCTGAACTTTCGGCAGACCAGCGTACACGGCTGATGCGGCGCGCGGAGAAAGACATCCGCGAGCTGTTCCCCCTGGCACAGCAGGTGATCGATGCCGTGCGCGAACGCGGAGATGCGGCTGTAGTGGAGTATGCGCGCCGCTTCGATGCGCCAGCCTTTGAAGCGGGCATGCTGCGCGCAACGCCCGCCGACTTTGCCGCGGCACGTGCTCAGCTCGCGCCGGAGGTGATCCGCGCCATCGAGCAGGCGCATGCCAACATCAGTCGCTTCCACGAAGAGCAGATGCCCGAACAGATGTGGTTCACCCAGGTCGGGCCGGGCATATTGGCCGGTGAGAAAGTGACGCCAGTGACGAGTGCGGCTCTGTATGTGCCGAGAGGGAAGGGCGCATTCCCCAGCGTGATGCTGATGCTGGCGACGCCAGCACGAGTGGCAGGTGTCCCGCGGATCGTCGTGGTCACGCCACCGACGCCGGAGGGTAAGCCGGATGCGGCCTCGCTGGTGGCGGCGGAGATCTGCGGCATCGATGAGGTGTATGCCGTTGGTGGGATGCAGGCGATCGCTGCGCTGGCCTACGGCACGGAGACTATCCCGAAGGTCGCCAAGCTGATCGGGCCGGGCAGTAGCTATGTGTCTGCGGCCAAGCGCCTGCTGTATGGCGTGGTGGACGTCGGCCTGCCAGCAGGTCCGAGTGAGTCGATCATCCTGACAGATGAGCACGCGGATCCGCGCCTGGCGGCGCTCGATCTGCTGGTGGAGGCGGAACACGGCCCTGAGTCCGCAGCGCTTCTGGTGACGCACAGCCGGGAAGTTGCACAGGCGGCGCTCGATCACCTGCCCGGCTACATCAGCGAGCTGCCGGAATGGCGCCGCGCGTTCATCAACAATGTGCTGAATAACTACGGCGGCGTCCTGCTCACGGGCTCACTCGACGAGTCGATCGACTTCATCAATGCGTACGCACCGGAACACCTGGAAGTGCTGACAGCGGATCCGTTCATCACCCTGCAGAAGCTGAACAATGCCGGCGAAATCCTGCTCGGTCATCACACGCCAATCCCCACGGCGAATTATTGTCTTGGCCTGAACGCGATCCTGCCGACGGGTGGTTTTGCGCGCAGCTTCTCCGCCGTCAGCGTGTGGGATTTCCTCAAGCGCACGGGCATTGGCTTTCTCTCGCGGGAAGGCTATCAGAGCCTGCAGGGGATCACAGCCGTGTTGGCAGATTATGAGGATTTTCCCGCACACGCACTCGCCATCCGTCGCAGGAATCAGATTCTGGGCATATGACGATGCTCGACCATATTCAGCGTCTGCAGTTTGACGACAAGCCAGCTGCGGAAGCGTTGCTGCTAAGTTTCCTGCGCGAGGCGCTGGCGTTGGATGTGCGGTCCGTGATGTTGCGCCCGCTGGCTGTGTCGCTGAATTCCTTCAACGGATTCCTGACCCTCAGTGATGGGCGTGAGCTTTTCTTCAAGACGCATACCGAGCCGGATGGCGTGCTTTCGGAGTACTACCAGGCAGAGCAGCTCGCTCAGGCGGGATATCCGGTGTTGCAGCCGGTCTTCCAATCGACACAGGCGGGCCAGCAGCTGCTGGTGTACGAGGTCGTCCGGGAACCCTCGGTCTTCGATGTTGCCTGGGCCATTGAGAATGGCGATGCGACGCACGCGCAGTCACTGGCGCGAGCACAACAGGCCACGGATGTTCGTCTGGCAGAAATCTATGCGGACACACTGGCAGTGCAGACATCTGAGCAGGCGGCGAGCGCGCCGGTTCACCAGTTGTTTTCGCACCGCCTGACAGCTGGGCGACTGACCCGCTTCTATGGCGAAACAGGCGCAGAGATTGAGATTGCGCTGCCGGACGGCGAACGGGTGATGATGGCGGATGTGCTGCGCGCGTGCTGGACGGTCAATGGCCAGCAGTACGCGCAGACGTTGGCGGAGATGATCGAGCGGGCGAAACGCGTGCTGGCCCCGGCACAAGGTGGACCGGCGATCATTGGCCACGGCGATGCGCACAACGGAAACGTCTTCTTTCGCGGCGCTGATCAGCTATTGCTGTATTTCGACCCGGCTTTCGCCGGACGGCATCATCCACTGATGGACCTCGTCAAGCCGCTGTTCCACAATGTCTTCGCGATGTGGATGTACTTCCCGCGCGAAAAGCATGCGGCGCTGAGCCTGTCGCTGCGGCGCGATGGCAGTGCATGGCATGTGGAGCACGATTACACACTGCCGCCGATTCGCGAGATGTTCCTGGAGAGCAAGCTGCAGCACGTGCTGATGCCGACGTTAGTGAGCCTCAGGCAGCGCGGACTGCTGCGCCCGGACTGGCGGGAGTATCTCAAGGCGGCATTGATGTGCTGCCCGCTGCTGACGATGAACCTTGCGGATCAACAGCGCTTTCCGCCCGCTATCTCGCTGCTGGGCCTGGTGATGGCGGTCGAGATGGGCGCGGAGAGCCAGGGCGTGCGCAGCCGGGTGGATAGCGCGTTGGATCGCGCCAGTCAGTCGTTGTAGGCCCCCGGGCTCAGGGCTGGGGTTGCAGGCTCAGCCGAGCCAGCAGCGCCGCGTAGCTGGGCGACTGTTCCAGATACAGATACCGCACTGGTACCGCGGAGATATGGGTACCACCGATGCTGCGCAGATGTTGCACCGCCTCCAGCGTGTTTTTTGTGGGAACAATCAGCGTCACAGTGAACCACGCCAGAGGATCCTCCTCTCGCGGGCTGTAGATCGGCGCGATCGACGGTCCCTGCAGTCCCTGCGTCAGCGGATGGCTGGCGATCTGCGCTCCCAGCGCTTCGGCGGTCTTCGCACGCATATTTGCGGTGAGCTGCGTGTAGCTCTTGCCATGCAGCGCTGCGTCAATCTGCTCAAGCATGATGCGGGCGGTCTCCAGCACGCGTGGATCTGACTCGAGCGCACGACGATTACCGATCAGGCATGCCTGCGATTCGACGATCACGCCATCTGCGAGCGGCTTGAGATGATTCTCGCGCAGCGTCGTCCCGGTCTGCACCAGATCAACGATGATATCGGCATAGCCAATCGTCGGCGCTGCTTCAATTGCGCCTTCCGCGGCGACGATGGTGAAGTGATGTATGCCATGCCGATGCAGAAACTCGCGCGTGCGGTTGGGGTAGGTCGTAGCAACACGCAGCTGGCGATTGCGCACCTCGCGAAAGTCAAGCGCGATTTCGGCCAGGTCGACCATGTGATCGACATCCACCCATGCTTCCGGGACAGCAGTCACCAGTCGGCAATGCCCAAAGCGCAGGTCAGGGTGAACGACGATCACGTCGTCCTGCGGATGCTCAGCGACCACATCCAGGCCTGTGATCCCCAGTCTCGCAGTGCCATCGGCCACCTTGTACAGCACATCGAGCACGCGCTGAAACAGCACGTCGACCGCAGGCAGCGCCGGAATCAGACCAACATACTGGCGCGGGTTTGGCTTCTCTACGCGCAGACCGCAATCCGCCAGGAAAGCCAGCGTGGGCTCTGCGATTGCGCCTTTGCTGGGCAGAGCGATCATCACGCGGTTCATGATAGCGGGCCTTTCGTGCGCAGGTCCTGGGCCAGTGTGTTCGACTGTTCGATCGTGTACTGCGCGCCACGCCAGTGCGCACTGCCATGCGCATCCAGCACGACTGCATTCACCTCCGCGCTGCTTTCGACGACAGCCACGCGCAGCCCGTGCTGACGCAGCACCTGCCCCCACGAGATCGCCCCGGTTGTATCGCCGTCGTTGGGAACAAGCGTCAGTGCTGCAGGTTCCGGCGCAGATTGTGCGGCCGCCTGAGCGAGAATGGCATCCATGTACAGCCCGAATCCGACGGCTGGCACGGGCCGCCCCTTGCCGAGCAGGAGCGCGAATTCATCGTAACGACCGCCGCCTGCCAGTCGCGCCCCACCTGCAGAACGCACCTCGAACACCACGCCGGAGTAATAGTCCCAATTTCGTGACAGCGCCGGCTGGAAACGGAGCGCAGCGGCGGGAACACCGAAGTGGATCAGCAACCGACCGAGCATCACGTACTCCGCCAGCAGCGCCTGCGCCGCGGTATCCTCATTGGGAATACAGGCAGCCATGGCAGCTTCCGCCTGCTCAAAGGAGACGTCGAGCGCACTCCACTGCTCAAGGAAGCGCAGAGCGGCTTGCAGCGTCTCGAGATGTGCTGCGCGCTGCTGCTTGCGAAGCAGCCGCTGAAAGATTTCCTCGCGGGTACGTCCACCCATCACCAGGCCGTCACCGCCAGTGGTGTCCAGAAGCGCCTGCACTACGCGTGACTCGGCCGCTTCGGCGGGTTGCACTGGTGGCGATGCCATCTTGTCCAACCAGGCGAGTGCAGACTGCTGCGAAAACCCACCGCCTGTTTCGTGGCTGAGCGTGTTCATCAGCAGGCGCTGTGAGCGCGCATCCAGCCCGAAGCGTTCGACCAGCACGCGCGTCAGTGCTACCTGACCGAGGACGAGCTGATGCTGCTGCACGCTCAGCCCGACAGCATGCCAGGCAAGCGCAGCGCACTCTGCGTCGGCATAGGCGCCAGCCATGCCGATCAGCTCTGCACCAATGCTGTAACGCTGGGCGGGGCTTCCCGCGCCGACCTCCTCAAACACCGGGCCGCTGAACTGCCAGCGCACTACCGCGCTGTCGTCCGACCGGAGATAGCGCGCAACAGCAGGTGAGGTGAATTCAGGCCGAAGGGCAAGCTGGCGTCCGGCATGGTCGAACGTGACGAGATGATCTGCAATCAGGTCTCCGGCGCGCGTCAGAAACAGTTCCGCTGGCTGCAGCACGGGCGTATCGACGGGCAAATAACCATATCCGCTCAGCAGCGCCGTGACAGCGCTGCACCGAGCGAGACGGTCCGCCTCGACGGAGTGGGCTTGTTCTGGGCTCACAGGCAGGGCTCCCGAGCTTGGAGGCACGGCATGATGATAGCGGGTTTCCCCGCGGGTTCAATGCTCAGCGCCGGCTAAGCGCCACGATCGCGATATTCACCGCTGCTGTATACAACCACCGCAATGCCGGTGTCTCCGGGGATGGTCAGGTCAATCTCCGGGGAGGCCCAGTCATACAGCCAATTGGAGTCTGTGATCGAGAGATTGACGCATCCGTGGCTGTGCCGGTATCCGAAACCGTCGTGCCAGTAGGTGCCGTGCAGGCCGATGTCACCGTCGAAATACATCGTCCATGGCACTTCTTCCAGATAGTAGAAGTCCGGCTGGCCTTCTGCTCCGCTCATGCGTGCACGTGGATAGCGCACATAGACGTGGAACAGCCCCTCACGCGTCGGCCAGTCCGCCAGCCCGGACGAGACCAGCGTGGCAAAGACCGGCTGCGTGCCTTCATAAGCGATGAGGACCTGCTCGTAGAGATCGACGCTCACCCAGCGCTCGGTGTCGATTTCGGGCGCACGCTCAACCGGGATCACCCGGGCGATCTCAGTCTGATGCAGCCACTGGTCAACGCCAACCTGAACCCACTCCCAGCCGTCCAGCGTGACTTGATCGTACAGGTTCACGCGCGTGTAGCGCAGAAGGCGCGCATCTCCCGGCACTGGCTCCTCACCGGGGGCGCGACTGGGCGTGGCATTGACCAGCACCCACGCCATCGGGTAGGGCAGGGGAGTCTCCGGAAGGAGCACGCCTGCATACCGCGATGGAAGCACCTGCTGCAGCGTGCTGGTCGGCATCCACTGACTGTCGTTGATCAGGGTGTAGTCTCCGCTGATACCCATTGTAGTGACAAAGTTGAAGCCAGCAGCCAGCGTGCCAGTCACGTTACCAGCAGGGGCATCGTAGATCTCGGTGGGGGCGAGGACGCGCTGGTACATGCGGTCGTAAAGTGCGTCTTCATTCGGCGAAAGCTGAACAACATTCGGTGCCGGGTACGCCAGGATCTCCTGCGAGGACACGCCCGGGTCTGACGCAGCGGGGATACCCGGCGGGCAGCCGTAGCAATCCACACTCTGCGCCTGCGCTGCGCTCGAGCACCATAGGATCGTCATGCACATTAACCCGCTGCGCCAGCCGTGCTTCATCGCTGTTCTCCTGTGGTTATCTGAGCTTCTTTCACTCTAGCTGAAAATGCGTTCAGTTTGCTGCCGGCAATCTGACGCCAGACGACTGGCATCCATACGATCTGCCGACGACTGCCGGTGGCAATTTATGGCGGAAACAGACAAACCTATTTTATACTCATGCGCGGCAAGACCGTATGGACACGGCGGCACAACAGGAGCTGCGGAGATGATGACCCGTAAACATCAGTTGATAGGAATAATACTCGTCCTGGCGCTGCTGGCTTCTGCCGTGGCGCTGCCCGTCGCTGCTCAGCAGGCTGAGATGCCGATTCTCGTGGTGAACACCGGGGCGCTCAATGTGCGCAGCGGCCCTGGTCCTCAGTACTCGGTGATCACGCGGGTGGTCGGCGGTACAGAGCTGCCAGTGTTGGGTACGAATGCAGCGGGTACGTGGGATCTGGTCGTCACGCCGGTGGGCAACGGCTGGGTTGATATCAGTTTTACGCTGCCGCGTGGCGAATTCCGCTTCGTGCCTGTGGTCTCTGTGGGTGCGGCGGCTATTCAGGTGGCTCCGGGTGTCCAGGCGACGGCTGCACCGGTTTCCAGCAATGCCCCAGCCCCTGAGCTGGAAGCGCCGGAGTTTGTTGTCAACACCGGCCGCCTCAACGTGCGCAGTGGTCCCGGCGCGGGCTTCAGCCGTATCGGCAGTGTCCCTGGCGGCACGGTGCTGTACGGACTGGCAACCAATACGAACGGATCCTGGGTGCTGGTGGAGTCGCCGATTGGCCGCGGCTGGATTGATCCGCAGTTCACGCTGATCCGTGGCGCGTTCTCAAACATGCCCGTTCTGGCCAACTGAACGTACTGACGGCAGCCAAACGCAGGGAGCGCGTCCGGCAGGGCGCGCTCTTTTTTTGCATACTGGGCGAAGGCTGCCGCTTTCGGATGGGGTAGGGCAGGGGAGGGGACGAGTCATGTGCTGGTTGGCACTGTTCATGATGGCGCTGATTCTGGGTGCAATACCTGCATTCGGTCAGGAGTTGTCAGCAGATGGCGCGGTGACTGCCACGCCCTCTGTGCCCGCTGATCCGGACTCCATCCCTGAACCCGCGGCACTGGTGGGGCAGGGCGATGACGACATCGTCAATTTTCTGCTGCTTGGCAGCGACACCAGTAATCCAGCTAATGTCGGCAGAACCGATGTGATCCTGGTCGTCTCGGTCAATCGCACAGCGCAAACCGTGGCGATGCTGTCGATCCCGCGCGATCTGTACGTGTACATCCCGGGCGACCGAGTCTACCGGATCAACACGGCGTACAGCACGGGGGAGCACTCGGAGAGTGCGGACGGTCCCGGGCTGCTGATGGAGACGCTGCGCTACAATCTCGGTCTCGTCATCGACTACTATGCGCGCGTTGATTTCAGCGATTTCCGCCAGATCATCGATGATGTTGGCGGGGTGGAGATTGCTGTCGACTGCGGCATCGAGGACTGGCGCCTGATCTCTCCTGAACTGGATCCACAGGACTCTGCAAGCTGGGAGATGTTCACGCTGCCGATCGGCGTCCATCAGATGGATGGTGATCTTGCGCTATGGTACATGCGCAGCCGGCGCACAAGCAGCGATCTGGATCGCGGTCGTCGCCAGCAGGTGCTGATGCGTGCGCTGCTCACCCGCCTGCGCGAGCTGGGGCTGCTGGAGCAGATCACCGATGTATGGCCGCAGGTACTGGAAGCCGTCGATACGAATGTTCCGCTGAATGTGCTGTTGGGCCTGGTCCCTTTGGCACTGAACCTTGAGCCTGCGCGGATCAGCGCGTATGTGTTTTCCGTAGGGCGCGAGGTGCAGCCGTGGCGATCACCGGAAGGCTCTGCGGTTTTGGCGCCGGATCGCGAGGTGATCGCCGCGTTGCTGCAGCAGATGATGACACCGCCGACAACCAGCCGACTTGGCGGGCAGGCGCCCAGCATCGAGATCGTCAACGCCAGTGGTGTTCGTGCGATGGGGCAGATTGCTGCAGCACGACTGGAGTGGGAGGGTTTTCGCGTTTATCTGCTGGAGAATGAGCCGTACGTCGCACATTCGCGCCTGCTGGACCTCGTGGCAGCCAGCAAGGAAAGCGCCATCCCGGCGCTGCAGGCCAGTCTCAATCTGGATGATGATCAGATCGAGACGGAGCCCAGCTCCGAACGCAGCGCGGACTATCGCTTCATCATTGGAGCAGACTACTATCCGTGTACCTATCCGGTCGTGCCGCCTTCGTCGGGCTGATCGGAATGTACAATCTCCGGGAGGACTGACCCGTTGGACATGTCCCGGATGTTGGTGCGCAGGTCTGCCAGCCGGGCGCATGGCAGTTTTAGCTCGATGGTTACGGATTCGGCGAAATCTTGTGCGGTGATTTCCGCTTCAAGCCCCGGTGCAAGCCGTTCGACTCCCCCGTAGAGCGCATAGGGCAAACGCAGGCGCACCACAGCCATCGCGATTTTTGCTTCCAGCGGCAGAAGGGCCAGGGCAGCGCGTGCAGCATCTCCGTACGCCTTGACCAGCCCCCCTGTCCCCAGCAGCGTGCCACCAAAGTAACGCGTGACCACGCAGGCGATATCACCAATGTCCGCACCTCGCAGGACAGCCAGCACAGGCGGACCCGCCGTCCCTGAAGGCTCACCGTCGTCACTCATTCCCTCGTGCACGCTTCGTCCGTAGCCAGCACGAAATGCGTACACGTGATGGTCGGCATCCGGCATCTCCGCACGCATGTCAGATATGCAGGCCCGCGCCTGTTCGACCGTGTCTGCGCGGCTGAGCGTGCACACGAATCGGGAGCGACTGCGTTCGATCTCGGTGCGCACACGCTGTGCTGGACGGTTATAGCCGGTTTGAATAGGCATTCAGTGGGCTTCTGACGGATCAGAACGGACAAATGCACGAAACACAGGCGGTTCAATCACCAGACGCTGGTCCGGACGCAGCAGTCGCAGCAGTCGTTTCTGAACGAGCATGCTCACCGCCAGTTCGGTTTCGGTGGAGACTTCATACGGTCGCAGCTTCGCGACCGCTTTCAGCACCGTCTGTTCGGAGTGGTTCAGGCCGGCCCAGATGCTTTGGCATTCACTGCGGATAGCGCTGTTCTGCGCGAGCAGATCGCCAAAGGTCTCGGCAGTCTGCGTGGACCAGTCCAACCGTCGATAGTCATCGATGATGTGGAAGCCAGCGCGCAGCAGGCCGGCGAAACGCCCCGTCGCTTCCAGAAGCAGTGCACCCGCCAGATCCGGGATCGGCTGGGAGCGCCTGCGTGACAAGCTGGTGAGCATATCGCGCGCGTCAGTGTCGTTGTACGGCCCAACATACACCACATTGTCGGTGAACAGCTCCAGAAACGACTCCATCTGCGGGGCGGGCAGGGCCATACGCTCGGCCAGAACGGGCAGCGGTGAGCGCGAAAAGGTGGTGTAGATCAGGTTCGACTTGTGATTGTCGCGCAGGCCGCGCAGGTTCTGAAAGAAGCGCGGCGGCATCTGCAGCAGCAGCTCCTCGAACTCGTCGAACAGCAGGATGATTCGCAGATCACGCCTCAGAAAGTACTCCAGGCCAAGCTCGAGGTAGCGCACGCCCATATAGCTGTACAGCGGATTGTCCCCGTTTTGCAGCGCCTGATAGCTCTCGTAGAAGCGCTGCGCTTCATCGGCAGAGAGCATCGGGAAGGGGTAGAGCGTGAGGAACATGCGGTGCATGATGAGCTCTGCGCCGGCCCAGCAGCGGAACTGCTGCGCATTCACATCCGTTGGGTGGGGCAGGGGGCCGAGCATGTTGGCGTCGACCACGATGACGTGTGTGCTGGCCGCTATGTCTCCAAGATAGGCTTCCGCGACCTGACGATCGCTCAGGTGATGCAGCAGATTGGTCTTGCCGACACTCCCTATGCCGACCATCGACACCGCCTCAGCGGCGGCCCATGCAGCGAACACCTGCGTTGCCTCCTCACTGCGGAAGTCCACTGCGTATCGTCTGCGATTTGCCATATGCCGCCATCCCGGGGTTTCATATTCGCTGCAATACGCGCTATTCTAGCGCAGGCTGAGTGCGCGCGCAGTGCGTCAACGACGCGAACAAACAGGAGTAGCATGCGAAGCTATCGACACCTGAACACGATCAGCGGGTTATTCATCACCGTGCTGCTGCTCAGCAATCTGCTGAGCAGCGCGAAGATCATTGACCTCGGCGCTTCGATCGGCCCGGTGCCGCTCATTTTCGATGCGGGCACGCTGGTGTTTCCGATCTCGTACATCTTTGGCGATATTCTGACCGAGGTGTACGGCTATCGCGCCTCGCGACGTGTGATCTGGATGGGATTTGCGGCGACAGCGCTGATGGGCGCATTCGTGTGGCTGGCCGGTATGCTGCCGGGCGAGGCGGCATGGGAGGGCTATGCCGGGCAGGCGGCCTATGATGCGATCCTGGGCAGCATCAGCAGCCTGGTTGTGGCAAGCCTGCTGGCGTACCTCATCGGCGAGTTCGTGAATAGCTATGTACTGGCGAAGATGAAGATCGCCACCAATGGCCGTTGGGTGTGGTCGAGGACGATCACGAGCACGCTGGCCGGGCAGATTGCGGACACAGGCGTGTTCATCGGCGTGGCGACACTGCTGGGCGTGTTCACAACCGATCAGTTCGTTGGGCTGGTGCTGACGAACTACGTGCTGAAAGTCGGCATCGAGGTTGTGATGACTCCGCTTACGCTGCGAGTCATTCGCTGGCTCAAGTCCAGCGAGCAGGAGGACTACTTCGATCGGGATACGGACTTCAATGTGTTTCACATTCGGTAGGCCGGATCGATGCTGCTTTCTGTCTATCGACAGGTTTTTAGATCAATTACTTCAGATAAACAGTATTATCGGAAGTAATTTGCTGAACCAAGATACTTGGAGTTTCCAATAGTCCGGATCACCCCGGAAGGGGTTCTCTGGTCTTCCAGCCGCGCTCGACGCGCGTCCTCATCGTCGACCAGCTGCGCAGCCCGCTGAGGGCGTCTACTGCTTCGACATTGTGCGCGCCGGCGGCGCACGCCATCTGGACAGCCTGATCCAGCGACAGACCCTGCACCAGCGCAAACAGCAACCCCGCATACGCGGCATCGCCGGCACCGGTGGTCCCTGCCACGATCACCTCAAATGCTGGCGCCGATGCGCAGCGTCCAGCGTCCGGCAGCCATGACCGCGCCACATCCCCGAGTCGCCGGCTCAGCACATCCGCCGGCGCCAACTTGAGCAGCAGCCCACGTTCCCCCATTTTCAAACCCGCCGCCGCCGCACCCATCGCAAGCAGTTCGTCAGCGATCTCCTCCGCCAGCGCGCGCGTGAGGAATGACTGATCGCCGGTGCGCCAGCGTTCGTACAGCGGCCTGCGCAGCATGAACAGTGCTTCCTCCAGGCTGGGCATGAAAACATCTGTGAACGGCAATGCCCCGGCCAGGATGCGCCGCCAGTCTGCGCGGCCCGACGAGCTTGCCGCGTCCGGCAGCGTGCAATCCATCGACGTCACTGCGCCGCGCGCCTTCGCCATCCGCATCACCTGAGCCAGCTCTGCACCATCATCCGCATACATACGCGGCAGGATCGTCGGATAGCCGAAGTGAAACAGCGCTCCCGGCTGGATTTGTGCCGGATCGATATCTTTCAAGCCAAAATCGGCATTCGTGCCCGTGCAGTGCAGGAAGATGCGGTCTGTGCCTGCCGGCGCCAGCACCACGGTATACGAACTGGCGCGGCCCGCAAGCCGCACCAGTCCTCGTGCAAGCGCTTCGCCGCCATAGCGACGCACTACCGCGACGATCAGGTCCCCGATGACATCATCGCCCGCAGTTGCGATGAGCTGCACATCCGCGCCCATGATCTTCAGCGCCAGCCCGGTGTTGGATACACACCCACCGGTGGCATACATCAGCGGACCGATCTCGCTCAAATGACCGGGAGCGCTCATCGCCTCCAGTGTGACATCCGGCATGCCAGGCAGCAGATCAAGGCACAGGTGACCACAAACAATGATCTGCCGCATGACTAGCGATCCGCCCTGCCCTGCGGCGCGACTGCCACGCCGAGCGCATGTGACTGCAGCGCAGCGGTCAGTACCGCGTGATGCCGGCGTGTCTCTTCAGGCGTTGCACAGTGGAACGCCTGGCGCATCCCGTCGCGCCCATGCGCCAGCTCATCGCAGAACGCAGCCCACATTTGCAGGATCGCGTCAGCAAAACCGAACTCAAAGATGCCGCCATGAATAGTGCTGTAAGGCGCCTCATATCCGAGATCGATCTGCTGCCAGGCCTGTTCGCTCCCTGACCGATAGTCCATCCAGCGATAGGCCTTGGGGGACTTCGACGAGAACTCTGCGCTGTGTTCCGTGCCGAGAATGCGCAGATACCACGTGTTGGTATCCCCCGGGGAGATACGATAGGTCTGAATGGTCAGGGGAAACTCCCCGCCGGAACCGGAAACCATGCCTGAGAATGTGGCGTTGTCCCATGTCTTGCACGGCACCATCTGGCCGCTGCCATCCGGACGCTGTGTGACGATCTTGACGAGTGACGCCGACACTGCACGCGGCAGCCAGCCAGCCCGCAGCGGAATATGCAGCGGGTGCATGCCCAGATCGCCCATGCAGCCATATTCCCCGTTGACCTCGACCATGCGTTTCCAGTTGATCTTCTTGTTGGGGTCGAGGTCACTGCTGTGCAGCAGGCCCGCGCTCACCTCGATGATCTGACCGAACCGACCTTCGCGGATCGCGCGGATCAGCCGCTGGGCCCCGGGAAAGAACGGAAACTCCGACGAGCAGGCCACGAACACCTTCGGATGCCGGGTGATTTCATCCAGGATGGCTGCGTTGGCGGCAGCATCGATGCCAAACGGCTTCTCTCCCAGCAGGTGCTTGCCGGCGCGCACAATATCGATGTACACCTGCTGATGCAGATTGTGCGGCACCGCGCAGTAGATCGCGTCGATCTCGCTGCTGTTCAGCAGATCGCGGTAGTCCGTCGACTTCACCCGGATGCTGGGGAAGTTGCGTTCATACCACCCGAACAGCGCAGCATTGCTGTCGCAGATGCCCACGATTTCCGGCTCGACATCCAGATCGATGAGTTCTGGCCAGCGGGCTGCCGCCGCCGCAAACTCTTTCCCCATCAGGCCCAGCCCGATGATCCCAAAACGAATCTTCTGTCTCGCGCTCATCGTGCGCTCACTTCAGCAGCTGCGCCGCGTGCTCAGGGGCCGCGCCATCATGCACGACGGCCATCAGCGCGCGCGTCATTCCCGCCGGATTCGGATGCTGGATGACGTTGCGTCCATACACGATTCCCATAGCGCCCTGCCCCATCAGCGCTGCCGTGCGCCGCAGAATCTCGTCATCGCTCACCTTGCCGCCGCCACGCACCAGTACCGGCTTGCCGGCGGCCATCTGGATCACGCGGTGATACTGCGACACATCGTCGGTCGGATCCGCCTTGATGACATCCGCACCCAACTCGATCGCCTGGCGCACCAGCGCCATGATCTTGTCCAGATCGCCATCCACCATGTAACCGCCCGCAGTCGCGTTGTCCTTCATGACCAGCGGTTCCACCATCAGGGGCATCCCGTAGCGTTCGCAAAGCGGCTTCATGCGGCTGATGTTCTCCACACACTGCCGGTAAACATCGGGCTGATTGGGCAGATTGAACAAATTTACCACCACGCAGGATGCATCCAGGCGCAGGGCCTGTTCCATCGCGTCGTGAATCACCAGGCTGTACAGCGTGTCTGGCAGCTTTTTGCCGTACACATTTGCTATGTCTGTGCGCAGCACCAGCGCGGGCTTGTGCTTGCCGGGGATGCTCTGCAGCAGCGGGGCCTGCCCGATGCTGAGCTGAATCGCATCAGGCGCAGCCTCCACCAGCGTGCGAACGACAGCCGGCATGTCCTCTATGCCGTCGAGAAACGCACGCTCACCGAAAAACCCATGATCTACGGCGACATCAAAGCACTTGCCATCTGTCGCAAACAACCGATTAAGACGAGCCTGCACGGACATTACACATCCTTCCTTCATTCGCACTTCGACAAAGATACGCTACGCTCATCCATCAGATATGGCACGGAGCGCGCGCAGTGAAAAAGCCAACGACCATCCTCGTCTGGATCCCGGGAGATCAGCTGCTGGCTGAACACCCCGTCATTGAGCAGGCGATCGCGCAGGTCGGCGCTGACGGTGTGCGCGTGCTTCTCATCGAAAGCCAGCTGCGGGCACTGCGCCTGCCGTATCATCGCCAGAAGATCGTCCTGCTGTTCAGCGCCATGCGCCATTACGCAGATCATCTGCGCCAGCGCGGCATCAACGTGGATTATATCCATGAAGCATCCTTCAGCGCAGCAATTGTCACGGTTGTGGCTCAGCACCATCCGGGGGCCGTGTGGATGATGCAGTCGGCGGAATTCCGCACTCGCCGCGCACAGCAGCGGCTTGAAGACACGCTGCCTGTCCCTGTGCGGTTATTCGCGAATACGCAGTTCCTCGTCGGTGAGCATAATCCGTTTCCGAGCGTTCCCGCTGGCAAACGTGTGGTGATGGAGCCGTTCTATCGCGCGATGCGCACGCATTATGGCGTACTGATGACCGCTGAAGGTGGTCCTGCTGGAGGCAGGTGGAATTACGATGAAGACAACCGGAAGCCACTTCCCCGTGGCCTGACTCCCCCTGCCCTGCCCCACTTCGCCCCGGATGTGATCACGCGCGATGTGCTGACACAGGTCAATAGTCTTCCCAGGCTGACCGGCACCACAGAGGGATTCGGGCATGCGGTGACGCATGAACAGGCGCAGGCTGCTCTGGACGACTTCATCGCGCACCGCCTGCCCTGGTTCGGCGATTACGAAGACGCGATGAGCGCAGAACATGACACGCTGTTTCACTCCGTACTTTCTCCCTACCTCAACATCGGCCTGCTCACGCCAATGCAGCTCATCCGCGCCGCAGAGCGCGCGTTCCAGGATGGGCTGGCGCCGCTCAATGCCGCCGAGGGCTTCGTGCGCCAGGTGCTGGGCTGGCGCGAATACATCTACTGGCAATACTGGCGCCAGATGCCTGATCTGCTTCAGGCGAATGATTGGGATGCCCAACGGGGTATGCCTGCTATGTTCTGGACTGGTGAAACGGACATGGCCTGCCTGCGCCACGTGACTACCCGGTTGCTGCGCACCGGCTATTCGCATCACATCGAGCGCCTGATGCTGATCTGCAACTTCTGCCTGCTGGCTGGTGTGCACCCGCTCGCCGTCAGCGAATGGTTTCTTTCGATGTATCTGGATGCCTATGAGTGGGTGGTGCTGCCCAATGTCATCGGTATGGGCCTGAATGCTGATGGAGGACGCACGGCGACCAAGCCCTACATCGCCAGTGCGAGTTACATCAGACGCATGAGCAACTACTGCAGGGACTGCCACTTCAAGCCCGATGCGCGTACAGGGCCGCAGGCTTGTCCCTTCAACCTGCTGTACTGGAACTTTGTGATCACGAATGAGGACCGTCTGCGTCAAAACCCTCGGTCGGGCAAAGCAGTACTGGGACTGCGACATCTCTCGGCTGATGAACGCGCAGCCGTTCAGGAACAGGCGGCTGATGTGCTCAGCAAATTAGAGGTTTACGAGAATCCTCTGTCATGGCTGAAGTGATGCTGCGCAGACAGGTATACAATCTATGCCGAACAGGGATGAATGTGCCATGACGCGAATACCGCTGTTTCCGCTCAACACCGTGCTCTATCCGGGCATGCCGCTCACGCTGCATATCTTTGAGGAGCGATACAAACAAATGGTCGGACGCTGCGTGGCGGACCGCCAGCCGTTTGGGGTCGTCATGCTCCAGGAGGGCAGCGCAGAAGCTCGCCCCGGCCAGGTGGTGGTCCCGTGCAGGATTGGCTGCAGCGCGGTGATCACCCAGGTGCAGCCGGTGGGTATGGGGCGCATGAACATCCTCGCAATCGGGAGCGAGCGCTTCCGCACGATCGCCTACGACGACAGCCATGCGTATTTGTCCGCGGATATTGATCCAATGCCCTACGCCCCTGTGGATTCAACGCAGTCATCGTCCCTTGTTGTCCGTCTCCGAGGGCTCGTCGAGCGATACGCGCAGATGCTGTCCCAGGCCGAAAATGCGACACAGGACACCCTGAGCCTGCCCGATGACCCGCTCGAGCTCGGCTTCCTGGCAGCGACGCTGCTGAAGTCGCCCATGGAGGAGAAGCAGGCGCTGCTGGAGATTCCAGACTCGCTTACTTTTCTTGAGCAGGTGCTCGCTCGGTATCGCCGCGAGATGCTGCTCTACTCGATCAGCGCTCGCATGCCTGAAGGCGGCGAGCTCCATACTCCCTTTTCAATCAACTGATTGTACTCGACCCAGCGCTGGCGGAACGAAGCTGCGCGAGCACCTCAACTGCGCTCAAGGACCAGTAGTCGCGGGTGCAGGCCGCGCAGCGTGATCATGTAGCTTTCCCGTGCAACCCATGGTGACTGCGCCTGCAGCGCGGCATCCAGCGCGCGCACTGCATGCGAGAGTATCGTGAAGCGCGCCCCAGGACGGGCCACACGCGCCGCTTCTGCCAGCACCGCCGGATAGAGCGCGGCAATCTCGGCTGGAGAACCGGAGTGCTGCCCAAAGGGCAAGTCAGCGCTCAGCGCATCGATCGAGCTTGCAGCAAACGGCAGTTGGCGAACATCTCCCTGCATCAGCACGCCTCCTGCGGCAGCCGCCTGCAGATTATCGATGCCGCAGTGCAGCGGCTGATCCTCAAGCTCGATGCCAACGCGCAGGCGGGCCAGGCGCGCAATGCCGGCCTCAATCAGGATGGACGCGGAGCCCGCACACAGGTTTACAAAAGCGCCTCGCGGGTCAGGCCGGGCCAGTCTTGCCATGGCATAGGCGACAGTCGCGTTGAGCGCTGCGCCATAGTTGCACACACGCCACGCTCGCGCAGAAAGTGGCCGTGCCGTCAGTCGCACGCGGGTTTCCCAGCCGCCTTCAATGCCCGGAGCGATCCGAACCTGCACATCGCCCGTCTCTGCTGGCTGCAGGTTGACCTGCGCGCACAGCGTATCGCGAATCCGCCGCATCACAGCGCTGTCTGCGCCGGCGGCAGAGAGATACAGTGTACGCATTGGTTCGCGACTGGCGCGCTGAACAGCATCCACCTGTGCGGCCAACCGGCGCATGTTTGCATCGCCAAGCAGCGCCTTTGGTCGCGGCACATCGTAACTCTCTACGCTGAAGAGCGACTCGACACACTGCAGGCGCAGCAGCACCTCGCGTGGACCGCTGTACTGAAAGCGTAATCTGCCTGCACCGCGCCCGGCAGCCACGAACCGAACTGCCTGGCCGAACTGCCGTCCGATGTCATCCTGCGCAAAGCGCTCCAGCCCCTCTGTGATTTCCGCTTCGATCAGCAGTGAGATTGTTCCACCTGTTCTGGCTCGCGTCACGACGGCTCGCTCACAGTCTGTCGCGGCTTTGCGCGCAGGCGGCGCAGCAGCGCCCTGTCGATTGCTTCTGACCATTCCGTTCGCATATAGCGCACATCCTGCGTATCGGGCGCCGTGTGCTCAAACTCCCGGCGCTGTGAAAGCCATAGATAGATATCCGCCTGGGCGATCAGGGTTTCGAGCCGGTCCAGATCCTCGCTGTCCACGACATGCACAGAAGCATTCGGCGGCATCGGTAGCGGCTGACTATCGATGATCGCCCGCGCGCACGCCTGCCAGTACACCCGGCTGTTCTGACGCGCAGGTGCATTCACCAACTGATAGCTCGCCGCCAGCCCAAGGATTGCTTCGTCATTGCCACTGAGCATCTTCGCCAGCTCGACGCGCTCCTCCAGATCCGCGACTTCGATGGCGCCGCGCAGCCCGTCAGGTATCGACTTGAGCACTGCCCATTCGGCCAGACGCTCGGACAGCGTGCCGGGAATCATTTCCAGGTCGGTCACCGTCGGTGCGACGCGCGCATGCGTCAACGCTGCTGGCTGCGCGTAGAACTGACGGCGCACGAGATCGAGCGCTTCGCGGGTGAGCGCCCCAACCTCCCCTTCCCTGCTAAGTCCATATCGGCCTGCCCTGCCGCCGATCTGCTGCACCTCGCCCGGAGAGAGCGGGCGAACCGACCGCCCATCGAACTTCCGCACCTCGTAGAAGCACACGTTATCTGCCGGCAGATTCAGGCCCATGCCCACAGCGTCAGTCGCAATGCACACCTCAGTCTGCCCGTCCGCGAAACGATCTGCCTGTTTCCGGCGAACCTCGGGTGGCAGGTTGCCGTAGACGACCGACACCTCGCGCCGCCAGCCTTCCAGCGTGGTCTTGAGCTCCAGCACTGCCGCGCGCGAAAACGCTACAAGAATGGTGCGCTCCGGAAGTTCCTTCAGCCTCCACGGGCGTTCAGCGACCTTGATCGGCGCGAGCCGCTCATGGCGCACCACCGACAGGGGGATGGCCGCAGCGCTCGCCATGCGTTCGATCAGCGCCTTCGCCGAAGGTGGCGCCAGCACGTGAATGATGCTCGATTGCGTCTCCATCAGTGCGCGTGTCCATGCCCAGCCCCGGTCAGCATCGGCCAACATCTGCGCCTCATCGATCACCACGCATTCGCCGCTGCGCGCCGGATTGAACATCTCGATCGTCGCAGCCGTCACCGTTGCACCGTCCACCGGGATGTGTTCCTCACCGGTCAGCAGGCTGCAGCGCACTCCCATGCGATTGAGGCGTTCGAACACCTCGAAAGCCAGCAGTCGCAGCGGAGCCAGATACCATCCCGACGTTGCGACTGCCAGCGCCTGCATGGCGTCGTGCGTCTTGCCGCTGTTCGGCGGGCCGATGTGCAGGACCAGGTGCTGATCCGTACGACCGTCGTGCTGCCATGTCGGAAACGATGCGACCAGTCGTTCGCGCAGCGCGACCCGGCGGGCACGCTCTGCCAGCTCGCGTTCGCGCTCAGCCGCCAGCTGCGCATCCCGCTCCTCCTGCACGATTCGCAGCTTCTCCGCGAGCACAGCGCGAAACTCCGGCAGAGTCGCCGGCAGCCCCCATCGCCCCTTCACCCTGCCCCACGGCGCACGGGAGCTGCGCAAACCCGCCTTGTGCAACCGGCGTGACACACGCTTCGCATCCACGTCCAGCACAAGTGCAATTTCCCTGCCGCGGACTGCCTCAATGTCCCAGAGTGCGTTGAGCGCGGTCGCGTCGGCAAGGCACTGCTCCACCTGCTGAGCAGGGATGCGCCGCACCTGCTCCGGGTCGACGAAGCTGCTCAGCAGCGCCTTTTCAAGCGCCGCTTCCACTGTTTCAGTATGCAGATTCATCCGCCGGGCTGCGGTTGTGATAGTGTACGTACGCGCCAGAACCTGCGCTCGCGGCCCGGTCTCGGCAGGCTTGTGCCGCGGTCGTTCAACCTCGCCTGCCTCTGGCAGCAGCGCCGCCCAGTCGTCCTCGCGGATGGCAGTCGCGTCCAACGCCGCCGCCTGCGCTGCCTGAAAATCACCGCTCTTCAGTCGAACCCAGGTTACGCTGTACGGCGGCCTCTTGAGCGGCACACTGAAGCGGGACAACCCGCCTACGCCGAGCAGTTCACGCAGGCCGTCCTCGCCCACGACTGCGACGATCTCATTTTGCGGCGCGGTCATCCCGGCACGCCCGCCGAGGAGTGCGTTCACCTGCTCCTGAAGCTGTTCCAGTCGCCGGCGCCGGATCGCCTCGGCGGCACTGCGCTCGCTCACCGCCAGCGGGTCATACAGCACGCCCTCCAGCCTGCGCGCCAGCCCGGCGGACTCCATGCGCTGCACGTGTTTGTCGTCCAGCGAATGCTCGCTCAGCCAAGCCAGCCCGGACTCATGGATCGCCTGCAGCGCCGCCTTTTCCTGTGCAGTGAGGCGCAGCTTCGGCCCGGAGTCGCGATCCTGGCGCAGTTGCGCTATGCTCGTTCCTATCGGCTCACCGTCCCCGCGGATCGGCGGAAGGTCTGGTCTCGCCCATGGTCGCAGCAGCCCAAACTGCGCGTCGGTCACACTGTCCAGCACAAAGTGATCATCGACCATCCGTACGCGTTCGCTGGCCAGGCCCACCAGCGTCTTCCGATCAAGTCTGCGAAACCGCTGCAGCAGCACCGAGGAGTGGATGAATCCTTCGGGAATGCGCTCCAGCAGAGTCAGAAGTATTTCAGGGGTGAGCGTGAGTCGTGTCATTCCAGTCCAGTGCCGATGATTACGACGATTACCCAGCACTGTATTCTAACGCAAACCGGCCCCCGGCGGTGTTCTGATGAGCTCCAGTGTCGCAGTATGCATCATCCATGGCATCGGCAGGCAGCCGGCGGACTTCGCTGAAGGAATGATGCAGGCCTTGATGGAACGTTGTCAGCCGCTCTGTGGTGACGGGCTGGTCATGGAAACTGTGCACTGGGCGCCCGTCACGCAGGCTGCGGAAGATACGCTCTGGCGGCGCCTTCAACAGGGCGGACCGCTGAATTACTCCGCGATTCGGCGGTTCCTGATCGATTTTCTGGCCGATGCAGCCGCCTATCAGATTGCGCCGGGAGACCGGCAGACTTACGATGCCGTGCATGCCGTTTTCGCGAGCACGCTGCGCCGGCTTGCTCAACGCGCCGGCCCCACCGCACCGCTGATCGTGATTGCGCACAGCCTCGGCAGCATTATCGCCAGCAACTACCTGTACGATCTTCAGGTCGCCCCTGCAAGAGACCTGATCGCGCCATCTGTGCGCGCGCAGATGGCGGATACGCCGCTGGAGCGCGGAGAAACGTTGTGTTCACTCTTCACGCTTGGCAGTCCGATTGCCTTCTGGAGCCTGCGCTTTTCGGACTTCGGCATGCCGATCAGCGTGCCATCACCTCGGCTTTCTCAGCACTATCACTTCCTGCCGGGAGAGTGGGTCAACATCTATGACCGCGACGATGTGCTGGCATTTCCACTGCGGACGCTCAACTCCGCCTATGCGACTGCCGTCAGCGCCGACTGCGAGATCGACTCGGGAGGACTGCTGGAGCGTTGGAACCCGCTTTCACATCTGGCCTACTGGAGGGACGACGAAGTCATCGAGCGTATCGCGGCACGTCTGATCGCGACGTGGCGCTATCTTAACCCAGGCGCGGGCGGCATCACTTCCGCCGTGTGAAGCGCACACGAGCCACGCGGTGCCCTTCCATCGCCTCCACCAGCATCTGATATTCACCAAACGGAATACTGTCGCCCGTGCGCGGGATGCGATCGAGCGCTTCCGCGATATAGCCCCCCAGTGTGAGCGACTCGAACGGGCGGTCCGGCTCACCAAAGCGCGCGATCAGCTCCGTCATCCCGATCTGCCCGTCGACCGAGGAGGCTTCGCCCGCTGGCTGGATGAGCGCCATGCCGGTGTCGAATTCATCCTGCACGTCACCGACGATCTGTTCGACGATATCCTCCATCGTCACGATCCCCGCCATGCCTCCATACTCGTCAGCGACGATCACCAGGTGGGTGCGCGTGCGCCGCATCAGCTCCAGCACACGATCCAGTCCGAGTGTGGCTGGCACAAACTGGGGCGGACGCACGATAGTCTGCAGGTCAAAGCCTTCCGCAGTGACGCGCAGCGTGTCATCAATTTCGACGGCGCGAAACAGATCTTTTGTGTGCAGCAGCCCGATCACACGATCGATTTCTTCTTCGTAGACCGGATAGCGCGTGTGGTGCTGCGCGCGTATCTTTTCGAGCAGCTCTGGCAGCGTGATATCCACCGGAATTGCATCCACGGCAATGCGCGGTTGCATGATCTCCTCCACACGGATATCGCTGAAGTCGAAGACGCGCCGTAACAACTGCTCTTCGCTGTGCTGCAGGATGCCCGCTTCTGTGCTGGAATGCACCAGCATCTCCAGCTCCTCAGCAGAATGCACACGGCTGTGATCGCTGGCTGGCTCAAACCCCATCATCCGTACGACCGCATTGCCGATCCGATTCATCACGTAGATCACCGGACGGAACAGCCAGTAGAACCAGCTCGTCGGCCTGGCGACCAGCATCGCGGTTGCTTCGGGCCGCTGCAGGGCGATCGCCTTCGGAGCCAGCTCACCCAGGACGATATGCAGCATCGTCACCAGTGCAAACGACAGCGCGATCGAAATTGACCGACCGATGGTCTCTGCGGCTTCTGCAGGGAAGATCGCGCCGATCACCGGTTCGAACAGATGGGAGACGGCTGGCTCACCGATCCAGCCCAGGGCCAGGCTCGCCAGCGTGATGCCGAGCTGTGTGGCCGCGATGTAGCTGTCCAGTTGGTTTATCGCGCGCTGCGCCGCTCTCGCGCTGTTGCTGCCTGCTTCAGCAAGCTGCGCGATGCGCGTTCTGCGAGAGCCAACGAATGCAAATTCCGCGGCGACGAAAAAGGCATTCATGAAGACCAGTAGCCCAATCGCCGCAAGACCGATCAGTGTCTGCATCCCTGCACCCTTGAATTGGTACGATGCCGATTAGTCAATTATCAGTCAATCGTGCGCAGGTTTGCAGGTTATAATTCATTGAGTGAGTTTGTAACAGAAAAAGGCGCTGCGTGAACACATCATCGTCTCCCCTAACCGG
Organism: uncultured Pleurocapsa sp.; assembly: GCA_964654755.1. Taxonomy (GTDB): domain Bacteria; phylum Chloroflexota; class Anaerolineae; order Aggregatilineales; family Phototrophicaceae; genus Flexifilum. The sequence continues at coordinate 48,455 of CAZZJW010000007.1, read as the reverse complement.
CGCATTTGCGCAGCATCTCATCCGCCATGTCGTTGTCGAGGCCAAAGGGTGTTCATTCAACACGCTCAACAGTTGCGAGCGCATGCTTGCGTTGCTTGAGCAAACGGCAGATGTGCTCAGGACCGAAGTGATGCAGTCGGCATCGCACCAGTTCACCCCGCATGGCGTGACCGCAGTGCTGATCGTCGGCGCATCGCATCTTTCTGTACACACATGGCCAGAATTCGCCTTTGCCACCCTCGACCTGGTCGTCTGCACCGAAAACTTCTCAATGGATGATGTAGTGAGTCTCTGCCAGCGGGAACTACAGGCGCAGGATATCTCCTGGATGGAATTCCGCCGCGGGCTCGTGAGAAACCAATAATGCCGGCGTTGAAGGTATTCCCTGAAGAGCGTGGGCGCTTTGCTTTGCTGGCAGGCCTGCTCTTCCTCAGCGCTATGGTGATTGAGTCCAATGAAGTCGTTGCCACCAGTGGGTTCATCAGCAGTGTCGGCGTCTCGCGCATCGTGCTCGTGTGGGCACTCGACATGACGATCATTATCCTCACGTCTGGCGTGTATTCGCTGTTTGTCGATCGTATGCCGCGTGCGCGGCTGGCCGTGTTCGTATTCTTCGGTTTCAGTGTGGGCTATCTTGGATTGTCTGGCCTGTTCACTACCCAGGCGCAGGGTATCGCCTATGTGCTGCTGCTGGTCGTGAACGATCAGCAGTGGCTGCTCTTCCCACTGCTCATCTGGGCACTGGCCAACGATATCTTCAACATCGCTTCCGCCAAGCGTTTGTTTCCGTTGCTCGGTCTGGCGTTGCTCGGCGGGGGGATTGTCGGCAATCTGCTTGCTGCGGCTGTCGCGCGCGCATCAGGGAGCGGCAGTGCGCTGCTGCTGCTCAATTCAGCGATTGTCGCAAGTGGAGGCTGCTTGCTCCTGCTTGCCCTGCGCCGCATCTCTGTCCCCAGCCGTCACATGCGCGAGGGAGAGCGCGTGCTGGATACCCTGCGAGAGGGACTGGCGTTTGTTCGTGAGGTACCGGCGTTTCGCTACCTCACGCTCTCGATGATCCTGCTGGGCATCGGCCTCAACGCAGTCGAGTTTGAGTTTCTCAGTGCTGTTTCTCGTGCATTCACCTCAGGCGGTGATGTGCAGGCCTTCTACGGCGTGTACAAGGGAGCAGTTGCTGTTGGTCTGCTGCTTGCGCAGAGTGTGCTCACAGGCTGGTTGCTGCGCAAAACTGGCTTTCGCAATATCTTTCTCTCCCTTCCCGGCGTAATGGTTGCTGCTCTGCTGCTGGCGCTGCTGTCGCCTGTGCTGCTGGGAATCACGTTGGCAAACTATCTTGTGCGGGTGACCCGGCTTGGCTTCGACGAACCTGCTATAAAGGCTTTTCAGGGTTTGGTCCCTGATGAAAGACGTGGACGGGTCTCCGCCTTTCTGGATGGTTATCTTGTCCCGCTCGGGTCGATCATCGGCTGTATTTCGCTCTTCACGCTGTCGACCCTCGCCGACGCCAACTTCCTGACCGCTCAGGTCGCGCGGATGCTCGGATTGTCGATCGCGCTCATCGCGGCTTCAGGGGCGCTGTACAGTGCCTGGCAGATAAGGCGCACTTACGACTCAAGCATGCTCAACTGGAGATTGAAACGACGCCGCCGCGATAAAGCAGCCGATTCATTGCAGCCAGAGCCGGAGCGGAGATTCAGCGCCGCTGCACTGCTGGACTCGCTCACCGAGGACGCCCCCGGGCCTTCAACTGCCCCGGTGCCGCGCCGGCCACGCCGTGACGTGCTTGGAATGCTCGGCACTAACATTGAGCCCAACAATGACTCCTCGCCTAAGCCCCCCGCTTCCAGCGATTGACGCGTACTGGGCCAGCGTGCTGGGAGGATCGCCAGCCGACTTCTACAGCGGCGGTGTTCACCTCGCGTGTCGCCTCGAGACAGACGGCTTCATGGCCGTGAAACGTCAGTCTGTGCTCGCATCATATCATCCTTCGATTGGCGCAAATGTTGCGCAGCGTCTTGCGAACTGCCTTGCCCAGGAGCCGGCAGCAGCGGCACTGCCTTCGGTTCTTCGCAGCTTGGGTCTGTCCGGTGTATACGGTCCGGCAGCACTGTGCTATCTTGCGCGGGCACCCGCAGAACATCCGCTTCCTCCCAACACCCGACGGCTGCATACACAGGATCAGCCTGCACTGGATCAGTTCCTCCAGCATCTGGGTGAGCCACGCGAGTATCGCGCTGATCTGCAGGAATCGACGCGCTGGATGTTCGGCACGTTTGATGGCGCGTCTCTTCTGGGCGTCAGTGCGGTGATCGTGTGGGCAGACGTGATCGGAGAGGTGTTCATCGATCTTCTGCCGCAGGTGCGCGGCCGTGGCTGGGGAACAGCGCTGGCAGCAGCGGCGGCGCGCTGGGCGATCGATCAGGCTGGCCTCATCGCGCAGTATGACACCCTCTGGACGAACGATGCCTCACTTGCGGTCGCGCGTCGACTAGGCTTCGCGCCTTACGCAGAGCTATTTATGGCGAAGCGCGCCTGAACTGCTGGCACACGCTGGCACGGCTGTAGTACGATTGCTCAGGTTGAGTTGCGGAGGTCGCTGATGACGGACATACGTCGTGCAAGCTGGCGCATCAGCAGGCGGAACTGGATCGCGATGGTTGGCGGGGTGCTGTTGTATGCCCTGCTCTCGTGGCTGACAAATTACGCGCGGCTTGCTGACGCATTTGGTGCCGACATTCGGCCTGCGGTCGCCATTCCCATCCTCTTCGGCTTCCTTTATGGCCCAACCGTTGGCTTCGTAACTGGGTTGCTTGGGAATCTGGCCTTCGACTTCCTCAATGGCAACATCCCCAGCGTGTATGCGGCTCCCAGCGGAAACCTCCTCACAGATGCTGTGACCATCTACTACATCAACTGGCAGATTGCCAACGGCCTGAGCGGCCTCATTCCCGGCTTGTATGCCCGCCTGCATTGGCGCTATCGCACCGCGCGGGAGCTGTCGGCGGCTGTAGGCGTCATGATCGTCAGCGTTATGGTGGGTATTGGCTTTGCAGCGTTTACCGACCCGCTCTTCTATGCTGAAATGACTTTTGAGCGTTCGCTGCGTGAGCAGTTTCTTCCGATTGCCGGCCACAATCTACTGAACGCCTTGCTGTTTGTCCCGATCATTCTGTTCAACCTCGCTCGGATTGACCTGCCCTATCTGCGCTCCGGTGTCTGGCTGCGATCGGGCCTGATGCGTAAGTTGACCAGCTTCATCGTAGTCTCAGCAGCCATCCCTACGATTCTTCTCAGCTTCTTTCTTATTCAGCAGGAGCAGTCACTGCAGGACGCGCTTCAGCAGAACGCTGAGCTGCAGGCTGCAGCGCAGACCACAGAAAACACCTCGCTCTCCGATCAGGAGGCGCCACCCGGAGGCTCATCACTGCTGGCGAAGCTGGTCATCACCATCGGAATCAGCCTGACCGTCACCGTGATCAATTCAGTGCTCGGTTCGCAGAATATCTCCAGGCCGCTGTTGCGACTGACAGGTGCAGCGCAGCAGATGAAACTGGGCCAGCTCAGCGCTGCAGAAGCCGCAGAGCTCAAGCATGTCGTCGGGTCGGATGAAGTGAGCCAGCTCAGCAGCGTATTCGGAGGCATGGCTTCTGAGGTCATCGCGCGCGAAGAGTCGCTCAGAAAACAGGTTGAGTCGCTTCGGATTGAGGTCGATCTGGTCAAACAGCAGCGACAGGTGAGCGAAATCACTGAGTCTGATTTCTTTCGCGATCTCCAGGGCAAGGCACGTCATCTGCGCAATCGTGATCCGCGGGTCACGCAGTCGATTGCGCAGCAGTCAGGCTCTGAGGAATCCGCTCCCTCACAGCAGGCGCCGGCATCGCTGCCGGCAGACACCTAGCAGCCCATGGCAGGTCGCGCTCCGCGTCCGTTCAGCCAGATCCCTGGTCCATCGCCTGCGCCGGGCGGATGGCGCGAAAATGCACATGGATTCGTCGCTGATCCGCTGCCATACATGAATGCGCTTTGCAGTCAGTATGGGCCACTGGCTGCGCTTGTGCAGGGCGGTAACGGTGCCATCATGTTCCCCGGCTCGGATTGTCCTGGCACGGTATTCGCTTTTGGCCCAGCGCTCAACAGGCACATCCTCACCAGCACACAGCTCTTTCATTCAGGACCGATCATCGGCCCCATTTTTGGCGCATGGCGAACAGACCCCCGTGCTGAAGTTCTCCGCCGCGTCGGCACCGGACTGTTCTCGCTGAATGGTGAAGAACACCAGCGTCAGCGCCGCCTGATCCAGCCGGCATTTCACCGCCGTGAGATTGACCTGTATGCGCACGAGATGATTCGACTGACCCATGAGTTGCTTGCGGATTGGCCCACAGTCCACACCATGGATTTCCAGCGTCTGATGTTCTCGCATACCCTGCGCGTCGCTGGCCGTACGCTGTTTGGCCGTGATTTCGCTGGCGATGCTGAACGACTGGCAAGCACGATACAACGCTGGCTTGAACTCATTCCAATCGTGAGTATTGACGCGGATCCGGCACAGGTCGAAGCATTCCTTGCGTTGTCGGCATCGCTGGACGCAGACATTCGCGCGATCATTCGCGAACAACGTGCTTCAGAGCAGCCGGCTCAACACGTGCTCGCTTCGCTCATTCACGTACACGATGCCGATGGAGATGCACTCACAGATGACGAGCTGATCGGGCACATCAACATTCTGTTGACTGCCGGCCACGAGACCACAGCCAACGTGCTTTCCTGGACGATCTTCCTGCTCGCGCAACATCCTGACGTGCAGCGCCAGCTTCAGCACGAGCTGGATGAAGTCCTCGCCGGCAGCGAACCATCAACCGAGGCATTCAGCAGGCTTCCCACCCTCGAAAATGTCATTCGCGAGAGCATGCGCCTGCTGCCACCCGTCACGATGGGTTCGCGGGTCACTGCTGCACCGGCGGAACTGGCTGGATATGAACTGCCTCCCGGCACTGAAGTGGTCTTCAGCCACTATCACACCCACCACGACCCATCGCTCTATCCTCAGCCGGAGGATTTCCTGCCGGACCGCTGGCAGCACCTTCAGCCTGATCCGTATACCTATCTCCCCTTCAGCGCCGGGACGAAAATGTGCATTGGCGCACCGTTTGCACTCATGGAGATACGCATCGTCCTTGCCATGCTGCTCCAGCGCTTTCACTTCGCAGTACCGGAAGATGCGGTGATCGAGCGGCACGTGTGGGTTCCGCTGCGGCCCGATCACCTGCCGATTATCGCTGCCCGGCGCGATCTGCACATGCCCCTTCGCGCCGTTGCTGTGCGCGGTGGTGTGTGCGACATGGTGCGCTTTCCCTCGCTGGAACATACGGCACATGGCTGATCTGACGCTCTCGATGGATAGTATGACCTACGGCGGTTACGCGCTCAGTCGTACGCCGGATGGGCCGGTCTTTGTGCGCCACGCTGCCGCCGGAGAGCATGCTCAGGTCCGTTTGGACCATGTGCGCCGGGGTGTGCGTTTTGGCACGGCAGTCCGCATCACAGATCCATCGCCTGAGCGCGTTGAGTCTGCCTGCCCGCACTTTGGGGTGGATCGATGCGGCGGATGCCATTGGCAGTTCATGCACATCGAAGCACAACAGCGCTGGAAAACGCATGTCGTGCGCGAGCAGTTTCGCAGGATCGGCGGGTTCGCCGCTGTCCACATGCTTCCCGTGGTCCCCTCCCCTGCCCCGTATGGCTACCGCGCACATCTCACCCTGCACCTCGATGCCGGCGGCCGCGCCTGCTTCTACGCAGAAGATGAGCGCACGCTGCTTCCTGTCGGGCAATGCGCGCTTGCGCACCCGGCGCTGCAGGCCGTGCTGGATGAAGTGGTGCGGATGCGCTGGCGTGGGCCGGGGCGGCTGCGCCTGATGGTCGGCAGTGCGCCGGACGATGTGCTGGTGGTGCTCGATCGTCCGCTGCAGGCAGGACAGCGATCCTCTCTGCCGCTGGCGCTTCTCGATCATCAGGGCATTGCGCATCCACTCAGCCCCCATGACAAGTGCAGCGTGCGCTTTTCGCTGTCCGATACTGTCTATCAGGTGAATGGCGGCAGTTTCTTCCAGGCCAATCCTGCTGTTGCCGAACGGCTGCAGGCGGATATTGTCGCGCTCATCCCTCCCGATACTCCACTCGCGCTCGATCTGTATGCTGGCGTTGGCTTGTTCTCGCGTCCTGCGCGGGCACGGGCGCAGTCTGTTGTCTCTGTGGAGCTGAGTGCCGCCGCTTCACAGGATGCCCGTGTCAATCTCTACGGCATGTCCGATATGCACATCACCTCCAGCGATACGCTCGAGTATCTTCGCGGCTGCCTGCACAGGCCGCAGGTGGTGATTGTCGATCCACCCCGTGCCGGCCTTGGGGCGCAGGTTTGCGCGGAGCTTCTGCGGCTTGCCCCACCGCTTGTGCTGTACGTATCATGTGATCCGACCACGCTCGCCCGCGATGCGCGCGCGCTCTGTGCGGGCGGCTATCGCGTGCGCAGCGTTCAGCCCTACGATATGTTCCCGCAGACATATCATGTCGAGTCGCTGCTGGTACTGGATTTCGCCGGAAACTGAGGGGTTTTGTGCCGCTTCTGACGATTACCGCAAATCCATCGCTGGACAGGTTGATGCTGGTTCCCGGTTTTGGCACCAATGGCGTCTTCCGGGAAACGCAACGCCTTCTGCATGCCGGGGGAAAAGGCGTCAACGTCGCGCGCGCGGCGCGCGCGCTCGGTGTGGATGTGATGTGCACAGGCCTGCTCGGAGGTACCGATGGAGAGCGCTTGGCTGCACTCGTGTCGCAGGAGGGTATTCCCGCACGCTGGACCCGTATTTCGGGCGAGACGCGCACCTGTACGATTATCGTCAATCCAGGGACGCGCGAAAATGCAGTGATCAACGAGCGTGGTCCGGAAATCACCGCCTCAGACTGGGACCACCTTGCTGCAGAAGTACTCGCTCAATCTCATGGATCTGTGATCTGCCTCGCTGGCAGCGTGCCGCCAGGCACCCCGCCGGGCGCTTATACGTACCTGCTGGAGTCTTTGCTCACTGCGCAGTGCGATGTATGGGTGGATGCCAGTGGAGATCTTCTCCGGCAGGCGGTACAGTACCCCGGATTATCCCTCAAAGTGAATCACGATGAGTTTGGCGAATTGCTCGGACGCGCACTCTCCGTGCCCGAAGACCTGCTCGCCGCAGCTTCTGAGGTGCGTTCCCTGACGCGGGGGCTTGTTGTGGTCACGTTCGGCGCTGCCGGCGCAGTCTGGGTGGATCATGATCGCTGCATTGTCGCTCGCCCTCCGTCCGTCGATGCACTCTGCGTGGTTGGCAGCGGTGACTCGTTTCTCGCTGGTCTGATCGCCTCTGTCATGCAGCAGCTTTCACCTGCCGAGGCGCTGCGCTCTGCCTGTGCTGCGGGTGCGGCCAACACGCTCTCGCTGGGTCCGGCGTCTTTTCGTCTGACAGACTACGCTGCGATCCGTGACTCTGTTGATGTTTCTGTGCTGTAGTTCATGTACTGACTGTGTGTGCTGAATGAGGAACCCAATCGCATGACCACACTTCTGGCCCAGGAAATCGCTCAGCAGCCCGAGGTATTGCGGAACCTGCTGACCACACGCTTCGATCTCGCGCGCGAAATCGCCGGCGCCATCCGCGCATTTGCGCCGGAGTTCGTCGTCATCGCCGCGCGCGGCACGTCGGACAATGCTGCGCGCTACGGGCAGTATGCGCTCGGCATTCATGCCCGCCTGCCGGTGGCACTGGCCGCGCCTTCCCTGCACACGCTTTACGGCACTCCGCCTCGAATGGGTCGCGCGCTGGTCATCGGCATCTCGCAGTCAGGCATGGCCGCGGATGTCTCGCAGGTCCTGCGTGATGCCCGCGCACAGGGCGCGCTCACCGTCGCCATTACCAATCGCCCCGGCTCTACGCTGGCCGAGACTGCGCAGTATCACTTTCCGCTTGATGCCGGTGAGGAATTGAGCGTCGCTGCCACAAAGACCTACACGGCTCAGCTCACCGCCATCGCTATGCTCGTCACGGCCATCACCGGGGATGCAGCGCTCGAGGCGGATCTGCACGCGCTGCCTGATCAGGTCGCGCAGACTCTGGCCAGCGCCGAGCCGATTGTGTCAGAGTGGGCGCAGCGCCTGCGCGACATGACCAGCTTTGTCACGGTCGGTCGCGGCTACAATTACTGCACGGCAATCGAAGTCTGTCTGAAGGTGCAGGAACTGTGCGGTATCATCGGTCAGGGTTATAGTGAAGCGGACTTTCTGCATGGTCCGATCGCTGTGGTCCGCGAGCACTTTCCCGTCATCGTCATCGCGCCGCAGGGCAAAGGCAGTGCTCAGCTTCCCGGCCTGCTTACACGCCTGCACGAACGCAAGGCGCTGGCACTGGTCATCACCAATGATCAGGCGCTGGGCGATCAGACCTGGGTTCGCCTGCCCCAGGCCACCCCGGAATGGCTGTCGCCCATCCCGGGAATCCTGCCCGGCCAGCTCTTCGGTCTGCATCTTGCGCTCGCGCGCAACCTGCCAGTTGATAAGCCGAGTGGACTCTCGAAGGTCACGGTCACGCTTTGACCGGAGCCGCAAGCTGCAACGGCGCATTGTCGCTCTTGTCAGCCTTTGGAAAGCCCACCAGGACAGAACAAACGCTACTTCGCTTGTACGTATCAGGGACACCAAGATGGTTGAGCACCACGATCTGATTGACATGAGGGACGCCCTTCCACTCGAATATTGGCGCGAACCGCAGGGCATCCCGGTTGAGGCGGACAACCTCAGCTTCCTGTACATACCCGACTATGCCGAACACATGATCGTCTCCTGGCAGGCGCAGCAGGTGTTCAACTACCAGCGGCAGCATGCGCACGATGGGCGCCAGGTGACCAAAATGGTGATGATCACCATGGGTGGGCTGCTGCCTGGTGTGCTTTTGCACGACGCGGTGAGCTGGGGCGCGGACCCCGACATGCCTGATGTGGAGTTCGGTACCTTCGGCGTCAAGTTCTATCGGGGACCGGGTCAGCCGCTGGCGCAGCCTCGCATCGTACAACCGCTCTCCATCGACGTCCGCGGGCAAGTGGTGGCGATCATTGAAGACCTGGCAGATATCGGACGGACTGCCAAGTACGTTCAGGAGGTGCTGTGCTCACCCGAACATGGTGCCAGAGAAACCCTGCTCATCGCAACCTATAAGAAGACCACCACGGCTGCATTCAACATGGAGCTTATCACCTTCGGCATCGTCCCCCACGACACGTGGATCATCACGCCACGCGAGCGCGTCGAAACCATGATGAAGCGTGTTCCGTACTGGGCCGCGCAGGGTTTGGACGCGGCAGGCTGCCGCGCCAACCTGGTCACGATCGGCTACCCATCGTATTTGCTCGATGCATGGTTTGATCGCGCCTGGGCACGCCGCGATCTGCCCGATCACGACTGAGGTTGCCGCCCATCATCCGCCAGCATCACGCGCGCCAGCGCCCTGCTGATCTTGCCGTTGCTCGTCATTGGCAGCGCATCGACGAAGTGATAACGCCGGGGCCGCTTATAGCGCGCTAGACGCTCCCTGCACCATGCATCGAGCGTCTGCGCGTCTGGTGCGTGCCCCGACTGCGAGACGATCAGCGCAGCCGGGAGCTGCGTCCATTCCGCGTCCTCAATCGCTACGACCAGTGCATCTGCCACCGACGGATGCTCTCGTAGCACTTTCTCCACCTCCGCTGGATAGATGTTCTCTCCACCGGAGATGATCAGGTCGTCCCGGCGCTGCACTACCCACAGATCACCCGCATCGTCGAGATATCCCAGGTCTCCGGTGTGCAGTCCGTCTCGCGGCGGGTCGGCGCCGAGATAGCCGGCCATCACGACGGGGCCGCGAACCACAATCTCACCGATCTCTCCAGGTGCAGCCGGACGCCCGTCAGAGCACATCACGCCGACGTCGGCACCGCGCAGCGCACGGCCTACTGTGCCCGGCTTGCGTCGCACATCTTCAGGTGCAGCGGTTGCTACCTGTGATGCCGCCTCAGACAGACCGTAGGTGAGCGCGACCGGTGCCCCGATCGCCAGCGCGCGCTTCAGCAGCGCATCACCGATCGCTGCACCGCCGACCAACAGCAGGCGCACGCTCGCTGGAAAGGGACGCTCACCCCGCTCATCCAGCACACGTGCCAGCATGGTTGGCACGAACGACGCGATGTTCGCCATGCCGCTGTCCAGATCAGCATTGGCCCGCGCCGCGTCAAAGCCATCATGCAGTACAGCGCCGGTCGCAAACAACGCCGCCCGAAACAGGATGGACATTCCGCCAACATGATACAGCGGCAGACACGTCAGCCAGCGATCTTCCGGCAGAACACCCAGCCGCGCCGCTGTTCCCAGCGCCACCTGCAGATGATTGCCCCAGGTGATCTGCGCGCCCTTTGGCCGTCCCGTCGTCCCCGATGTGAACACCACTGACTGCACCGCATCCAGCACAATCGACTGCGCAGGAGCCGGCTCACCCGACAGTGTCTCCACCAGCACGACTGGCCGTCCACCTGCAATTCGCTCTGCCAGCTGCCGATGCCGTGCGGTGGTCAGGATGAGCCGGCACTCAGCGGCGTTTGCCTGCCATGCCGCCTCATCAGGATGCAGCCGCGTATTGAGTGGCACTGCAACTGCCCTACCCCACCCCAGCGCGAACAACGCTGCGGCTGTCAGCGGAGCCGTCTCGCCGAGCAGCGCCGCGCGATCGCCCATCTGCAGACCAAACTCACGCAGGCCGCCCGCCATCGCGGCGGCGCGCGCCGCCAACGCAGCGTAAGACCATGTCTCACCTGCGCTGTGCAGCGCCAGCCGTTCCCCATCCGTCCGCGCGCTGGCGGCCAGCCAGTTCTCCATCTGCATGCTGTTCGCTCAGTTCATGGGCGCCACGGGTACTTGCGATACTCCGGCTTGCGCTTCTGCACATAGGCATTGCGCCCTTCCTGGCCCTCTTCTGTCATGTAGAACAGCAGCGTGGCATCGCCAGCCAGCTGCTGAAGCCCGGTCTGCCCGTCCACATCCGCATTCATCGCAGCCTTCAGCACCCGGATGGCAAGCGGACTGTGTTCGAGGATCTTCTGCGCCCAGGCGACACCTTCTGCCTCGAGCTGATCTACCGGAACCACGGCATTCACCAGGCCCATGTCCAGCGCTTCCTGCGCATTGTACTGCCGGCACAGATACCATATCTCGCGCGCCTTCTTCTGCCCGACGATGCGCGACAGATAGCTGCTGCCGTAGCCGGCGTCGAAGCTGCCCACGCGCGGCCCGGTCTGCCCGAACACCGCATTATCCGCAGCAATCGTCAGATCGCAGATCACGTGCAGCACATGGCCGCCGCCGATCGCATAACCTGGGACGAGCGCGATCACCGGCTTGGGGATCGTGCGGATGATACGCTGGAGATTGAGTACATTCAGCCGGTGCACGCCGTCCGAGCCGACGTAGCCGGCATCACCGCGCACCTTCTGGTCACCCCCACTGCAGAATGCGTACTTGCCGTCTTTGGCCGGCCCATTGCCCGTCAGCAGGATCACGCCCACCGACTGATCCTCCCACACGTCCATGAACGCATCGATCATTTCCTGGATCGTGTCCGGGCGGAATGCGTTTCGCACCTCCGGCCGATTGAAGGCGATGCGCGCCATGCCATCGGCCTTGTGGTACGTGATGTCCTGATACTGTTTTACCTCTGCCCAGTTCGTCATTCGTCAATCCTCATCCCTTGTCCGTCTGCGAAACAGCCCTGAGGAAGGCGCTTCGGGCGGCCAGGTCCTCCTTGCTGTCAGTGCTCACTTCAATGATTGTCGAGCCCGCACTGCGCTGCGCTCTGGCAAACGCCTCTTCAAATGCTGCGCGCCCGACTGGTCGTTCATACGCTGTGCCATAAAGCGCTGCCGCATTCTCAAACTGCAGGCCGTGCGGTGTCAGAAACAGCTCGGTGAATATCGGTTCAAAGCGCGCCACCGGCAGGCGCTCGAAGATCCCCCCTCCGTTGTTGTTGACCACCACGATCACCAGCCGGACGCCAGCCCGCTGCAGCGCCAGTAGTCCGTTCATATCGTGATAGAACGCTACATCGCCCAGAATGAGGGTCACCGGTCTCGTATGATCTGCAGCTGCCACGCCTGCCGCCGTCGAGATCGTGCCGTCAATGCCGCTGGCTCCGCGATTGCCGTACACCTTCAGATCTGCGGGTCCATCGAGGGCAAACTGATCGAGATGGCGCACAGGCAGGCTGCTGCCAATCACCAGCGCGCTCCCAGGGGACAGCATCGGAACAGCCGCCGCCAGTACGGCCCCATCGAACCACCGTGTCATCGTAAACGCCGCTGCCGTTCGTCGTACAACAGCATCCGCTTCAGCGAAGCGCGGCCCCCATGATGGATCGCCAGACAGTGCACGCCCCTCCAGCACTCCGGCCAGCGCATGACAACTTGCCGCAGGATCCGCCGTCAGGTGCATGCTCGTCCAGAAATTCGGCTCCAGCCAGCGCCCATCGCTGCTGATCGTGATCCAGTGCTCAGGAGCGGCTCGGTTGAGATACTCCTCAAGCGACTGTGAGATCGCCTGCGCGCCCAGTTGAATCACGACATCCGGGCCGGGAAATGCTGAGTCTGTGCGCAGGAATGTGTCGTATCCCCGGATGACGCCATCGCGATAGCGCAGCCCGGAGAGTGCATCCGCCAGCACTGGAAATCCGCAGGCTGCCTGAAGTGCCCGCACGGCATCGGCCATCGCCGGCTCGTCAGGCGTACGCGGGCCACAGATGATCAGGCCGCGCTGCGCCTGGGCAAGTACTGCAGCAGCCTGTGCTACCTGCTCCTCGGCAGGCATCCTGCGTCCCTGCAACATGCGAACAAACGGCGCGTTAACGCGTCTGCTGGCATCCGTCTGCCGGTCACCCGGCAGCTCTGTCGGCTCAAGCGGCTTGCGGAACGGAAAGTTGAGATGTACCGGCCCGTGCTGTGGAAAGTGCGCAGCACTCACAGCCCGCTGCGCCAGTGTGCGCAGTCCGCGCAGCGCGATGTCGGGTGGGTCAGCTTCCGGCAGCGCAACCTCCACAAACCAGTTCACGTGCGCGCCAAATAATCTGATCTGATCGATCGTCTGATTGGCGCCGCTCTCGCGCAGTTCCGGCGAGCGATCTGCAGTCAGAACCACCATCGGTACGCCCGCGCTGTTTGCTTCCACCACGGCAGGATAGAAGTTCGCGCCTGCAGTACCCGACGTGCACACCAGCGCCGCCGGCCTCCCATTGGCAGAGGCCAGCCCGAGCGCAAAGTAAGCTGCAGAACGCTCATCGAGCAGCGAGTACACCGTGATCTCGGGCTGCTCGTCCAGCGCGAAGACCAGCGGCGTTGAGCGAGACCCCGGCGCGATCACCGCCTCGCGAACGCCTGCCAGCGCCAGCTCTTCCGCAAACACCCGCGCCCACAGCAGATTGCGATTTGGCGCCTTCATGAAGGCACCCCCAGCGCCTGCAGCATCGGGCGAAACTTGAGCATTGTCTCGGCCCATTCCGCATCTGCATCGGAACCCGCTACGATGCCTGCGCCGGCATATACCCGCACCTCCCGCCCGGCGCACACCGCCGAGCGAATAGCGACCACGAACTGTCCATCACCCTGCTGGTCAAACCAGCCCACTGGTGCGGCATACCAACCGCGTGGCTCCGCCTCCAGATGCGCCAGCATGCGCACGGCAGCCTCGCGTGGCTCCCCTCCCAGCGCCGGTGTCGGATGAAACCGGGATACCAGTGAGAGCACGTGCTCTGGCTGTCGTAGTACCGCTTGTATCGGCGTGTGCAAATGCTGAATATTGCTCAACCGCATTAACTCCGGCGTGTCCGGGATGTATACGTCATCAGCGATGTGCAGCAAGCGCGCGCGCACGTCCTCGACGACCAGCGCATGTTCCTCGCGCTCCTTTGGGCTGGCCAGCAGCTCCTCCCCCAGTGCACGATCTTCCTCCGGCGTCACTCCTCGCCTGCGTGAGCCGGCCAGTGCCACCGTCCGCAGCGCGCATCCCCGCTTGTCAATCAGCACTTCTGGCGTCGCGCCGAAGAACGCGCTGCCCGCCCTCGGGCCGATCAGGAATGTCGTGCATTCGGGATAGCGTGCCGCCAGTACCTCGAGCAAGGCGGCTGGCTCGACTTCAGCATCGAACTGCACATCACCGGAGCGCGCCAGCACGACTTTGCGCACGTGCCCTGCACATATCCCGGCCTGTACGTCGTTCACCATCGACCGCCAGCGCTCAATCGTGCTCCAGCGCACGCCAGTCACAGCAGCGGGAGGTGTGCTTCCTTCCGCCTCTGTGGCACCCGACAACCAGCTGGCCAGTGCTGCCTGCAGCGCCGCTGGCTGCTCTTCTCCAATTACAGTGACGGTGCACATCCCATGGGAAGCCAACGCGACCTGTACCGCCGGAAGAAAGAAATAGGCAGGTGGAAACGCGCTCCAGATGCCATATTCCTGGGCAGGCGTGAAACCGAATCCGCCAAACCATCGTGGCGCTTTCAGCGGCTGGTCAGGCCAGTCCTGGACACGTGTGCTCCACAGCGCCACTTCTGCCTGAATCGTCTCGAAGCGCTCAGGTCCCGCTGCACGTACCTCTGCCGCAGCACCGAACGCTGCATGAGTCGTCCCGCTGGCAGCATCACGCCAGTACGCGCGTGGCCCGCCCATCGCCGACAGCAGAGTCAGCAGCGCAGGCGACCACTCGAGTGTTTGCGATACCGCGAACAGGGTACGCGGCGCTTCCTGTGCCGCCATCATTCCGTTTTCAGAGCCCCCACACTGCGAAGCAGCATCGGTCTCAGCGTCAGCATGATTTGCTCCGGATCTGACTCTCCCGTCATCACCCAGTGCATCACCACTTCGTTGATCGCCCCCATCCATGCGCGCGAGACGATCCCTGTGTCAACCGGCGCGATCTCTCCCAGCGCCACCGCTTCATCCAGATATGCCTTGATCAGCAGCGCGAAGCGGTTGTGCACTTCCATCAGCTTTTGCTCAAATGCCGGGCCCAGTCCCATCGCCTGCACCAGCATGATTTTCGCCAGCGGTCGGTACTGTCCGAATGTCTCCAGCACGCTGGTCAATGCGGCATCTACTCGTGCGATGCCCTCTTTCTGCGTGGAGATTGCCAGATTTACGCGGCGTTCGAGCAGGTCGGAGAACTTGTCCACCAGTGCCAGAAACAGCGTCTGCTTGTTCGGGAAATGAAAATACACTGAGCCTTTGGAGGTCTGGGACTCACCGACGATTTCGTCCACGCTCGCCTCGTAATAACCTTTGCGGGAGAAGATGTTCAGCGCTGCATCGAGAATCCTGCCGCGCGTGCCTTCCGGGTCTCTCGTCTGCGTGCTCTTGTCCGCCTGACTGTTCAATTGACCCTCACTGTAAACCGACTGGTCAGTCTGCTACAGTATAGCGGCATCGATGACTATAGTGGGTGAGTGCTTGCTGAATCTGCAGCCTGAGAAAGCAGGTGATATTCTGTCTGATGCATTCATGCTTCATGTGCGCGGTGTGCGATATCATGTCCGCGTGAGCGGCGCCGGCACCCCGCTGCTGCTTCTGCACGGTTTCACTGGTAGCGGTGCGGGATGGGGGCCATTTGCCGATCTTCTGTCTGATCAATTCCAGGTGATTGCGCCAGATCTGATCGGCCACGGTGGCACAGATGCTCCTTACGACTCAGCGCGCTACCGCATCGAGCACAGTGCCGCGGATATTGTCACGCTGGCAGAAGCACTGGCCTTGCCCTCTCCTGCGCTGTTCGGTTATTCCATGGGTGGGCGGCTGGCGCTTTACACTGCTCTCGCCTATCCTGAGCGATTCTCCGCCCTCATTCTGGAAAGCGCGTCACCCGGCCTTGCAGATGCGGGGGAGCGTGCGGCAAGACGCGTGCAGGATGATGTGCTGGCGCTCGCTATTGAGCGTGACGGCGTTCCTGCCTTCGTCGATCGCTGGCAGTCACTCCCGTTGTTTGCTTCTCAGGATGCGCTGCCCGCGTCTGATCGCGAACGTATTCGCAGTGGTAGATTGTCACAGCGCGCGCACGGCCTTGCCAACAGCCTGCGTGGTATGGGCACCGGAGTTCAGCCCTCCTTGTGGCCCATGATCTCGTTGCTGCCTCAGCCTACCCTGCTCATCACGGGTGTGTTTGACGTGCGCTTCAGCGATATTGCTCGTGCGATGTGCGCTGGAATCCCACACGTACAGCATGCTGTTGTCGCTGGCGCAGGGCATGCACCTCATCTTGAGCAGGCGTCGCAGACCGCGAACGTTGTATCAGCATTCCTTGGAGAGATACCATGATCGCTGAGCCAAAGCGCTGTGCGTGGGTGCCTGCGCATGATGCCCTGTACGTTGCCTATCACGATAGCGAGTGGGGTGTCCCGGTGCGCGATGATCAGGCACTTTTCGAGCGTATCTGTCTTGAGGGCGCGCAGGCTGGGTTGAGCTGGATTACCATTTTGCGCCGCCGCGACTACTATCGTCGGGTTCTTGATGGATTCGATCCTGAGCGTATCGCTGCGCATGATGATGCGAAGATTGAGGTGCTTATGTCTGACCCAGGCATTATTCGCAATCGTCTCAAGATTCGTTCTGTGATTGGAAATGCGCGAAGTTATTTGCGTTTGCGTGATGACTATGGGAAATTTAGCGACTATCTATGGTCTTTTGTTGACGGGCGTACCCTGCAAAACAGATGGCGCTCACTCAGTGAAGTGCCAGCACACACCAGCATCTCGCAGCGCATGAGCGCGGATCTGCGCAAGCGCGGCTTCACTTTCGTCGGCCCGACGATCTGCTATGCCGCTATGCAGGCCTGCGGTCTTGTCAACGACCACACCATCGACTGCTTCCGCCACGCCCAGCTTGGCGGAAGCCCGGACTAGAGCGCCGCGCGCAGCACCGCAGCCAGCTCTTCTGCCGATAGCACGATGGGATTGCCCTGCATCGAGCTGGAAGCCGCCGCCTTTCCGACGACCACGGACACATCTTCCTCGCGCAGCCCGTAGCGCGACAACGGCTGGATTCCGAGATCGGCGCTCAGCCTCGCAGTCCAGGCGGCAGACGCATCCGCCGGCGCATCTGACCGGCCAGTGAGGAGCCTGGCGATCGTCTCATAGCGACCCAGCGCGGGGTGCTGAGGCTGCCGCTCGCGCATGGCGGCGATGTTGGCCGCGATCACAGGTGAAAGCAGCGCCGCGCACACCGCGCCATGTGGCGCGTGGAACATCCCTCCAATTGGCGCAGCGAACCCATGAACTGCCCCCAGCTTGGCATTGGCCAGCGCCATGCCGCCCATCAGCGCCGCCGCAGACATTGCTGTACGCGCCTCCAGATCGCCAGGCTCTGCATATGCCCGCTGCAGCGCGTTCGCTGCCAGACGCATGCCCTCCAGGCACAGCGCATCCGTCACCGGATTGGCTTTGTTCGATACGTAGGGCTCGATCACCTGAGTCAGCGCATCCATTCCGGTATACGCCGTTATGTGAGCTGGCAATGTCAGCGTCAGTCGTGGATCAACCACTGCGGCCCGGGGCAGCATCGTCGGCCCGCGCAAGCTCACCTTCACCCCATGTTCGGCAGACGCCAGCACCGCATTCGCAGTCACTTCGGCGCCAGTGCCCGCGGTCGTCGGCACCGCGATCATCGGCAGGGACGGCCTGCTCAGTGGTTGCCCGCGCCCGATCACTTCCAGGTAATCCAGCGGCTCTCCGTCATGTACCGCCAGTGCCGCGATCGCCTTGGCCAGATCAATCGCGCTGCCGCCGCCAAAGCCGATGATCAGTTCTGCGTTCATCGCGCGTGCCCGTGCAGTGCCCGCCACCGCAGCCTGAACGTCCGGCTCATCGCGAACCTGCACAAACGCCGTGTCGAAGGACGCATCAGCCAGCGCAGTGAGTAGTATGTTTGCCCGTTCGGGGTTCTGCCCAATGACCAGCACTCGCCGACCAAAGGCTCCTGCGATCTTTCCGATTTCCGAGAGGATGCCCGCGCCAAAGTACACACGCGTGGCCGTCGCAAATTCGAAGCGCACCGCCCTACTCCACCGGAGACAGATTGTGATAGCGGGTGGGCACGCGTGGTTCCGCCATCATCGGCTCGGCGGCTGCGCGCCATGCCAGATAGTGCGCAGTCTCGCGATGCGCCTGCAGTGCCTCAGGAGAGCGATAGATTTCATAAAGCACGAACCGATCCGGATCGTCTGCCTGCTGCAGAAAATCGAAGCGTGCGATACCGGCTTCCTGCACGCTGTGTCTGGCGTTCTCCAGCGTGGCCCGGATGAATGCGTCTCTGTACTCCGGCTTGACGTGTATCGAGATAACGGCGGTGAACATGGTTGCTTATCCTGACTTGGGTGTAGGTTGCGAACGTCTGCGCTTCGCCCTGCGCTGCAGATGATCCTGAAGCAGTTTGCTCAATGCCTT
>CAZZJW010000007.1:0-29828 GCA_964654755.1 uncultured Pleurocapsa sp. | reverse complement strand
CAGCACGATCCGGATGCCTTCGCCAGTCTTCAGGCCAGCCTGGAGCCAGACGTCCGCCGCTTCGTGCGCCGGCTCACCGGCGGAACGTACGAAGAGGATGATATCATCCAGATTGTATTCCTCACATTATATCGGCGTCTGCACGAAATTGCCCCCGCAGAAAAGCTGCGGCCGTTCGTCTTTCGCGTCGCACGGCACCGCTGCTATGATGTGTTGCGTACCCAGGGCCGCTGGAATCCCGTCTCATTCGATGACGAAGCGGTGGAGGTGGCCGTGTCATTTCGTCAGTCGGACGAGTCCGTCGCCCCCGAAGATGCATCGCATTGGCTGTTGCTGGCCCTGGAAGTACGGGAGGCTATTGAGCGCCTGCCAGAGCTTCAGCGCCAGGCGCTCATTCTGTTCGCTGAGGAGGAAATGTCGTATGCGGAGATCGCCGCAGTGATGAACACCAGTATCGGCACCATCAAGTCGCGCCTGCATCATGCCAAACTCACGCTCCGGCGCATGGTTCGCCCGGAAGTGCTGCGCGCGATCGACGGTACACAGGAAGACTGAACGCACAGGGTTTCCAGGGAGCAGATCGTGGACGAGAAGGACTTTCGCAACATCCAGCAGCTCGCGCTGGCTTTCCGCGCATTAGACCGGTCAGTCGAGAAGAGCCTCATGAGCGGCATGGGCGAAGCAGCCGGCGATACTGCCGTGACCGCTTACAACAGGCTGCAAGCGCGCGCCGCGCTGCTTCTGCCTGACGACTTCTACATCACCGAGGTATTGCAGTTTCCGGATGACTCTGAGAACGAAGACGGTGATGACAAGCTCGCGCAGGTGCACCTGCTCGCCAGTCAGGCGCTCGATTATCTGGAAGGCCTGGCGCGCGCCTATCGTCGCACCACCAACGATGCAGCGGACATCGAAGATGTTCGCGGGCTGGGGCGCGATCTGCAGGAGCAGATCGCCACACTCACGCGCAACACGCTGCGCCGCGCCCTTGGCAGCATCGACCTGAAGGTGGAGATCGAGCGCCCAGGCACGCCCCCTACCCCACCGGCACCGCCTGAAGCACCTTCGGAGCCAGAGAAACGCAAGCGCGACGAAGATCCGCTGGGCTGATCACGCTGTTTGCGCATCGTTCGTTGTGCAGGGTCGTAGATTGATGCGTCCCTGCACAACGCGTTACGCTCGAAACGCCATATACCCAGCCCGGCCATTCGTCTGCGCTCTGCACCGGCTTGTGATATCATAACTTTGACGCGCAGTGTGCACGAAGGGCCGCTACAGTGAAGTCACTGATCGGAATCCCTGCACTCCACGATATCCCTGCTCCGATAATCATGCTCAAACGCTTCAGCGCAAGCCGCTGTTATCTGGCCCCCTATCAGGGAGCCGCCTGTGCTTCGGTCCGGTTTCTGTTGGCGATAGGTGCAGATATCCTCCGTTCGAGCCTGGCGCATTTTGAGGGCAGCTCGCGCTCAGCATGCCGACGACTCCAGATGCTGAATGTGGCATTCGTGCGCGGAGTGCAGTGGCATCCTTCACGCGTGGAGGATTGCGATCGCACCATGCCCACTTTGGTCAGGGTTTTCATTCAGGCGGCCTGATGCCGCCCTGCGAGCATATCGACTATGCTCAGTCCGACTTTCCCCTGTCCGCATGGCACGCATCGCTTGCTCGCACTGCACGAGCGCATGGATATCGACCCGGACTGGACAGGCGCAGGGGTCGTGGTAGCCGTTATCGATTCCGGCTTTTATCCGCATCCTGACTATGCGCAACGAGTCCTCGTCCATGCTGACGCCACTGAGGCGCGGATTCGGGAAGGCAGCCGATATCGGCGTCCAGAACGCTACAGCTGGCATGGCCAGATGACTACTGCAATCATCGCAGGCAGCGGCGCGCTTTCGGGCGGGCATTATCGCGGCATTGCCCCAGAGGCGCTGCTGGTCCTCGTGAAGGTCAGCAATCGCCATCTGCAGATCAGAGAAGCGGATATCCTGCGCGGCCTGGAATGGGTCGCTCACAACTGCGCCCGCTTCGGCATTCGCATCGTCAACCTCTCCGTTGGCGGAGATTTTCCCTCAGAAGACCTTCATCACCCGCTGCACGAAATTGTCGCTCACCTGCACGGGCAAGGCGTTCTTGTGGTCACCGCCGCTGGCAATCATGGGAGCGATGTTCTCGTTCCTCCGGCCAGCGCGCCGCACGCGCTCACTGTCGGGGGCATCGATGATGGCAATCAGCGCGCTGCCGAGTACTGGCGCCTGGTGTCCCACAACACTGGCAGTGATCTCGGCGGCGGTCGCAAGCCGGAGTTGCTCGCCCCAGCGGCCTGGCTGCCCGCACCGCTCCTCCCGTCTACGCCATCGGCGAAGGCCGCGCACTGGCTCACCATGCTCATGCGCGCTGATATCGACGGCATGCACGCACATCTCGCGCTGCACGATGGCGCAGCAGAACTGGGACTCAGCCCCGAAGAGGCCGCACAGCCCGATCCTGATGTAATCGCCCGCCTGCAGGCGCAGGTGCTGGCCCACAGGATCGTTAACCAGCATTATCAGTACGTCGAAGGCACGTCCACTTCGGCGGCCATCGTCAGCGGGGTCAGCGCGCAGATGCTGCAGGCCAATCCCGGTCTATCACCTGCGGATCTGAAGCGACTACTCATCACAACAGCACAGCCGCTGGCCGCAGTGCCCGCATGGCAGCAGGGTGCAGGCGTGGTGCAGCCCGCCGCAGCCGTCCGCGCCGCGCTGGCGGAGTCCAGTGCAGGTACCTGACATGCGCAGTGATCAGCGCTGGTTCTGTCCTGCAGAGCACGATGGAGACACCTGCACCTGAGCACGCATGAGCATGCATCCTCGTGTTCCCCACATGCGGCAGCCACTGCCCAGAATATGAACACGCCGGCTTGACATCCGAAGATGTCTGGTCACGAGTGAAGCAGGCGGAGTGCCCCTATTTGCACTCCGCCTGCACACCTGCATCGACCAAATGCACACTCACGGTTGCCAGACAAGCACCTCACTCGTGCCGCTGGTCGTCGCCAGGAAAGTGGCATCCGCGCTGTACGCCAGCGCAGTCAACGGCAGCCCTGTCGGCAGCGGGCTGCCCTGCGGAGTTCCGTCGAAGCTCGACCACAGCCGCACATCTCCGTCATCCGAACCCGTCGCGATGACCACCCCGCCATTGGGCGCATAAGCGATCGCCGTCACGCCCTGACTGTGGCCGATCAGTACAGCCACCGACGACCAGCCCGCCGTCTCGAAGATCGTCGCCGTCGAATCCGCTGTGCCAACTGCCAGACGATCGCCACCCGGGCTCCACGCCAGCGCCTGCGCCGCGCCGCCCACACTCAGCGTCTGCGCCATCCCGCCGGCGCCCACATCGTAGATACTCACGCTGCCGTCCTGTGCGGCGATCGCAAGCTGCCCGCCATCGGGGCGCCAGGCTACGGCATACACGTATGCACCAGTCGTGACATCTGTCGGCGTGCCGCTGCCAACGTCCCATATCTGTACGGTGCCACTGCCCAAACCTGCTGCAATCCTCGCGCCATCCGGGCTCCAGGCGATACTCGTCACGGCGGCGCCGGTACTGAACACCTGCTGACTGCCGCCGCCGGCCGTCTCCCACACCACGATCAGGCCGTCATCCCCGCCGCTGGCAAGCTGATCTCCCGATGGACTCCATGAGACAGAGACGACGCTCCCACTGTGCTGTCCGCTCAGCGTGAGCGCTGCCATCCTGCCCACCACATCCCAAATCGTCACACCGCCGTCCATCCCGGCGGTCGCCAGGCGATAGCCGCCGGGACTGAATGCTGCTCCGATCTGGCTGGAGGCGGCCGACAACGTGAACGCCGGCCCCGAACCGGCTGTCGGCTCGATTGTTGGTTCAATCGTCGGCGACTCGACCGTCACCGACTGCGCGCTCGTCGTTTGCTGCGAAGAGTCCGCTGAAGTCGTCGTCAGCACCACGTCGTAGGTTCCCGGGACGAACGTATGGCTGACCACCGCGCCAGCATCCGTACTGCCGTCCCCGAAGCTCCATGCGAACGTCGCGCCGGGGTCATTCGATGTCGCGCTGAAGTCCACCGTCGTCGGGTCATCCGTGCGCGGGGCCGCTGAGAAATCAGCCGACAGGGGTGCAGTCACCGTCACCAGCTTCTGCACAGTTGCCGTCTGCAGACCGTCCGCAGAGACTGCAGTGAGCGTTACGGTATAGCTTCCGGGCGCATAGGTATTTGTCACGACCGAACCCACAGCAGTCAGGCCGTCGCCAAAGGCCCAGTTGAAGCTTGCCAGCGGATCATTCGATGTCGCGCTGAAGTCCACCGTCGTCGGGTCATCCGTGCGCGGGGCCGCTGAGAAATCAGCCGACAGGGGTGCAGCGACTGTCACCTGCTTCTGCACAGGGAAGGTTTGCAGGCCATCCGCCGACGTCGCGGTCATCGTCACCAGGTAGGTTCCGGGTGCATAGGTATGGCTTACCGCGGCGCCAGCCAGCATCGCTACGGTGCCATCGCCAAAGTCCCAGCTGTACCCGGCCAACGGATCGCTCGCCGTGCCCACAAAATCGACCGTCGTGGGATCTCCCTGACGAGCCTCAGCGGTGAAATCAGCCGTCAGCGGGACAACGGTCGCCGTCGGGATCGGCGTCGGCGGCGCCGTCACATTCACCGTGAAGGTCACACTGCTCGAACTGCCGCCCTGCCCGTTCACCGTCAGCGTCACGTTATACGTGCCACCCGCCGGGAACGTGAACAGCGGGTTTTGCTGATTACTGCTGCCCACCCCGCTGAAATCCCACGTCCACGACACCACAGGCCCGGTCGACGCGTCCGTGAACTGCACCGTCAGCGGCTGATCGGGCAGCGGCGCAAACGTGAACGCGGCGCTGACATTCTGTACGACCGTCACGGTCTGCTGCGCGCTGGACGTTCCGCCGGCATCCGTCACCGTCAGCGTCACCGTATAGGTCCCGCCAGCGGCATACGCGTGCAGCGGATTCAACTCACCACTCGTCAGCCCGTCGCCGAAGTTCCACAGCAGCAGCGGCGTCCCGCTCACAGCAGACATGTTGGTGAAGCTCACCGCCAGCGGATTCCCGGCCGGGTCAGGCACCATCCACGAGAATGCCACCTGCGGAGGAGGCAGCGGAGTGCTGGTCAGCGTGCTCGTCGGCGGGACGGGCGTGAACGTCTCGCTGGGTGGCACTGGCGTGAAGGTTTCGCTCGGTGGCACCGGGGTCACGCTGGAAGTCACCGTCGGCGGAACCACTGTCTCGCTCGGAGGCAGCGGTGTGAAAGTACTGCTCGGCAGCACCACCACTTCCGACGGTGTGTTCGTGACCCCAAGGGTCGGCGTCTCCGTCGGTGTCAGGCTCGGCAGCAGCTGCGTGGGAGTGAGCGTCGCGCTCGGTGGCAACGGCGTATTCGTCAGTGTCGCGCTCGGTATCACGGTGGCAGGCGTTGTCGCCGTCGGTGATGGCGCAATGACTGTGATGCTCTGCGCCAGGCTGCTCTGGCCGCCGGGACCACCGACGATCAGCGTGACGACGTAGTTGCCGCCAGCCAGATACGTATGCTGCGGGTTCTGCTCCGTGCTGATGCTGCCGTCGCCGAAGTTCCACGTGTAGGCTGTCACCTGGCCGGTCGAGCGATCACTGAACTGGACCGCCAGCGGCGCCACACCCGTCATCGGGCTGAAGGCGAACGCAGCCTGAGGCGGCGGAGTCTGCGCGTTCTGCACCTGCACCTGCTGCGACGTGATCCCAACGCCGCCCGGCCCCGTCACGGTCAGGAAGACGTTGAACGTCCCCACGCTGGCATAGGTCTTGCGCGGGCTCGCTTCTGTGCTGGTCGTCCCGTCTCCGAAATTCCAGAAGTAGCTGCTGATCTGCCCGGATGACTGGTTGGTGAATTGCACTGTAAGCGGCACCGTGCCCGAATTCGGCGTCACCGTGAAGGCGGCGCGCGGCGCGCTGGGCGCATTCACCAGCACCTGGCTGCTCACGCTGCTGGAGCCGCCCGGCCCGGATACCGTCAGCGTCACATTGAACAGCCCTGGCCGGTTGAACGTCTTGACCGGATTCACCTCGCTGCTGCTCGTCCCGTCGCCGAACGTCCACTGGTACGACGAGATCACGCCGCTCGAGTAGTTTGTGAACTGCACCGTCAGCGGCAGCTCTCCCAGCGTGGCCGATTGCGCGAACGCCGCGGTGGGCCGCGCCACAGCGGGCGTCGCAGAAGGCGCTGGTGTCGGGCGGGTGTTGCGCACCTGCAGGCCGTTGGAGATCGTCGTCAGCGAAGTGCCATCGCGCAGAAACACGCGCAAGCGCAGCTGATATCCGCCATCCGGGATGATCGTCGTGTTCCACACACCCAGCGAGTTGTCCTGAACCGGGAAGTACTGCACCGGCACCACCGGATACCACAGCTCCGCCGAATTGGGGTCCGGCCCGAACTCCAGCTGATACTGCGCAAACAGCGGGTGCACCGCCGATCCGATCACGTTGACCGCACCGGACACGATGCTTCCCGGCACGGGCGAGAGAATCGCGATACGGATCGGCATCGGGATCGGTGGCTGTGTCGGCAGCGATGTCGGAACCTGGATGATCACCGTCGGCGGCAGCACGCTCGTCGGCGGCGGCAGCACACCCGTCGGCGGCATCAGCGTCAGCAGAGTCAGTGTGCTGGTCGGAGTTGCAGCCTCGGTATTGGTCGCTGTCAACGTCGCGGTCGCCTCTGGTGCGGTGCCAAGATTGCATGCCCCAGCAATCAGCGCGATCACGATCAGCAGAAACGCCAGACTGACAGGTCTTCTGTACATCATCGTCTCTCCACTCCGCACACCGCACGGGCAGCCCCAGGCTGCAGCCACGTTCGACGCATCTGCATTATGACGCATTTCGGGTCTGTTGTGCTCACTTAGCCCGCTTGTAGACGAGATCGTAGTTCAATGGTATCCTTCGCATAGGGTAGATGCCGTGCGAGGCACCCCAAAATCCTCGTTCGTCGGTCGGCATGATACAGGGGTGGCGTGAGCGACCAGACATCCAGGCGCATCCAGCTTTCGCTGGAGCGCGCTTATGAATTGCATCAGCGGGCGATGGACGCCAGCTCTTGCGGCATCACCATCGCTGATGGTTCGCAACCGGATATCCCGCTGATATACGCCAACCAGTCTTTTTGCAGCATCACCGGCTACTCCCTGGACGAAACGCTCGGGCGAAACTGCCGCTTCCTGCAGCGCGATGACCGTGCCCAGCAGGGCCTCCAAACGCTGCGCGAGGCCGTACGCGCCGGTCGGCGATGCACGGTCACGCTGCGCAACTACCGCCGCGATCAAAGCATGTTCTGGAATGAACTGCTTATGTCGCCGGTGATCGCTGCCGATGGCCGCGTCACGCACTTCGTCGGCATCCAGACCGATGTCACCGCGCGCAGGAATGCCGAAGAGGCGCTCTCCCGCGAGTCTGCCGTACTGGAGCACACCGTCCGCGAACTGCGCGAAACGCAGATGATGCTCGTGCACGCCGAGAAAATGAACGCGCTCGGCCAGATGGTGGCTGGAATCGCCCACGAAATCAACAATCCGCTGTCCTTCGTCAACAGCAATCTGTACAGTCTGCGCGACTCCATTCAGGCGGTCTTCGCCGCCTACACCGCGCTCGAAACGCTCATCGTTCGCCCGGGAAGCACCGCCTCGCCAGAGGACGTTCGCCAGGTACGCGAGCAGGCCGATCTGGACTACGTGCTGAGCGATGTCGACGATCTCATCCGCGCCTCGCTCGATGGGCTGCATCGCGTTAAGGGGATCGTGCATGCGCTGCGCACCTTCGCCCGCCTCGATGAAGCCGAGTTCAAGTTCGCCAGCATCGAAGAGTGCGTCTCCAGCGCGCTCATGATCGCCGCAGGTGAAATCGGCAGTCGCATTCAGGTCCACCTCGACCT
The DNA here is from genome assembly GCA_964654755.1 of uncultured Pleurocapsa sp. Taxonomy (GTDB): domain Bacteria; phylum Chloroflexota; class Anaerolineae; order Aggregatilineales; family Phototrophicaceae; genus Flexifilum. Next base: position 21,874 of record CAZZJW010000007.1, on the reverse strand, counting down.
CGGTAGACTACCTCTCTTCTACTGTTCACCAGCAGAGATCAATCAGGTCTTCCTCAATCTGATCGTCAACGCGGCCCAGTCCATCCGCGGCGTGGGAGAGATACGCATTCGTGGCCGCGATCTCGCGGACGCAATCGAAGTCGTCATCGAAGACACGGGTGCCGGCATGCCGCCCGAAGTCATTCAGCAGATTTTCACCCCCTTCTTCACCACCAAGCCATCTGGAGAAGGGGTCGGCCTCGGCCTCGCCATTGCCTGGCGCATCGTGACCGAAAGGCATCATGGCACTATCCATGTTCAATCACAGCCAGGAAGCGGAACCACATTCACCGTTGTCCTGCCGAAAGAAAAAGCCTCATGAGTGAGCTGATTGAAACCACTGCGCCCGAAATGCTCTACGGCCGGCGCGGACAGTTGCTGATCGTGGATGATGAGCGCGAGATCCTCAAGTCGCTTCGCCGTCAGTTCCGCCGCGATTATGACGTGTACACCGCAGAAAGCGCGGACGAAGCCTACAGCATCATGCTCCAGACGCCCATTCACGTCATCATCTCCGACCAGCGCATGCCCGGCGTCAGCGGAAGTGAGTTCTTCAGCCGCGTCAAGGACGACTTCCCGGACGCCATGCGCCTGCTGCTCACCGGATACGCCGATATCCAGGCGGTCATCTCGGCAGTCAACGACGGCAACATCTTCCGCTACGTCCTCAAGCCGTGGGATCCGTCAGAGCTGGCCAGCATCGTCCGCGACGCCTTCAGCCGCTACATGCTCACAGCCCAGAACCGCGTGCTGCTCACCGAGCTTCAAGAAGCCAATGCCCTGCTGGAAGCCCGCGTCACTGAGCGCACCTCACTGTTGGAGCAGGCAAACGAGCGCCTGCGCCAGCTGGTCGAGCAGCGCGACATATTCATCGGCATGGCAGCACACGACCTCCGCACCCCCATCCAGGTGGTCCAGGGCTTCACCGATTTGCTGCTGCACACCCGCACACGCCCGGAAGAGATCCGCGATTTCGTGATCATCATCCAGGAAACCCTGCGCGACATGCTCACCCTGCTCAACAACCTGCTCGATATCACCGCCATTGAGTCCGGCAAAATCCTGCTGCACAAGGCGGATGTCAATGTGCGCGAATTCATCGACCGTGTCGTCAAGCTCAACCGGCTGATCGGCGAAAAGAAGGGGATTCACCTGCGCACTGAGCTCGACCCCGATTTGCCGCGTTTCAGCTTCGATCGTCAGCGCATCGAGCAGGTGCTCAACAATCTACTCAGCAATGCCTTCAAGTTTTCGCACAGCGGCACGGAGGTGACCCTGCGCGTGCAGAAGCTCGACGGTGAAGTTCTCTTCACCGTCATCGATCAGGGGATCGGCATCCGCGCAGACGAAACCAGCCGGCTCTTCAACGAGTTTCAGCGCACCAGCAGCAAGCCTACTGGCAGCGAGTCCAGCACCGGCCTCGGGCTGTCGATCTGCCGCCGGCTGGTCGACCTCCACAACGGCCGCATCGGTGTCGACAGCCAGGTCGGCGCGGGCAGCCGCTTCTACTTCACCCTGCCCGCCAACGGCTGAAGCGCTCAGCCCAGCTGCGATAATGCCGATAGCACCGTAGGCAGCAGCTGCTTCTTGCGAGACACTACGCCCGGGGCATCCATCACATGTTCCTCCAGGCGCGCGTATGGCAGCACTGCCGCAAAGCGCGGCTCTCCAGCTGCGAGCAGGCGGCTGTTTCCGCGCACCACATCTGTGACCATCAGCAGCGCCAGCGCCAGCTTCTCGCTGGAGACCAGCCCATCCAGCGCCGCCAACAGATCGCTCAGGCGCGCAGCAAACTCCGAGAAGTTCGTCACCTCAACCTGTGCGATCCCAACTCGCCCGCCCGCGACATCGTAATACTTGACATCTCCACTGACGATCTCATCTGCTGGCCGCGTGTTCAGTCCCGCTCCAGCGGCCAGCAGCGCGTTGCCCAGTTCGCTGATCGCCGCCATCACCGCTTCCGCCGTCGCGCCCGCTGGGACAAGCTGCGCCATTCGCGCCAGCTCGGCGGCGGCCGCCCGATCGCGGGCCGTACACGTCGGCGAGCGAAAGATCAGCGTGTCCGAGAGGATTCCGCACAGCAGCAGGCCAGCCACATCGGCAGGAAACTGCACATGCTCATCGAGGGCGGCTTCCGCCACCAGTGTCGAACAGCTCCCCACCGGCTCAATCCTGAACCGAATCGGGATCGAAGTCGGCACAGTGCTCAGGCGGTGGTGATCGATTACCTCGACCACCTCTGCTTCTTCCAGCCCGGCCACCGCCTGCTGCAGCTCATTGTGATCGACCAGCACAACACTTCTCCGCGGCGGGGAAAGCAGTGCTGACTTTCGACACAGGCCGGCATACCGCCCTTCCGCATCCACCACCACAAACTCGTCATGATCGTTGCGCAGGGCCTGCGGCACCACATCGCGCACGTAGTCCTCGTTATGCAGCGTCAGCGAAGTCGCGTCCACTGCCGACTGGGCGGCACGCTCAAATTCCTTCGCCAGCGCCAGCACCGAAGTCGAGCTCAGCGCGTCTGCGAACGTCGCAAACAATCCAGCACCCGTGATGATGCCGGCGGGTCTGCCCGTCGCATCCAGCACCGGCGCCGGCCGCCGCGTGCGTGCGATCAGCTGGCATGCCTCCAGCAGCGTCTGCGAAGCGTTCAGTGTCGGGATCTGCTCCAGCACATCCTGCACACGGCTGTGCACGTCATTCAGCAGCACCGGTGCTGCCGCTCCAAAGCGCTGCAGCGCAAACTGCGTCTGCGCATTCACATTCCCGCAGCGCGCGGCCACAAACGGCTCGGCTCGCGTGTGGTTCAGCAGCCAGGCATAGCCCACAGCCGAGGCGATCGCGTCCATATCCGGGTTGCGATGGCCGATCACATACGTCGGTTCAGCGGCTTTCATGTCCGTTTTCCGTATCTCTCCGTCAGTCATTGCGCCCAATCTTACCCGCGCACAGGGTGAAATTCACGGTCTGATATGGGGCGTGTACGCTGTGCAGGGGCTGCGCTAGAATACGTGCAGGTGCTGTACACACAATAAGGATGCGCCAACATGCTCACTGCTGCCCATGCTGAACCGATTGCTCTGGATGATCCGCGTCTGTACGCCATGCGGGCGAAAGTCGCGATGCTTGGCCGCATGATGTTCGGTCGCTGGCTGACGGATGCCGCCGGCGGCAACATTTCCTCCCGGATCGGCGACAAGGTCTGCATCAGCCCGCGCTATTCCGGCAGCCGCCATCAGTGGCAGCTTGACGCAGAGAACGTGCTCGTTGCGGACCTCGACGCCAACATCCTCCTCGGCAGCGGCGAAATCTCCCGCGAAGCCAAGGTGCACTTCCGCCTGCATCGTGAATTCGGCGATGTCGGCACCGGCGTCATTCACGCGCATGCGCGCAACGTGCTCGTGTTCGCCGCGCAGGCACGCCCGATCCCGCCGGTGCTGGAGGCCACCCGCAAGTTCGGCGAAATCCCCGTCACCGCCTATGCGCCTGCTCACAGCGAACACCTCGCCGAATACATCGCCAACGCGATTGCCCCCAGTCGTGCGCGCATCAGCAAGCAGGCCGCCGCCGCGCTGGCGCCGTATCACGGCCTGTTCTGCATCGGCAAGGATATTGACGCGGCCTTCGACGCGGTCGAGCGCATCGATACCAACGCCTACTGCATCCTGATGGGCGCGCTGCTTGGCCAGTCGGACGGGCTCGCCAGCGCACGCGCTGAGATGGAGAATGCGATCGCGGGATACGACGCTGCGCCCAAGTCCTGACGCTCAGGCGGTCGCGCCTTGCGCCTCGCTGAGCACCGCGCGCAGCTTCAGCTCTCCCACCTGACGGGGCGTGAGCACGTCGTCCTGACTGGCCGGGCGGCGACGGCGCTCTGGGCGGTGCTGCGCGTGCATCTGCGGCCCGGCGCACGCCTGCTGCTCCCCGCAAACACCTGCTACATCACCCTGTGGGCGGCGCTGCAGGCGCGCATCATTCCTGTGCTGATCGACACAGACCCCGATACGGGCGCCGCGCACCCACCTGCCGATGGCGCCAACGCGGCGCTTCCCTGCCACATGTACGGCATTCCCGCGCCCATGCCCGCCTGGCAGGCCTGGGGCGAAACGCACGCTGCGCTGGTCATTGAGGATGCGGCGCTGGCGCTGGGCGGAGAATGCGAGAGCCGGCCCTGCGGAGGTTACGGCGCCGCTGCGCTGCTCAGCTTCGGCCTGGGCAAGATCGTCGACATCGAGCTGGGTGGCGCGCTGGTCACCGACGACGCGCGCCTCGCGGCAGAAGTCGAACGCCTCCTGGCTGATGCTCCGCTGTGGTCAGAATCTCTCGCCCGCATGACGCGCGAATGGAATGACCTGTACTGGGCGCTGCACCGCCACGAAGACAGCCCGTCGCACCTTGAAGCGCTGTATCCCGCACTGTTCGAGCGCTACGCGCCGCTGGTCCGATATCGCCTGCCCGCCGACTACTGGGACGATCTGCCCGCCGCGCTCAACGCGCTTTCCGCAAACACAACCGCCCGCAGAGAACGCGCACAGGTATGGCGCAGCGCCTTCAGCGCGCTCAGCCATCCGGCAATCCGCCTGCTGAGCACACACGATGCACTATGGCGCTTCCCGATCTTCGTACCCGCTCCTCAGCGTGCCGATGCGCTTCAGGCACTATGGGATTGCGGAGTCGATGCCACCTGCTGGTATCCCGCACTGCAGCCCATGCTGCGTGCGCTGAAGCCGGGCGCACAGCCTGACCCGACGCCCTCCGCCGCACGCTGGAGCGCGGAAGTGATCACCCTGCCGCTGGCGCAGCCGCTGTCGCCGCAGCTGCTCAGCAGGGCCGCGCACGCAGTCTCCGACTGCCTCGGCTAGTCTCCGGCAGCCTGCGGCACAGCCGTCGGCGCGCTGCGTACTGCGAACAAGGGCAGCACCTCGCTGATCACAATCAGGATCGCCACTGTCACCACGAGGAATGGCGCGATCACTTCCAGGCTGATCCGGCTGGCGACAATGCCCGCCAGGCCGGGGATCAGCGCGATGCCCAGGCCAGCGCCCGCCACCTGAAAGCCGATTGCATACTGCGCGCGCGCTGCTCCCAGTATCTTCGGCGTGTTGATCATGAACAGCGGGAAGATCGGCGCCTGGCTGAAGCCCGCGATCAGCATCCCCGCGATCCCAACTACCTCCGAAGGATTCCACCAAAACAGCACGGCGCCCACCAGCGTCCCGGCCATACAGCTCCGCTGCAGGATGGTGAGGTTGAGGTACGGCATGATCGCGCCGAAAAAGATCCTGCCGACGGTGAAGCTCAGCCAGAATGCGCTCACCCAGAATGCTGCGCGCTCGGCGTTCATTCCACGCGCCTCGGTGAACAGCGGAAAACCCCACTGCCCCGGCAGCACTTCCGCGCCTGCGTACATCATGAACATCAGCACGCTCAGCCATACCAGCGGGGAGCGAACGACGCGCACCAACGCCGCACGCGATGACACGCCCGTCTCGGGATGATGGTGTACCGGCGGGGGCAGCCAACGCCCCTGCAAAAACAGAAAAGCGCCAAACATCACTGCCGTCATCGCGCCAACAGCGGCAAAGCCCAGGTTCCAGCCCGGCCCGCTCTCTGCGACCGCCCAGCCCATGATCAGCGGCGCGATCGTCAGCCCGACACCGAAGCTGGCGTGCAGCCAGTTCATCACGCGCGCACTGTGATGCGCCGCCATGTATCCATTCATCCCGGCATCAATCAGCCCACCACCCGCACCGACCATGCCCCAGGCTGCAATCAGCAGGATCCACCCGGGTGCTGCCGACATCCCGAACATGCCAGCACAGATCAGGCCGAGGCCGAGCACAAACATTCTGCCATAACTGATGCGCTCCGCAACCAGCCCACTGACGAAACTCGACGTCAGATATCCCGCGGTGTTCGCCGTCAGCAGGATCGCCACCGCATCCAGCCCAAGCTCGTATTGCAGGCGCATCGCCGGCCAAGCCACACCGAGCAGGCCAGCGGCCATTCCAATCACGATAAATGCCAGATAACCGGCAATCGCTGTTACATTCGAAGATGATGCGCGCTGCGTGGTCACGGTCACGGGTTCAACTCCTTGAGCAACAGAGGCGATTATATCAGGCGGGCACACTCCGCGCAGTCCACTTCACGCGCACTGTGTGCGCATCCGGGTCCGGCGGCTAAAGCAGAGCGACCACTCGGCCGTTCTGGTTGAAAAAGCCCTCCTGGTCCACCTGCAGCAGGCCATCCCGGGTGCTGTACAGCCAGTCGAAAAGCGGCTCCAGGCGCGCGAAGTCTTCATGTCCCGCACGCAGCACATGCAGCACCAGCATGCCCTGCGCCCGTCTCAGCAGCGCAAGCGGGATCGCCGCATTCGGATCATCCTGCTTGCCCAGCTCCAGAGCCAGCTCTTCGACATCCTCATCGAACAAGTCATCACCCGGCGCGTTGATCTCAAGCTCGGCATATAGCTCACCGTCAAAGAGCAGATCCGCATAGACCGGTTCAAGGGCATCGATCAGCACTTCACATGCGGGATCCTGTGCACGCAGCACCCCTCCGATCACATCAAGTGCCGGTGCAGGTCCGTCCCCAAAGACAAAGCGCATCAGCATACTCATGGCGCCTCGTGGATCACGCGCATCGACAGGTGGAAGGTATCCGTTTCGCCCGGCGGCAGCATGCGCAGCTGGCCGCGCTCACGCGCCACCACACGCCCAAGGGGCAGGCAGTTGCCCGGCTCGACACCCAGCGTATAGTCCCCGTAGCCCATCTGCTTCCACTCCGTCAGATGCGGCATCTCATCCGGCCGGAACGTCATCACCACGCCCAACTTGAGCCGGTGATTGAACACCACCGCCTCAACCTGCGCCTGCGCGTGGTCCAGCTCATGCCAGTACACCTGCTCTGCGAAGCCGGCCTGCGGGGCGATCATCTGATGCCAGTTGCCCAACCCGGGTTCGGCGGCCGCATCGCGCGGGATCACACGGACTGCGGGACTGGCCAGCGTGGTATCCGGCGAAATCAGCGGGAACCCGAAGTTGCAGTGGTACAGCATCATCAGCGGCGCAGCATCGCCGCCGAAGTTGCGCACCTTGTCGACGACCTCGATCAACGGCTCACCCGCGTGCACCGTGATCATGCGCTGCAGGCGCAGCTTGTATCCAAACAGCGACACCTCATCCACCGTCCCGCGCAAGCGCAGTGTCATGCCGCCATCGCTCATCTCACGCTCAATCGCGATGTCATATGCGGGGATCGTCCCCACCCGGCCGTGCAGGCCCGGCTCCTCGTTGCCATGCAGTGGGTCTGCCATCTTCCCCGGCGTGAAGCCGGCGCTGGTCATGCCGCACAATGCCAGCAGACCGCCGTGAAACGTCCTCAGCCAGCCCAGCCCCTGCGGCTCATAGCGATTGGGATGCGCCGCCCCGGTGCCGCTCTGCCACGCCAGCGGAATGCCGTTGTAGCCGGCCGGGCCGATATCCATCCCGCGATCAAGCAGCACGGTGAAGTCCAGCCCACTCCCCGTCCGCACCAGCGCCGCGCGTACGCCGCGCTCCTGCCCGTCGTCAAGCGTCACGAGGTGAATATCGGCAATCTGTCGCAGATCGCTCGTGTATCCCTCCAGCTCGCGCAGGCTGTATTCCTGTCCGTAAAGCTGCATCGTCATCCTCTCCGCCGTCGGCACACTCAGGACGCCGCCCCCCAGAAAAATACCCTTCACGCCCGCTGCCGGCAAGCGCCATCATAGCGCCCTGCCCTGCATATCTGCGCCAGACAGCGGCACAGCCATATAGAGCAGCCGGGAGGGAACGCTGTCGCCCACTCCCGGCGTCTCTGTTAGCGATTCAGCCCTGCGGTGCGACAAACACCGCCGTCGTGCGCCCCGGCACCAGGAATGCTCCCCGGGCGTCGTAGCTGGACCGCTGCGCCACCGCATCCGCCGACTGCGCCTGCACCGCATGCAATGCGTAGCCCTGCCCCGCCAGCGACTCATCCGTGAACAGCACGTCAGCCGGCGCGGCGTTGAAGATCACCACAATTGCGCTCGCGTTCGGATCGAGATCGGCTCCAACAGTATCCGAAATCTCCATGACGATGACGCCCGGGATCTGGTCCGGACCCGTGTTGAAGAAGCGCAGGCGGGCGCTGATCTCTTCAGCCGTCTGCAGCCGGAACAGCGGGCTGCTGCGCCGGATCTCCGCCCATTCGCGAAACACCGCATAGCACAGCCGGATGTCGTCAGCCGTCGGCGCCAGACCTGGGTCTCCCAGCAGCGGCCGCATGATATCCCATCGGTCGCCATTGTCCCCTTCCAGCGGCAGACCGTGGCCCCAGTTGTTGTCCTGCATCGTCCAGTCAATCGCGTTGAACCAGTCACCGCTGTTGTACGAATTGCGGTCCAGCGACTTGGAACGCAGCATCTCATCGCCCGCATGGAAGAACGGGATCCCCTGCGAAAGCATCACGATGCTGTTCGCGAGGTTCTGCATCCGCGTGCGCGCCTCAGGGTCCGCATCCAGCGGCGCCTTGAACTGAATCGCGTCGAAGATCGTCTCATTATCGTGCGCAGAGACGTACACGATGTGCTCCTGCGGATCGAGTGTGTAACCGGCGGGCTGGCCGTTATAGTCCACCTCCGCGCCAGTCACCATCTCACCCGTCGCGCTCTCAAAAGCGTAGTCGCGGAGATTGCCGGCCAGCCCGATGCGGATCTGATCGGCAAACTGCAGCAACCGGTCCAGCTGCGTCGCCTCTCCGCGCGTTTCAACCTCATTCGGGTCGGTGTACAGCCCGGTGACGAAGCCCTGCTCCTGCCACCCGCCAAACGGATTGCCGCCCCGGGCCGCATCGCGCAGCCGGTCGTTGAAGGTCCCGATCCCCGTCCCAGCCATGTTGATCTGCGTGGCGTTCACCCCGCGCGCGTTGTTGGCGACTTCGCCGAAGTTCCAGCCTTCGCCGTAGACCAGCACCGAAGCGCCATCCACGCCGTCCGCTTCCGGCGTGAGCGCATCCAGCATCTCGCGCACATCGAGCATGTTCTGCCGCATGTGATGGCCCATCAGGTCGAAGCGGAAGCCCTGCACGCCGTACTGCGTCACCCACACATGCAGCGAATCCAGCATCAGCCGTTCCATCATGCGATGCTCGGTCGCAGTATTGGCGCAGCAGGTCGAGCTCTCCACGCGGCCATCGGCGTTCAGCCGGTGATAGTATCCTGGTACGATCCGGTCCAGCACCGCACGACTGCTCTGCCCCGCCGCGTTGGTGTGATTGTAGACAACGTCCATCACCGGACGCAGACCCATCGCGTTGAGCGCCATCACCATCTCGCGGAATTCGATGATGCGCTGCGGGCCATCCGGGTCTGTGCTGTAACTACCTTCAGGCACGGTGAAGTGCAGCGGATCATAGCCCCAGTTGAAGGCGTCGTCATCGCGCACCGCGCTCACAAGCGACTGCTGCTCCTCGCTGTCCGGAGGCAGCGCCTCCAGCGCAGCACGGTCCGGTTCGGTGCGCTGTGCGGCGTCCTCGTTGATCGTCGCGATGTCGAACGCTGGCAGCAGATGAATATGCGTCACGCCCGCCTGTGCAAGCTCGCGCAGGTGCGCCGCGCCGGCACTCTCCTCAGCAAACGCCGCGAAGGTTCCGCGCTCTGCCGCCGGCACGTCCTGCGCCCGGCTGCTGAAGTCACGCACGTGCAGCTCATACAGCACCGCATCTTCCGGCGCCGTCAGGGGCGGAATCGTGCGCTCCGACCATCCCTCCGGGAACAGCGCCGGATCGCTCAGATCGATGATCTGGCTGCGCGCACTGTTCATCGCCAGGCTCACGGAGTACGGATCTGTCACCAGATTGGTGACCACTTCGCGCTCTGAGGGCGCATACACCGTCACCTCGTACAGGTAGTACCGCCCGGTCCACTCCGGTGTGCCGCTGATGCTCCACACCCCGCTGGCGTCATCGTGCTGCATCGGCATCGCCTGCGCCTGCGCGTCCGGCGCGCTGCTCTCAAACAGGTGCAGCTGCACATTCTGCGCCGTCGGCGCCCACACGCTCAACGACGGGCTGCCATCGGACCATGTCACCCCCAGCGGCGCATCGGTCGCGAACACATCATCCAGCACTCCCCACACCTGCACACCCGTCGCATCACCCAGTGTGCTGTCGTTGTTGTAGGTCATCGACAGCGCAAGCTGACCGCGCAGCAATTCGGGAACCCGGGCGATATCCGCTTCAGACAGCTTCAGTACGGTGTAGTCCTCAAGCTGCGGGTTGTCCGCCAGAATATCGTCCGGCAGGCGCGTGCGCTCCGCCGTCAGGAGGATCGCATCTCCCCCCTCCACCCCCGCATCCGTCAGCGTCAGTTCCGCTGTCGGGCTGTAATGCAGCCGATACGTCGCGCCGGGGATACGGGCGATCTGCCACGCAATCGTGTCCGCCGACACCCACACTGCGCGCTGGAAGAACAGGCTGCCGATCGCCGGCCCGGCCTCCCCACCGACGGTGATCGTCATGCGATGGCTGGCGCTGTCATACGTGAACACCGTCTCCGTATCCGCCTCGGCCACAGCGAACGGAATGTTTGGGCCGTTCTGCGCCCCGCCATCCCCGTAGTTCAGATCCCAGCTTTCGTTGTAGGCGACTTTCGCCTCATACGCGCCCGGCGGCAGCGCCGATGTGCTGAATGTGTACACCCCGTCGCCGTCGATATCCTGCAGCAGCGACTGCAGGCACCACGGCGCCCAATCCTCCGGGCAGCCCAACTCGCTCTGATAGCTGCCCGGCACGTTGGCGATGATTGAATTGACGCTGTCCGTCACCCAGTGGCTGCCCGGAACGTAGATGAAGCGCACATCCGTCTCTTCCGTCAGCACCAGCGAAATGTTCGGCCCGCCCGGCTCAGCATTCAGCCCGTAGTTGACGTTCCACGAGCCGTTGATCGCCGCCTTGTACTCGTACTCCCCCGCCGGCAGCGTGAAGGTGTTCGACCACAACTGATCTTCCTCATCGAAGATCAGCGCCGTCGCCTCGCAGTCCGGCTGCCAGTCCCCATCACAGCCCAGCACGGACTGGATTGTCCCCGGGATCACCACCAGCTCTGGTGCCGGCTCCTGCACAGCCGCCGAAGCCGCCTCCCCGCCCACGGTGATCGTCATGAGATGGCTGGCGCTGTCATACGTGAACACCGTCTCCGTATCCGCCTCGGCCACCGCGAACGGGATGTTCGGACCGTTCTGCGCCCCGCCATCCCCGTAGTTCAGATCCCAGCTTTCGTTGTAGGCGACTTTCGCCTCATACGCGCCCGGCGGCAGCGCCGATGTGCTGAATGTGTACACCCCGTCGCCGTCGATATCCTGCAGCAGCGACTGCAGGCACCACGGCGCCCAATCCTCCGGGCAGCCCAACTCGCTCTGATAGCTGCCCGGCACGTTGGCGATGATTGAATTGACGCTGTCCGTCACCCAGTGGCTGCCCGGAACGTAGATGAAGCGCACATCCGTCTCTTCCGTCAGCACCAGCGAAATGTTCGGCCCGCCCGGCTCAGCATTCAGCCCGTAGTTGACGTTCCACGAGCCGTTGATCGCCGCCTTGTACTCGTACTCCCCCGCCGGCAGCGTGAAGGTGTTCGACCACAACTGATCTTCCTCATCGAAGATCAGCGCAGTCGCCTCGCAGTCCGGCTGCCAGTCCCCGTCACAACCCAGCACAGACTGGATTGTCCCCGGGATCACCACCAGCTCTGGTGCTTCCTCTGCCTGCGCCAACGCTGCCACCGAGATCAGCGCCGCAGCCAGCGCAAGCACTCCCATCCGGAGCCCAGCTTTCCACCCGCGCATATGATCCTCCTCGTAACTTCCCCGACAGCGCATTGCGCGCTGCGCAGGTTATAGCATCGGCGGGTTGTTTCTTCAAATCAGCAGAACACGCTATCATCCCCCCGATTGGTACTCCAAAGGATTCATGCATGGACATCCGCGCTGCATTGCTCACCCAGCCTCGCGAACCCTTCCGCGTTGAGACGCTGCATCTTGAGGCCCCTCGCAGCGGAGAGGTCCTCGTGCGCATGCAGGCCGTCGGCGTGTGCCACAGCGACTGGCATCTCGTCACCGGCGCGACGCACCATCCGCTGCCCGTCGTCGCCGGCCACGAAGGCGCAGGCGTAGTGGAGGCGGTCGGCGAAGGCGTCACGCGGCTGAAGCCGGGCGATCGGGTCATCCTGAGCTGGGCGCCGGACTGCGGCGAGTGCTTCTACTGCCTGGCCGGCAAGCCCAACCTGTGCGAGACATACACAGGTCCCATCTGGGAGGGCGTCATGCTCGACGGCTCTCCGCGCTTGTCCTGGAATGGCGCGCCGGTCTACCACTACTGCGGACTGGCGGCCTTCGCCGAATACGCCGTGGTCCCCGAGCCAAGCTGCATTCGTCTGCAGGCCCAGATCGCGCCGGAAGTTGCCGCGCTCGTCGGCTGCGCCGTCGCAACCGGTGTCGGCGCGGCGCTCTACACCTCTCCCGTGCGTCCCGGGCAAAGCGTGGCCATCTACGGCTGCGGCGGCGTCGGCCTCAGCGCGGTGCTGGGCGCGGCCCTCTCCGGCGCAGCGCAGATCATCGCGGTCGATCCGCAGCCAGACCGCCAGCAGGCCGCGCGCTCTCTCGGCGCAACCCACGCCTTCACGCCCGAAGCTGCGCTGGATGGCATTCGCGCGCTCACCGGCGGTCGCGGCGCGGACATCATCTTCGAGGCGGTCGGTGCGCCCGCCGTCCAGGAAGCAGCCTTCCGCGCTGTACGTCCCGGTGGTGCGCTCACCCTGGTCGGGCTGGCACCGATGGGCACGCCCACCAATCTACCTGGCGCAGAGATCGTGCGCCGCGAGCTCACTATTCACGGCAGCTACTACGGCTCCGTCAACGCCCACCGCGATTTCCCGATGCTCGTCGATCTCTTTCAGGCAGGTCGGCTCCCGCTCGACCGGCTCGTCACGCGCACATGGCGCCTGCATGAGATCAACGAGGCCTATGCCGACATGCTGGCAGGAAGCGGCGCGCGCAGCGTCATCGTCTTCTGAAGGCGGAATCAAAAAGGGGTGGTCACCCCACCCCTTCCGGCCATGCCACTTGTGACGCCTAGTTCTTCGACGGCTGCACCCGCACCGGGATCTGCCGCGGCTGCGACTCCGGCGTCTTCGGCAGCGTCAGCTGCAGCACGCCATTCTCCAGCACCGCCTCGATCTTGTCAGAGACCACAGGCACTGGCAGGCGGATGCTGCGCATGATCTTGCCATAGCTCCGCTCCATCAGCAGCGGCTTGCTGTTCTCCGGCATTACTTCCTGCCGGGTCTCCGCCGTGATCGTCAGCACATCGTTGTTCAGGCTCACGGTCACGTCTTCCGGCTTCACGCCCGGCAGCGAAGTCATCACCCGGTATTCGGTCTCCGTCTCGTGCACATCCAGCATCAGCGCATCGCCACTGCTGCGGATCGAGCGCCAGCTGTCGTCAAAGAAGCGATCCATCGCGCTCTGCATCGCCGCGATCTCACGAAGCGGGTTCCAGCGCACAATTGTCATGATCATCTCTCCTCAGGTTCTGCACTACCTTGTCTGATGCTCCCAGACTAGAGGTTAATCATCTGAAGCATATCAGCGCTGCATAAAAAACACGTCTGAAGTGCTTCAAAACGGCGTTAGAGCGCGTCATTCTCCTTTGGCTACCAGCGCGCGCCCGTAGATGTATGTCAGGTGCGAAAGGCGCGGCCACGCCACGTGCTCGAGATCGTGCGGGCTGCAGCGATACGACCAGTTGCCCCCCTCGCGTCCCGGCAGGTTCATGCGCGCGCTGCTGCCCAGTCCCAGCAGATCCTGCAGCGGCACCACTGCCGTATGCGCCACGGAAGCCTGTGCCAGCCGGATCAGGTCCCAGTTCAGCTCTACCGGTTCGTGGCCCAGGTACTGTCGCAGATGATCACGCATCGCATCGGTCGCCTCCTCCGCCAGCCACCCCAGCGTGGTATTGTTATCGTGTGTGCCGGTGTAGACCACGCAGTTCGGCACATGATTGTGCGGCAGGAAGGGCTCGCGCCCGGTGAAATCTCCCCACGCAAACTGCAGCACCTTCATGCCCGGCAGGTGATGCCCGTCGCGCAGTGCCTCCACCTCAGGCGTGATCACGCCCAGATCCTCCGCGATAATCGGCAGTTTGCCCAGCGCCGCCTCGACCACATCGAAGAATGCTGAGCCCGGACCGGGAACCCACTGTCCCTTCACTGCCGTGGGTTCGCTGGCGGGCACTTCCCAGTACGCCTCAAACCCACGGAAGTGATCCACGCGCACGATATCCACCAGTTGCAGCGCCGCGCGGATACGCCGCACCCACCAGGCATAACCATCCGCGGCCATGGCATCCCAGCGGTAAAGCGGGTTCCCCCAGCGCTGGCCCGTCTCACTGAAGTAGTCCGGCGGCACACCCGCGATAACTGTCGGAAACCCCTTTGCATCCAGATAGAACAATCCCGTGTTGGCCCACACATCAGCGCTGTCATGCGCCACGAAGATCGGGATATCCCCAATCACTCGAATGTCCCTGCTGTTCGCATACCCCTTCACTGCTGACCACTGGCGGAAGAACTGCCACTGGATCCACTTCAGCCGCTCCACCGCCCCGGCATGCCGACTGCGCGCTGCCTCCAGCGCCTCCGGGTGACGCAGCGCCTCACCTTCCGGCCACTCCACCCATGGCCTGCCGCCATGCTCGTTCTTCAGCGCCATGAACAGCGCGAAGTCATCCAGCCAGCCAGCCTCCGCCGCAGCCCATGCGCCAAACGCGTCGCGCGCCTCACGGTCCGCACGCTGCACAAAGCCCGCATAGGCCACATCCAGCTTGTCGAAGTGGTACGGAATCACCCAGCCAAAGTCCACCCGGTCAGCAGGAAACGGCGGCAGGTCGGCCAGATCGGCCTGCGTCAGCCAGCCCTCTGTGACCAGACGATCGAAGCTGATCAGCAAGGGATTGCCGGCAAACGCGGAAAGACACTGGTACGGCGAGTCGCCATAGCTGGTTGGGCCAAGTGGCAGCACCTGCCACGCCCGCTGATGATTCGCCGCCAGCACGTCGACGAAGCGAAACGCCCACTCACCCAGATCGCCAAGACCATACGGGCCCGGCAGGGATGTCGGATGCAGCAGCACCCCACTGGAACGCGGGAAAACAGAAGCGGCCGTCTGTGGCATGGCGCTGTCCTCTTGTCTACGCGAAACACATGCCTGCAACCATACCACGAGCGCGGCGTAGCTGCACAGATTCATGTTACAATTCACCTATGCAAACAGCATCATTTGTCCCTCTCGAAACCATCACCGGAACGGTTGAGCGCGTGACCTTCTTCAACGAAGAAACGGGCTACGCCGTGCTCAAGATCCGTCCCGAAGGCCGCTATCCGCGGGCTGTCGCACGCGATGGCACACTCGCCGTCGTCGGCAGCATGCCCCGCCTCGGCAGCGGCGAGCGCGCGCAGTTCACCGGCGCGTGGGTGGAAGACGCGCGCTACGGCACGCAGTTCCGTGCAGAACGCGTCACCCCGCTGGCCCCGACCACCGAAGAAGGCATCATTGCCTTCCTCTCCAGCGGGCTGGTGCGCGGCATCGGACCACGCTCCGCAGAAAAGATCGTCGCGAAGTTTGGCGCGCGCACCATCGAAATCCTCGACAATGATCCTCAGCGCATCCACGAAGTGGGATTGAAGAAGGAGCTCGCGAACCAGCTCATCACCGCATGGAGCGCCAATCAGCATGCGCGCGCTGCGCTTGTCTTCCTGCAGGGCTATGGCATCACCAGCCGAATGGCCGCCAGGATCTACGATCACTACGGCAGCGCGACCGTGGCGCGCGTGCGTGACAACCCCTACACGCTCGCCGACGACGTGTACGGAATCGGCTTCGTCAAAGCGGACGAAATCGCCCGGGCGATGGGCATGCCAGCCGATTCTCCTGAGCGCATCGCCTCTGGCCTGCAATTCGCGCTCACCCAGCTCAGCCGGGAGGGGCACACCTATGCGCCCCGCGCTGAGCTCATCGCCAAGGCTGCGGAGCTGCTCAGGATCGAAAACAGCGCCCGTATCGAGGATGTCCTCACGCAGCAGTTGTTCATCAGCTCGATGATCGCTGAGGAGGACGCATCCGCCGGCATCAGCGCCGACGCCGTCTATCTGCCGCCCTACTACTACGCCGAGCGCGATGCCGCCAACCGCCTGCGCATGCTGGCGAACACCCCGTCGCCTGTGCAGGCTGTCGCAGCAAAGACCAACTGGTCGAAGTTCCTGTCCTCGCTCACACGTGACCAGAACATTTCTTTGAGTGAACAGCAGCAGGGCGCCGTGCGCGCCACACTGTCCGACAAAATCACCGTGCTGACCGGCGGCCCCGGCACGGGCAAGACCACCACGCTGCGCATGGTCATTCATGCGCTGGAGGCACTGGAGTTCTCGTTCGCCCTCGCCAGCCCGACCGGGCGCGCCGCCCGGCGCCTCAGCGAAGCCACGGATCGGCCCGCCAGTACGCTGCATCGCCTGCTGGGATACAGCCCTGCCGAGGGCGGCTTCACACACGATGAGGACTCCCCGCTCGAGTGCGATGTACTCATCATCGACGAATCCTCGATGATCGATCTGCTGCTGTTCCAGGATGTCCTCAAAGCGCTGAATCCGCACTCGCATCTCATGCTCGTCGGAGACGTCGATCAGCTTCCAAGTGTTGGTGCTGGCAGCGTGCTCCAGGATGTTATCGGCAGCGGTCTGGCGCATGTCACGCGCCTGCAGGCCATCTTTCGCCAGCGCGAAGACAGCCACATCGTCCTCAACGCGCATCGGATCAATGGCGGTGACCTGCCTCTGATGGACAATCGCAGCGCGGACTTCTTCTTTTTCGGTGAGGATGATCCGGCGGCGACGCTCGACCTGATCGTCGACATCGTGCGCCGCCGTCTGCCAGAGAAGTTCGGCATCGATCCGCTGCGAGATGTGCAGGTGATCGCGCCGATGTATCGCGGGCCTGCGGGCATTCACGCGCTCAACGAAGCACTGCAGCGCACCCTGAACGCAGAGGGCAGCAACCGCGCCGAGAAAAAGCTTGCCGGTCGCATCTTTCGCTTCGGCGACAAGGTGATGCAAACGCGCAACAACTACGACAAGGAAGTCTTCAACGGCGATATCGGCTACATCAGCGGCATCGACTTTGAGGACGGCTCGCTCGAGGTCAACTTCGAGGGCAGCTACGCCTACTACGACTGGACCGAAGCCGAGGAGCTGATCCACGCGTTCTGCATCAGTACGCATCGCAGCCAGGGCTCCGAGTACCCGATCATCGTCATGCCTGTGCTCACCCAGCAGTACATGATGCTGCAGCGCAATCTGCTCTACACCGCAATCACCCGCGCGAAGCGTACCGTCGTGCTCGTCGGCAGCAGAAAGGCGGTCGCGATGGCGGTGCACAACGACAAGGTGAGCCAGCGGTACAGCGGCCTGCTTGCGCGTCTGCAGCACGGCTGATTCGCTGGCATCCGCTTCGGAAAAGCGATACAGTCAGACATCATTCGCCGTGTGACTAGCAGCGAGAACGCGCGTGTTCGCGAAACGCATCCTCTCCATGCCAACTGCCGAAGATCTGCCGCGCAGCGCCGATGTCGTCATCCTCGGCGGCGGCCCCGCTGGCGCCGGCGCGCTCTGGGCGATCACCCGCGCAGCGCCCGGCATTCGCGCAGTGCTGATCGAGCGCAGCGCCCAGCTTGCCTCCGGAGCTTCCAACGCCTCGCTGGAGAATTTCCGCACCATCTGGAATGCGCGCTGCAATGCTGTGATGATGCAGCGCAGCCTGCACATCTTCCAGAACGCTGATGAGTTTTTCGGCGAAGGAACGCAGCTTGGCGTGAAACAGCGTGGGTACCTGTTCTGCGGCATGACGGAGCGCCAGGCCGCACGCCTGAAAAGCGATGTCGCCCATCTGCACAGCATTGGCCTGGCGCACGCCGAATACCTCGACGCGGCGGCGGTCCAGGCGCGTTTCCCGTGGGTCGGAGAGCGCGTTATTGGTGCCAAGTACGACCCGAGGGCTGGCTGGCTGGACTCGTATGCGCTCGTTCAGGCCATGGCCCGGGCCGCGCAGGGCGCACTCATCCTGCAGGACGTCCCTGCCGTCTCCATCATCGTGGAAGGCGGGCGCGTCACAGGGGTTCAACTGCCTGCCGGCCGCATCGACACGCCTCGCGTGGTGATCGCGGCAGGCGCGGAATCGCGCGCCATTGGTCGCACCGCCGGCGTCGAGCTGCCCATCGTGCTGCGCCCCCGGCAGAGCTTCACCACGCCGTGGCGGCACCCGGAGTTCCCGCCGGACTCCCCGATGCTGATCGGCCCGGCACCGTTCCCGCACGTGCGTCCTGAAGCGCAGACGGGCGCGATCTTCGGCTGGGAGTACTCCTGGAACAGCAAGGCGGTCACCCATGGTGAAGCGCATCGTGAGCTGATCGATCCGGTCTACCCGGTTGATGTCTGGAAGGACGCGCGCTTCCCTTCTATGGCGCTGGCCCTTTTCTCACGCCAGTTCGGCCACACCCGCGGCGGCTTCGCCAGCCCGCAGTATCTGCGAGGCGTCGATCATCGTGCGGGCTACTACGTCTACCGCGATGACAGCGCCGCGTATGAGACCGATGCCAGCGGCCTCCGCAGACCGTACGAAAGTCAGCGCGCAATCCTTGACGCACATCCCGAGTGCCAGGGCCTTTTCCTGTCCATCGCCCACGTCGGTCACGGCATCATGTCCGCCCCCGCCGCAGGCGAGATCATCGCGGAGCGCGTGCTCGGCCTGCCTGATGCCGACCCCACTCACGCAGATTTTGGTTTCAGCATCCCCTTCGTTGAACACGACTCCAGCGGCCTTGCCTCAGATGAGGCGGTCGTGCATCGCCCTTAGGGCGCAGATTGGTTCGCCATGACATCCACACCCCATCACTCCGCCATCCTGCTCATCTCCTGCCCTGACCGCATGGGGCTGGTTGCAGCGGTGACGGAGTTCATTTTTCGCAACAATGGCAACATCCTCGCGCTTGATCAGCACGTCGATCACGAAGAAGGCGTGTTTTTCATGCGCGTGGAATGGGATCTGGCATCGTTCGCCATTCCGCAGCCTGACATCGACAAGGCGTTTCGGGCTGTCGCCAATGACTATGCGATGCGCTATGAGCTGCACTTCACCGATCGCATCGAGAAGATGGCCGTCTTCGTCTCAAAGCAGGGCCACTGCCTGTACGATATCCTCTCCCGCTGGCAAAGCGGGGAATGGCGCGTACACATCCCCATCATCATCAGCAATCACGTCGATCTCGCTCCTGTCGCGGCGCAGTACGGTGTCCCGTTTCGCCACTTCAGCATCAGCAAGGACAACAAGCAGACCGTCGAGCGCGAACAGCTCGCCCTGCTGCGCGAAATCTCCCCTGACTTCATCGTGCTGGCGCGCTACATGCAGATCGTCTCCGCCGATTTCATCCAGCACTACCCGAATCGCATCATCAACATCCACCACTCGTTCCTGCCCGCATTCATCGGCGCAAAGCCCTATCACGCCGCCTACAGCAGAGGCGTCAAGATCGTCGGCGCCACCAGCCATTACGTCACTGCCGAGCTGGACGCCGGCCCGATCCTTGAGCAGGATGTGCTGCGTGTCAATCACCGCGATTCGGTCGAGGAGCTGGTGCGCAAAGGCCGCGATGTCGAGAAGCTCGTGCTCTCCCGCGCCGTGCTCTATCATCTGCGCAAGCAGGTGCTGGTCTACGGCAACAAGACCGTCATCTTCGGCTGACCCATCCGCGCAGGCTGCCTGCCGCCGCAGGGCTATCCCTCCAGCAGCAGCGCCTCAGGGTCTTCGATCAGTTCTTTCACTCGCACCAGGAATCCGACTGCCTCGCGCCCGTCCACGATGCGATGATCGTAGCTCAGCGCCACGTACATCATCGGCCGGATCACCACCTCACCATCTACCGCTACTGGGCGTGGCTGTATCTTGTGCAGGCCAAGGATGCCCACCTGCGGCGGATTGAGGATCGGCGTGCTCATCAGTGAGCCAAAAACCCCACCATTGGTGATGGTGAACGTTCCCCCGCGCAGTGCCTCCAGCGCCAGCGTGCCATCCGCAGCCTCCTGGGCATAGCGTTTGATCGTCCGCTCGATCTCCGCAAATGACATGCGGTCTGCATCGCGCAGCACCGGCACCACCAGGCCCTCTTCTGCGCCGATGGCCACGCCGATATCGTAGTAGCGCTTCAGGATCATCTCATCACCGCGAATTTCCGCGTTGAGGCGGTCGTACAACTTCAGCGAACCAATCGCCGCCTTCACGAAAAAGGACGACAACCCCAATCCGACACCATGCTTCTCCTTGAAGCTGCTGCGCCGCTTCTCGCGAATCGCTATCACAGCAGTCATATCGATCTCGTTGAAGGTGGTGAGCATGGCCGCCGTATGCTGCGCTTCCACCAGGCGCGCAGCAATCGTGCGCCGGCGCCGGCTCAGGCGCACGTGTTCCTCGCGACGGCTTTCGCTCACGGCAGATGGCTGGGCACCTTCCATCGAAACGGGTGCTGCGCTGTGCACAGCAAGCACAGTCGACCTCCCTTCGATGTAGCGCTGCACGTCCTGCTTGGTCACCCGCCCGCCCGCCGGCTGCACTTCCGCAATATCGATGCGCGCTTCCTCAGCAACGCGCTTCGCGACCGGCGTCGCTGGTACAGCAGCGGGCCGTGGCGCAGCGCTCACCGCTGCAGGCGTTTTGGCCGATGCTGCCGGCGCTGCCGATACCGAGACGGTGTCATCGATCACGCCCAGCACCTCACCCACCTTCACGTCCTCACCAGCATGCCGCGCGATCGACGCCAGCAGACCGTCTTTTTCTGCGCCGACCTCCAGATCGACCTTCTCAGTCTCCAGCACAAGCACTGCCTCGCCCACTCGCACGGCATCCCCCGGCTCTTTCAGCCAGCGTGCAACCGTCGCCTCAACCACCGACTCTCCCAGTTCAGGCACCACAATCTCGAAAGCCATGTTCACATCTTTCCTTCGTTGGCCAGGCTCTCCGCCTGGGGCAGCGGGCTTAGTATCTGTTCCAGAAGCCTGCTCTGATTGATCGCATGCCATGCGGAAGATCCTTCCGCCGGGCTGGAATTGCGCGGTCGTGTGATCGCGCGTAATGAGAAGCGACCGACTGCAAGACTGATCAGCTGTGGCCGGGCAAATTCCCATGCACCCATGTTTTCCGGCTCTTCCTGCGCCCAGACCACTTCCTCAAGGTTTGGGTAACCTTCAAGCGTCTGGCGAAGTTCATCCAGCGGGAACGGATAGAGCTGTTCCACACGCACGATCGCCACATCCTCACGCTCGCGGCGAAGGTCGCTGGCCGCCAGATCGACGCACAGCTTGCCGCTGGCAAGCACTACCCGCCGGACCGCTGCCGAATTGAGCCGCGCCTGCACGTCGTCGATCACCGGCTGCCAGCGCCCACCGGCCAGCTCGTCCAGCGAGGAGTTCACCAGCGCGTGGCGCAGCAGGCTCTTCGGCGTCATCACGATCAGCGGCAGCGGGTCCGTTCTCAAAAGCAGGGCCTGCCGGCGCAGAAGATGAAAGTACTGCGCCGCAGTGGTCGGATTGGCCACCCGCAGGTTGGTCTCCGCCGCCATCTGCAGAAAGCGCTCTGGCCGTGCGCTCGAGTGATCTGGCCCGGCGGCCTCAGAGCCGTACGGCAGCAGCATCACCAGCGGTGGCGTCTGGGCCCAGATCGCACGCGCGCTCACCAGAAAC
>CAZZJW010000006.1:0-96347 GCA_964654755.1 uncultured Pleurocapsa sp. | reverse complement strand
AGCCCCCACACGTAGACCGGGCCGCTGGCGTCGAACAGCAGCAGCAGGCGGCCGTCGTCCGTCCATTCCACGGCGTAGATCGCCGCGCCCGGCATGGCGATCTGCCCGCGCGCCAGGCCGCTGCCTCCCGCGCCGCTCAGGTCGTAGATCGCTGCGCCCTCCCCCAGCGCGGAGGTGAGCAGCAGCCCGCCCTGCGGCGCGAAGTCGGCGGAGATGCGCAGGCCGGTCACATCGATCAGCCCGACGCCGGCCAGCGCCGCCGGATCCCAGATCTGCAGGCCGCCGGCACTGCTGCCGCCGATCAGCGCGCGCCCGTCCGGCGCATACAGCAGGATCTGCGCGGCTCCCCCTGGTGGCGCGGCCAGCCGGTGGTCGCTGGATGGGTCGGCGGTGGACCACAGGCGCAGGTCGCCTTCGCTCCCCAGCGCGATCTGCCCGCCGTCGGGCGCAAAGGCGAGGCGATAGACCAGCAGGTCCTCCAGCGGCAGCGCGGCCCGCTGCGCGCCCGTCCCGGCATCCCACAGCCGCGCCTGCCCATCCAGCCCGGCGCTGGCCAGCACGTCCCCATCGGGCGAGAAGGCCAGCGCAGTTGTCTCGCCCCGGCTCGCCCCGGTCGCGGCCAGCGGCTGCCTCGCGATCAGGTCCCAGATGCGGATGCTGCCGTCGCTGCCGCCGAAGGCTGCGCGCCCGCCGCGCGCATCGCACGCGCTCACATTGTTATAGCGGTCGTGCACCTGCAGCGAAGCGCGCTCCGCGCCGCTGTCCGCAGCGTAGGCCGTCACCTGCCCGGATGCACGGATGGCGAAGATCTCGGTTTTGTCTGGCGAGTAGCACAGCGAGACCGCATCCAGCCGCGCCGTGTGAAAGGCCAGCGCGCCCGTCAGCAGGTCCCAGGCGAGCAGCTCGTCGTTGTTGAGCGCGGCCAGCCGTGTGCCGTCAGGAGAGAGCGCATAGGCAAACAGCGTCGAGGGCGTCTCCGGCTGATCGAGGCGGCCCAGCAGGGCCACCTGCGCCGCGCTGGCGGCATCGATCGGGCCGGCGCTCTCGCGGTAGGCGGGGGCGGGCAGCGTGGGGGGCAGCCCGCGCACCTGCGGGACGGGCGTGGGCTCGCCCGTGCAGGCGGCGGCCAGCAGCGCGAATAAAAGAGATATGATTGAACATAATCGGCGTTTTGTACGAAGCTTCACAAACGACGCAGGATTGACGCCGCATTTGTGCTCATCAGGTGCTAATCTAGAGGCGTTCACAACAGGCACAGCCAGGAGCGATCCTCACAATGTATGCGGAAGACAAGCTTATCCGCGCGGAAGAGGCAGCGCAACTCGTCACGAGCGGCAGCCGCATTTTCTTCACGGGCAACTGCGCAACGCCACAGGCCTTCAACAAGGCGCTGATCGCACGGCACGCCGAACTGCACGATGTCGAGGTGGTGCAGCTTCTGGACTTCGGGCCGCCCTACATCACCCCGGATTTCGCACAGCACATTCGCATGAACTGCCTGTTCATCGGTCCAAACATGCGCAAGCCGGTGAACGAGGGTCTGGCGGACTTCACGCCGATCTTCCTGTCCGAGATCCCCGGCCTGTTCCGCACTGGCCGCCTGCCGATCGATATCGCGGTGATCCAGGTGAGCCCGCCGGATGACCACGGCTACTGCTCGTACGGCATCGAGGTTTCGATCACCAAGGCGGCGGCGGAGAGCGCCCGGCTGGTGATCGCCGAGATCAACCCGAACATGCCGCGTTCGCTGGGCGACAGCTTCATCCACATGTCGCGGATCGACCACTGGATCGCCGTCGATTATGCGCTGCCGGAGGTCGCCCCGCCGCCGCCCAGCCCGGTGCAGGACCAGATCGCCGAGCACATCATCCCGCTCATCCCGGATGCGGCCACGCTGCAGACCGGCATCGGCGGCATCCCGGATGCGGTGCTGCGCCACCTGACCGGGCACAAGAACCTGGGCATTCACACCGAGCTGTGCAGCGACGGCGTGATGGAGATGATCGAGCGCGGCGTGATCACCAACGCCAAGAAGTCGATCCATCCGGGCAAGGTGGTGGCTGGCTTCGCCATCGGCACGCACAACCTGTACAAGTACATGCACGACAATCCGATCTTCGAAATGCACCCGACGGAGTATGTCAACGATCCGTTCGTGATTTCGCAGAACCGGAACATGATCAGCATCAACTCGGCGCTGGAAGTCGACATCACCGGGCAGGTGTGCGCCGACAGCATCGGCCCGCGCTTCTACAGCGGCGTGGGCGGCCAGCTCGACTTCGTGCGCGGCGCCTCGCGCGCCAAAGGCGGGCTGTCGATCATCGCGCTGCCCAGCACCGCCAAGGACGACACGATCAGCCGCATCAGCATGCAGCTTCCGCTGGGCGCGGGCGTGACCACCACGCGCAACGACGTGCACGTGATCGCCACCGAATACGGGATTGCCGATCTGTACGGCAAGAGCATTCAGCAGCGGGTGATGGCGCTCACCAACATCGCCCATCCGAATTTCCGCGAGCCGCTGCTGGCTTATGCGCGTGAGCAGAAATACCTGCCCAAGGTGTACACGTTCGCCTGAACGACGCCTTTGGCCGCTCACGCCGGGTGAGCCCTCACCCGCCGATGCCGGAGCAGATGCCCATCTGCTCCGGTGTTTTTTATATGCCCGCTTCAGCCGGGGCGCGCCGGAAAGGCCGCGCCCGCCACAGCGCCGCCAGTGCCACGCCGGCGAAGGCCCACAGCAGCGGCTGAACCGGGAAGAAGTAGCGGGGCAGCGCCATCAGCACGAGGTGGATCGCCAGCGTGAACGCGATGTACGAAGCGGGCAGCAGGGCCAGCCGCCAGCGCCGGCGGCACACGAACAGCCCGGCCATGCCCAGGGCTGCCGCGCTGAAGTGCAGCACATACAGCGTGAGCTTCTCCCAGAAGGCCTCGCCCTGCGCCAGCCGCGCCAGCCCGCCCGGCGAGCGGTCGTTCGCCCACCAGTCCGCCGCCAGCGCGCGCAGGCTTTCGCCGGCGTAGGCCTCGGTGCCGAAGGGCTGCAGCAGCGCGCCGCTCCACTCGCGCAGGCGGTGCGCCAGGTAGCCGGCGGTGTCTTCGCGGATGATCTGCGCCGTTTGTTCGGCGTACACCTGCTGCTGCCCGGCGGCGGTGCTGGGGGCCTGGCCCTCCGTCAGCCCAAGCTGCGCGTCGGTCTGCTGCGGCCCCTGCCAGCCGGCAGCGCCCAGGTAGACGAACGCCGTCAGGCCGGTGCCGCTGATCACCAGCCGCTGGTAGCGCACGAGGTTGTAGATCGTCCACGTCGAGATCACCAGCGCGGCGCTGAGCGCGAGCGCCGCCGCCAGCCGCCAGCCACTGCGCAGGCCGGCGCAGAGCAGCACGACCGCGAGCACCACTGGCAGGTAGCCCAGCGCCACTGCGCGGGTGAGCGCCGCCAGGCCGAAGCACACCCCGGCCAGCGCCGCCCAGCGCCACGACGTGCGCGCCTGCAGCATGCGCATGCCCGCCCACACGCCCGCCGTGAGCAGCAGCATGTACAGCGTTTCGGTCTTGATCTGCGCATTTTCCAGCACAAACGCCGGCGAGATGGCGACCACTGCCCCGGCGATGCGCCCGGCCAGCCGGCCGCCGAGCTGCGCGGCGATGTCGTAGACCAGCAGCACGGTCAGCACGCCGGCCAGCGCCTGCAGCAGGCGGATGAGGAGGACGGCCTGCCCGCCGGGCAGCAGCGCCTGTGGCAGGCCGACGAAGACGAAATACAGCGGCGGCTGGCCGAGCGATTCCGGCTGGGCGATGATGCCGCTGGCCGCCTGCTGGCCGGTCAGCAGCGTGTAGCCGTTGGCGAGATACCAGCCGCTGTCTCCGCCGCGGTCGGCCAGCGGCGTGGCAGCGTCGAGCGTGAGCGCAGTCAGCACGCGCAGCAGCAGCGCCAGCGCGAGCACCAGCCAGAGCACGCGATCGCGCTTCATGCCGGCGGCTCGATGCGCACGAAGGCGGTTGGGCGGCCGTTCGCGTCCAGCACCGGGGTGAAGCGCGGGTCGCCCGGGCCGTTGAGCACGGCGTCGATGGCGGGCCGGTCAGAGGGCATCAGCAGGTAGTCCACGCCGTAGCGCTGCGCCACGCGGTAGACGGTGTCGAGATCGCCCTGGGGATAGATCACCGAGCGCAGGCCGAACGTGCCCAGCACGAACGGATCCTGCGTCATCAGGGCAAGCTGCCCGTCGCCAGAGACATCTGGCAGCGCGCGCGCCTGCTCGCTGAAGCGGGCGATGGTGCTGGCGTAGCCGCTGGCAGTGCTGGCATCCAGCCGCACCACATCCGCCGCCTCGAACACCAGCAGCGCGCACACCAGCGCCGCCGCGCCGCGCTGCAGATGCCGGGTGTGCAGCGCGCGTTCCAGCGCCAGCGCGGCCAGCGGCAGCAGCGCCGGGATGAGCGAGAGATACGCCTTCTTGAAGCTGCCGCCCTGGCTTTTGTAGGGCGCGAGCACAGTGTAGAAGGCGAAGAACGCCGCCAGCAGCAGCAGCGCTGGCAGCAGCGTCCTTAGCCAGTCCCGCCGCTCCCCACGCGCGCCCAGCGCCAGCGCCGCGCCGCCCAGCACGAACAGCGGCAGGGCGGTGCCCAGCGTGACGATCATGATCTTCAGGCTGGCCGCCATCTCGAACCCGCGCTTGCCCAGCAGCTCGGCGGGCGTGCGCGCCGCCAGCATGGTCTGCAGCGAAAGCTGCGTATCGAACAGATAGTGATCGTTGTAGTCGGTCAGCCAGAACATGTTGCTGGTGGTGGGCGTGGAGAATGTGCCATTGAGCGCGTAGGTGCGCGCCAGCCATGGCGCACACAGCGCCAGCGCCAGCGCCGGGATGACCAGCGCCGGCATCAGCTGTTCGCGCCAGCCCGCGCGGCCCTGCAGCAGTGCGGGGGCGAGCGCCGCGCCACAGGCCGCCACCAGCAGCACGTTCTCGCTGCGGGTGAGATAGGCCAGCCCGGCGCACAACCCGCACACGCACCACCACAGCACACGCCGCAGCGTCTGCGCGCGCCGGCCCGCCGTGAAGGCGTAGAGCGCGCAGCACACCAGCATCGCATTCAGCAGCGTGGTATCGGTGCGCAGGCTGTTGAGCACGAACTCCGGCAGAAAGGCGCAGGCGGCCGCCGCGAACAGTGCCGCGCCGGCGCTCACGCCGAACTGCCGCGCCAGCCCGTAGGCGGGCAGGGGCAGCAGGCTGCCCAGCAGCACGAACGGCAGCAGGGCGGCGGCCAGGTTCTGCCCGAAGACGCTCATGCTGGCGGCGGTCACCCAGGCGGTCAGCGGCATCCAGTAGTCGTCGGGGTGCTCGATGCCGGGGTAGGCAGCGTTGTACTGCCAGATGTAGTCGATGGTGTACCCGTGGCCGCCGCTGAGGCGCATGCCCAGGTTGTAGTAGTGGTTAGGGTCGGCGATGCCCGGATAGCGCACGAACAGCACGCCGAGCGCGATGCGCAGGGCGAGCGCCGCCAGCACGATCAGGATGAGGATGCGGGAGGGCTTCAAGGGCGTGGGCCGGGTCCTTGCAGGCGAGTCATGTGCACAGCAGTATAGCGCCGCGCGCGCCGGCTGTCAGCCGTCCGGCTGGAAAGTGCAGGGCTATCGCCTGCGTTTGTCGGTTTTGCCGGGGGAATTTCATGCAGGGTGCCCATTGCTGTGCAGGGGGTGCATCCCGTATTCTCTGCTCACGTTTGCAGCAGCAGGTGATAGCATGGCGTTTGCCCAGATCATCAAGAAGGCGAAGAAGCGCAGCCCGAACCCAGTTTCCGGGTGATTTGTCTTCGCCGCTGCACGCAACACAGCGAACAAGACCTGCCCGGGCGGCAGGTTTTTTGTTTTGAAGGAGCAGGAATGATGAGCGCCATCCCGATGTTCGACAGCAAGCAGAAGCAGAGCAAGAAGCCTGCCGCGAGGTCTGGAGGGTAGCACCTGCCCGGAGCACGATGTCCGAGCCGCCGTCCAGACTTCAACCGCTGGACGGCGGTTTTGTTTTCTGGTCCTGTACGCACTGAGCGATCACGAAAGGAAATCCCACCATGACCCACCTGCCCACCTGCCCTGAATGCGCCGCGCACGTCTCGCTGTCTGCCGATACCATGCTGCACGAGCTGATCGCCTGCCCGGATTGCGGCGTGGAGCTGGAAGTGCTCAGCCTCAACCCGGTTGAGCTCGATCTCGCGCCGGAGATGCAGGAAGACTGGGGCGAGTAGTCTGATGCGCGTCGTTGTCCTCATCACGCACGTTCGCCCGGAAGAGAAGCTGCTGATCGAAGCGCTGCGCGCGCGTGGCATCGAGCCGGATATCATCGCCGACCGCGACGCCAACATCGATCTGACCGCCGGCCCGGAGCAGCTCGCGCCCAGCGGCCTGCCCTGGTCCGCCTATGCGGTGGCGCTGGAGCGCTGCGTCAGCACCTCGCGCGGGATGTATCTGCAGGCCATCCTCAACGGCTGGGGCATCCCGACGGTCAACAGCTATGCCACGGCTGCGGTGTGCGCCGACAAGCTGCTGACCACGCTGGCGCTGGCGGGGGCGGGGGTGCCACAGCCCGCCGCGCGCGCCGCTTTCGACGAAGGCTCCGGGCTGGCCGCCGTCGAGGCGCTGGGTTACCCCGCCGTGCTCAAGCCGGTCACCGGCTCGTGGGGGCGGCTGCTGGCACGCGTCAACGACCGCAGCGCCGCAGAGGCGATCATCGAGCACCGACTGACGCTGGGCGGCTACGCGCATCACACCTTCTACGTGCAGCAGTACGTCGAGAAGCCGGGCCGCGACATCCGCGCCTTCGTCGTCGGCGACGAGACCATCTGCGCGATCTACCGCACGTCGGCGCACTGGATCACCAATACCGCGCGCGGCGGCGCTGCCTCCAACTGCCCGGTGACGCCTGCGCTGAATGCACTGTGCGTGCAGGCGGCCCAGGCCGTCGGCGGCGGGGTGCTGGCGCTGGACGTGTTCGAGGATCCGGAGCGCGGCCTGCTGGTCAACGAAATCAACCACACGATGGAATTCCGCAACAGCAGCGCTCCGACAGGCGTCGACATCGCCGGGCGCGTGGCCGACTACGTCGTGCAGGCGGCGCAGGCGCGGGGGGCATCATGATGCGCGCGGCCATCGTCGGCGCTTCCGGCTACGCGGGCGGCGATCTGCTGCGGCTGCTGCTGGGGCATCCGCACGTTGAGGTGACGCAGATCACCTCGGAGAGTTTCGCCGGGCGCTACGCCTATCAGGTACACCCGCACCTGCGCGGGCGCACCGACCTGCGCTTCATCGGCGGCGAGGCGCTGCAGCCCTGCGATGTGCTCTTTCTGGCGCTGCCCCACGGCGAGGCGCAGCAGCACATCGCGCGCTGGGATGCGCTGGCCGAGCGCGTCATCGACCTGAGCGCGGACTTCCGCCTGCACAATCCCGCCGCCTATCAGGCGGCCTACGGCGAAGCCCACCGTGCGCCGGAGTGGCTTGACCGCTTTGTGTACGGTCTGCCGGAGCTCAACCGTGAGGCACTGCGCGGCGCGTACTACGCCAGCGGCGTGGGCTGCAACGCCACAGCGGTGACACTGGCGACGTGGGCGGCGGTGCAGGCTGGCCTGCTGCGTCCCGATCAGCCGCTGATCGCCGATGTCAAGGTGGGCAGCAGCGAGGCCGGGCGCACGCCGACGGATACCAGCCATCACCCGGCGCGGGCCGGCGTGGTGCGGCCGTTCCAGATGGTCGGACACCGGCACGAGGCAGAAGTGCGCCAGTCGCTCATCCGCTTCGGCAGCTACGATGTGCGCATGGGCGTGACCAGCGTCGAGATGGTGCGCGGCGCGGCGGCGGTGGTATACGCCACGCTGCCCGGCATCTCCGAGCGCGAGCTGTGGGCGGCCTACCGCGCGGCCTGGACGGATGCGCCGTTCGTGCGCATCGTGCACGAGAAGGCCGGCCTGCACCGCCATCCGGAACCGCGCCTGCTGGCCGGCTCGAATTACGCCGATGTCGGCTGGGAGTTCGACCCCGCCACGGGCCGGGCCGCGCTGCTGTGCGCCATCGACAACCTCGGCAAGGGCGCAGCGGGAAGCGCCGTGCAGTGCATGAACCTGATGTGCGGCTTCGATGAGCGCGCCGGGCTGGACTTCAGCGGCATCTATCCATGACGGTCAGCGGAAAGCGGATGACAGCACCATGACTTCACTCTACGTCCTCAAGATCGGCGGCGGCGCGGGCATCGACCCGGCGGCGGCTGCGCGCGATCTCGCCAGCCGGGTGGCGGCAGGCGAGCGCTGGGTCGTCGTGCACGGGGCGAGCGACGCCGCCAACACGCTCGGCGAGGCGATGGGCCGCCCGCCGCGCATGCTCACCACGCCGGGCGGGCACAGCAGCCGCTACACCGATGCCGACACGCTGGAGATCTTCTGCGCCGCCGCCGGGCTGGTGAATGCGCGGGTGACCGCGGCGCTGGCCGGGCTGGGCGCGCCTGCCGCCGGGCTGTCCGGCCTGAGCGTGCTGCGTGCCGAGCGCAAGACCGCCATCCGCGCCCTGGTGGACGGGCGGCAGGTGCTCGTCCGCGATGACTTCAGCGGCGCGCTCGCCAGCGCGGATGCCAGCCTGCTGCAGGCGGTGCTGGCGGCGGGCGGCGTGCCGGTCATCTCGCCGCTGGCGCTGGGCGCGGCTGGCGAACGGCTGAACGTCGATGGCGATCTGGCGGCCGCACTGATCGCCGGGGTGCTGGGGGCGCAGGCGCTCCTCATCCTGAGCAACGTGCCCGGCCTGCTGCGTGAGGTCAGCGATCCCACCTCGCTGGTGGCGCGCGCATCCGCCGCCGACATGCCCCGGCTGGAGGGCTACGCGCAGGGGCGCATGAAGAAGAAGGTGCTGGCGTCTGGCCGGGCGCTGGCGGCGGGCGTGCCACACGTCATCCTGGCGGATGCGCGCGCACAGCAGCCGCTGGCGGCAGCGCTGGCGGGCGGCGGCACGCACATCCGCGCGCTGGCCGAGGCGGTGCACGCATGACCGACATGCTGCTTTCCATCGCCGCCATCGAGGACAGCACCAGCAGCGGCGTCTACCTCAAGCGCGATCTCACGCTGGTGCGCGGAGAGGGCGCGCTGCTGTGGGACGAGACGGGCCGGCGCTACATCGACTGCGTGGGCGGGCAGGGCGCGGCCAACTTCGGTCACCGCCACCCGGTGATCCTGCAGGCCATGCGCCGCCAGATGGAGACCCTGACGGTGTGCCCGGAGATGTTTCACACGCCGGCGCGCGCGCTGTATCAGCAGGCGCTGATCGAGGCGGCCGGCCCGCACTTCCGGCGGGTGTTCCTGTGCAACAGCGGTGCAGAGGCCAACGAGGCGGCGCTGAAGATGGCGCGGCTGGTCACCGGGCGGCATGGCGTGATCTCGACGATGCGCGGCTTCCACGGGCGCACGATGGGCGCGCTGAGCACCACCTGGGAGAAAGCCTACCGCGAGCCGTTCGAGCCGCTGATCGCCGGGGTGACGTTCGTCCCCTACAACAACCTTGAGCGCATGGCGGCCGCCATCAGCGATGCCACCGCCGCCGTGCTGGTCGAGGCGGTGCAGGGCGAGGGGGGCGTGCACCCGGCTGAGCCCGGCTACCTGGCGGGCGTGCTGGCGTTGTGCCGCGAGCGCGGCGCGCTGCTGATCGTCGATGAGGTGCAGACCGGCTTCGGGCGCACCGGGGCGCTGTTCGCGCATCACCACGACGGTGTGCAGCCGGACCTGATGCCGGTCGCCAAAAGCATCGCCGGCGGCCTGCCGATGGGCGCGGTGCTGATGAGCGAGCGCGTGGGCGCGCTGTCCCCCGCCGCGCACGGCAGCACCTTCGGCGGCAGCCCGCTGGCCTGCGCCGCCGCACAGGCCGCGCTCGGCGTGCTGCGAGACGACCGCCTGTCCGAGCGCGCCGCGCTGCTGGGGGCACACGCGCTGGACGTGCTGCGCGCCGGGCTGCGGCCAACGGCCTTCCGCGAGGTGCGCGGGCGCGGCCTGCTGATCGGCATCGAGCTGCGCGGCAAGGTGGCGCCGGTGCTGCGCGCGCTGCAGGAACGCGGCGTGCTCGCTCTGCCCGCCGGCCCGACGGTGCTGCGCCTGCTGCCGCCGCTGGTGATCGCCGAAGACGACTGGAATGAAGCCCTGCAGCAGGTCCTGGAGACGCTCAATCGTGCCGCTGAATAGCTACGCCATCATCGAGAGCACCCTGCGCGAAGGGGAGCAGTTCAGCACTGCCACCTTCAGCACCGCGCACAAGATGGAGATCGCCGCCGGGCTGGATGCCTTCGGCGTGGAGATGATCGAGATGACCTCGCCCTGCGCCTCGCCGCAGAGCGAAGCCGATATCCGCGCGCTGGTGGGCATGGGCCTCAACGCCCGCATCCTCACGCATGTGCGCTGCAACCGCGAAGATGTGCTGCGCGCGCTCGATACCGGCGTGCACGGCGTCGATATCGTCATCGGCACGTCGCAGCAGCTCATCACGCACAGCCACGGCCACAGCATCGCCCAGATCGTCGATCTGGCGCAGGATGTGATCAGCTTCACCCGCCAGCAGGCCCCGCACATCATCCTGCGCTTCAGCACCGAGGACAGCTTTCGCTCTCGCGAGAGCGACCTGCTGCGCGTGTACCTCGCCATCGCGGACACCGGGCTGATCGACCGTCTGGGCGTGGCCGACACCGTCGGCGTGGCGACGCCCAACCAGGTGTACGCGCTGGTGTCGCAGCTGGTGCGCCTGACCGGGCTGGACATCGAGTTTCACGGCCACAACGACAGCGGCTGCGCCATCGCCAACGCCTGCGCGGCGCTGGAAGCGGGGGCGACGCACGTCGATACCACGCTGCTGGGCATCGGCGAGCGCAACGGCATCACCCCGCTCAGCGGGCTGATCGCGCGGCTGTACACGCTCGACCGGGCCTACGTCGCCAAGTACCGCCTGCCCGTGCTGCCGCAGCTTGACGCGATGATCGCGGCGCTGTGTGGTATCGACGTGCCCTTCACCAATCCGATCACCGGCGCGTCCGCCTTCATCCACAAGGCCGGCATCCACGCCAAGGCGGTGCTGGCGGACCCCTCCACCTACGAGGTGATCCGTCCGGAGGATTTCGGCCTGCAGCGCGAGATCGCCATCGGCCACCGCCTGACGGGCTGGAACGCCGTGCGTGAGCGCGCGCGGGCGCTGGGGCTGGCGCTGGACGATCACATCATCAAGGCGGTCACGCTGACGGTGAAGACGCGCGCGGACTCCGCGCCGCTGGGCCTGGACGAGATCGACGCGCTGCTGCACGAGGCCGCGCGCGAGGAGCTGCCGTTATGAGCGGGCGCACGTTCGCCGAGAAGGCGCTGGCGCGCGCCGCCGGGGTGGAGGCCGCCCGCGCCGGCGATCTGCTGACCGTCGCGCCGGATGTGGTCTTCAGCCACGACAACACCGCCGCTATCCGCCGCACCTTTCTGCAGATCGGCGCAGAGCGCATCCTGCGCCCCGATCGCGTGGTCATCACGCTCGATCATGCTGTGCCCGCGCCTACCACCGAGCACGCGCTCAATCACGCCGAGATCCGCGCCTGGGTGCGCGAACAGGGCATCCGCCACTTCTTCGAGGTCGGGCGCGGCATCTGCCACCAGGTCATCAGCGAGGAAACGCTGGTGCTGCCCGGCGAGGTGATCTTCGGCTCGGACTCGCACAGCACGCATTTCGGCTGGCTGGGCGCGTTCGGCATGGGCGTTGGCCGCACCGAGATGGCCGCGCTGTGGGCGACGGGCGAGCTGTGGCTGCGCGTGCCGGAGTCGATGCGCGTGCGCCTGAGCGGGCGGCTGGCGCGCGGCGTCACGGTCAAGGACATCAGCCTGAAGCTGATCGGCGACCGGGGGGTGGAGGGTGGCGGCTATCGCAGTGTGGAATTTGCTGGTGAGGCGCTCGACCACTTCTCCATCG
The DNA here is from genome assembly GCA_964654755.1 of uncultured Pleurocapsa sp. Classification (GTDB taxonomy): domain Bacteria; phylum Chloroflexota; class Anaerolineae; order Aggregatilineales; family Phototrophicaceae; genus Flexifilum. Next base: position 84,400 of record CAZZJW010000006.1, on the reverse strand, counting down.
ACGAGCGCTCGGTGCTGCCCAACATGATGGCCGAGTTCGGGGCGATGAGCGCCTATCTGCCGCCCAACCCGCTGGTGTTCGCCGCGCTGGAGGCGAAGCGCGGGCGGGACTTCACCCCGCTCTATCCGGATGCCGACGCCGTGTACGCCGACGAATATGCGCTGGATGTGTCGGCGCTGCCGCCGATGATCGCGCTGCCGCACCAGCCGGACAATGTCGTGCCGGTGACGCAGGCGGCGGGGACGCCCGTCGATCAGGCATTTCTCGGCACATGCACCAACGGCAAATACGACGATCTGGCGGCGGCGGCAGACGTGCTACGCGGGCGTAAGGTGCGCATTCGCATGGTGGTCATCCCCTCCAGCGGCGAGGTGCTGCAGCGCGCCGCCGCCGATGGCACGCTGAGCACGCTGCTGGCGGCCGGCGCGACCATCGGCACGCCGGGCTGCGGGCCGTGCATGGGCAATCATATGGGCGTGCCCGCGCCGAATGAGGCCAGTATCACCAGCGCCAATCGCAATTTCCGTGGGCGGATGGGCACGCGCGACGCGCCGATCTATCTCGCCAGCCCGTATGTGGTCGCGGCCAGCGCCATCACCGGCGTGCTGACCGACCCGCGCGAGTTTCTGTAGCGCAGTGCAGGATGGAGGAGGGCAGCATGCAAACGACCCATCGGGTGTGGGTGTACGGGGACAACGTCAACACTGACGTGATCTTCCCCGGCAAGTACACATATACTGTGCGCGATCCGAAGGACTTCGCCGCGCATGCGCTCGAGGACCTCGATCCGCGCTTCGCCGCTGAGGCGCGCGCCGGCGATGTCATCGCTGCCGGGCGCAACTGGGGCTGTGGCAGCAGCCGCGAGCAGGCCGTGGTCGCTCTCAAGCATGCCGGCGTATGCGCGATCATCGCCGACTCGTTCAATGGGCTGTACTTCCGCAACTGCATCAATCACGGCGTGCTGCCGATCGCCTGCCCCGGTGTGGCGGCGGCGCTCGCTACGGGCGATGAGATCGCGCTCGACCGCGAGGCGGGCGTCATCCGCGCTGGCGAGCGCACCTGGACGTACACGCCGCCGCCGCCCGGCGTGCGCGCCATCCTGGACGCTGGCGGCCTGCTGCCCATGCTGCAGCAGCGCTTTCAGGGAGGGCATGCGTGAGCCACGTCCTCACCGCCATCCCCGGCGATGGCATCGGCGCGGAGGTCATCCCCGCCGCCCTCGAAGTCCTGCGTGCGCTGGGCCTGCCGCTGGCCATCCAGATGGCGGATGCCGGTTTCGGCACGTTCGAGCGCACTGGAGAGGCACTGCCGGCGGAGACGCTGCGGCTGTGCGAGGCGAGCGATGCCGTGCTCTTCGGCGCCACACAGTCGCCCATGCACAAAGTGTCTGGCTATCGCAGCCCGATCCTGCAACTGCGCCGGCACTTCGATCTGTTCTGCAACCTGCGGCCCGCGCAGGGCAACGGGCTGGACGTGCTGATCGTGCGCGAGAACACCGAGGGCCTGTACAGCGGCCGCGAGCGCGTGGAGGATGACGGCGCGACGGCCATCGCCGAGCGCGTGATCACCGCGCGGGCCAGCACCCGCATCACTCGTGCCGCCGCGCAGTGGGCGCTGCGCCGCCGCAAGCGCCTGCTGATCGTGCACAAGGCCAACGTGCTCAAGGAGACGTGCGGGCTGTTCCGCGCACAGGCGCTGGCCGCCGCAGCCGAATTTCCCAGCCTGGTCGTTGAGGAAGGGCTGGTGGACTCCACGGCGATGCATCTGGCGCAGGCTGCGCTCAACGGCGATGGCGCGCGCTTCGATGTGATCGTCACGACCAACCTGTTCGGCGACATCCTGAGCGATCTGGTGGCCGGGCTGACCGGCGGCCTGGGCCTGGCGCCTTCCGCCAACATCGGCGAGCGCCACCCCGGCGTGTTCGAGCCGGTGCACGGCTCCGCGCCGGATATCGCTGGCCGGGGTGTGGCCGATCCGCGCGCGGCCATGCTCACCGCCGCCATGCTGCTGGACGACCTCGGCTGGGGTGAGGCGGCGGGCCGCCTGCGCGCAGCGGTCGCTACGACCGCGCATGCCGGCCACACCCGGGCGACGACGGACGCGGTGCTGGCGGCGCTGGAAGCGAGCGCGCTGCATGTCTGAACTGCTGATCGATCTGGTGCGCTGCTACAGCCCGTCGTATCACGAGGCGGCGGCGGTGGACGTGCTGGTGCGCTGGCTGCGCGCACATGGCTTTCGCGCCGGCGTGGATGCGGCGGGCAGCGCGGTCGGCGAGCGCGGGCCGCACGACGCGCCGCACACGCTGATGCTGCTCGGCCACATCGACACCTTCCCGGGCGAGCTGCCGGTGGAAGTGCGCGACGGGGTGCTGTACGGGCGCGGCAGCGTGGATGCCAAGGGGCCGCTGTGTGCCTTCGCGGAAGCGGCGGCAGCCGCCGCACTGCCGCCGGGCTGGCGCGTGATCGTGGCCGGCGCGGTCGAGGAGGAGGCGGCCACCGGCGCGGGCGCGCGCCTGCTGCGCGAGACGGTCACGCCCGATCTGTGCCTGATCGGCGAGCCGAGCGGGACCACCCGCCTGACGCTGGGCTACAAGGGCCGGCTGATCGCGCATTACAACCTGCGCCGGCCCAGCGCGCACACCGCCCGCCCGGAGCCGAGTGCGGCGGCGCTGGGGGCAGCATTCTGGGCGCGCGTGGAGGCGTGGGCCGCGGCGCAGAGCGCAGGACACGCCGCGGCCTTTGATCAGGTGTGGGCGCACCTGCGGGCCATCAACAGCGAGTCCGATGCGCTCAGTGACACCGTCGATCTCAGCATCAGCCTGCGCCTGCCGCCGGCGCTGCCCCCGGAGGCCGCGCGCGAGGCGGTGGTGCAGTGCGCCGATGCCGATGCCGCGCTGCTCTTCACCGGCGCAGAGCGGGCAGTGCAGGCCGACCGCCACAGCCCGCTGGTGCGCGCCATGCTGGGGGCTGTGCGCGCTGTCACCGGCGAGCGGCCAGGCTTCGTGCTCAAGACCGGCACGAGCGACTGGAATGCGGTGGCCGAGCGCTGGACATGCCCGATCCTCGCCTATGGACCGGGGGACAGCGCGCTCGATCACACGCCGGAGGAGCGCCTTCCACTGAGCGAATATGCCACAGCGGTCGCTGTGCTGACGCACTTCATCGAGCATCTGGCCCCGCCGGTGGGAGGCTGACCGCGTGATGGGCATGGCTGGGAATTCAGAGTCTTGTTCATGCGAATTTCGTGAAGCGGCAATCTGGTTTCTTCAAAGCTGATGATATACTCAGTATCGGAATAGCACTGCCGAGCTGAGACAGCCAGATGATTGACTGCCCTTGTGGGAAGCACAAGATACCGGCCGACACCAAGATCTGCGCATACTGCGGCCAGCTGATCCTGCGCATGAATGCCACTCGCAGAATCAATGCGTCAGATGAGGACGATCTCACGCCGCGCTGGGGAACTGCGCGCCTGACCGGCAAGATGACGCTGGTGCTGCAGGTGCGCGATGTCGATCAGCGCTTCCGCTTTGACCCGGGCGAAATCCAGCAGATCACGCTGGGCCGTAAAGACCCCGATACTGGCGAAAGCCCTGAGGTGGATCTGTCTGTAGCCAATGCCATCGATCTGGGCGTCTCGCGCCGGCATGCCAGCATCGTGCGTAAGGACACTGCCTCGCTGGTGATCGTGGACAAAGGCAGCCCCAACGGCACGTATCTGAACGGCACGCGTCTGATCCCCAACCAGCCGCGCATCCTGCGCGATGGCGATGAGCTGCGCCTGGGCCGGCTGGTGCTGCACGTGTTCTTCGAACGCGCCTGACGAACAGCGCGTTAGAACTGCGTTAGCCTGCTGGACAGGCTGAAGTTTTCCGTTGTATGCTTCATCTTGACATGGGAAATGGCGGGCCTTACAATCCCGTTCGCTTGACAACACATGCGTGACGCGGTCACGGACCCGGGCCTATAGCTCAGCTGGGAGAGCGCTTCAATGGCATTGAAGAGGTCAGGGGTTCGAATCCCCTTAGGTCCACACCCGCGTTCGGCCACAGCGAACGAGAATGAAACTGCCCCCTCATCCCTGCCCGGCTGAGGGGTTTTGTTTTCCACCGGCCAGGCTACCCGGACGACGGCGTGTTGGGAAAGGCTAATGCTCGTGGCGAAGATCAAGCGGAATGTGTGGGAAGAGATCGCGCAGCGCATTCGTGAAACGCTGAATGATCTGGAGCGCGTGCTCCGGCAGCAGCCCGCCAGACCCGCCCGCGTTCCGGTGCCGGTGCCGGTGCCTGTGCCCGTACGCCCGGAACGCCGCGATCCGCATCGCTGACAAGCGCTGATCGCCCGCGCAGGTGCGGGCGGCTGGGCTGAGGTGCGCGCAAGCGCTGCGCCGCACGGGAGGGTTCCGGCGGTGTATGCGCCTGCGCGTTTGTTTTGTATACTGGTTGGCCGGTATTCTGGTCTGCAGCAGGCGCAGGAAAAGGCATGATGGCAGAACGAGAGAAGTACGCCCCGCAGCAGTTTGAGACGCACTGGCAGGCGAAGTGGGAAAGCGACGGCCTCTACCGCTCGAAGGTGGACTGGAACCGGCCCAAGCACTACGCGCTGACCATGCTTCCCTACCCCTCGGGCGATCTGCACATCGGCCACTGGTTCGCCATGACCCCCTCCGACGCGCGCGCCCGCTGGATGCGCATGCGCGGCTTCAACGTGCTCTTTCCGATGGGCTTCGACGCCTTCGGCCTGCCAGCGGAAAATGCGGCTGTGCAGCGCGGCGTGCATCCCGCGCAGTGGACGATGGCCAACATCGAGCGCATGCGCGGCCAGCTGCGCAGCATGGGCGCGATGTTCGACTGGCAGCGCGAGGCCGTCTCGTGCGAGCCCTCGTACTACCGCTGGACAGAGTGGTTCTTCAAACTGTTCTTCGAGAACGATCTGGCCTATCGCGGCGAAGCGCTGGTCAACTGGTCCGATGCGCTGCAGACCGTGCTGGCCAATGAGCAGGTGATCGACGGCAAGGACGAGCGCCTGGGCCAGCCTGTCATCCAGAAGATGATGACGCAGTGGTTCTTCCGCTACCGCCGCTATGCCGACGAGATGCTCGACTTCAGCCGCCTCGACTGGCCGGAGAAGGTCCGCGCCATGCAGACCAACTGGATCGGGCGCAGCGAAGGCGCGCGCGTGACCTTCCGCATGGAGAGTGGGCAGTCGTTCGACATCTTCACCACGCGGCCCGACACGCTGTGGGGCGTGACGTTCATGGTGCTCTCGCCGGAACACCCGCTGGTGGCCGCCATCACCACGCCGGCACAGCGCGCTGCTATCGAGGCATATGTCGCTTTCGCCGCCACGCAGACCGAGATCGAGCGTACCGCTGAGGGCAAGGAGAAGACCGGCGTCTTCACCGGCGCCTACGCCATCAACCCGGTCAACGGCGCGCGTGTGCCGGTGTGGATCGCCGACTACGTGATGATGACCTACGGGACCGGCGCGATCATGGCCGTGCCCAGCGGCGATCAGCGCGACTTCGACTTTGCGCGCACGTTCGGCCTGGAGATCATCCCGGTCATTCAGCCGGAGGGCGTGCAGCTCGACGGCGCGACCATGACCGAGGCGTATGCCGGGGCTGGCGTGATGATCAACAGCGCGCACTTCAACGGCACGGTCTCCAACGGCGAGAAGGGCCGCCGCAACCCGGCCATCAGCGCGGTGCTCGACTGGCTGCAGCAGCAGAATGTTGGCCGCGAGGAGGTCAACTACCGCCTGCGCGACTGGCTGATCAGCCGCCAGCGTTACTGGGGCGCGCCGATCCCGGTCATCTACACCGAGGAGGGCCGTATCGAGAGCGTTCCCGATGATCTGCTGCCGGTGGTGCTGCCCACCGATATCGTCTTCCAGGGCGTGATGGGCAATCCGCTGGGCCGCAGCCCGAGCTTCCTCAACACTGTTGATCATCACGGGCGGCCCGCACGGCGGGAAACCGATACCATGGACACCTTCATGTGCTCGTCGTGGTATCACCTGCGCTACCTGAGCCCGCACTGCGAGACCGCGCCTTTCGACGCGGAAGAGGCCGCCTACTGGCTGCCCGTCGATGTGTACACCGGCGGCGCGGAACACGCGACCATGCACCTGCTCTACACGCGCTGGTTCAACAAGGCGATGCGCGATCTGGGCGTGTTCGACAAGGCGCGCGCGATCATGACCGAGCATGGGCGCAGCGCGGAAGGCGCGTTCGACGAGCCGATGCTGGTGCTGCGCAACCAGGGGCAGGTGCTGGGCGCGGAACGCAAGGGCGATATCGTGCGCGCCAGCGGCCGCCGCGAGGGCGCGCGGCTGATCGCGGCCAGCATCGAGGTGCTGGAGCGCGGCGTGCTGCCTGAGCCGCAGCCGGAATCGGGCATGGTGGTCGGTGAGATCGTCAAGCGTACCGAGAACCTGCTGACGGTCGCGGACATCAACCGGGGTGGTGAGCTGACGCCGGTCGAAGTGCCGGAAGGCGCGGCCATCCACATCCCCGGCGTCCCCGGCCCCAATACCGTCAACCAGCTGCGCCACCATCTGGACGTGCAGCGCATGTCCAAGAGCAAGGGCAACGTGGTCAACCCGGACGAGCTGGTGAAGGCCTACGGCACGGACACCGTGCGCGCCTATCTGATGTTCGGCTTCGACTGGGTGAAGGGCGGCCCGTGGAACGACGACAATATCCAGGGCGTGGTGCGCTGGCTGAATGATGTGTGGGACATGGTGATCGCCGGTCCCGGGCCGGGCGAGGGCGATCCGGCGGCAGCCCGCCAGGCCGAGCGCAGGATTCATCAGGCGATCCGCAAGGTGAGCGACAGCTTCGAGGCCTTCAGCTTCAACACCGCAGTCTCGGCGCTGATGACGCTGAAGAACGAGCTGCGCCCGCTGGCGCGCGAAGGCCGGCTGACCGGCGAGGCGTGGCGCGAGGCGATGCGCGACATGCTGCTGCTGATGGCGCCGATCACGCCGCACATCAGCGAGGAGCTGTGGGCGCGGCTGGGCCTGCCATACAGCGTGCATCAGCAGTCGTGGCCGGAGTACGACGCCAGCAAGGCCGCCGAGGAGCTGACCACGCTGGTGGTGATGCGCAACGGCAAGCCGATCGACCGCATCCAGGTGCCCGTCGGCATCAGCGAGGACGAGGCGAAGGCGGCGGCGCTGGCCAGCCCCGGCCTGCAGCGCGCGCTCGGCGGCGGCCAGCCGCAGCGGGTGATCTTCATCGCCGGGCGCGCGGGCGGCGCGGCGGGCGCGGAGCCGAAGGTGAACGTGGTGCTGTAACACGCTGCGTTGGCCCGGCCCTTTCGCGGCGGGCGCGCGCGGCAGCAGCACGGAACGTGTTCATGACAGGAGACCAGCATGGCCTATCTTCCCTCTGATGCGCGTTATTCCAGCATGCGCTACAACCGCTGCGGGCGCAGTGGTGTGCAGCTTCCGGCGGTGTCGCTCGGGCTGTGGCACAACTTCGGCGGCGTGGATGTGCATGAGAACTCGCGGGCGATGATCCTGCGCGCCTTCGATCTGGGCATCACCCATCTCGATCTGGCGAACAACTATGGCCCGCCTCCCGGCTCGGCAGAGGAGACGCTGGGCCGCGTGCTGGCCAGTGATCTGCGCCCCTGGCGCGATGAGCTGTTCATCTCGTCCAAGGCCGGCTATTACATGTGGCCCGGCCCGTACGGCGAGTGGGGCTCGCGCAAGTATCTCATCAGCAGCCTCGATCAGAGCCTGCGGCGTATGGGCCTGGAGTATGTCGATCTGTTCTACAGCCACCGGCCAGACCCGAACACGCCGCTGGAAGAGACCATGATGGCGCTGGACAGCATCGTGCGCAGCGGGCGCGCGCTGTACGTCGGCATCAGCAATTACAGCGCCGAGCAGACGCGCCAGGCCGCGCACATCCTGCGCGAGCTGGGCACGCCCTGCCTGATTCATCAGCCCAAGTACAACATGTTTGAACGCTGGATTGAGGGCGGGCTGACCGACGTGCTGGCGGAGGAGGGCATCGGCTGCATCCCATTCTCGCCGCTGGCGCAGGGCCTGCTCACCGACCGCTATCTCGGCGGCATCCCCGGCGACTCGCGCGCTGGCAAGCCGCACGGCTTCCTGCGCCCGGAGCATGTCACCGATGAGCGGCTGGAGAAGGTGCGCCGCCTGAGCGAGATCGCCGCCGCGCGCGGGCAGAACATGGCGCAGCTGGCGCTGGCGTGGGTGCTGCGCCTGCCGTGCGTGACCTCGGTGCTGATCGGCGCCAGCCGCATCGCGCAGATCGACGAGGCCGTCGGCGCGCTGGCGAACCTCGACTTCAGCGCCGACGAGCTGGCCAGCATCGAGCGCATCCTTGCCGTCTGAACGGCATCCGCTGCGGCGCGGATTGTCGGGGCGCGGCCCAGCCGCCACAGTCAGCGCATCCGCGACACAGCAGGGGCAGGGCGCACGATGACACACATCCTCCATTCTGTGCGGCGCGCGGTGCGCGGCGTGGCGGCTGCCGGCATCGGCGCAGTGCTGGCGGCGGTCTATCGCCAGCGCCGGCTGCGCGCGCGCCAGAAGCCGAAGCTGGACCCGCTGTCGTTCGTGCTGCCGCTGGAGCGCGCCGAGTCGCACAATGTTCATCTCGAAGGCGGCGTCAACTTCCGCGATGTCGGCGGCTACCTGACGACCGATGGCGCGCGGGTTCGGCGCGGCCTGGTGTTTCGCTCTGGCACGCTGGACTCGCTCACGGAGGCCGGTCAGCACGCGCTGATGGCGCTGGATGTGCGCCAGATCTTCGATCTGCGCATGGAGGACGAGGCCGCGCGCCGGCCAGACCGCTTGCCGGATGGTGTGCGCTACAGCCTGTTCCCGATCACCGCGGGTGGCCCGATCCGCACGCTGGTCGATTTCATGCGCCATATCGACCGCACGCAGGAGTTGGTGATCGCGCGGTATGCCGCCACGCTGGACCGCGACCGCGCCGCCTTCGCCAGCGTGATCGGCCAGATCGCCGAGCAGCAGGAGGGCGCCTCGCTCATCCACTGCACCGCCGGCAAGGACCGCACCGGCATGGTTGTGGCAGTGCTGCTGTCCGCGCTCGGCGTGCCGGACGATATCATCGCGGCGGACTACTCGCAGAGCAATCTCGCCTACCCGGTGTACTATCGCGATCTGGCCGCGCAGCTTGCGCCATTGCGCCGCATCGGCATTCTGCCGGAGGATATGAGCGCGCTTCTGGTGAGCGACCCGGCGTATATCCGCGCGCTGCTCGGTCACCTGCACAGCGCCTACGGCAGCGCGCAGGATTATCTGAAGGGGGCCGGCGTGAGCGATGCCGCGCTGGAACACCTGCGCGCGCGCCTGCTCGAACGTACCCCGCCGGGGGCAGCGCCGCCGCCCGCCTGAGGCGGGGACAAAGAGAATGCAACCGCCGGGGTGCATTTGCCGTATACTGAAACGTGAAAGACTCGCGTTCAGGAAGTTGACATGCGCTATCGCAAGAGCAGCACATCCTGGCTGGTGGCACTGGCCGCACTGACCGGTATTGCCGTGCTGTCTGGTACGGCCACGGTAGCTGTGCAGGTGGCGCTGCTGGCGTTGTTCGCGACGGCGCTCGTGCTGACGCTTTCCCCCGGCAGGCCGGCGCGCATCGTGCGCGTGGCCCGCGCCAGCGGTGCTGCCGCCCGCATGAGCGCGGATGCGCGTGAGGCGGCTGCCCGCGCCCGTCGGGAAGGCGCGCTGGGTACCACCGACCTGACCCTGCTGGATATCGGGCTGATCGCGCTGGAGAGCAGTGACGAGGGCATGCACATGCGCCGCACCTCCAGCCCTTCGCTGGATGATGATGCGCTGCGTCCGTTCGTCACGCTGCATGTGCAGCCTACCGCCGCCGAGCGCCGGGCGCTGGTGCGCTTTGAGCTGCGCGACGGGCAGGGCAAGTCGCGCTATGTCCACGAGCTGCGCCCGTATCTGCGCGCTGGTGATATGAATCTGCTGGCCGATCATCAGCTTCCCCTGCGCGAGAATCCTGATGCGCTGCAGGCGGGAGACTGGGATCTGCGCCTGTTCATCGATGGCCGTCTGATGGCGGATCATGTGTTCACCCTCACGCCATCGCTGGAGAATCGCTTTGCGCGCGCACGCCGCCTGGAATCGCGCGAGGCCGTGCCGCGCAGCGCCCCCGCCGATCAGAGCATGAGCCTGGAAGACCTGCTGCGCGGGCAGGTCGACGCCGAACAGCGCAGTCGCGCCGGACGGCAGTGAGCCGGGCCGATGCCTCCTGCGAAACCTCGATCGATCGTTTGGCTGCTGGCAGGCGTGCTGTGCATGATCGTGGGCATGGTTGCGCTGGGAGAGGCGTTCAGCGCGGCGCTGCTGCTGTTTGGCCTGGGGCTGGTGCTGCTGGCGGTCTACGCGTCTCCGCTGCTGCCGCAGGTGGTGTTCACCCGCTGGGACCTGTCTGACGTGCTGGCGCTGATCCGCCTGCTGTGGCGGATGTTCTCCGCGGTGATGGATGGCATCGCCCGCCTGTCGGATGTGCTGGCCGGCCGCACGCCTGCCGCCCCGCCGCCCCGCGCTGCCGAGCGCCGCGCTGCCGAGCGCCGCGTGCCGCCGCCGGGCATTCAGCCGCTGCCGCCCCGCCAGCCCCCACCCCCGCCGGAGGAAACCGCGCCCGCTGATGCGCAAACCCGGCTGCCGGATGGCCGCCGCGCCTATGCCCACGCCATCAACGCGGCCCGCGCCGCTGGCCTGGACCTGCGCGCACAGGCGCTGCCCGTTGACCTCGGCTTCATGGCCTTCAGCGGCGGCGAGCGCATGCTGTGCCGCTCTATTCCACCGGCGGACGATGCCGATTACCTGCAGCCGTTCATCGTGCTGCAGCTCGCTGCCCGCGCCAGCGGACGGTTGCGCTTTGAGATTATTGATCCGGACGGGCAGCGCCTGTTCGTGCACGAGGATCAGCATGCGCTCAAGCCCGGCGCCAACCTCATCAGCCCGGCTGCGCGGCTGCGCATCCTGCCCTCACATCAACTGGCGGGCCGTTGGGAGCTGCGCATCAGCGCCGATGGCGTGCCGCTGGCCATGCATGCCTTCACCTGGCGCGAGAGCCGTGCCACGCTCTTGCGGCGCACATTGCGTGAGGATGGGGAACTGCATCAGGAGGCGCGCCAGCGCCTGATGGACGAGTCGCGGGTTCAGCGGCTGACGCTGGATGATCTGCTGGCGGAGGACAGTGCGGCAGACGAGGCGCCGGCGGAAGAGCGCGTCAGCCGGCGCTCATAGCGCGGCGGGCTGCAGGAACTGGTTGACGACCGCCACCAGCTCGCGCGGGGAGCTCGGCTTCATCAGCACGCCCTCTGCGCCCAGTGAGGCCACGTACGCCGGGTCGCCCAGGCGGGTGTTGGCGCTGTGCATGAGCACCGGCACGGTGGCCGTGCGCCTGTCCCGCTTGAGCTGCACACACAGCTCGGAGCCGCTCATGCCGGGCATCATGTCGTCCAGGATGATGAGCTCCGGGATCGCGCCTTCCAGCACCAGCAGCGCCTCGCGCGCGTTGCCTGCTTCCATCGTCGCGTAGCCGGAACGCCGCAGCACGATCTGCAGGATGTGGCGGAAGCCTTCTTCATCGTCGACAATCAGCACGGTTGCCATCAGCACTCACACGCATGCTTGTTTCTGAGGATGTGTACAGCGTAGCACAATCTGGCGTGAAAAGAGTGTAAAGAATTAAGAAAAGAAAACAAACCATTGAGCCCTTTATGACAATGGTTCGACGTTGTCGCCTCGCCCGGCTGCGCGCAGGCTCAGGCTTGACCCCCTCTGGCCGCCGTGATAGCATATGACCACGCAGGAACGTGCCTGTAGCTCAGTGGATAGAGCATTTGCCTACGGAGCAAAGGGCCGGGGGTTCGAATCCCTCCAGGCACACAAAACGATGCACAAAAGCGCGCGCAGGCGCGTTTTTTGTTTTCTGGCTGCTGGTGTGGAATGTCGGGAGGCGGGGCGGCTTGCGTTGGGGCCACTAGGATTCGAACCTAGAACCGAGCGGTTATGAGCCGCCTGCTCTGCCGTTGAGCTATAGCCCCGTGTGTGTTGACTGCTGAAGAGCGGGTGACCAGACTCGAACTGGCGCCAAGACCTTGGAAGGGTCGTATGCTGCCGTTACACCACACCCGCATGTCGGGGCACCCGGACTTGAACCGAGAACCTCAGCACCCCAATTGCCGCGCGCTACCAGATTGCGCTATGCCCCGTGTTGACTTCATTCTAACAGAGATTGCGCCGCCAGATCAATCCGCGCGCCCGGGGCGGTTGAGCGCATAGATCAGCCGCAGCCCGTCCAGCGTGAGATCGGGGGCGATCAGATCGATGACGGACGTGTGCTGATCGAACAGTGGGGCCAGCCCGCCCGTCGCGATCACGCGCACTGGCTCGCCCATGCCCTGCTGATGCATCGACTCGCGCAGGCGTGCCACCATGCCCTCCACCATCGCGACGTAGCCCCAGAACAGCCCCGACTGCATGGCGTGGATGGTGTTGCGCCCGATCGGGTCGGGCGGGGGCTGCAGATCGACCTTGTGCAGGCGGGCGGCGCGCGTCACCAGCGCATCATGCGCGATACCGATGCCGGGCGCGATCGCGCCGCCGTGATACGCGCCGTCCGCGCTGACGATATCCCAGGTGGTGGCCGTGCCGAAGTCGATGACGATGGCGTTGACGGCGTACAGGCTGTGGACGGCAGCGGCATTGACAAGGCGGTCGGCGCCGGCCTGCTGCGGCTGATCGATCGCGATGCGAATGCCCAGCGGCAGCGCATGCGTGACGATCACCGGCTCGGTCTCCATGTAGCGCCGGGTGAGCTCGGTGAAGGTGGCAGTGAGCTGCGGCACGACGCTGGAGATAATCACGCCGGTCACGGCGCGATAGTCCAGCCCGCGGCTGCGCAGCAGGTTGCCCACCAGCACGGCGTATTCATCCGGCATCTTGTCTGCGACAGTACGCGCGCGCCAGTTTGCCAGCCACATATCGTCGTGCAGCAGGCCGAGCGTGACATTGGTGTTGCCGATATCGACTGCCAGCAGCATGGGCGCTCGCTTTCCGCAGGAGGACGGGTGCGGGCGTCAGTATACCATGCGCTGCCGGGCGGCCTCAGTCGCGCAGGGCGCGGCCCGTCAGGTGCAGGAACACCGCCTCCAGGTCCGGTTCGCGCACTTCCACCGAGTAGACCTGCGTGCCAGCTTCGTTGGCCTGGCTGATCAGGGCCGGAAGCGCCGAGCGCCCACGGCGGGCGCGCACGAGAATCTGTGCGGTGTGATTGCCGCCGGCTTCAGCCTGCTGCGCCGGCTCGTAAACCGCGCTGGTGATGCCGGGCACGTTGGCCTGCATCGCCTGCAGCAGGGCGGGCGCGATGGTCTGCTCGCCCACCTTGAAGATCAGCCGGTCTTCCTCGCCCACCATCTGGATGAGCTCGCCCACCGTGCCACATGCGATGATGCGTCCGTGGTCCATGATCGCCACGCGGTCGCTGATCTCCTGCACTTCTTCCATCAGGTGCGAGGTGTACAGCACCGTCATGCCCAGCTCGGCGCGCAGGCGCAGCACGGTATCGAGGACGCGGCGGCGGTTCTGCGGATCGATGCCGACGGTCGGCTCGTCCATGAAGATGAGCTGCGGCTGGTTGAGCAGGCCGATGCCGATGTTGACCCGGCGCTTCATGCCGCCGCTGAACTTCTCCACCTTGTCGTTCTGGCGGTCGGCCAGGTCGCAGAAGTCCAGGATCTCCTGCACGCGCGTGCCGAGCGCCGGGCCATGCAGGCCGAACATCCTGCCGAAGAATTCGAGATTCTGACGCGCGCTGAGGCTGGGATAGAGCGCGATCTCCTGCGGAACCACGCCGAGCATGCGCTTGGCCTGCAGCGGCTGCCGCGTGATCGAGCACCCGCCGATGCGCGCATCTCCGCGTGTGGGCTGGATCAGCCCGCTGATCATCGAGATGGTCGTGGTCTTGCCGGCCCCGTTTGGCCCGAGCAGGCTGAAGATTTCGCCTTTGGCGATCGTGAACGACACCCCATCCACCGCAAGTGGATCCGCGCTGGCCCGACCGTACCGCTTGGCCAGATCCTCAACTTCCACCATCGCAGGCATGACAACCCTCCCCCGCAAGGATGCGCATGAGTTCTGAGAAGAATTACGCAGCAGCGCCACGCGCCGTTGCAATTACACGCTGACCGGTCAGAAAAACTGCCGTTCCGGTGGCGCGGAGACGGCAGTTTCAGAATTCGATGTAGCGCCGCCAGGTTTCGTTTCCGCTGCCAATGGCGACCACCAGATAACTGGTGCGCGGCATCCTGGGCTCCCATTGCAGGCGCATGCCCGCTTCGTGCGGCAGCCGGTCGCCCTTGCGATGATTGCACGCGTAACAGGCGCAGGCGGTGTTGCTCCACACATCGCGGCCCCCGCGTGATCGGGGGATGATGTGATCGACGGTGAAGTCACTTTTGATGAGCGCCTTGCCCTTCATGATGCTGCCCGGCACCGCCAGGCAGTAGATGCAGGTGAAGCTGTCGCGCACCAGCACCCCGCGCCGGCTCCAGTGTGCCTGTCGGCGCGGCACGTTGATATACGTGCGCAGGGCGATGACCGAAGGGATCGGGAAGAGCTCGCGCACAGTGCGCAGGAACTGGTCGGTCTGCTCAACCACGACCGCCTTTTCCGACAAGAGCAGGTTGATCGCACGAGGGATGGAGATGATGGAGAGCGGCTCCCACGTGCGCCCGTTGAGCAGAAGAACGCGCCCCTGGAGCGCTACTCCGTTGGACACAGCCTTACCTCACATCTCAGCGGACAATGGTGGACTGGCACGCTTGTGTGAAAGTCCGCACAACTGATCCAAGTATATCTGGAATCTGATGCATTGGGGCAACCGAAGTGTGACGGCGCGGTGCTGGCCGGCGGCGCGTGCTGCACGTTGCGTTCCGGGCGCGCCTGTGGTTAGATCGGCAGCATGACTGCACTGCCATTCTCTCGTGGGCGTATCGTGCTCGTGCTGCCGTGCTGCATCGGCGATGTCGTGCTGGCGACGGCGGCGCTGGCGGCGCTGCGCCGCGCCTGTCCTGACGCACACATCACCTGGGCCGTCGGCGCCTGGTCGCGGCCCGTACTGCACGATCACCCGCTGCTCGATGCGCTGCTCGATGCCGGGCCGAGTGCGCTGCCCACGCGCACCCCCGCCGGGCTATGGCGTTTCGCCGCGGCGCTGCGCGCTGGCCGCTATGACGCGCTGGTGTCGCTGGTGCGTTCGCCCACCATGAGCGCCGCCGCGCTGCTCAGCCGCATTCCTGTGCGCGCCGGGCTGGACAGCGGCGGACGCGGTTTCGGCTACACCTGCCGCGCGCGCATCGATCCGGACGTGCCGCGTCACGAAGCCGAGATCTACCTCGACGTGGTGCGCGCGCTGGGCATCGACACTGCTGGCTGCCGCGCGACTGTGCCGGTGCAGCCGCAGGCCCGCGAGCGCATCCGGGCGCGGCTGGAGGCGCTGGGCATTCGCCGTCCGCCGCTGGTGCTCAACCCGGCGGGCGGGCGCAATCCAGGCATGACCTTTGACGCCAAGCGCTATCCGCCGGCGCAGATGGCCGCGCTGGCGGCGCGCATTGTCTCGGCTCATCCTGCGCCGCTGGTGCTGGTGGCCGGCCCGGACGACCGCGCGCTGATCGAGGCGACCGCCGCCGCGCTGCCCGCGCCGCCGGATGCTGTGTTCGCGGGCGAGCTTTCGTTCGCGGAGATCGGGGCGCTGGCCAGCGAGGCGCTGCTTTACCTTGGCAACGACACCGGACTGACGCATCTGGCCGCGGCGGCGGGCGGGCGCACCGCCATGCTGCTGGGCCCCACCGACCCGCGTCGCTACGCCCCGTTCACCGAGCGCGCCCTGGCGCTGTGGAAGCCCGCCACCATCCCGGAGCGCGGCGTGTCTGCTGGCGTGGTCGACTGGGACTGGGCGCGGGACGGCATCAGCGTCGACGAGGCCGCGCAGCGCGTGCTGGACTTTCTCGATCAGACCGGCGCATAGCACGACCCTCCCGATTCCGTTACACTCCCCCGTCTGGATGATCCTCAGCAGGACCGGAGATGGCCGAACGCACGAATGAGGACTGGATCGCGGCGCTGCGTGCCCAGGGTGATTTACAGGCGGGCGCGCTGCACGAGCTCAAGGATCGGTTGCAGCGCGGCATCTACTACTACCTCAGCCGCGAGCGCAGCGATCTCTCCGGCCTGTCGCATCACGAACTGGAGCAGATGGCCGCCGATATGGCGCAGGATGCCACGCTGCGCGTGCTGGAGAACCTCGACAGCTTTCGCGGCGACAGCCTGTTCACCACGTGGGCGACGCGCATCGCCGTGCGCGTGGCCATCAGCGACCTGCGCCGCGCGCGCTACCGCGACTTCAGCCTGGACGACCTGATCGCCGATGGCGACTACCTGCCCGCCAGCGCCAATCCGCTGATGGGCGAGAAACCGCTGAGCCCGGAGCGCATCGCCGAACGCGAAGAAGTGCTCGCGCGCATCCGCGAGGCCCTGGCCGGTGTGCTGACCGAGCGCCAGTTCCGCGCGATCTATGCCGTGGCCGTGCAGAATATCCCGATGGATGTGGTGGCCGCCGAGCTCAACACCAACCTGAACGCGCTCTACAAGCTCATTCACGATGCCCGGCGCAAGCTGCGGACGCATTTCGAAAGCCAGGGGCTGACGATGGAATACCTCAGCCACCTGTTCAGCGAATGATGCGCCCGGCCCGCCATGTAAGATTTGCCAGTGTCCCGCCGTCCGTAGTCTCGTACGATGCATCCCAGGGAAAGCCTGCCGTGGACAAACGGCTGAACGAACTCATCGCGCTGGTCTTTGAGCATCATGAAGATGGCGGCGTCGACTGCCCGAGCTGCCAGGAACAACTGCACCAGTTGTGGAGCCTGGTCGAGTCTGGCGCCGATATCCAGCAGGTGCTGCCTGCGCTGGCCGGGCATCTGGAATGCTGTCACGAATGCCGCGAAGAGTATGAAGCCTTCGTCGCCATCATGCGCGCCGAAGCGTGCGGCGGCACCCGGCGCTGCCTCGAAGAAGACGGCCTGATCCCCCAGGCAGATGAGGAATAGTCACCCATGCGAAAAGTACGTGTTGTCGTGATTGGCTCCGGGCCGGCTGGCCTGACGGCTGCGCTCTACACTGCGCGTGCGCAGCTCAGCACCGTGGTCGTCACCGGCATGCAGCTCGGCGGCCAGATCGCCACCACCCACGATGTCGATAACTTCCCCGGCTTCCCCGAAGGCGTGCAGGGCCCCGAACTGGCCGAGCGCATGCAGAAGCAGGCGGAGCGCTTCGGTGCCGAAATGGTGTTCGACATCGTCACTGGCGTCGACTTCACCCAGGGCTCGCCCTTCACCGTGCACACGCAGAATGAGACGTTTCTGGCCGACAGCGTGATCGTCACCATCGGCGCCAGCCCGCGCCGGCTGCACGTCCCCGGCGAGACCGAGTTCACCGGGCGCGGCGTGAGCTGGTGCGCCACCTGCGACGGTTTCTTCTTCCGTGGCAAGGAGATCGTGGTGGTCGGCGGCGGGGACTCTGCGCTGCAGGAGGGCATCTTCCTGACCAAGTTCGCGAAGAAGGTCACCGTCATCCACCGCCGCGACTCGCTGCGCGCCAGCACCGCGCTGCAGGCGCGCGCCCAGGCCAACGACAAGATCGACTTCATGTGGGACTCAGTGATCGAGAAGATCAACGGCGTCGACGGCACGGTGAAGTCCGTCAGTGTGCGCAACGTGCGCACGGGCGCGCAACACGACTTCCCGACAGACGGCGTGTTCATCTTCATCGGCTACGATCCCAACAGCCGGGTGTTCGGCGATCAGATCGCCACCGATGCCGCGGGCTATGCGCTCGTCGATGCGCACATGATGACCAATGTCGAGGGCGTGTTCGCCGGCGGCGAAATCCACGACGATCGCTTCCGCCAGGCGATCACCGCCGCAGGGCAGGGCTGCGCCGCCGCGCTGATGTCGATCAACTGGCTGGGCGAGCGCGAAGGCCAGGGCCTGCTGCAGCCGCTCGGCGAGTCGGTCGCGGCGGGCTGAGGCAGGCGGGCTTCAGCCTGCGGCCAGCGGCAGCCCGAACGTCTGCGCCACGGCTGGGTGCAGCACGCGTCCAGCCGCGATGTTCAGCCCGCGCGCCAGCCCCGGGTCTGCCGCCAGCGCCGCCTGCGCGCCGCGATCGGCGATGCGCAGCACGTAGCGCAGCGTGGCGTTGGAGAGCGCGAAGCTGGAGGTGCGCGGCACCGCGCCCGGCATGTTGGCCACGCCGTAATGCAGCACGCCATCCACCACGTAGGTGGGATCGCTGTGCGTGGTGGCGTGCGTGGTCTCGACGCATCCGCCCTGATCGACCGCCACATCGACGATCACGCTGGCGCGGGGCATCAGCCCGAGCATGGCGCGTGTGACCAGCCGGGGCGCGCGTGCGCCCGTCACCAGCACCGCGCCGATCACCGCATCGGCGGTGCGCAGCGCTTCGATGAGGGCATTCTCGCTGGAATACAGCGTGATCAGCCGGCCATGCAGCGTGTCATCGAGGGTGCGCAGGCGCTCGGTGTTGATATCCAGCAGCGTGACCTGCGCGCCCATCCCCACCGCCACCTGCGCGGCGTTCGCGCCGACGGTCCCCGCGCCCAGAATGACCACATGCGCCGGGCGGGTGCCGGGCACGCCGCCCATCAGGATGCCGCGCCCGCCCTCCGGCCGCTGAAGATAGTGCGCCACCACCTGAGTCGCCATGCGCCCCGCCACCTCGCTCATCGGCGCCAGCAGCGGGAGGCGGCCGTCGCTGTCTTCCACCGTCTCGTAGGCGATGGCGGTCGCGCCGCTGGCCAGCAGCGCGTGCGTCAGCGCCTCGTCGGCGGCCAGATGCAGATAGGTGAACAGCACCAGGTCGGGCCGCAGAAAGGCGATCTCGGCGGGCTGCGGCTCCTTGACCTTCACCACCAGCTCTGCGCCGGCCCACACCTCCGCCGCATCGGGCAGCAGGCGCGCGCCCGCCGCCGCGAACTCCCCGTCGCTGAAGCCGCTGCCTTCGCCCGCGCCCGTCTGCACCAGCACCTCGTGGCCGTGCCGCGTCAGCTCGCGCACGCCGGCTGGGGGCAGGGCCACACGGTATTCGTTGTTCTTGATCTCTTTGGGAATTCCGACGCGCATCGCCCCGCATCCTTTCTCGTCATACCACACCCTCATTTTCGCCACTCTGAAGCAAAATGGCAAGCGATCTTCATACAGACTGTATGAGGATCGCTTCAGGTGAAGAAGAGATGGCGCAGCGTGTCGAGCGCGTACAGGCAGATGAGCAGGCCGGCGATGCGGTTGAGCCAGAGCAGCATGCGTGCAGTCACCCGCGACTTGAGCAGCGCCCCGGCGGTGACGATGACGGTCGCCATGCCCATCGAGCCGCTGATGACACCCAGCACGAGGAAGGGCGCACAGTCGCCATCGCCGGCGCGCATCATCCCGGACGAGACGAACAGCCCGGTGAAGAGCAGAATGGTCATCGGGTTGGCGATGGTGAGCATGAATGTGGAGGCGTACTTGCCGGCCAGCCCGGCGCCGCCCACGCGCGCGCCTTCCACGGGCGGTCGGGCGCGCAGTGTCCTGAAGCCGATGGTGAGCAGCAGCAGGCCGCCGAACAGGCGCACCGGCGCTTCGATGCTGATGAGGAAGTCGGAGAATGCGCTCAGGCCGAAGGCCGCCAGCGAGGCGTAGACGGCATCCGCGGTGACCGCGCCGGCGACCGTCACCCAGCCGGACAGCCAGCCCTCTGCGATACTGCGGCGCAGATAGAGGATGGTGATCGGGCCGACCGCCGCCGCCAGCGTCACCCCGAAACCGAAGGCTGTGCTAAATGCGCTGAAGACACGCTTCCATGCGCGCTTTCCCTCTCTGGCGTGCAATCACGCCCGTGCAGCCCCGCAGACGCAGGTGCAGTGGCCGCAGGGCGTTCGCGCCGGGCGGCAGTGCACGACAGCGCGCGCCGCCTCCGGCGAGACGCCCGGAAGCCGGGACGCGGGCAGGGGGCCAGCGCGCGCTGTCGTGTTC
Organism: uncultured Pleurocapsa sp.; assembly: GCA_964654755.1. Lineage (GTDB taxonomy): Bacteria > Chloroflexota > Anaerolineae > Aggregatilineales > Phototrophicaceae > Flexifilum. The sequence continues at coordinate 64,275 of CAZZJW010000006.1, read as the reverse complement.
AGATGTAGTTGGCCGGGGTGCTCTGATCGCCCTTCTTGCCATCGGGCCAGGTGGTGCGCTGGTCGAACTTGACGCCGTCCACCTTGGCGCCCTTCATGTTCACGCCCAGCAGATTGGCAGCGTTGAGCGTCGCGCCGTTGAGCACGGCGTTCGACAGCCGCCCGCTCTGCAGGTTGACGCCGGAGAGATTGGCGCCGGTCAGATTGGCGCTGTCGAGATCGCAGCCGACCATCTGCGCCGACTGCATATCGACGAACGACAGGTTGCACGAGCGCAGGATCGACTCGCGCAGCGTGCTGGCCGCCAGCTTCGCCCCGCGCATGTTGGCGTTGCTCAGGTCCAGCCGCGTCATGTCCAGCGCGGTCAGGTCGACGCCCGCCAGCCGGGGGCTGCTGGACGTGGTGACGCTGATCAATGCGAGGATGAGTTCCTTACGGGTGATTTCCGCCATGCAGCACCTCTCGTTCGTAGGCGATGATCTGATCGATGGTGGTATCCAGCGGCGTCGTCGGCTGCCAGCCGGTCGCCTGATTCAGCTTGTCGATGGAGGGGACGCGGCGGCGGAAGTCCTCGAAGCCCGGCTCGTAGAACTGCTCGTAGGGGACCAGCCGGATGTCCGAAGTGCTGCCGGTGCGCGCGCGCACACGCTCGGCCAGCTCGAGGATGCTCACTTCCTCATTGCTGCCGATGTTGAAGACCTCGCCCACGGCGCCGGGATGCTCGGCCAGCGCGGTGATCGCCTGGATGACGTCGAACACGTTGCCGAAGCAGCGCTGCTGCCGCCCGTCACCCGTGACGATGATCGGCTCGTTGCGCAGCGCCCAGCGCACGAAGCGCGGCACGACCATGCCGTACTGCCCGCTCTGGCGCGGCCCGACGGTGTTGAACAGGCGGAAGATCACTACCGGCAGGCTGGACTCCCTGTGGTAGGCCAGCGCCAGGAACTCGTCCACCATCTTCGAGGCGGCGTAGCTCCAGCGGTTGCGCACGGTCGGGCCGAGCATGACGTCGTCATCCTCGCGGAAGGGGAACTGCACACCCTTGCCGTACACTTCCGAGGTCGAGGCGATCAGCACCTTGCGGCGGTAGCGGCGTGCGGTCTGCAGGATGATCTCGGTGCCGCCGATGTTGGTCTCGATGGTCTCGATCGGCTCGCGGATGATGCGCTCAACGCCCACCGCCGCGGCGAGATGGAAGATCAGATCGCACTCGCTCACCAGCCGGTCGATGACGTGAATGTTGCGGATGTCCTCGATGGCGGCGCGGAAGCGCGGATTGCCGTCCATGGCGGCCAGGTTTGCGATGCGCCCGGTGGACAGGTTGTCGATGATGGTCACCGAGTGGCCGCGGGCCAGCAGAGACTCCGCGAGGTGGCTGCCGATGAAGCCCGCCCCACCGGTGATGAGCGCATGGGTCATGAACGATCCTTGGTCACAGCGCAGACTCCTTTCATCATACCGTAAGCCGGGGCCCCTCACAAACTGGAAATGGGCAGTGCGCGCGCAGAACTGCGCCTGCCATGCGCGTTTGCCGCCGCCGGCCAGAAGTGCGCTACACTTGGCGCAGTCGAGAGGTTGAGGGACTGAAATCATGGCAGACGATGTGAGCCGGGTCAAAGAGTCGCTGCGCGGCGTGCAGTACATCGCGACGGATGAAATCGCCACGGTGATGTATCTGGCGGAGCGACTGGAGAAGCCGGTGCTGGCGGAAGGCCCGGCTGGCGTCGGCAAGACCGAGCTGGCGCAGGCCTGGGCGAAGATCAGCGGGCGTCCGCTCATCCGCCTGCAGTGCTATGAGGGGCTGGACGAGAGCAAGGCGCTCTACGAGTGGGAGTACGCCAAGCAGATGCTCTACACGCAGCTCCTGCGCGACAAGCTCAGCCAGATCCTCGCCAGCGCCGACTCGCTGACGAGCGCCGCAGACCGGCTGGCGCAGGAGGAGGACATCTTCTTCAGCGAGCGCTTCCTGCTGGCGCGGCCCCTGCTGAAGGCGATGACCTCAGAGGTGCCCGTCGTACTGCTGATCGACGAGATCGACCGCGCCGATGCTGAGTTCGAGGCATTTCTGCTGGAGGCGCTCAGCCAGTTTCAGGTGACCATCCCGGAAATCGGTACGATCAAAGCCCGGCATGCGCCGGTGGTGCTGCTCACCAGCAACAACACGCGCGAGCTGAGCGAGGCGCTCAAGCGGCGCTGCCTGTACCTGTTCATCGACTATCCATCTGCCGAGACCGAGATGAACATCGTGCGCATGCGCGTGCCGGAGCTGCCGCACCGGCTGGCGGCGCAGGCCGTCGAGATCGTGCAGGGGCTGCGCACGATGGACCTGAAGAAGAACCCGAGCGTGTCGGAGACCATCGACTGGGCGCGCGCGCTGGTCATGCTCAACGCCGACCAGCTCGACACCGCGACGCTGGAGAACACGCTGAGCGTGCTGCTGAAGCATGAGAGCGATGTGCAGAAGGCGAAGCGGATGCTGAACACGGGCCGCACCCCGCCCCCGGACCTGCGCGGCGGGCGGAAGCGCTCGCAGGGCGGCGAGTGGAACTAGCGCGGGATGCGCACGGGGCGCAGCGCACACGCTGCGCCCCGTGTCTGTGTGTGGTGCAGGGGTGCGGCTGCTCGCGCCGCTACTTCCCCTCTTTCTCGTAGGGGACGCCATCCGCTTTGGGCGCATTCGCCCGGCCCACCAGCCCCGCCAGCACCACGATCGTGATGATGTAGGGCACCATCTGCAGGAACTGCGGCGGAATGGGCACACCCAGGAACTGGAATCGCTGGCCGAGCGCGTCGGAGAAGCCGAACAGCACCCCGCCGGCGAACGAGCCGATCGGCGTCCACTTGCCGAAGATCATCGCCGCCAGCGCGATGAAGCCGCGCCCGCTGGTCATATTGTCGTCGAAGCTGCCGGTCGTCTCCAGCGAGAACCATGCGCCGGCCAGCCCGGCGATCAGCCCGCCGATGAGCACGTTGATCCACCGATTGCGGATGACGTTCACGCCCAGCGTGTCGGCAGCGTGCGGGTTCTCGCCCACGGCGCGCGTGCGCAGGCCCCAGCGCGTGTAGTACAGCATGACATGCGTGATGATCAGTAGCACGAACATGCTGTAGAAGATCGGGCGGCCGTCGAAGAACACCTCGCCCAGCACCGGGACCTTCGACAGCCCGGGGATGGCGAAGGCCTGCAGCGTGTCGCGGCCTGCTTCGGACGAGAACAGCACTTCGCGGCGGATGAAGCTGGTGACGCCGACAGCCAGGATGTTGATCACCGTGCCGGCGACGATCTGGTTGGTGCGGAAGGTGATCGAAAGCCACGCCAGCAGCAGCGCCATCAGCCCGCCGCATGCCACCGACACGCCCACGCCGATGAGCTGCGCCAGGCCAGCGGACGGCAGCACCGGCGCCAGCAGCGTGAAGGTGACGAAGCCGGTGCACGCCCCCGTCAGCATCATGCCCTCGATGGCGATGTTGGCGACGCCGGAGCGCTCGCACCAGATGCCCGCCAGCGCGCCCAGCACCACCGGCGTGGACAGGCGCAGGCTGACGCTGAGCATGGTGGTGACGTTGGTGGAAGCCCCCGCCGCCGCCACGATCAGCACGGTCGGGATGATCAGGATGCCGCCGATCAGCAGCACGATGAAGCGCAGGCGCTGCCGGGGCACCAGCAGCCCGACCAGGCCCGCCAGCAGGTAGTACACGCCCGCTGCCAGCGTGACGGGCTGCGTGGAAACGGGCAGCTCTGGCAGGCCGGCGCCGAACGTGAGCTGGGTGACGACTTCCGGCGTGAGCGCGCTCAGCGCGCCCAGCACCAGCCACACCCCGAAGGCGACGAACAGGATGGAGAAGATCAGCGTACGCGTGATGCGAAGCCGGCGGCCACGGGAGGGCGCCTGCACGGTGTCGAATGTCGGTGATGCTGCCGTCATGGCCTAGCCCCCCCAGCCCTTGGTGAACACGGCTGCCGAACGTTCGCCGGTCTTCGGCACGCGCCACAGATAACGGATGATCGCGTCTGCCGCGACGAACATGATGATCAGCGCCTGGATGATCTTGACCAGATCGATGGAGATGTTGGCGCGCACCTGCATCAGGCCGGCGCCGGAAAGCAGCGCGCCCCACAGCAGGCCCGCCCAGATCATGCTGCGCGGATTGCTGCGCGCCAGCAGCGCCACCGCGATCGCGTCGAAGCCCAGCCCGCTGAAGAACATCGGCTGCATGTTGTGCTGCACACCAGCGATCTCGATCGTGCCGGTCAGGCCGGCCAGCGCGCCGCTGAGCGCCATCGACAGGATGATGTTGCGCCGCACGCTCATGCCGGAGTAGCGGGCGGCATCGGAGTTCGTCCCCACCGTCTGCAGCTCGAAGCCCAGCGTGGTGCGGTTGAGATACCAGTCCACCACCCAGATGGCGGCGATCATGATCAGGAAGCCGATATGCAGCGCCCCGCCCACGCTCACCCAGCCCAGGAACAGCCCGATGAGCGCCGCCGTGGCCCCCAGCGCCAGCGGGCGCACCGCCACGCGCCACGACTGGCGCAGCGCATCCCGGCGCTGGTACAGCATCAACCCGGCCAGCAGCACGCCGAAGACGATGAACAGCCACGGCGGGATGGTGTGCATGCCCGGCAGCCGCGCCGAGTCTGGCACGAACGGCGTGCGCGGCGTGCTGGCCGTCACATCCAGCAGCAGCAGCGGATCGCGCGATTTGATCAGCCAGTCCACCAGCAGGATGGCGATGTAATTGAGCATGATGGTGACGATCACCTCATGCGCGCCGGTGAAGGCTTTCAGCGCGCCCGGTATCGCCCCCCATAACAGACCGCCCAGCAGCCCGGCGATCAGCACCAGCGGCACATGCACAAACCACGGGAAGCCGTTGAACACCGGCAGGATGGCGACGGTGACGGCGAAGATGCCGCCCGCGTACAGCTGGCCCTCCGCGCCGATGTTGAACATGCCGCCCTTGAAGGCCAGCGCGACGGCCAGCCCGGCGATGATGAAGGGCGTGGCGCGCACCAGCATGTTCTCCAGATTGCCGGGGAAGAACAGCAGTGCGCTTCCGCCCAGGCGCAGGAAGGCCACGTTCGGCTTGTCCGCCCCGGCGCTGTCTGGCGCGGTGACGATGCCGGCCTCCTGCCCGCCCGGCGCGATCACCAGCCGGTTGCCCGGGCGCCGCACGATCAGGCTGGCTTCCGCCGCCGCAGGCAGCTGCGCGCTGATGGCCGTCTTCACACTCTCGTCGGTCAGCAGGTCCTCGGCGTACATCGCGCGGATGATTTCGAGCTGTTCGTGCAGCGCCACCAGATCGGTGATGCCAGCGCCGTCCACCAGCGCCACGGCGAGCGCGTCCTCGCGCGCGGCTTCAGCGCCGCCATCCAGCGTGGCGATCGCGGCCACGTCGGCGGCCTGCGGCGAGTCCAGCGCGATGCCGGCGGCCTGCAGCAGCGCCAGGCGTTCCTCGAAGCGGCTGAGCCGCACGATGCCGTACTCCTCCACCTGGCGCATGGCCTCCACCAGCGCGGGCTGCGGCACAGTGGTCAGGGCGGGCGCGGCGGCCAGCACCGCGTCAATCGCCTGCTGTGGCGGGGCATCGCTGCCCCGGAAGGGTTCCGCCAGATCGCTGACGACGCTGCGCTCCAGTGGCGCGAGCGCGGCCACCACCGGCGCGAGCTGCGCCAGCGCATCGGCCCCGAGCGCCTGCATGTCCGGGATGGACTCCGCGATGCCGGCGATGGTGTCGTCGTCCAGCGCCTCCAGCGGCGCAATGGCCGCGGCGATGCGGCGCGCCCGCTCCGGCGTGATCTCAATCACCGAGCTGGTGCCCTGGGCCAGCGGGCGCAGGTCACGCTGACCGAGCGTGCCGCCCTGCGCTTCCAGCCATGTCGCCAGCGCCGTGATCTGCCCGAAGTCGTCTGGCGAGACCACGTCGTTCACCACCAGGCCGACGGACCCTTCCAGCAGCGCACTGTAGGCGGTGCCGGCGATGTACAGGCCGCGCTCGATGCTGCCGCGCCCGCCGGTGATCATCATGAACGGGATGGTGACGATCAGCGCGGTGACCACCGCCAGAAGCGGCACGAGCGGTGGTGAGATGCGCATCCATGCCTGGCCGATCGCCCCGAAGATGCCGGAGCGCCCCGGCGTGCGCGATTGCAGCGCTGCTTCAGCCATGAGCATGCTCCTCCTCTGCTGCGGACTGAAGCACATCCTTCAGCCCATCCGGGATGATGCCCGCCATCAGCAGGCCGACCGAGTTGCGCTCTGCGTGCTCGATCGGCAGCACGCCGTTGATCCGCCCGGCGTACATTACCGCGACGGTATCGGAGAGCGACAGGATTTCGTCCAGCTCGGCGGAGACCAGCAGCACGGCGGCGCCGCTGTCGCGCATGGCGACGATCTGCTTGTGGATGTACTCGATCGAGCCGACGTCCAGCCCGCGTGTGGGCTGCGCTGCCACCAGCAGGCGCAGCGGCCGCGAGAACTCGCGCGCGACGATCACCTTCTGCTGATTGCCGCCGGAGAGCTTGCCCACCGGCGTGAACACATCGGGCGTGCGCACGTCGTACTGCTCCACCAGCGTTTCGGCGTTGCGCACGATTTCGGCTTCGTTGCGCAGCACGCCGCCGCTGAACGGATCGAGATAGTACGTCTGCAGGACGAGGTTGTCCTTGACAGGGAAGGGCGAGACCATGCCGTTCTTCTGGCGGTCTTCCGGCACATGGCCGACGCCCGCTTCGGTGATGCGGCGGGGCGGCGCGCCGGTCAGGTCGTGGCCGTCGATGCGCACATGGCCGCTGACGACGGCGCGCAGGCCGGTGATCGCCTCGACGAGCTCCGTCTGCCCGTTGCCCTGCACGCCGGCCACGCCCAGGATCTCGCCCGCGCGCACCGTCAGGCTGAGATCGCGCACGGCCGTCAGCCCGCGATCATCGTTGACCACCAGATGGCTGACGCTCAGCACCGGCTCGCCGGGCACGGCGGGGGCCTTGTCGACGGCCAGCACCACCTCACGGCCTACCATCATTTCGGCCAGCGTCTCCTCGGTGGCCTGCCGCGGATCGGTCTCGCCGACCACACGGCCCAGGCGCAGCACCTGCACGCGGTCGCAGATCTCCAGCACTTCCTTGAGTTTGTGGCTGATGAAGATGATGCTCACCCCGCGCTCGATCAGCGTGCGCATGATGGCGAACAGGCCCTCGGCCTCCTGCGGCGTGAGCACGGCGGTCGGTTCGTCCAGGATGAGGATGTCGGCCCGGCGGTAGAGCGCCTTGATGATCTCGACGCGCTGCTGCACGCCGACGGGCAGGTCCTGCACCAGCGCATCGGGGTCGACGTCCAGCCCGTAGTGCTGGCTGATCTCGACGATGCGCTTGCGCGCGGCGGCGCGGTTGAGGAAGATGCGCCCGCGCATGGACTCCTCGCCCAGCATGACGTTGTCGGTCACGGTCAGCACCGGCACGAGCTGGAAGTGCTGATGCACCATGCCGATGCCACGGCGGATGGCGTCGTTCGGGCTGTGCACGGTGACGGGCTGATTGTCGATGAGGATTTCGCCGGCATCCGGCTGGTACAGCCCGTAGATCATGTTCATCAGCGTGGACTTGCCAGCGCCGTTTTCGCCCAGCAGGCCGAGCACCTCCCCCTTGTGCAGGTGAAGATTGAGGCGGTCTGCCGCCAGCACGCCGGGAAACTGCTTGGTCAGGCCGCGTACCTCCAGCACGATGGGGGCATCGTTGGGGCGCGGCGGGGGCGGCGCATGGGCACCGGCATGAAATGCGGGGTCGTTCATCAGGGCCTCACGGACTGACTGGCGCGTGCGGGACAGGGAGTGGAACCACTGTCGCGGAGTATAGCGCCGAGTGCCGTGGCTGCACAGTGACGCCGCAGGGAGTTTGCGGCGGCTTCACCACTGCGCCAGAAACGACCCGAACTGCCAGAGCTGATCGTCAGGCGGTGGCTGCGCCCCGTAAGGCCCGAATGGCCGGAAGCGACTGCGCAGCGGCGTCCAGTCGGTCTGCAGCGACGGGCACGGCCCGAGATAGGGCGCGGCGGTGGCCAGGATCTGGCGGTGCGGTAGCTGCTCCGGCGTGCACAGGCCCGCTTCCGGATGCGCGATCATCCACTGCAGCGCGGCGTTGACGGAGGCCGCCACCTGCAGCGTGGTCGCGTTCTGGCCGGGCACCAGCCGGCGCGTTTCGTGGATATCGAGCTGGCTGCCCACCCACCAGCCATTGAGCGCATGGCCGAGCAGCAGCACGCCCAGTTCGTCGCGCCCGTCGATGATCTCGTCGTTCAGGATGCGCGCGCGGGGCTGCGGCTGGCCGCCGCGCATGCGCAGCTCGTGCAGCGAAGCGAGCGCCGCCTCGCAGGGCAGGTAGGCGTAGTGCACGGTGGGCCGGTACACCGGGTGGTCGTCTTCCCACACGGTCAGCATCTCGCTGAGCGTGCAGGCTTCGCCGTGGCGCACCAGCATGCCGATGATCTCGCCGCTGGGTACCCAGGAATGCACCCACACGCTGATGCCCATCTGCGCGATGCAGATCTGGTTACGCGGCCCGGCGTCATGGATCTGGGCGTGCGCGGGCAGGCGGCGCTCGTGCGTGCCCCAGCCCAGCTCTGCCGGGGCCATGCCTTCCTCGATGAAGCCAGCGACCGACCAGGTGTTGACGAACTCGTCCACCTGCCGGGGCTGGCTGGTGATCTGCGTGTCGCGTTCGGAGATGTGGATCACGCGCACGCCGGCCAGCCGCGCCAGTGCCGGATGATCGCCATCGGCCAGCGCGCGTTCCAGCGCCGGCCCGCCCAGCCCGCGGGTCAGCATCGCCTGTGCGATGTCCTCCAGGCCGGCTTTCGCCCAGTGGCTGACCAGGCCGGGGTTCGCCCCGTGCTCGATCACCGCGGTCGGGCTGCGGCTGGGCCATGCGGCCTGCATGCGGCGCAGCGCCATGTGGCGGACGTACAGCGTGCGCTCGGTGGGCGGCAGTTCGGGCGCGCCCGGTGGGCGATCCCACAGCTCGATCGAGGTGTTGATGTAGAGCACGCCGTGATCATGACACCAGCCGATGATGTCGAGCATGCCGATGCCGCAGGCCAGATCGATCAGCAGGTCCCCCGGGCCGAGGAACTGCGCCAGCGTCTCGGCGAGGTTGTGCGGCGTGATGTCGCGCTGCACGAACTGCGCGCCCGCCGCGAGCGCATCGGCGCAGGCCGCCCGCACATCCAGCCTGTCGATGATGGTCAGGCGGCGGAAGTCCATGTCGAGATGACGGAGGAGGAGGGGTTGCAGGCAGCGGGAGACCGCGCCTGCACCGAGGAGCAGAACACGCCCGCCAAAGTGGATCTTCATGATCAGAGACCCGTCCCTTTCTGCGGCAGCCTGAACCGGTATTCGGTTGTTCATCCTGACTTCATTATAGTCGTTTCGGTCGGGCGTGGCGCGCGCGCACCCTCCATCGCGGGCGCCGGATCGCGCTTGTCAGGGCGGGGCGCGGGGCGTTACACTAGGCTGCAGCATGCGCCTTGCAGCAGGTTCATTGCGCCTGCCCGGCGAAGTGCGCTTTCCTCTGCGCGGGCGGGCGAATGGCATCCGCCAGAGGCGCCCGGCAGACAGGCGTGGTCTCTCACGAACAGCACGTTCGATCACAGTAGCGGGTAGCAGGAGTAGTTCTCATGACGCATCGGCTGAAGCAGTATATTGGCGGGGAGTGGGTCAGCAGCACATCCGATCAGTACACACCGGTCATCAATCCGGCCACCTGCGACGTGCTGGCCGAATGCCCGGTCGGCTCGCTGGAGGATGTCGATCTCGCGGTGAAGGCGGCGGTGGCGGCCTTTGACGAATGGCGCAGCACCCCCATCCTCTCTCGCGCACAGTACATGTACCGCTACAAGCAGGTCCTGGAGGACCGCTTCGAGGACCTGGCGCGCATCGTGGTCGAGGAGAACGGCAAAACGCGTGACGAGGCGCGTGGTGAAGTGCGGCGCGGCATCGAAAGCGTGGACTTCGCCATCGGTGTGCCCACGATCGCGCGCGGCTACAAGGTCGAAGACATCTCCAGCGGCATCGATGAGACGGCAGAGCGCCAGCCGCTGGGCGTGTTCAGCGCCATCACCCCCTTCAACTTCCCGATGATGGTGCCGCTGTGGTTCCTGCCCACCGCCATCGTGCTCGGCAACACCTTCGTGCTCAAGCCCTCCCCGCAGACGCCGCTCAGCTCGGAACTGCTGTGCGAGCTGCTGGATGAGCTGGACCTGCCCGAAGGCGTGGTCAACATGGTGCACGGTGGCAAGGATGTCTCGACGGCGGTGATGACGCACCCCGACATGGTCGGTGTGTCGTTTGTGGGCAGCACGCCGGTGGCGAAGATCGTGTACGAGACAGCGGCGAAGCACGGCAAGCGCGTGCAGGCGCAGGGCGGGGCCAAGAATTACATCGTGGTCATGCCGGATGCGGACCTGGGCGTGAGCGTGCGCAACATCATGGGCTCGGCCTACGGCTGCGCGGGACAGCGCTGCCTGGCGGGCTCGGTGGTGGTGGCGGTGGGCGACTCGTACGCGCCGCTGCGGGACGAGCTGGTGCGCCAGGCCTCGGCGCTGCGCGTCGGCTATGGCCTGAACGAGAGCACGCAGATGGGCACGGTGATCTCGGCTTCGGCGCGCGAGCGCATCGAGCGCATGATCAGCGAGGGCGTCGCAGAAGGCGCGCAGCCGGTGCTGGATGGGCGCAGTCGCCAGGTGGAGGGCTTTGAGAATGGCTCGTTCGTCGGCCCGACCATCCTCGACGGCGTCACGCCGCAGATGAGCGTCGCCCGCGACGAGATCTTCGGGCCGGTGCTGTCGATCATGCGCGCTGCCGATTTCGACGAGGCGGTGCAGATGGTCAACAGCAGCAGGTACGGCAACGCCGCGAGCATCTTCACCAGCAGCGGCCGCCATGCCCGCGAGTTCAAGTACCGCGTCAACGCCGGCAACATCGGCATCAACGTGGGCGTGGCCGCGGCGACGGCGTCGTTCCCCTTCGGCGGCAAGAAGGACTCGTTCTTCGGCGATCTGCACGGGCAGGGGCCGGACGCCATCGAGTTCTACACCGACCGCAAGATCGTCATCGAGCGCTGGTTCTAGCATCAGACAGCGGGGCGGCGCTGCGCTGGCAGTGCCGCCCCGCCGCGCAATGATCCTGTACACCACGTCCCTCGATGGACTGACCCCGGAGCGGCTGGGCGGCGGCTTTTTCGCTGGCTGGCCCAACCCGCCGACGCCAGCGGCACACCTGCGCATCCTGCAGCGCGCGGCGCATGTCGTGCTGGCGCTGGACGAGGAAGCGCCGGGTGCGCCGGTGGTCGGCTTCATCAATGCGCTCAGCGATGGTGTGCTGGCCGCCAGCATCCCGCTGCTGGAAGTGCTGCCCGCCTGGCAGGGACGCGGCATCGGCAGCGCGCTGGTGCGGCGCATGATCGCAGTGCTGCAGCCGATCTACATGATCGATCTGGTGTGCGACCGAACGCTCGTCCCGTTTTACCAGCGGCTGGGGATGCAGGCGGTCTCCGGCATGGTCATCCGCAATTACGCCATGCAGGCGGGCCTGCCGCCCGGAGAGGACACGCAATGAGTGAACTGAACACTTTTGGCGCGATCATGAGCTTCGCCATCGCGCTGGAGACGCAGCTTCGTGACTACTATCAGGCGGCAGGCGACAGCGCACGTGCTGCTGAGGCCGACAAGCGCCGCGGCAACTTCGAGCGCGTGCGCCGCGAGAACGTGACCGAGATCAAGCTGGAAGCGATCGAGGGGCTGAACGAGGCCGACTACACGCCTGACCTGGGCGATCACTCGCCAGTCGGGCAGGCGGCGGCGGCGCAGACGGCTGCGCGCTTCTACCGCGATGTCGCGCCCAAGATCAACGTGCGCGAGGCGCAGCGTGCGCTGGAACGCGCCGCAAAGCAGCACGCCGGCTGAAACGCGCCGCACAGGCGGCGTGTTAACGTTGTGCGCACAGGATTGCCATGGCCGGCGGCGTGGGTACAATCGCGCCATTCGCGATGCGCTATCCCACACAGGTTGCCATGAGTGCTCTGCCGTTTCGCCTGCCCGGCCAATTCTGGCGCGCCAATCTCCATACCCACTCGACGGCCTCTGACGGCACGAAATCGCCGGAGGACGTGTGCCGCTTCTACCGCGACAACGGCTATCACGCGCTGGCGATCACCGATCACTTTCTGGACGAGTTCGGCTATCCGCTCACCGACACCACGCCGTTTCGCGCGCCGGGCTTCACCACGCTGATCGGCGCGGAGCTGCACTCCGGCCGCACCAGCGTGGGCGAGATGTGGCACATCCTGGCCGTCGGCCTGCCCTTCGGCTTCGCCCGGCCAACCCCGGACGAGAGCGGCCCGCAGCTGGCGGCGCGCGCCCTGGCCGCTGGCGCATTCGTGGTGTGCGCGCACCCCGCCTGGTACGCGCTGAGCGAGCAGGATGTGATCGCGCTGGGCGATGTGCACGCCATCGAGACCATCAACGGCATCTCGAAGGATCACAGCGACCGCATCGACTCGTGGTATATGCTCGACAGCATGCTCAATCAGGGCCGGCGCTACAACGCCCTCACGACCGACGACGCGCACTTCCACCTCAAGCATGATGATCTGCTGCTGGCGTGGACGTGGATCCGCAGCGAGACGCTCGAACCGCATGCGCTGCTCGATGCGCTCAAACGCGGCGCGTACTACAGCAGCAGCGGCCCGCAGATTCACGACGTGGTCTTTGATGGCCGCGAGCGCGTGTGGCTGCGCACCTCGCCGGTCAGCAGCGTTTTCGTCACAGGCCGCGGCGCGAAAAGCGTGTATCATCACGGCAACGGCATGATCGAGCTGGAGCTCGACATCCGTAGACTGGGCGATGACCCGTTCTGCCGCATCACCGTGCGCGATGACCGTGGCGGGCGGGCGTGGACGAACCCGATCTGGTTCGAGGATGATCTGACATGACGATTGCCTGCTTTGGTGAACTGCTGATCGACTTCGTCGCTCTGGAGAGCGGCGTCAGCGTGGGCGAAGCGAGCGGCTTCATCAAGGCGCCGGGCGGTGCGCCGGCCAATGTCGCCGTCGCGATGGCGCGGCTGGGCCACCCGGCGGCGTTTCTGGGGCAGGTGGGCGATGACCCGTTCGGCCATCATCTGGCCGGCGTGCTGGCCGCCGATGGCGTGGATACTGCTGGCCTGCGCTACAACGCCATCGCCCGCACGGCGCTGGCCTTTGTCGCGCTGGGCCCGGGCGGCGAGCGTTCATTCTCGTTCTACCGCAATCCCAGCGCCGACATGCTCATGCGCCCGGAAGACGTGGCGCTGGACGTGATCGCCCGCCAACGCATCTTCCACTTCGGCTCGGTCACCATGATCGGCGAGCCCAGCCGCAGCGCCACGCTGGCCGCCGCCGATCATGCCCGCGCGCATGATCTGATCATCAGCTATGACCCCAATCTGCGCATGGCGCTCTGGCCGAGCGCGCAGGCCGCCCGCGATGGCATGCTGCTGGGCTTCGAGTATGCGCATGTGGTCAAGGTGAGCGAAGAGGAGCTGGAATTCCTGACCGGCGGCACGGATGCGCGCGCGCTGTGGCGGCCGCAGATGCAGCTGCTCGCCGTGACGCGCGGCGCAGACGGCGCGACGCTCTACACTGCCGATCAGGTGGTGGACATGCAGGGCTTCGCGGTGGAAGCGGTCGACACCACCGGCGCGGGCGATGGCTTCATGGCGGGCATGCTGAGCGGGGTGCTGGAGCTGGGCGACGACATGCACGACCGCCTGGTGGAGATCGCGCGGTATGCCTGCGCGGTTGGCGCGCTGACCACCACGGTCAAGGGGGCGATCCCCGCGCTGCCCACCCGCGCGCGCGTGCTGGATTTCCTCAGCCGGGCAGGGCATTCGCAGGCGTGAGCGGCTTCGGGCACGCCGTCGTGATCGGCGGCGGCATCGCCGGGCTGATGGCCGCGCGGGTGCTGTCGGGCCACGCCCGGCAGGTCACGCTGATCGAGCGCGACTCGCCCGGGGAGGGGGCGCAGCCGCGCCCTGGCACGCCGCAGTCGCGCCATGTTCACGGCCTGCTGGCGCGTGGGCTGTCGCTGGCCAATCACTACTTCCCCGGCTTCGAACACGATCTGATCGCTGCGGGTGCGCCGCGCGCTGAGTGGATGTGGGACACCCTGCAGTACATTTCGAACAGCTGGACGCCGCGCTTCCACAGCGGCATCATCAGCCGGCCCGTCACGCGCCCGCTGATCGAGGCACTGCTGCGCCGCCGCGTGGCTGCGCTGCCCAACGTGCGTTTCGACACCGGCTGGCAGGTGGAACGGCTGCTGGGTGATGCCGGGCGTGTGACCGGCGTCTCGCTCGTCCCGCGCCGGGCCGCCGCCGGCGATGTGCGCGCGCAGTCCGCAGACCTGGTGGTGGATGCCAGCGGCCGCAGTTCACGCGCGCCCGGATGGCTGGCCGAGCTGGGCGTGCGCCTGCCGCGTGATATCGTCATCGATGCGCATCTGCGCTATGCCACTCGTGAATACGCGCTGGAGCAGCAGCCGCCCTTCATGGCGCTGCTGGCGCTGCCGTGGCCGGAGTTGCCGCGCGGCGGCGTGCTCACGCAGGTGGAGAACGGGCGCTGGCTGCTGACGCTGGCCGGCTACGGCGATGATGCGCCGCCCACCGACGCCGCGGCCTTTGAGGCGTACATCGCCAGCCTGCCGCTGCCGCCGCTGCATCAGGCGCTGGCTGGCGCGCGCCCGGTGTCTGCGGTCTGTGGTTATGCGCACACCGCCAATCGCTGGCGGCGCTTCGAGCGGGCGGCGCTGCCCGCCGGCTTCGTCGTGCTGGGCGATGCCGTGTGCGCGCTCAATCCGGTGTACGGCCAGGGGATGACGGTGAGCATGCTGGCGGCGCAGGCACTGGACGAAACGCTGGCGGCGCATGGCGGCCAGGCGGGCTGGGAACGCCGCTTCCAGCGCCGGCTGGCGCGCGTCAACACCGCTGCCTGGATGATGGCCACCAGCGAGGACCGGCGGTTTCCCGGCTGCGAGGGCGTGCGCTTCAGCCCGGTGGCCTGGGCCCAGCAGCGCTACCTCGATGCGCTGTTCGCAGCGGCGCCGCACTCACCCGTCGTCACGTTGGGGCTGCTGGAGACCATGCACCTGCTGCGTGGGCCGTACAGCCTGCTGCGCCCGGCCATGCTGCGCGAGGTGGCGGGCGCGCGCCGCGCCAGCGCTCACTGAGCCGGGCGCGGCGGAAACTGCGGTGCGAGCGCCTCAAGCACGCGCTCGTGCAGGTCGCCGCCGCTGCTGACCACCATGCCGCGGTTGCGCGCCAGCGTCCGCCCCAGCGAGAAATCCAGCAGTGTGCCATCCACATCGGTGACGACACCTCCCGCCGCCTGCACGATCGCCGCGCCCGCCGCATGATCCCACACCTTGTGCGGGCGCGCATCCTTCGGCAGACGCACGTACAGATCGGCATCGCCACAGGCGACCATGGCGTATTTGTCCTGGCTGTCGACGCGTTCGAGTTTCGGCGCCTTCAGCCCGGCCTTGCCGAACAGCGCCAGAAAGCCGTCGTGATCGGCATGCGCGTTCTCGCTGCTTTCGACGGCGCGCACACCCACCAGACCTTTGGGGGCCGGGCGCACCGCGATGCGATAGCGCCGCCCGCCGTCCAGCGCTTCCATATGGGCGGCTCCGCCCTGTCCGAAGATCAGCAGGCCGTGCGTCCGGCCCGCCGGGTAACCGGGGCAGGCGAGGATGCCCGCGACCGCCAGCCCGCCCGCCAGCACGCCCAGCGCGATGCTGTAGCGCCGCCCGGCGATGAAGCCCTTTGTGCCGTCCACGGGGTCGATCAGCCACGTGCGCTCTGCCTGCAGTCCGCGACCGTGGTTCATCCAGCCCGCCAGATCGTCCGGGGAGGCTGGCTCGCCGGTGATCTCGGCCACCAGCCGCGCCGTGAGTGCGCGGTCGTCTGCGCTCACCAGCGACATGAACTGCTCGCCGCTTTCCTCGGCCATCACGGCATCTTCAGGGAAGCGTGCCGCCAGCGCGCGGCACAGGATGGCCTGTGAGCCGTAGTCGGCGATGGTGACGGGCTCGCCGTCCTTCATCAGTCCTGCACCGATGGTGCGCTGCACACGCCGGGTGAGCGCTGCCGCCTGACGCACGGCTGGCAGCATCGCGGAGAGATCGATCAAGAGCATGCTCCCACTGCATTCCGAATGCGGGCATTATAGCGGATGCGCGCGCGGGCCGGCGCCGGGGTGTGAGGCGGCGATGCCAGCCTCCCTCTGAAGCCCTTCTGGCTCATTGCGGATGCGCGCTTCTGCTGCTGTGGTGCCGCTGCTGCGCACAGGGCAGGGTGTCATTTGATCGTGCCAGCGCGGCAGGCCGGCCCGTCCGTGAACCTTTTGCCCTTGTGGCGGTAACAGGGTACAGAAAGCAGGCATGCAGTGATTTCCGACGAACAGCTTGTGTGGCAGGCCCAGCAGGGGAAGCGCGGTGCGATGGCGGAATTGTTCGACCGCCACTACGACCGGTTGGTGGGCTATCTCTACCGGCTGACGCTGGGAGATCGTGCGCTGGCGGAGGATCTCGCTCAGGAGACGTTTCTGCGTGCGCTGCGTGCACTTGGCAGCTTTCAGCCGGGGCGGCCGTTCAAGCCGTGGTTGTATGCCATCGCCAGCAATGCCGCGCGCAATCACCTCAGTCGCGCCGAGCAGTGCCGCGTCGACGCACTGGCGCCAGATGCCAGCATTGCCGCCGTCGGAGTGGATGCTGAGAGCGCCGTGATCGCTGCGCAGGCTGCACGAGCTGCCGCCGCTGCGCTGTCCGCCCTGCCGCCGCATCAGCGCGAGGTACTGCTGATGTTCTATCATCTCGACCTGTCGCTGGCCGAGATCGCCGAAGCGCTCGCCATCCCGGTGGGCACCGTCAAATCGCGGCTGTCGCTCGGGCGGGAACGCCTGCGCGCTGCGCTGAAGGAGCACATGTGATGATTGATCCGGCAGAGGATACACTGCGCGCCGCAGTACAGGCCGTGCAGATTGTGCCAGATGTCGCTGCGCGCCAGGCCGCGCGTGCAGTGCTGATGGCCGCCTTCGATGCGCAGTGGGCGGTGGTCCGGCGTGCCCCGCCACCCCGGCTGGCCTGGGCCTGGGCGATCGTGCGCCTGCAGGCACGGCTGGTGCACAGCGCTATCTGGCTGGGCAGCGCGCTCATCATCGCGCTCGGCGCGCTGGTCACGCTTGCCTTCACGACGCCAGGCGGCGGACTGGTCCCGCTGGCGCTGATCGCGCCGCTGGCCGCCGCGCTGGGGTCTGCCCTGTTGTATGGTGAGGATGCCGATCCGCCGCAGGAACTGCTGCTGGCCACTCCTGCGCCGCGCGCTGCGGTGCTGCTGGCGCGGCTGGTGCTGCTGTTCGGCTTCAACCTGGCGGCAGCGCTGGCAGCCAGCATTGTATTGGCGCTGCTCAATCCGGCGCTGGCGCTCTGGCCGCTCATCGCAGGCTGGCTGGCGCCAATGACAGTGCTTGCGGCGCTCGGCTTTCTCAGCAGTGTGATCTGCAATGACAGCGGGATGAGTGCGCTGGCTGGATTCATCATATGGGGTGGGCTGGTGCTGCGGCATGTCAGTGGTGAAAGCCTGCCCCCCTTTCTGGATTGGCTGCCGGATTTGTGGCGCATGGGCCTGCTGGGCGCGCTCGTCACCGGTGGGCTGGCCGCTGCAGCAGGCATTTGGCTGTCGAGCCGCGATATGCGCTGGGCTCAGGAGGCCGCGTGAGCGCGCAGCGCTGGCGGCCCGTCTTGTGGTTGGGGCTGCGCATGTCGGCGCCAGCGCTGCCAGCACTGGCCGCTGGCGTGCTGCTGGTAGCACTCATCATTCCGGAAACCCGCTTGCGCGCCGTGACGCTTGTGCTGCCGCTGGCGGCAGGCGTGCAGGCGGCGCTGCTGTTCGCGCCGGACGACGAACCCGCGCTGGAGCTGACACTAGCCGCGCCGCGCTCTCCGTGGTGGATGGTGATCGAGCGCCTGCTGCCGCTGCTCGCGCTGCAGGGCGCTGCCGGCCTGGCAGGCACTACAATCGTGGTGGCTGTGTGGCAGGCGCCGGCGCTGCTGCTGGTAGTGGACTGGGTGTTTCCGACCTGTGCGATGATTGGGGTGGGCCTGCTTCTCACCTTCGTCACGCGGCGCTCTGGCGCTGGCGTGCTGCTGGTGCTGCTGCTCTGCGGTGGATTTCTGCTTGGCGGAGATGCGCTGGTGGCGCGCTTTCCGCACCTGCTGTTCGTGCATCTCTATCTCACCCCGTTCAGCGCCGGCTGGCTGTCCGCGCCGCTTGGCCTCGACGGTGATATTGCATATCTGCTCAATCGACTCATCCTGCTGCTGATTGGCGTGCTATGCCTGGCGCGCGTGCTGCGCGGCCTGCGCGATGCCGAAGCCGTGCTGGGCGCAGACCGCCGGCGCGCGGAATAAGGAGATGGCGTGAACCTCATGCTCGGCAAAATCTGGGCAGTCGCCCGTATGGAACTGCGCCTCGCATGGCGGCGGCGCGCACTGCCAGTGGTAACGGTCTTTCTGGCGCTGGCGTTGATCGGCTTTCTGATCCTTGTTCCCGAGCCATCCAGCGGCGATGTTGTGCTGGTGGATGACACCACCTCGCCTGCTACTGTCATCCGCATCGATCCGGCCACAGGTGAGCTGATGCAGCAGCCGGCCAGCGCAGAAGAGCTGGCGGCCATCCCGCCGGCGATGCACAACCAGCGGCTGGATGTGCTGGCCAACAGCCTGCAGATGATCACGTTCGCCACAGTGATCTTTCCCGTGCTCGTCGGCGTCACGCTCGTGCTGGTCTTCGCCGAGACTCTTGCGCTGGACCGGCAGCACCGCGTGCGTGAACTGCTCGATGCTGCGCCGCTGCCGCCGGGAGCATATCTGGCTGGCAAACTGATCGGCGTGTGGTTGGGTGTGCTGCTGGCGCTTGCTGCAGTCGTGGCCGTCTTCCTGATCAGCGCCCGCCTGCTGCTGGGGCTGTTCGATGTGGGGCAAGTGCTGGCCGGCTGGCTGGCGATGACTGTGCCCTTCAGCCTGATCAGTAGTGGGCTGGGCCTGCTGAGCGCCGCACGCGCAGGGACGCGCCGCCGTGCAATTGTCATTGGCCTGCTGGTCATCCCGTGCGTACTGCTGCTATTCACGCTGTGGTACATCGGTTTCTGGACGGACCTGCTGGCATTCCTGAGCACAGGCGCGGCCAGTACGCAGCTTTCGTTCAATCAACTGTTCGTGAGCACGGTGGGCAGCACTGGCCGTATCGCCTGGGCGTGCGTGTTGATCGTGCCCGCGCTCTGGATGCTGCAGACGGGCTGGGCACGGTGGCGCGCGTGAGCGGCACGGGCCCGGCGCGCGCAGCCCATTCCCGATCGACCCAGACAAAAAGGGGACTCTCATGATCCAGATCGAAAATCTGTCACGCCAGTATCGCGGCGGGGTGCGCGCACTGCACGGCCTCACGCTCAACATCGGGCCGGGCATGTTTGGGCTGGTCGGGCCCAACGGCGCAGGCAAAACCACGCTCATGCGTATTCTGGCCGGCCTGCTCCGGCCCAGCAGCGGGCGGGTGCGGGTGTTCGGCCATGACCTGAGCACGCTGGGCGGCCGGCAGGCGGTCCGGGCCATCCTCGGCTATCTGCCGCAGGATCTTGGTCTGTATCCCGGCCTGAATGCGATTGAGTTTCTCGACTACATGGCGGTGCTCAAGGGGATGACCGACTCTGCAGCGCGCCGGGCGCAGATCACGCGCCTGCTGGAGCAGGTGCGCCTGGCAGATGTGGCGCGGCGGCCGCTGCGTACCTACTCTGGTGGTATGAAGCGCCGCGTCGGCATCGCGCAGGCGCTGCTGGGTGACCCGCATCTCATCATTGTCGATGAGCCGACCGCCGGACTGGATCCCGAGGAGCGCGTGCGCTTCCGCAATCTGCTGGCAGAGGCTGCTGCCGGGCGCACTGTGCTGCTTTCCACGCACATTGTCGAGGATATCAGCCAGAGCTGCAGTGCGCTGGCGGCGCTCAACGCGGGCGCGCTGATCTATCACGGCGCCCCGTCGGCCCTGATCGCCGAGGCGCGTGGGCACGTCTGGACGCTGATGACCACTGGCGAACGGCCGGAGGATGGCCTGATCGTGGTCTCCACCCGCCAACTTGCGGATGGCGTGCAGTATCGTGTGGTTGGCCAGCCCACGGACGCCCGGGAATTACAGCCGGCAGAGCCCAGCCTGGAAGACGGCTACATGTGGCTGATGATGCGCGCGCGGGCCGGCGCCGGGGTGTGAGGCGATGCCGCATCGGGCAAAGGAGCGAATGTGCCCGTCGTTCGCACTGCTGCGCCGGGTTGCTCACCCGCCTGCGTATGCTGGTTTCAGTGGAAACGGCAGGCCATCTGGGAACCAGGCGCGGCGCTGCGGCGTCCTATCGCTATAATCACGACTCAATCTGTGAAGGAGACCGCACCATGAAGAAGATCACCCTGTTCATCGCCGCCGTCCTCGCCTGCCTGTTCGCCGTCGGCATGCCGCTGGCCGCGCAGCAGCCGGCCGACCCCGGCTATCTCGTGCTGAAGATCGCGCAGGAGACCGTGCCCTGCACCGGCGTCGGCCCACAGGACTGCCTGCAGATCATGCGCCCCGGCAGCAGCGAATGGGAGCTGTACTACAGCGACATCATCGACTTCACCTTCGTGCGTGGCCTGCGCTACACTGTGCTGGTCTCGACGGTGCCCAACGAGCCCGCGCCGGCGGATGCGCCCGCGTTCTACTACCGCCTGGAGAGCATCCTCGCGTTCGAGCCCGCAGCGGTGGAAGGTGACATGGTGTTCCCGCCGATGTATGAGGGCAGCGGTGAGTTCCTCGTCGCCAGCGTCGGCCCGCAGACCGAGACCTGCCAGGACGGCTTCACCCCGCCGCTGGACTGCCTGCAGGTGACCATCAACGGTGAGACGCAGCTCGTCAACCCGGGCCGCCTGACCAACTTCGCCTACACGCCCGGCACGAGCTACACGCTGCTGCTGGAGCGCTACGACCTGATTGCGCAGAACCTCCCAGACGCGCCGGCGGTGGTCTACCAGCTGTGGCAGGTGCTCGATCGCACGCCCGCCGGCGCTTAGCCGCGCAAGCGCCACATCGTCCGACGAAGAGGGTCTGCACCGCGCAGGCCCTTTTTCTTGCGCGGCGCGGGCTAGCCGATCAACGCCCGCACCAGGCGTTCCAGCGGCGCCTCGGCCAGCGCGATGCTGTCATCTGCCGCGCCGTAGTACAGCCGCACGACGCCGTCAACCAGCGTCAGGCCGCAGGTGAACACCACGTTGGGGAAGAAGCCGCTGGTCTCGTAATCCGCTTCCGGTGCAAACAGCGGCGCGTGCGCCCGCGCGATCACCCGCGCCGGATCATCGTGCGCGGCGAGAAATGCGCCCAGGCAGTAGCGGTTGTGGCGGTCGGCGGCGTGGTAGATCGACAGCCAGCCGTGCTCCGTCCAGATTGGCGGCGCGCCACCGCCCACGCGCCCGGAGTCCCAGCCGGCCTCGCTGCCCTCCAGCACCAGGCGGTGGTCGCCCCAGCGCACCAGATCGGGCGAGCTCGCCAGCCAGATGCTGTAGCGGCCCAGGTCGCCCGGCATCGGCCGGTGATAGCACACGTACCTGCCGCTGACGGGCTGCGGAAAGAGCGCGACATCGCGGTTGGATGGCGGGAAGATGATGCCGTGGCGCGTGAGCGTGCGAAAGTCCGCCGTCTCCACCAGCCCGGTGGCGATGCCCTGATCGCTGACGGCGGAATAGTTGACGAAGAACGCGTCGTTGATGCGGGTGATGCGCGCATCCTCAACGCCGAACGTCTCGTAACGTGTTTCCGGCTTCAGCCACGGCTGCTCGTCCACGCGGAAATGCACGCCATCGGTGCTGCGCGCCAGGCGCAGATGGCTGATGCTCGTCAGATGTACGCTGCCCGTGCGCAGGTTGCGCACGACGCGCGGATCGCGCGTGTCGAAGTCGGGATCCGCCAGTCGGACGCGGCGCAGCGCGATCGCGCCAGCCGCATCGACGTACGGGCAGGCGATCCAGCCTGGTTCACTCGCGCAGGGGCGTTCAGCGACGCGCACCAGCAGCAGGGTGTCGTCGCCCAGGCGGGTGGCGCCAGCGTTGAAGGCGCCGATCACCTCAAAGTCGGGTCGGGACGGGCGCACCTGCGCCGGCGTGATCAGCGGGTTCAGGGAATGACGAATGAACACCGACATCATGCACCTTCCAGCATGTGAACTGCATTCGGCTGCAACACAACAGGCGATGGTCCCGCCAGTTCCACAGGTGTCGCGCGCGGGTTATACAGCAGCCAGCGGCCTGGCCGGTTGTGCGCGGTCTGCAGTTTGAGGCACGGGACATTGAGCGAAAATGTTAGCACATCCTCTGGTACGTTCACCAGAGAGGCAGGGCGTTCGAACAGCAGTGCGCTCCAGAACACCTCCCCCGCGCCATACAACTCCTTGCCGAGCGTGGCGGTGTGCGTGAACTCCGCCGTCGCCAGGTCCTCGTAGGGGATGAAGCTGCATGGCCCACGGCGCAGCGCAGCGGGCAGGAACGGATCGAAGAACGCAGTGTTGTGGCAGCGCTGCAGGTTGGCGAAGGCCGCCATCAGCGAAGCCGGAAGCGCAGCACGCGCAGCCTCGTTCGCCAGCAGCTCTGACCACGCCCAGATGACCTCGACGTTCTCCTTGTAGGCGGGATAGCAAAGCGAGGCGCACGCCTGGAACATCCCGCGCGGATCGTAGAAGGGGGTTGCCGGATCGCGCGCCCAGTAGCCCATGCGCAGCGCCAGCCCGGTGAAGTCCGCCGCCATGCCCGCCTCGCCCAGAAAGGCGGCTGCTGCGGCGGCAAACGACAACTGCTGCGGTTCGTGCGTCAGCGCGTGCGGTGGAAGCTGATGAATCGCCGTCAGCGCACGGCGCGCTTCGGCAAGCCAGGACGCCTCTCCGCTCAACTGCTGCGCGAGGATGCACCCCGCCGCGTACATGCCGCTGACGCCGGCGTTGAGCAGGCTGCCGCGTGGCCGCCAGTCCACTGCGTCGGCGAACAGCGGCAGCAGATAGCCGGTATTTCGGGCCAGCTGCTTCCCGCCCGCCAGCGCCGCCAGAAATGCCGTCCTCAGCCCGCTGTCGTCGGCCAGCCAGGCGACCCACGGCAGCTTGATCAGCGCATTCTCGAAGAAATACCACGTATCCATGCCGGTCTCGTCTGGCCGGATGGGATAGTGGTTGGGAAGGTAATCATGCGGATCGAGGATGGTGAATGCGCGCACCGCATCGAGCAGTCGCTCGATCAGCCCATCGGCATCAGCAGCGCCGGTGCGCGCGCGCCAGTGCAGCAGCGGCAGCAGCACATCGAGCTGAGTCATCAGTTCAAAACCCTGCGCCATGTCTCGGCCAACGGCTGAACTGCCTCGCACGTAGGCGCGCAGGCCACGCCTGCCCCCCGCCTCCACCCAGCAGGCGGGATGATCCAGATCGGCCAGCGTACCGCGCGCCATCTCCGGCCATGACGGCGCATTCGCTGCGATCGACGGCTCCCGGTCCAGCAGCGGAGCGAGCGCCTCCAGCATCCGGCGCTGTGCCTGCCATGCGGAGGGGATCTCCGCCAGCGGACGCTGACAGACCCACACGCGGAAGACGTGTTCCCCTGGCGCGAAGGTGAACGCCGACTCTGGTCCCACCGGCGCAAGACCGATACCGTAGCGCGGCTGCGGGCGATACTCGATCACCTCGCGGATGCCCAGCTCATAGAAGCGGTGCGGCGCCCACGCCAGGCTGTCCGCAGGCGCATAAACGATCGTCTCCTGCTTCAGCCGGTGATCATACAGATAGCCCGCCGCCAGATCGTTGCCGCCCAGCCCGCCCTGATTGGTGGTCGGAGCGCGCAGGATGGTCTGCCGCCAGGTATGCGCCTGGCGATCGTCCAGGTTGTCGAGCGCCCCCAGCCAGACGATCAGGGACGGCGTGAACGTCAGCGGCGTGTGATTGCGCAGCACGGACTCGTGCCACACCCCGTTGTGTGCGGCCTGCTGGCGCGCCGTCCAGGTGAAACCGCTGCCGGCGCCGGTCACCTGCGCGCCGTGGTCGCTGACCGACTCGCTCAGGGCGAGCAGTCCGCCGGGAAGGATGGTATGCGTTGGAGGCTGGGTATCGTGCGTGTGCTGCATCGTGGTGTCGTCCGTGATCCTGAACGCTTGACAAGCCGTCTGAACGCTACTATATTCAGAACGCAAGATAAACGCAAGCGATTGCGTAAATTGTACGCAACGACGAGCGCTGGGGTTGCTGGTCATGCCAATTGTCGAAGACATTGCGAAATCGCTGGGCGTCTCCACGGCGACGGTATCGCGCGCGCTCAATGATCGTCCCGGCGTGGGCAGCGAGCTGCGCGAGCGCGTGCTGGCCAAGGCGCGCGAGTTCAACTACACGCCAACGCTGTATGCGCGCGGCCTGGCCACCTCGCAAACCTTCACCATCGGCTTCTTCTTTCACCAGAAGCCCGGCCTGCCCGCCAGCGCCGATCCCTTCTACACCGAGATCATGAACAGCGCGCAGCAGGTGATCGCCCGCAGCGCCTACCACCTCACCTTCGAGACGCTCTCGCAGGAAGTGCTGCATCGCCCGCTGGACTTCCGCTTCATCCGCGAGCGCCGCATCGA
The DNA here is from genome assembly GCA_964654755.1 of uncultured Pleurocapsa sp. Lineage (GTDB taxonomy): Bacteria > Chloroflexota > Anaerolineae > Aggregatilineales > Phototrophicaceae > Flexifilum. Next base: position 39,529 of record CAZZJW010000006.1, on the reverse strand, counting down.
CGCGATGATCCTGGCGGGCCCGGATATCCCTGCCGGCTTCATCACCGCCATGCTCAACACACAGATCGCGGTGGTGCTGGTCGACAATCGTCTGGCGTACTCGGCGGTCAACTGCGTCAACAGCGACGATGAGACTGGCGCCTACCGCGCGGCGCAGCATGTGCTCGGCCTGGGCCACAGCGCCATCGGCATCCTCGCCGGGCCGGAAGACTGGGCCAGCACGCAGCGGCGCGTGTGGGGCTATCAGCGCGCGCTCAGCGAATACGGCATCAGCCCGGTGGTCATCCACATGCACGAGACCACGATCGACTCGGGCAAGCGTGCCTATCAGCAGCTTCACGCCGCGCACCCCGATGTCACCGCGATCTGCGCCGTCAACGACTCGATGGCGATCGGTGCGATCCGGCAGGCGGTGGCGCTGGGCCGGCGCGTCCCTGATGATCTCAGCGTCGTCGGTTTCGACGATATTTCCTGGGCGGAATTCAACGAGCCGCCCCTCACCACTGTGCGAATCCCCAGACAGCAGATGGGCAAGGAAGCGGCGCACCGTGTGCTGATGCTGCTGCAGGATACCGATCTGCTGACTTCGGAAATCCTTGTCCCAGTAACTCTCGTAGAGCGGAATTCCACTGTGCAGAGGAGGTGACGACACGCCCACAACCGTCATGTGCCGATCAACCGGTAACGTACAGATCGCATGCAGTTTGCAGACTCTTGCTGAAAGGGACACACGATGAAACGCTTCAGGCTGTTGATGCTCGTGGTGGTACTGCTGATCGCGGTCAGCGGCATCGCCGCGCAGGAACCCGTCACCGTCCGCATCTCCACATGGGCAGGTGTGGGTGAAGCCGCCGAGATGCAGGTGCTGATCGACGAGATCAACGCCAGCCAGTCGGACTACCAGATCGTCCACGAGCCGATCCCCAGCGACTACTACACGCAGGTGCAGACGCAGATCGCGGGCGGCACCGGCGCGGATCTCTACTGGATTGACCAGAACAACATGGCGCTGGCCTCGGAAGGCATCTTCTACCCGGTCAGCGAGTGCGCCGCGGTCGCCAGCGCCGAGCCGCAGACCGCTGGTGACCTGAACGACTACTACCCCGGCATTCTCGCGGTCAATCAGTATGACGGCGCGACCTATGGTCTGCCCTGGATCGCCCAGCCGGTCGTGCTGTACTACAACCGCGGTCTGTTCGATGCCGCCGGCCTGGACTATCCGCAGACCGACTGGACGTGGGACGACTTCACCCAGCTGGCGACGGCGCTTACGCTCGACACCAACGGTGATGGCGAAGCCGATCAGTGGGGCTTCACGAACAACGGCTGGCCGCCTCCCTTCATCTTCGTCTGGCAGGCGGGTGGCGAGCTGATCAGCTCCGACTTCAGCAGCGCCCCGATCGACAGCCCGGAGTTCGTCAAGGGCTTCGAGTTCTACCTCAGCACCGCCTACAACCCCGCGCTCTCCCCCAGCCGTGAAGTGATCGCCGAGCAGGGCTTTGGCGAAATGTTCAAGGCGGGCAAGATCGCCATGTTCATGGGTGGCGCCGCGGATGATCTCGACCGCGTCGAAGGGCTGGATGTTGGCGTCATTCACGTGCCGGCCAATCCTGACACCGGCAGCATCACCACCTTCGCCTGGAACGCCAGCACCGTGATCAACGCCAACACCGCCAATCCGGAGCAGGCGTGCGCCGCGCTGGTCGCCCTGACCGACGCCATCCAGGGCTGGAAGATTGTCTCGCCGCGCATCTCGCAGGCGAACATCGAGCACCTGGTCGCCTCCGAGCCACGCAAGGAAGCCAGCGCTGAAGCCATCATCGCCGCTTCGCAGGACATGCGCGCGCTGCCGATCTTCGGCAACTATGCAGAGTTCGACTCGGTCTTCTGGTCGGAGTTCTGGGGCCCGCTGATCAATCAGGAAACCGATCTGAGCGTCGCTGAACTGGCGGCGGAAGTTCGCCCTGACCTGGAAGCCACCCTCAGCAACTAACAGCCACAGCCACGACTGCCCTCACCTGTGTGCCCGCGCATGCGGGTGAGGGCCGCGGTCATGATGGAGCGGCGAACATGGATCTGAGCGTGCTGAACAACTATCTGCCCACGCTGATCCGCTATGGGCTGGTCGCGGCGGCGCTGGCGGGCAGCATGTTCCTCTTCTACCGCGTGCAGCTCCGTTTCGGCGCGCGCCATGAGGCGGCCGCCGGTCGTTCGCTGGTGCTGCCGTGGGTGGTCGGCTTTCTGATCTTCAATGTATTCACCATTGGCGCTTCTTTCTACCTCAGCTTCACCGAATACAACCTCTTTCGCCCGCCGCAATGGGTGGGCTTTGAAAACTACAGCGAGCTGTTCGATCTCTCGTTCGCGCCGCTGGAGAGCGCCGATCAGCGCAGCTCCGATACGCTGCCGCCGCGCCACGACGAGATCATCCGCGTCCAGCTGGGCGATGGCGGCTTCGTGGTCGGCGCGCGCGAAGATGGCTTCTGGCGGTCGATGCGCCTGACGGTGGTCTACGCCGCTATCACCGTGCCGCTGGGGCTGATGGGCGCGCTGGGCGTGGCGCTGCTGCTCAACCAGAACGTGCGCGGGATGGGCCTGTGGCGCGTGCTGTACTATCTGCCCGCCGTGCTGCCTGCCGTCGCCACGGCGCTGCTGTGGCGCTGGATGTTCTCTTCCTCCGGGCTGATCAACACTGCGCTCTCGCCAGGGCTGGCGCTGCTGGGCCTGGAGACGCCTCAGTGGTTGAGCAATCCGGCGCTTTCTCCAGTGCTGTTCATCCTCATCAGCATGTGGGGTGTGTTCGGGGCCAGCTCGGTCATCCTGCTGGCGGGCCTGAAGGGCATCCCGCGCGAACTGTACGAGGCGGTTGATATCGATGGCGGCGGGCAATGGGCCAAGTTCCGGAACGTCACCGTGCCCATGCTCAGCCCGGCGCTGTTCTACAACCTCGTCACGGGCCTGATCGGCGCGCTGCAGGCGTTCGAGGTGGCGGCCTTCATTCCCACGCCGACGGACGCTGGCACCTTCCTCAACTGGCAGGTGTACCAGGAAGCCTTCACCTTCCGCAACATGGGCATGGCTTCCGCGATGGCGTGGATCATGCTGCTGCTGATCGTCGCGCTCACCGCGATGGTCTTCCGCTCATCGCAAGCGTGGGTGTTCTATCAGGGCGCGCGAGAGGGGGCGTAGGCGATGACGCATGCGATCCGGGCAACTTCCGATCCCCTGCTGGTCGATCCGCCGCCGGCGCGCGGGCGCTGGCTGCAGCGCGCAGTGGTGTACGGCCTGCTGCTGGCGGGCGCGCTGCTGGTGCTCATCCCGTTCGCGTGGATGGTCTCGACCTCGCTCAAGACGCAGGATCAGCTGTTCGTCCGCACGATCGACTTCATCCCGGATCCCGCTGTGCCGGGTAACTACCTTGAGGCATGGACACGGCTGCTCTCGATCAACCCGCAGATGACGCCATGGCGCATTCTCGGCAACACGCTCTTCATCACCGTGCTGGCGATGGTCGGCGAGATCTCCAGCGCGGCGGTGGTCGCGTACGGCTTCTCGCGGTTCCGCTGGCGTGGGCGCGATGTGCTGTTCGCGGTGATGCTGGCCACGGTCATGATCCCCGGCATCGTCATTCGCGTGCCCGGCTTCCTGATCTGGCGGCAGCTCGGCCTGCTCGACACCTACGACCCGCTGACATGGCCGTCACTGTTTGCGTGGGGGCCGCTGTACGTCTTCCTGATGCGACAGTTCTTCATGTCGATCCCGCGCGAATACGAGGAAGCGGCGGTCATTGACGGCGCGAATGTGATCCAGATTTTCTGGTACATCATGCTGCCGCTGATCCGCCCGATCATTCTGGCGATCGCGGTGCTGGCGTTTCAGGCCAACTGGAACAACTTCCAGGGCCCGCTGCTGTATCTGAGCACACCAGAGAAGTTCCCGCTGGCGCTGGCGATGCGCTTTTTCGACCAGTCGCTGAGCAAGGAAGCGCCGCAGTGGCAGTACATGATGGCGATGGCGACGATGATGGCTACGCCGATCCTGCTGCTGTACTTCTTCGCGCAGAAGCAGTTCATCGAAGGCATCAACATCGGCGGAGTGAAGGGGTGAGCAGGTGCGGGTAGGGGTTGCGATTTTCGGCCTGGCGCTGGCGGCGCTGCTGTCTGTGCCGGCGGTGGCTGTGCGTGGTCAGGCGGCTGCGCCAGCCAATGACGGGGTGACGCTCGATCATCTGCTGCATCTGACCGAGCCGGTAAGCATTGCCGGCCAGCCGATGGCGATCGTGCATATCTACTCGGAGTTTCCCAACTACGCATGGGTGGATGACGCCGACGAGGGCATCAGCGCAGTGGATGATGTCGCGCGCGCGGCGCTGGTCTACCTGTGGCAGTACGAACGCAGCGGCGATGCCGAGCTGCTGGAGTGGGCGCGGCGCTGCCTCGAATTCGTGCGCTACATGCAGGCCGAGGATGGCGAGTTTTACAACTTCGTGTTCACCCGTGAGGGAGAGATCAACCGCACAGGCGGGACGAGCTACAAGAGCCTCGGCTGGTGGGCGATGCGCGCGCTGTGGGCGCTGGGCGAAGGCGTGCGCGTGTTCGCGCCGGTCGACGCCGCCTACGCCGATGCGCTGGAGGCGGCCTATCTGCGCACCGAAAGCGCGGTCGCCGCGACCATGAGCAACTACGGGCAGTACGCCCAGCTGCACGGCTTCGAGATTCCCGCGTGGATCCCCAATGCCGAGCCCGCCGTGGCCGCCATCGGCCTGCTGGGCATGAGCGGCTACTATCAGGCGCGCCCGAATGCCGGGACCGCCGAGATCATCACGCGCATCGCCGATGGCATCGCTGAATACCGTCTGGGCAGCGACAGCGAATACCCCTTCGGCATGCACCCCACGCGCTCAAACGCGCCGGGCTTCTGGCACAACTGGGGCGCGCATATGCCACACGCGCTGGTGATGGCTGGCATGGCGCTCGGCCGTCAGGACTGGATTGATTCCGCGGCGGCCACAGCGGAGTCGTTTCTGCTGCGCCATCTGGCCTTTGAGCCGTTCCGGCATATCGGCGTTGTGCCTTACCGGCTGGAGCAGATCGCCTACGGGACCAACATGCTGGTGCAGGCCTATGCCGCGCTCTACCGCGCGACGGGCGAGGAACGGTATGCGCAGCTGGCCGCGCTGGCCGGGAGCTGGTTCTTCGGCAACAACATGGCGGGCGTGCAGATGTACAGCCCGGAGACCGGGCGCACATTTGACGGCATCAACGGCCCGGTGACATGGCGCGTCAACCGCAATGCCGGGGCCGAGTCCACCATCGAAGGCCTGATGAGCATGATCGCGCTGGCGCAGCTTCCGGAGAGCGCACAGCCATTCCTGACCGCGCAGACCGTCAGCGAGACCCGGCCGATCGTGCTGCAGGCGGAGGACGGCCAGCGCGTGGTCGGCACACCGGCCTACTTCTCCGGCAACTGGACCGGTGAGGGCTACATCAGCGCCGGGCGCTACGTCGGGCTGAGCGAGGGCCAGCGGATGCGCCTGCGGTTCTCGCTCGATGCCGCCGAGGCGGGTGACTATCTGGTCTACGCCGCACACGTGCGCCAGGCGGTGGAGAGCGATGCGTCACTCATCCCGCGCATCGCTGCCGCGCCCGTCATCGACGGCAGTGCGGAAGACTGGGGCGATGCCGGCCTGACGCTCGTCGCCGATCGCGCCGGGCAGTTCCTGCGCGGTGGCGGGCTGTGGCGTGGGCCGGAGGTGGACAGCCACCGCGTGCGCCTGGCCTGGGACGACGAGCACCTGTACGTCTACGCTGCCATTCGTGACCCCGAGCATACGCAGGAGTTCACCGTCAGCGGGGTGTGGCAGGGCGATGCACTGTGGCTGTACTTCACCGAAGGCACGGCTGCGCGCTCGCTGTCCGTCAAGCTGACGCTGGCGCAGACGCCGCAGGGCCCGCAGATCTGGGACTGGCAGCGCGCGCGCTTTGCGCGAGGCGCAGCGCTGGTCTGGCAGCCTGCAGAAGACGGCCTGGGCTACCACTACGAAGCGGCGCTGCCCTGGGAGGCGCTTGGGATGGATGCGCCGCAGCCTGGCGCCTCGCTCGGCTTTGAGGCCGGGCGCGGCATCGGCGGCAACTCGTTCATGGACCTGACCGGACGCGACCCTGATGTCGCCTCCAACCTGCTGCAGCTCACACTGACTTCGCCCGATGCGCCGGTGCAGTCCGGCCAGGCGCCGCGCGTAGCCCTCGAAGTGCGCGTGGACCGCGAGCCCGACTTCGTGCTGCAGCAGACTGTCTCGCCCGACAGCGATTACTTCTGGCTGGATCGCGTCACGCTGCAGCCCGTCCGACTGGAGGCCGGAGAGCACTTCATCCGCTACGCCTATGCTGGCGAGACAGCAACCGCTGGCGCCAACCCCGGCCTCAGCCGCATCGACGCCTTCGTGCTGTATCCCGCCATCGGACAGCGCGTCATCGCCCTGACGGATGGCCGCCGCTATGCCCTGCGCTACGATACGCTGACAGGCGAGTCCACGCTGCGCCTGATCACTGAATGAGAGAGAGAATATGCACCTCAGGCTCGTCCGTCATCCGCTCAGCCCGCTGCTCTATCCCAACCCGCTGCACCGCTGGGAGGCGCTCAATGTGTTCAACGCCTCGGTCCTCCGGCACAACGGGCTGTTTCACATGCACTATCGGGCGCAGGGAGTTGATTTCGTCTCGCGCATTGGCTATGCGGTGAGCGCCGATGGCCTGAGCTGGAACCGGCTGCAGGACCCGGTGTTCGTGCCGCATCAGGGGCGCGAGGACTATCGCGGGCTGGAAGATCCGCGCGTGACGGCGCTCGACGGGCGCTTCTACATGTGCTACACCGCCTATGGCGAGAACGGCAATTTCCCGATGATCGCCGTCTCCGACAACCTGATCACATGGGAGGATGTCGCCCCGCTGGAGAAGACCGAGAACAAGGATCACGTGCTGTTCCCGGAGAAGATCGGCGGGCGCTATGCCATCCTGCACCGCCGTCGCCCGCACATCTGGATCGCCTTCAGCGATGATCTGGTGCACTGGACCGATCACACCATCATCATGTCGCCACGCGCCGTGGGGGAGAGTGATGACGACTGGGACAGCAAGAGCATCGGCGCGAACGGTGTGCCGATCCGGACGGAGCACGGCTGGATCCTGTTCTACCACGGCTACAGCAGCGCGCACATCTACCGCACCAGCGTGGCGCTGCTCGACCTGAACGATCCGACAACGGTGCTGCACCGTCCGCGCAGCATCATGATCGAGCCGGCAGAAACGTGGGAGATCCGCGGGGACGTGCCGAACGTCATCTTCAGCTGCGCCAATCTTGTCGTCGGCGACGAGCTGCGCTTCTACTACGCTGGCGCCGACCGCATGGTGGGTCTGGCCACCGCGCCGATGGCGGATGTCGTGGCGTTTGCGCGCGGTGGTGCATGAGGCCCGGCGCGGCGCGGGCTAGTGCGCCTTCAGCAGGGCGATCACCTGTACCGGCGTGACGCCATCCAGGCCGGGCAGGCGCACATGCGCGCCGTCGCCCACCGCGTCGCCCAGGCCGACGGCGTAGAAGCCGCCTCTGCGCGCTGCCTGCACGCCGGCGGCGGCATCCTCGAACACCACTGTGTGGGCGGGATTGACGTTCATCCGGCCTGCCGTCCACAGGAACAGATCGGGCGCGGGCTTGCCGTGCACCACGCAGTGCCCGTCGCCGACGGCATCGAACCGCGCGGCGATGCCCAGCTTCTCCAGCACCGCGCTGGCGTTGCGGCTGGCAGAGCCCACGCCGAGGCGCAGCCCCATCGCGCGGGCGGCATCGAGAAACGCCAGCACCCCGGGCAGCATGTCGCTGGCGCGGATGCCGGACAGCAGCTCGAGGTAGTAGGCGTTCTTGCGCGCCATCCAGTCCTGCGCGGTCGCCTCGTCGATGACGCGCCCCTGCAGCAGCACGTGCAGGCTGTCACGCCGCGACAGCCCGCGCATGGCGTCGTTCTCGCGGTGGCTGAAGGGCATGCCCTCCTCGCCGGCGAGGCGCAGCCATGCCCGGTAGTGCAGCTCGGCGGTGTCGGTCAGCACGCCATCAAGATCGAACAGGAATGCGCGAATCTCCACCGTCATCAGCGGACCTCCACGGGAGAATGAGCCGCACCCATTCTAGCACAGCGCGGCCTCACGCCCCGTCCACGATGCGGCGCAGGTAGTCCGGCAGCGCGATCCCCGGCGCGAGGTCGGAAGCGGACTGCGGCACGCCGTAGCGGAGCTGCATCGGCAGCACGCCCGCCCAGTAGGGCAGCGCCAGATCCTCGGCGTCGTCGTGCGGGTCGCCAGTGCGCACCTTGGCCGAGGCGCTCTCGACGGTGAAGCGCAGCGCGGCTGTCGCCTTGAGCTCGACCGGGGTGGGCGGACGGCAGTCCTCCCAGCGGCCGGGCAGCAGCTTCTCGGTGAAGCGCCGCAGCGCCTCCATCTTCTCCTCCGGCTCCTCGATCAGCTCACCACTGCCGAACAGCACCGCCGAGCGGTAGTTGACCGAGTGACTGAAGACCGAGCGCGCCAGCACCAGCCCGTCCGCCAGCGCTACGCTCAGGCAGAGCGGGTGATGCTGGCCGGCGTGCAGCATGGTGCGGCTGGTGGAAGCGCCGTGCAGCAGCACATCATCGCCATCGCGGGCGTACAGCGTGGGGATGACGAACGGCTGCCCGTCGATCACATAGCCGACGTGGCAGAAGATGCCCGCGTCGAGCACAGCATGCACCGCCTCGCGGTCATACTGGCCCCGCGTGGGCTTGCGCCGGACGGTGTTGCGCGGGGTTTTTGGGAAGGTTTCTGACATGTGCTGGCCTCTCTGACGCGATGCAGCAAGGGCGGCGAACGACTGCACCATTGTCGCGGGAGTGCGCCCGCGCCGCAAGGCGTCCTGCGTCCGCGCCGGCAGCCTGTCGGGGCGGGTGTGCCCGCATCTACCCCAACCCGACGCTTTCCTGTAGACTGGATTCAATGATCATTCCGCATGGAACCGGTGCGAGTCGATGGCCGAACCCCGTTTCGAAGATGCGCTGATGATGCACCTGCGCGCGCTGTGCGCTCTGGGCCCGCGCCCCGCAGGCAGCGAGGCGGAAGCCAGCGCCGCAGCGCTCGTGCGCACGGCGCTGGCCGAGCTGCCGCGGATAGACATCCGCGAGCACAGCTTCCCTGCGCCACCCTCCCCCGGCTGGAAGACCCTTCCGCCGCTGGTGGCCGCCGTGGCCGGGCTGCTGACCGGAGAGGGCGGGCGTTTTGCCCGGCTGCTGGGCGGCGTGCTCACGCTGGGCGGCGCATGGGCGCTCAACAGCGTGCACCAGGGCCGCGTGCCCATGCCGCCGCTGGGCAGGGCGGTACACAGCCGCAACATCATCGCGCGCATCCCCGCCAGCGGCGAGACCCGGCACTTCCTCACGCTGATCGCGCATCTCGACAGCGACTGCGCGCGCCTGACGCAGCCGCTGCCTGGCGGCCGCCTGACCCATCTCGTCCACACCGCCGGCCTCGGCCTGCTGTTCTTCTCCGGCGCTTCGCTGTTGTGGGATGCGCTGATTGGCCGGCGCGGCGTGAGCGCCATCCACCGGCTGACGCTGGCCGGCAGTGCGCTCATGCTGGCCGCCAGCGCCGTGGAGGATCTGGCCGCGCTGCCCGTGCAGGGGGCCAACGATGATGCCAGCGGGGTGGCGGTGCTGCTGGCGCTGGCCGCCGCACTGGCCGCACAGCCGCTGCAGCACACCGAGGTAGTGCTGCTGTTCGCTGGCGCGCACGAGACGTATGCGGATGGCGTGCAGTTCTATATCGATCGATACGCTCCGCCGCGCGATTTCAGCACCTTCATCGCCTTCGATGCCGTCGGCGCCGGCGATCTGGGCTGGGCCGCGCATCAGGGCCTGAGCGCTTTCAGCGCCGCGCGCTCTGCGCCACGCATCACTGCGCTCACCGCCAGCACCGCACAGCGCAATCCGGAGCTGCGCGTCACCAGCCGGTCGGTCAATATGCTCACCCCCGTCGCACCGCTGCTGCGCCAGGGCTACGAGGCGCTGTGCCTGACGGCGGTCGGCGACAACGGCCTGCCCGTGCGCTGGCGCCGTTCGGCCGACGCGCTTGACGGCATCGATCCCGACACGCTCACCCGCGCCGCGCAGTTCGGGCTGCGCCTGGCCCGCGCCGTGGACGCGAAATTCGCGCACGGTTGATAAGAACACGCGTTCGCATCAGGGGCCGATTCGTGCTATACTGCTGATCGTCATCCACCACACATGCTGAGGGAGAATGCCGATGCCGAGCCAGGGAGCGCAGCGTTTCGACGCGATTGGCATGGAGTATGGTCTGGAGAAGCCGCGGATCGGCGTGATCGTGGGTGGCTCGCTCAGCAAGGGGCTGGTCGTGCGGCTGGAGGCCTCGCAGAACATCGAGGATCTGGCGGTGGGCCGCTACGTGGTGGTGCGCGGCAGCCGCGGGCAGTTCTTCTGCATGATCACCGACGTGCTGCTGGACAGCACCAATCCCGAGATCCAGAGCAATCCGCCCGACATCTCCAACCGCTTCCTGCGCGATGTGTATATCGGCACGGCGGCCTACGGCAGGATCAGCATCCAGCCGATGCTCTCGATCGAGAACGACGAGAGCGGCAAGAAAGTGCCGCGCCCCGTCAAGACCATCCCCGGCCACTTCACGGAAGTGCACAACGCCACCGTGGGCGATGTCAACGCGGTGTTCGGCGCCGAGGACGACGATCACTTCAACGTCGGTTCGCCGCTGGAACTGAGCACGGTCAACATCAACCTCGATCTCAACCGGCTGGTGGAGCGTTCGATTGGCGTGTTCGGCAAGAGCGGCACGGGCAAGAGCTTCCTCACGCGGCTGCTGCTGGCGGGCGTGATCGCGCATGACAAGGCGAGCTGCCTGATCTTCGACATGCATAACGACTACGGCGGCGCGGTCAAGCACGAGGGCGGCGGACAGGCCAAGGGGCTGGTCGATGTCGTCGGTCATGCGCGCGTGGCGGTGTTCTCTCTCGATCCGGAGTCTGCGCTGCGGCGCAACGCCAATCCCGATCATCACGTCACGCTGCCGTACTCCGCCATCGAGCCGGAAGACCTGGCGATGCTGCGTGAGACGATGAACCTGTCAGACGCGATGATCGACGCGGCCTTCATGCTGCACAAGCGCTGGGGGCCGGACTGGATCAGCCGGCTGATCCGGGCGGAGATGGAGGAATTCGACGCTCTTGAGGAGAGCAGCAATGCGCGCGCCGGCACGCTGAAGGCGCTGCAGCGGCGCGTCGAGCGTTTCGAGCGCTGGGACTTCCTGCGCGAGGAGGCCGCCGAGGACAGCATCGCCGAGATCATGCGCGCGCTGGCGGGCGGCAAAAGCGTGGTGCTGGAGTTCGGGCGCTACGGCACCTCGCTGGAAGCCTACATTCTGGTGGCGAACTACCTCACGCGGCGCATCCACGAGCAGTATGTCGACCGCATGGAACGCGCGCTGGGCGACCGGGCAGAGGAGCCGCGCCAGCTCCTGATCGTGATCGAGGAAGCGCACAAGTTCCTCGATCCGCGAATCGCCGATCAGACGATCTTCGGCATCATCGCGCGCGAGATGCGCAAGTTCAACGTCACGCTGCTGGTGGTCGATCAGCGGCCCAGCGGCATCGACGAGGAAGTGATGAGCCAGATCGGCACGCGGGTGACCGCGCTGCTGGACAACGAGCGCGATATCAACGCGGTGCTGACGGGCATCAGCGGGGCCAGCAGCCTGCGCGAGGTGCTGGCCCGGCTGGAGACGCGGCAGCAGGCGATCATCCTCGGGCACGCTGTGCCGATGCCGGTGGTGATCCGCACGCGCGATTACGACGAGCGATTCTATCAGGCGATGCAGGCGCAGATCACCGGCATGCCGCTGGGCAGCGGCGATGGCCGGGGCGGCGGCCCGCCTTCGCTGTCGAAAGACAGAAGCTCCCGCCGGCTGTGATCTCCGGCCCGGCACACCGGCGGGGCGCATGCCATCACAGCAAACGCCCCGCGCCGCGAACAGCCGGCCTCAGCCGATCGCATCCAGCGTGATGGTGCTGACGATGTCGTCGAGCGTGGTCAGCGCCGGGCTGAAGTCCGCCGGCGACGCCGCGTTGAGCATTGCGATGGTATCGTTCATGTACTGGTCGATGCTGGCGCCCCACGCCTCGTAGTCGAAGTCCGCCGGGTACTCCTCCGGGATGCCGGGCGCGGTCACCGGCAGGCGCACAGACACGTACAGGCTGCCGTCGGCGCTCAGCCCCTGAAAGGTGTAGACGAATTCGCTGGCGCGGAAGGGCGAGGCGTCCTGCCGGTAGACCGTGAGATAGCTCACGCCCTGCAGCACGCCGGTATCGACGTAACGCGCCTGCGCCCGGATGACCTGCGCAGCGGGATAGACCGGCACGAACGGCAGTTCAGGCCCGGCCTGCGCGCTGTTGTAGCTCAGGAAGTCTTCGAGCGGCGTCTGCGCCTGCAGCAGGCTTCGCAGCGCGTCATGCTGATCCTGATAGAACGGGTACTCCGCGAAATCGGCGGTGCTGTACACTGTGACGAAGCCCTGCGCGTCCCATCTCAGAGTGTCGACTGGCTGGTCGGTGGTCGTGTAGATCTGAAACTCGAGGGACGGGGGCAGCGGGCCGCCGGGCTGTTCCAGCGACGGATCATCGCCCGGGTACTGCACCACGTTGACATTCGGGCCGAGCGACGACGGGAAAGCGAACGACACGCCGCCGCTGCCGATGGTGCTGGTCGGGACGTCCTGCGCCAGCACGACAGCCGATGTGGACAGCATCAGCAGGCTGGCGGTGATGATTTGAGCGAGACGTTTCACGGGCAGATTCCTCCTGCGCGACAGGCCGTCAGCGCGCGCCGACGGCTCAACCGGCAGAACTATACACCGAAGGCGCGGCGGCGCGCGAACCACGCCTTCGCCGAGCCTGCGCGAACATGCTATAGTCCATCCTCAGCAATGCGCTTTCAGAAATGTCGCCCGATGCTCACCCCGTCCATCCGCCCGCCCGGCCACCCATCATGACGCGCTCACCGCTGTGCATCGGCGTGCTGGCCGCTGAACTGACGCACGCGCACGGCTGGGCGCACTACTGCGCCAGCCTGCTGCCGGCGCTGGCCCGCGCGGGGGTGCAGGTCATCGCGCTGGCCCCCACAGGCAGCCCGGCGCTGGCAGTCGACGGCCTGACGGTGCATGCCGTGCTGCCGCCCATCGATGCGCTCAGCCGGCGCTTTCTGGTGCGCACGATGGGCGCGCTGCCCACCGCCCGCCGCCTGCTGCACGAGTGTGCGCTGATCCACGCGGCGGTTGAGCCTTACGCGCCGATGGCGGCTGCGCTGGCAGGCGATCGGCCGCTGGTGGTCACGGCGCACGGCTCGTACGTGCGGCTGGGAGCGATCGCGCCGCGACCGGCAGGCCGCGTGTACGCTGGGGCGCTGGCGCGCAGCACGCTGGCCTGCGTCAGCCATTACACCGAGCGTCAGGCGCAGGCGGCCCTGCCAGGTGCCGCGACGGTGGTCATCCCCAACGGCGTCGATGTCGAGCGCTTCGCGTCGCTGCCCACGCTGCCCCGGAGCGGCGCGCTCGTGCTGAGCGTGGGGGCGGTCAAGCGGCGCAAGGGCACGCTCACGCTGATCCGCGCGATGGCGCAGGTACGCGACCAGCGGCCGGACGCGCGCGCCGTGATCGTCGGATCGCTGGAGGCTGAGCCGGAGACCGCTGCGCAGGCGCAGGCAGAGATCGCCGCGCTGGGACTGGAGCGCACGGTCACGCTGGCCGGGCGTGTGCCGGAGGAGGCGCTGCTGCGCTGGTACGCGCAGGCGGATGTGTTCGCGCTGCCCTCGCTCAACGACGACTGGAAATTCGAAGGCTTCGGCCTGGCGCTGCTGGAAGCGAGCGCTGCCGGGCTGCCGGTGATCGGCTCACGCGAGTGCGGCGCAGAAGATGCCGTCGAGGATGGCGTGACCGGCCTGCTCATCCCGCAGCAGGAGAGCGTGCCGGCGCTGGCGCAGGCCATCCTGACGCTGCTGAACGATCCCGCACGGCGGGCGCAGATGGGCGCAGCGGGCAGGGCGCGCGCCGCCGCCTGCACCTGGGATCGTGCGGCGCAGGCGCTGCTGGCGCTCTATCAGCGGCTGACAGGCTAGGGACACGCGCCCTTCGCCAGCGTGTACTGGATCACCTGCTGGTTATCGCCCTCATTCGTCTCGTTCAGCGCGTTATCCGGATCGACTAGCAGCGTGAGCGTGTGCGTCTCGCCATAGTAGGCGCTCACCGTCAGCGGGATTTCGACGCGGAAGGTGCCGTTGACGGCCAGCGGCGGGAAGAAGCCGGTCGCGCTGGCGGCCTCCGCGCCGTCGCTGCTGCGCGTATCGATCACGCGCACGGCCCCGCCGGACGGCAGCGGGGTGCTGCCAAGATTGGCGACCTGCAGCGCCACCACGAACGGCTGATTGCACTGTGGCTGCGTCGGGTTGAGCGTGACCTGCGCGGCGCTGATGTTGGCCGTGGGGACTGGCGTGTTTGTCGCCAGCGCGGGCAGCGTGGGCAGCACGGGGCCGCCCGGCGTGCTGGTCGGCGGGGTCGGTCCCGGGTCCACTGGCAGCGCGTTGATGTCGCCGGCCAGCGTGACGAGCGCAGCGCTCACCCAGCCTTCGCCCGTGCCATAGACCACACGGAACCATGTGCTGGCTGGGCTGCGCGCCAGCACCGCGGTCGTCTGCCCGGCGGCGAACGAGCCGATCGGCGGGGCGAACACCAGCCCCGGCCCGCTGCGAACGTTGGCGGGCTGGCTGAAGGTGGCCGTCACGCCGCTGTCGGGCGCGGAGGTGGCCGTCGCCGTGGGCGCAGGCATAGCGGTGTCCGTGGGAGGGAGTGGGGTGGCGGTGGCATCGCCGCTTTCGCTGCTGACCACGCGAAAGCTCACCTCTGCCGAAGCGATCACGCCGCCATCCGCGCGCTCCGCCGAGACGGTCAGGCGGTGCGGGCCAGCGCCCTGCGCCGGCCAGGTGGTGGTCACCGCCAGCGGCAGTGCGCCGCCGGGCGGCAGCACCTGCAGCGGTTCGCCGTCGAGCGCCAGCACCACGCGATCGAGCACTGCGCCCACGCCGGACACGCGCGCCTGGATGATGACCGGCACGCCCTCCAGCACGAGCGCGCCTTCCGGGGGCGAGGCGATGACCACGCTGGGCGCGGGGACGCCCTCCGGCGTGGGGACGCCCGTGTACTGCAGCGTACACCCCGGAAGGATGACCACCAGCATCAGGGCAGCGAACAGGCGCAGCAGGCGTATCACACAGTACTCCACGAGCACACCGGACAGGCAGCACGAATTGTACAGAGGATGCCCCCTCACACGCCAACGGCGGCGGCGCGCCTGTGCCAGTGCGCCGGTTTCGCGGTATGCTTTGCCTGGATTTCATATATGCCAAAGACAAGAAAGAGTCGCGATCATGGTCAATCCCCAGCGTACGATCGATGAACTGAAGGAACTGCGCGCGCTCACGGGCGATGAAAACGGCGCGCAGCGCGTCGCATGGACGGAGACGTGGAAGCAGGCGCGGGCGTGGCTGCGCACGCGGCTGGAAGCGCTGCCCGTCGAGATCACCACCGATGCGGCCGGCAACACCTGGGCGACCCTGCGCGGCCAGTCCGACCGCGAGATGCTGATCGGCGGGCACATGGACAGCGTGCCCAACGGCGGCTGGCTGGATGGCTGCCTCAACGTGCTGGCCGGGCTGGAAGTGCTGCGCGGCATCGCTGCCGAGGGCACGCCCCCGGTGACCGTGCGCCTGGTCGACTGGGCAGACGAGGAAGGCGCGCGTTTCGGGCGCAGCCTGTTCGGCAGCAGCGCCGCCGCCGGCCACATGATCCCGGAGGAAGTCGGCAAGCTGAAGGACAAGGATGGCATCACGCTGGCCGATGCCGTCGGCGCGTTCGGCGTGCGGCTGGACACCGTGCTGCAGGCAGGCCGCGAGCTGGAGAAGGCGAAAGCCTACCTCGAACTGCACATCGAGCAGGGCCCGGTGCTGGAGGGCATGGATCTGCCGCTGGGCGTGGTGATCGGCACGTACGGCTGCGAACGCCACGGCATCCGCTTCACCGGCCAGGCGGCGCATGCCGGCTCCACGCCGATGGACCGGCGGCGCGATGCCTTCGGCGCGGCGGCCAAGCTGGGGCTGGAGATCCGCGAGATCGCCCGGCGGCATGGCGGCGTGTGCACGGTGGGAAGCTGCAAGACGCTGCCCGGCATCGTGACCGCCGTCGTCGGCCAGTGCGATATCACGCTGGACCAGCGCCACATGGACGCGGCGCATCTGCAGGCGATGATGGATGAAGCGAAGGCCGCCAGCGAGCGCTTCGCCGCGGAAGAGGGCTGCACTGTGGAGTGGAGCCACATCTGGCGGATCGAGCCGATCTATTTCGACGCCACGCTGCAGGACTTCTGCGAGGAGGCCGTGCGCGAGGTCTCCGGCACGGCGCACCGTCTGCCCAGCGGCCCGCTGCACGATGCAGCGGAGACAGCGCGGGTCGGCGTGCCGACCGTGATGATGTTCACGCAAAGCCTGCGCGGCATCTCGCACAACAAGATTGAGGACACGAAGGAGGAGCATCTGGCGATGAGCGTGGACGCGCTCGACCGGCTGGCGCGCCGGACGATGGCCTGGATCGCCTCGCAGTAGATCATCACCAGCGCGCGGGCGGGCGAGTCAGCAGCGCCCCGCCCGCGCTCACGCCAGCAGCTGGCTGCCGATCGCTTCCGCATGTTCCGCGCTGCCGACGCGCAGCGTCATCGACCATTCGGCGATGGCATGGGCGCCCAGCGTGCGATGCTTCCCAAGCGCCATCACCTCATCCAGCGGGTCGGGGTAGCCGGTGCACGGCTCCAGCGCCACCCAGTAGCCCGGCACGCCCTCGCCCGGCCAGCCGCCGTGGTTGATGCAGATGCCGACGTAGGGCAGCGCCTCTGACGAGAAGCTGAAGGCGACGTAATCCCCCGACGCCGGGTCGTGCAGCGCGCACCAGCCCTGCGAGTCCGCGTACACCTTGTCGTTGGCCTTCAGCGTCGGCGGGCCGATCAGGCTGTAGTCGAGCAGCGCTCCGTCAGGCGTCCCGACCCACGGCCAGCGGTAGGCCTGCAGCATCTCGCCGCCCACGCGTCCGCCCAGCGCAAAGACGAAGCGCGCCTCCGGCGTCCCCGGCAGCACGATGCGCATGCCCTCGGCGGCGGCGAACAGCGGGTGCGCCGTCCAGCAGTACTGGAAGTCATGCGCCGACAGATTGGTGACGCGGTACGAGATGTCGAAGCGGGCGGCATCTGGCGCCAGCGTGATCCACTTCTCGAAGTGATACGGAAAGCGCACGCCGTAGGTGTGGACGTACAAGCTGTCCCCGCGCAGCTCGCACTGCGCCGGCGTACACCAGATCTCGCCGTGGTCGGGGACGACGATGCCTTCCCAGGGGAACTCCGGATAGCGGCACTCGCCGATGCTGGGAAAACACTCGTCGAAGCCGCTGGCATCATAGTTGCCGAAGGCATCGGCGTAGCGCGGCTGGCGATACGGACGCGAGGCGTCCTGCCAGAGAAACTCGCGCTGGCTGACGAGTGAGCGGATGGAGATGATCTTGCCGCCCACCTGCGGAAGCAGCGTCAGCCGCACCCGGTCGTTTTCGAGGATGGCGGCTGTCAGGGAGCCAACAGCGGAGGGATACGCCCGAACCTGATCGTTCATCGCAGTTCATCTCAAGTGAGGCGGCACAACGGCGGAAGCGGCGCGCGCCGATGCCGTGTGCGGCGGTGAAATCCGTGCGAGATGTTACTTGACAACCTCACGAAAACGCAATACATTCTGCCAACTGTCAATTGTAAACATTTTGCACTTTCGCGAAACGAGTTCTGATTACGCCGATGAACGCTTCTGTGTGGCACCTGTGCTCTCGCAAATCTTCCCGTATGCTGCCCCGTCGCGTCGCTCATGCGTGGGCTGGCGGGCTGCTGGCCGCTGTTTGGGCAAATGCGAAAGTCCGGGTATGTTTTCCCTTCAGTCGTTTTGTGAGGAACAGGGGAAACACGCGATGACCAGCAAATCCCTCGACCGTCCTTCCGCTGCGCCGCGCGATCTCAGCGAAGCCATCCGCGCCTCTGAAGAGGTGGGCGCGCTGTTCGCGGACGATGACGGCATGCTGCCCTCGCTCAAGGTATCGCTGGCCGACAAGGTGGCGGACTACCTGCGCGAGGCGATCTTTCGTGGCAAGCTGGCGCCCGGTGAGCAGCTGCGCGAAGTGCCGCTCTCGCGTATCCTCGGCATCAGCCGTGGGCCGATCCGTGATGCACTCAGCCGCCTGGAGCGCGAGGGGCTGGTCACCATCCCGCGCAATGGCCGCACGATCGTCGCCCGGCTCACCCGCGAGGATTTCGACGAGGTCTACAGCCTGCGCCTGGGGCTGGAGCGCGTCGCCATGCAGTATGCGATCCGCAATGCCACGCCCGCCGATCTGGACGAGATGCAGCACATCGTCAACGACATGCTCGAGCAGGTGCACGACGGCATCAGCGAGAAGGACGCCGCCGATCTCGACATGCGCTTTCACGATGCGCTCTATCAGGCCAGCCGCCACAAGCGCCTGCAGGCTGCCTGGGCCGTGCTGCGGCCCCAGATCTACATCTTCCTGCTCAGCCGCAACGTGGCCGACTCCGACTTTCGCACGCAGATGGTGCGGCATCAGGAGATCGTCGATGTGATCCGCGCGCAGGACCTGCCGGGGGCGATGGAGGTCATCGAGGTCCACCTCCAGTACGCCTACAACCGCATCATCAGGATGTATTCGAAGTGATCCGCCATGCTGCACCCCGGAAGATGACGACGCGATGAATTCCGCACGAGTTCTGCCTGATGCCCTTGAAGCCTTCGCCCTTGAAGCCATGCGGCGCTATGGCCTGCGCGAGGAGGACGCACGGCTTTCGGCGCGCATCCTCGTCACGACGGACACCTGGGGCGTGCACTCGCACGGCACCCGGCAGCTGCGCCTGCTGCTGAAGAACTTCCCCATCGGCCGCCTCGATGCTGCCGCCGCCGCGGAAGTTGTGCGCGAAGGCCCCGCCTGGGCGCTGATCGACGGACACCACAGCGTCCCGTTCGTCACCGCGCACCGCGCCATGCAGCTGGCCATCGACAAGGCAAAGGGGGTGGGCATCGGCTACGTCGGCGTCATGCACAGCAGCCATTTCGGCGCCGCCGGCTACTACGCCGTGCAGGCGGCGGAACAGGGCATGATCGGCCTGGCGATGTGCAACGCCGATCCGCAGATGAGCGTACCCGGCGCGCGCGGCAAGGTGCTGGGGACCAACCCGATCGCCTGCGCCATCCCGGCAGGTGGGCAGCGCCCGATTTTTCTGGATATCGCCACCAGTGCCGCCGCCGCCAACAAGATCATCCGCGCCAGGCTGATGGGCCAGCCCATCCCCGAAGGCTGGCTGCTGGATGCCAGCGGACACCCCACCACGGATCCCAGCGGCTTTCCTGAAACCGGCGCGCTGATGCCGATGGCCGCGCACAAGGGCTACGGCTTCGCCCTGCTGATCGAGGTGCTGGCCGGTGTGGTCACGGGCGCGGCGCTCACCCGGGAGCAGCCGAGCTGGATCCCGAATGTGCCCGGCAACCCGCCGGGACCGGCCAATCAGGGGCAGGCTTTCATCGCCATCGATACCGCCATGATGTCGTCTGCGGAGGTATTTGGCGAGCGCATGACGTGGCTGACGGACTACATTCACGGGTCGCCGAAGGCTGAAGGGGCGGAGCGCATTTATCTGCCGGGCGAGATGGAGTGGACGAAGCGCGACAAGGCGTTGGTGGAGGGCATGGTGCTCCCGCCCGATGTCGTGGAAAGCCTGAAGGGGCTGGCGCAGGACGCGGGCATCGAGACGCTGCCTTTCGCGCCGGATGGCACAGACGAACAGAGGAGTGAATAACAGTCATGCTTTCGATGTTTGATCTTAGCGGAAAAGTCGCGCTGGTCACCGGCGCAGCGCAGGGCATGGGCCAGGCGATGGCGCTGGCGCTGGCCGAGGCGGGCGCGGACCTGCTGATCTGCGACCTGAACGAGGCGGGTGTCGAAGCGACTGCCGAACGCATCCGCAGCCTGGGGCGGCGCGTCCTGCCGCTGGCAACGGACATCAACGACATCGACCAGATCCGCGCCATGTTCGCGCGGCTGGATGCCGAGTTCGGCCATATCGAGGTGCTGGGCAATGTCGCAGGCACGTCGCGGCTGGCCATGCCGGAAGATCTCGACCTGAAAGATATGGAATACGTGCTGCACGGCCTGCTGATCGCGCGGTTCTGCTGCTGTCAGGAAGCAGGACGGCGGATGCTGGCCGCGGGCAAGGGCAGCATCATCAACATCAGCTCGATCGGCGGCGTCACCGCCCTCGGGCGCGGCAACTTCGCCTACAGCGTGGGCATGGGCGGCGTGGCGCAGATGACGCGGGAGCTGAGCACCGAATGGAGCGGGCGCGGCGTGCGCGTGAACGCCATCCTGCCCGCCCAGGTGCGCAATCCCGGGCTGGAAGCACGGATGAAGGAAGACCCCACGCTCGAAGCGATGTTCCTGCGCGGCATCCCCGCAGGCCGGCTTGGCCGCCCCGATGACATTCGCGGGCTGTCTGTGCTGCTCGCTTCTGATGCATCGGAGTGGATCACCGGCGCCATCATCCCGATGGATGGTGGCAATCTGGCGCAGAACGCTGGCGGCACATCCGGCCCACGCAGGGCATGATGCGCGGGCTGGCTCGGCAAAGCATATTCGGGTAACCCCGGAAAGGAGGCGTGTGGTTGGCATGGCGCAGCCGCCATCTTCCACACACAGCAAGTATGGCCGCATTCAAAGTCGTCATCACCGATTTTGGCTCCCCTGAGAATGAGCTTGAAGCCGAGGAGCTGCAGCAGTCTGGCCTGGACATCGAACTGGTGCGGCTGAACGCGAAAACGCCGCAGGAGCTGGTGCCGCACGTGCTGGACGCGGACGCCCTGATCGTGCAGTGGTGCCAGATCCCGCGCGATCTGCTCAGCCAGATGAAGCGCTGCCAGGTGATCTCGCGCTACGGCATCGGCGTGGACATGATCGATCTGGCCGCCGCTGGCGAGTACGGCATTCCGGTGTGCAACACGCCGGACTACTGCATCGACGAGGTGAGCACGCACACGCTCACCTTCCTGCTGATGCTCAACCGCCAGGTGCTGCCGCAGCACCAGCACGTACGCGCCGGCAAGTGGGGCCCGCCCGTGCCCACGCCGCCCGCGCGCCTCTCCACCCAGACGCTGGGCGTGATCGGCATGGGCAACATCGGGCGCGTGGTGGTGCAGAAAGCCGCGCCGTTCGGCCTGAAGATGCTGGTCTACGATCCCTACCTCAGCGCCGAGGCCGCCAGCGAGGCGGGTGTGGAGAAGGTCGATCTGCCGGAGCTGCTCCGTCGCTCGGACTACGTCAGCCTGCACTGCCCGCTGACGGACGAAACCCGCCACCTCATCAGCACCGCGCAGTTCCAGCAGATGAAGCCCACCGCCTACCTCATCAACATGGCGCGCGGGCCGATCGTCGATCAGGTTGCGCTGGTCGAAGCGCTGACCACCGGGACGATCGCCGGGGCGGCGCTGGATGTGTTCGAGAAGGAGCCGCCGGCCGCCGATGAGCCGCTGCTGCGCCTGGACAACGTGATCTTCACGCCGCACCTGTCGAGCTGGTCGGCGCAGTCGTTCGTGCAGCTTCGCCGCGAGGTGGCGAAGAATGTGGTGACGGCGCTGCGGGGCGAACCGCTCCGCCCTGTCGTCAACCGCCGCTTTCTGGCCGCCCCTGAGAAGAAGTGAGGCGCAATCATGGCACAGGAACGCTTTCTGGTAACAGGCGCGCTGGGCTGCATCGGCGCGTGGACGGTCAAGCGGCTGGTCGATGCGGGCGCGTACGTCTGCGCCTTTGACCTGGGTATCAACACGCACCGCCTGCGGCTGATCATGGACGACGAGGCGCTGGCAGGCGTGCATTTTGTCACCGGCGACATCACCGACTTCGATGCTTTCGACCGGGTGGTGGCCGATCACGGCATCACCCACATCATCCATCTGGCCGCGATGCAGGTCCCGCTGGTGCGCGCCAATCCGGTGCTGGGGGCGCAGGTCAACCTGACGGGCATGGCCGTGGTGCTGGAATCGGCCAAACGGCGGCGCGATCACGTGCAGGGGCTGGCCTACGCCAGTTCGGCAGCGGTGTATGGCCCGCACGGACAGAGCTCACTGCCCGTCACGCTGTATGGCATCCACAAGCTGGCCAAGGAGGGCATGGCGCGCATCTACTCGCAGGATCACGGCCTGCATGCCATCGGCCTGCGCCCGCACACGGTCTACGGGCCGGGGCGCGACCAGGGCATGACCTCCACGCCGACGAAAGCGATGCTGGCCGCCGCCATTGGCCGCCCGTATCAGATCACCTTCGGCGGCACGATCCTGATGGAACACGCCGAGGACATGGCGCAGGTGTTCATCGACGCGGCGCGCGCGCGGCCAGAGCGTGCCGGGGCGTATGACGTGGGCGGCAACACCGTCACCGTTGAGCGCATCGTCGCAGCGATCACGCAGGCGGCGCCCGAGATGGACGGCAAGATCACCTTCAATCCGGCGCCGCTGACGGTGAGCGCCGAACAGGTTGACGCGCCGCTGCGCGCGCTGCTGGGCGAGCTGCACTGGCGGCCGCTGGAAGAGGGTGTGCAGCAGACCGTGGAACACTTCCGGCGGGCGGTGCAGAACGGCCGCATCGACGTCGAACGCGCGATCAGCTAGTCGCCGGTTTCTGAGGGGGGATCGGAACGTGTCGCTGATCGGGATCGATCTGGGGACGACATTCATCAAGGCGGGCGTGCTCGATCCGGACACGCTTGCGCTGCAGCATGTGCGGCGCGTGCCTTTCCCAGAGCCGCTGCCCGGGCTGCCGCCGCGCTATCGCGAGGTCGATCCCCACGCCATCCTGCGGGCGGTGCGCGAGCTGCTGGGCCAGATGTCGGCGTTTGCCGCGGACTGCCAGGGAATCGTGCTGTGCACGCAGATGCACGGCGTGGTGTGGACCACCGAGCAGGGCGAGCCGCGCTCCACCCTGAGCACGTGGCAGGATGAACGTGTGCTGGATGCGCACCCCTCCGGCGGGGGCAGCACCTTCGACGTGCTGCGGGCGCGGCTGACAGCGCGCGAGATCACCCGGCTCGGCAACGAACTGCGTCCCGGCCTGCCGATCGGCCTGCTGTTCTGGCTGGCCGAGCGCGGTCAGCTGCCGGATCGCGCCTTGATCCCGGCATCGCTGGCTGATTTCGTCGTGGCCAACCTGTGCGGGGCCTGCCCGGAGACCGACATCAGCAATGCGATGGCCACTGGCCTGCTCGATCTGGAGCGCATGGACTGGGACCACGAGGTGATCGGCAAGCTGGGGCTGGAGCGCGTGCGGCTGCCTGCGATCCGGCCGCACGGCGCGGTCACCGGCTGGCTGGAGTGGGGCGGGCGGCGCGTGCCGTGCTACGCCCCGATCGGGGACTACCAGTGCGCCATGCTGGGAGCGCTGCTGAAGCAGAACGAGCTCTCGCTCAACATCTCCACCGGCTCGCAGATCAGCCTGCTCCGGCCACAGGCCGAGTTCGGCCCGTACCAGACCCGCCCGTTCTTCGACGGCCGCTTCGCCATCGCGGTCACGCACATCCCTGCCGGGCGCGCGCTCAATGCGCTGGTGCGTCTGCTGAGCGAGCTGGCCGTGACGCAGGGCGTGGCGCTGGCGGACCCGTGGGAGGATATCGCGCGGGCTGCCGAGGCCGCGCCGCCGCCGCGCATGCGCGTCAATCTGGCGTTCTACAGCAGCTCCAGCGGCGACCACGGCGAGCTGACCAACATTCATGAGGACGAGCTGACCGTCGGCCACCTGTTCCGCGCTGCCTTCCGGAACATGGCCGAAAACTACGCTGCCTTCGCGCAGCAGCTTTCTCCCGAACGCTCGTGGACGGGGCTGGTGTTCTCCGGTGGGCTGGCGCAGAAGATCGACCTGCTGCGCCGGATGATCTGCGACCAGTTCGGCATGCCCTACCGCATGTCCCCGGCCAGCGAGGACACCCTGCTCGGCCTGCTGGCGCTTGGGCTGGCATGTACCGGGCGCACCGCCAGCGTGGCAGAAGCCACCGCTGTGCTGAGTGATGCTTATTCCGTGGAGTCCCGGCCCTGGCCGGGCTCCCGCGCCCTGTGACCGCGCGTGCACTGCCGCGCCTGTTGTGCCGATGGCACTGCCGATGGCACGCAGCGGCGAATGCGACGCAGGATGAACACTACTGAAGGAGGTGTCTGTCAAGTACAACCGCCCGGTACGTGCACCGTAACTTTTGCCCGAGATAGTTTTTCTGATGTTGCAGGGGGATAGCATGAACCAGCCAGTCGATAACAAGAAGCGCGCCAGCAAGGGCATCAGCCGCCGCGACTTCCTCAAGCTCGGCGCCACTGCCGCTGCCGGCGCAGCCTCCGCCATGGCCGTGCCCAGCTTCGGCGTGCCGGCCTTCAGCCGCCAGTCCAAGATGGAACTGAACCTGCTCACCTGGTTCTGGACGGAACCGGGGCGCGGCGATGCCTGGCGCGCGATGATCCAGAAATTCCACGAATCTCAGTCGGATATCCAGATCAACGAAGCTGGCTACGGCGAGAACGACTACTTCCAGCAGATCCTGATCCAGGCGCGCTCTGGCCGCATCGATGGCGATCTGTTCACGCAGACGCCCGATGGCTTCCTGCGGCTGCTCAATGCCGGGCACACCATCCCGCTGGAAGATGTCGTGCAGCGCGCGGGTGTCACGCTCAGCCAGGCGCAGGACATGCTGCGCAAGGATGGCGAGGTCCACGGCCTGGACATCGTCACCGTGCGCTTCGGCCTGGTGTACAACAAGGCGCTGTTCGATGCTGCTGGTATCGGCGAGCCCACCGACATCGAAAGCTGGGTGGCCGGCGCGACGGCACTGACGGATCGCCCCAACCAGTTCGGCATCTACTCGCCGCACCTGGCCTCTGAGCCGTTCACCGTGTGGTTCACGCTGGCGCAGTGGCCGGCGCTGTTCGGCGGCGTGCTGGCCCAGGGCCAGACCCCGACGCTGGACTCTGAGGAAGTCATCAACGGCATCCGTCTGTTCAAGCAGATGTACGACGCCGCCATGCCGCAGGGCACCGACCTGGGCACGGCCAACCAGATGTTCGCCAACTCGCGCATCGCCCAGTACCTCATCGTCTCGGCTGCCGTCAACCAGTGGAAGACCAACGCCGATGATCCCGAGCTGTATGGCAACCTGCGCAGTGCGGCGCCGTTCTGGCCCAGCCGCAAGGGTATCACCCGCATCCACCCGATCTGCGTCAATGCCAACACCGAGCCGGATAAGCAGGACGCGGCCAAGGAGTTCCTGGCGTGGCTGTACCGCCCGGAGAACTACCAGGAACTGCTGGAGCGCTGCCTGGACGTCATCCCGGCGATCGAGGGCGGCATCCGTCCCGAGTACCGCGAGTCGCTGACCTGGGCCGATGGCTACGAGGCGACCGAGTCGATCACCGTGCCGGAAGTGCTCGGCGACTTTGTGCTGTTCAACGACGAACTCGGACAGGTGGTCACGCCTTATATCGAAGAAATCCTCGTCGGCGCCAAGTCGGTCGAGGATGCGATGGGCGAAGCGCAGGCTGACGCGATGGCGCTGGCGGAGCGCGTTTTCTCGAGCTAGGCGCTCCGGACGAACGTCCATCCCTGTGAGCACATGTCAGGACACGATCAACGTATCGTGTCCTGACATGAATACTTCGACATAAGGAACGGACCATGGCTGTTCAGGCCGCAACACTCACCACGTCCACGGTACGGCCGCGGCGTGATTACCTGCCATATCTGCTGGCGCTCCCCATCGTGCTGTACGAGCTCGTGTTCATCCTGATCCCGATCGTTCAGCAGGTGTTCTCCAGCTTCACCAGCGACATCATCGGCATTGGGACGGTGCGCTGGGTCGGCTTCGAGAACTACGAACGGCTATTTGCTGATCGCTACTTCTGGAACTCACTGCGCGTGACGCTGATCTTCATGGGCGGCACGGTGGTCGTCGCGGTCGGCTCCGGGCTGCTGTCGGCGCTGCTGCTGAACCAGCGCTTCCGCGGGCGGTCTGTCGCCCGTGCGGTGATGACGCTGCCCTGGGCCTTCCCGGATCTGCCCACGGTCATCATCTTCTACTGGATCCTCAACCCCAACTTCGGCATCATCAACGTGCTGGTGCGCTGGCTGCTGCCCATCGATCAGAGCCCGAAATGGCTGCTGGACATCAACCTGGCGATGCCGCTGGTGATTTTCATCGCCGCATGGAAAGCCTTTCCATTCTACAGCCTGGTGATCCTGACGGTGCTGCAGTCCATCCCGCACGAGCTGTACGAAGCCGCCAAAGTCGATGGCGCCACCCGCCTCAAGGCATTCCGCTATGTCACCCTGCCAGAGCTCATCCCGACGCTGATGCTGATGGGCGTGCTGGCCTGCATCTTCGCCTTCCGCCAGTTCACGCTGATCTTCCTCAGCACCGGCGGCGGCCCCGCGCGCGTGACGGAAACCCTGGTGATTTCGGTCTACAAGACCGCCTTCAACTCGTTCGATTTCTCCTACGGCGCGACGATCGGCGTGGCTGGCTTCATCGCGGTGTTCGCCATCACGCTGCTGTTCGCCTTCCTGCAGCGCCGCCAGGAAAGGGAAACCGCCTCATGACCCGTGCCGATCTCAGCCTGCCCGCTGCCGCCACGACCGGCCCCACGCCGCACCCGCGCCGCTGGTTCCGGCGTATTCCGGTGTACGTGCTGGTGCTGCTGTTCTGCATCGTGACCGCCTTCCCGATCTACTGGATGATCGTCGCGGTCTTCCAGCCGATCGAATACAGCCTGCAGTATCCGCCGCCGCTCTTTCCGGTGTCGATCGATTTTGCCGTGTTCAGCCAGCTCTTCTCCGAACCGGATCCCGCCCGGCGCGTCGATACATGGATCGCCAATTCGATTGTCCTGGCCGCCATCACCACCGCGGTCTGCACCGGCCTGTCCATCCTGGGGGCGTTCGCGCTGTCCGGGCGGCGCTGGCGCGGGCAGGGCACCTTCGGGCTGCTGCTGCTGACCACGCAGATGCTGCCGGAGGCGCTGATCGTCATCCCGCTGTACGCGACGATCGACAAGCTGCATCTGAAAGACAGCCTGGTGACGCTGGCGCTGGTCGATACCGCCTTCGTCCTGCCGATCTGCATCTGGATCCTCAAGAATGTCTTCGACACCATCCCGAACGAAATCCGCGATGCGGCGCTGGTGGATGGCTGCAACCGCCTGCGCATGCTGTGGAGCATCATGCTGCCGATCTCCGCGCCGGGGCTGGTGGCCGTCGGCGTGGTGGCGTTCTTCCATGCATGGAACGAATATCTGTTCGCGGCCAGCCTGATCACCGACCGCAAGCTGTACACCGCATCCGTCGGCCTGGGCTCGATGATCTCGATGATCGATACGCCGGTCGACCGGCTGATGGCGGGCGGGCTGCTGTTCTCCATCTTCCCGGTCATTTTCTACCTGCTGGTGCAGCGCTATATCGTCTCTGGCCTCAGCGCAGGCGCAGTCAAAGGATAGGTACCGCGATGAGCAATCAGGAGTTGGCGAAGGCACGCTCGGAGCTGCGCGCACTCGGCGCCGATTACGCGCTGCTGTCTTCCGGGGACAACGTGACATACGTCTCGCATTTCGAGGTCCCGGTCGAATTTGGTGCGCTGGCGACGCTCAGCTTCATCCCGCCGCTGGCGCTGATCGGCGTCCGCGACAGCGCCGCTGTGCTGGTCACGCCCAGCTTCTACGAGGCCGGGGCGCGGCAGCCGGAGGCGGGCTTCGACGTCCGCGGCTATGAGCCGGTCAACTGGTTCACGCCGGTGGACGGGCGCCAGAACTTCCTCGGCCTGCTGCGCGACAGCCTGAAGCAGGCGGGGCTGGCGCAGGGCGCGCCGCGGCTGGCGGTTGAGGAGAAGAGCCTGCCGGCGGCGGTGCTGCGCCTGCTGATGGACGAGTTCCCCAACGTCGTGCTCGTCGAGGCTGGGGCAGCCCTGGCCGCAGCCCGCATGACCAAGACCGAACGCGAGCTGGGCAAGCTGCGCTTCGCCGCCGAGGTCAACAAGGCCGGCCAGACCGAGCTGCTGCGCCAGACCCGCGAGGCAGGCCAGAACGAATTCGCCATGTGGGCTGCCGTCATGCAGGCGATGGAGATCGCCGCCGGGCATCCGCTGATGGTCTTTGGTGAGCTGGTGACCGGCACGCGCTGCCGCATGGTGAATTACCCCGGCGGCCCGAAGGATGTCGTGACGCTCCCCGGCGATCTGGCGCTGATGGACATGAGCCCGCGCGTCGATGGCTACTGGTCAGACACCACCAACACCATGGTGATCGGCGGTGTGGAGCCGACCGCCCGCCAGCGGCTGCACGGCGTGGCTGCGCGCGAGGCCTTTCACGCCGCCGCCGATATGCTGCGCCCCGGGCGCGTGGCCAAAGACGCCTACTTCGCCGCCGAAGCGACCTTCGAAAAGCACGGTCTGAAGATCGGGCATTACGCCGGCCACCAGATCGGCGCCTCGGTCAATGAAGCGCCGCGCCTCGTCCCCTACGACGACACGCCCATTCAGGCCGGCATGGTGTTCTCGATCGAACCGGGCGCCTACGAAGGCCCGGATGGCGAGGCCGGCGCGCGCATGGAGAAATCGGTCATCGTGCACGAGTCCGGGCCGGAAATCATCTGCGACTTCACCTGGGGCTTCTGAAAGCCACGCCTGAGAGGCCTGAGACCGCCATGCGAATCACCGATATCGAGACGATCACCGTCAGCGCAGGCTGGAAGAACTGGCTGTTCATCCGCGTGCTGACCGACAGCGAGTGGTACGGGATCGGCGAAGCCACCATCAACGGGTTCATCCGGACCACCGAAGCGGCAGTGCACGAGCTGAAGCACTATGCCATTGGCCGGGACCCGCGCCAGATTACCGCGATCGCCCAGAAGATCATCGGCTCCATTCAGGATGCGGGCCACATTCACCGGCTGGTGATGGCCGCCGTGGAGAACGCCTGCTGGGATATCCTCGGCAAAAGCCTGGGCGTGCCGGTCTACCAGCTGCTGGGCGGCAGGGTGCGTGACAGCATCGAGGCTTACGCCAACGGCTGGTACCGCGCAGAACGCACGCCCGCGCATTTCGTCGCGGCGGCGGAGGTGGCCGTCGGCATGGGCTTCAAGGCGCTCAAGCTGGACCCGTTCGGCACTGCGCGCAACTTCATCAGCGAGAGCGAACTGCAGCTCGCCCGCGACATCCTGCTCGCCATCCGCGAGCGGTTTGGCGCAGAGCTGAAGATCATGATCGACGTGCACAGCCGCTTCACGCCCGCCGAGGCGGTGCGCGTCGCGCGAGCGCTGCACGATGTCAACCTGTACTGGTGGGAGGAGCCCACCACGCCGGAGCAGGAGCGCCTGTCCAGCGAGGTCGCCGCGCACAGCCCGATCCGCGTGGCCACGGGCGAGCAGTTCGACAAGGTCGGCCGGTTCTTCACGCTGGCCGAAGGGGGCGGGATCAGCATCTGGCAGCCGGAGCCAATGTCGCTGGGCGGCATCCGCAACACGCTGGCGGTCGCCCATATCGCCGAGGTGAACGGCGCATGGATCGCGCCGCATCAGAGCGGCGGGCCGGTCGCGACGGCAGTCTGCCTGCAACTGGCAGCGTGCGTGCCCAATTTCCTGATCCAGGAGCACTTCGATCCGTTCAACGAGCCGTGGACGCGCGATCTGGTCACATGGACGCCGACGCTCAACCCCGACAACGGCCATCTGTCGCTGCCGGACGCGCCGGGGCTGGGCATCGATCTCAATCTCGAGGTGGCGGCAGCGCATCCCTATGATGCGAAAGCGTATCTCGACATTTATCAGGAAGGCTGGGAGAAGCGCCTCGGTCAGCCGGGGTCAGTCGGAAAAGCGAGGCAAGCATGAAAATCACGCGTATCGAAACCATCTGGATTGACGATCAGCCCAACACCACCTGGGTGCGCATCCACACCGATGACGGCCTGATCGGGCTGGGCGAAACCTTCTACGTTCCCCGCGCCATCAGCGCGATGGTCCACGACGTGTTCGCGGGCATCCTGCTGGGGCGCAGCCCGCTGGACATCGAGAACCACTGGGCGAACATGATGGGCACGGTCAACTTCTTCGGCTTCGCCGGCAGCGAGATGCGCGCCATCAGCGCTGTCGACGTGGCGCTGTGGGACATCCTCGGCCAGCACACCGGTCAGCCGATCTACGCGCTGCTGGGCGGCCGCAACCGCGACCGCATCATGATCTACAACACCTGCGTCAGCCACGGCCCGCACCAGGATTTCCACCGCTGGCGCGAGCAGGAGCGCACGGGCGAGCTGGCCGCCGAGCTGCTGCAGTCCGGCATTCGCGCCATGAAGATCTGGCCGTTCGATCAGTTCGGCGTGTCGCTGGGCGGCCCGGTCGGGCGGCGCGCCGGCGCGGAAGCCGTCGGGCCGGTGACGCACTTCATCACGCGCGAGCAGTTGAAGAAGGGGCTGTCGTACGTCGAGGACATCCGCCGGACCGTGGGCGACCGCATGGAAATCGCCATCGAGGGCCATGCCCGCTGGAACCTGACCGAGGCCACGCGCATCGCCCGGGCGCTGGAACCGTATGACATCCTCTGGCTGGAGGAGATTATGCCGCCCGACAACCCCGAGTGCTACGCCCGGCTGAAGCAGGACACGACCATCCCGCTGTGCGTCAGCGAGCGGCTGTTCACCCGCTTCGGCTTCCGGGCGGTGGTAGAGCAGAATGCTGCCGACATCATCATGCCGGACATGGCGTGGACCGGCGGACTGACCGAGACGCGCAAGATCTGCTCGCTGGCCGATACCTACTACCTGCCGATCACCAGCCACGACACGATCGGCCCGGTGGCGCTGTGGTCCGCCGCGCACCTGATGCTGCACATCCCCAACGCGATGATCATGGAGACGGTGCGCGCCTACTACGAAGGCTGGTACAACGACGTGATGACCGAGCGCATCCCCATTCAGGATGGCATGCTGTCGCTGCCGGAACGGCCGGGGCTGGGCACGGCGCTGCGCGAGGAGGTGCTGCGGCGCCCCGACGTGCACATCGAGGTTTCTGACATCAGCCAGCGGCGCGAGAACTCCAAAGGGTAACCACAATGCGTATGTTCCGGCTCGCCATCACCGGCGATTTTCTCGACGAGCACGGCCAGAGCGCCTACGGGGACCTCGGCTTCGGCGCGATCGAGTCCTGCCCGTTCATCAGGCATCACTTCCTGCGCGATCACTCCCCGCGGGCCAATGACCCCACGTACTGGGAGAACCTGTACGCGATGGAGGTCGCCCCGGCGCACCTGCGCGATATCGACGGGCTGGCGGTGCTGCGCCCGTACGTCCGCGCCAGCGCCTTCGCCGAAGGGGCCGAAAGCCTGACGGTGATCGGGCGCTCCGGGGCGGGATACGACAAGATCGATGTGCAGGCGTGCACCGACAACGATGTCGCGCTGTTCAACCTGCCGGACATCCTCAATCACTCCACCGCCTCCACCGCGCTGATGTTCATGCTGGCGCTCGCCAAGAAGCTCATGGCCTCGGACCGGCTGACGCGCGCGGGCCGCTGGGATCTGCAGCCGCAGGTGGTCGGCATGGAGATTGAGCGCAAGACGCTGGGGATCATCGGGCTGGGGGCCAGCGGGCGCGAGCTGGCGCGGCTGGTCGCCCCGTTTCACATGCGCATCATCGCCTACTCACCGCACGCCGATCCCGTGCAGGCGGCGGCGCTGGGCGTTGAGCTCACCTCGCTGGAGACTGTCATGCAGCAGGCGGATATCGTCAGCGTGCACTCCAACCTCACGCCGGACAAGGTGCGCATGATCAGCGCCCGGCATCTGGCGATGATGAAGCCCACCGCCTACTTCGTCAACGTGGCGCGCGGCGCGCTGGTCGATCAGGCGGCGCTGACCGAGGCGCTGCGCGAACGCCGTATCGCCGGCGCTGGCCTCGACGTGTTCGAGGTGGAGCCGCTGCCCGTCAGCGATCCGCTGGTCACGCTCGACAATGTGCTGCTCACGCCGCACTTCGCCCCGGCCACCGCCGACATCTGGCTGGCGGGCGGGCAGCAGCTATCCCGCTGCCTGCTGCAGGTGGCGCGCGGTGAAGTGCCAGACAACGTCATCAACCGCGCGGTGCTGGACCGACCGCGCTTTCAGGCGAAGCTCGCCCGATTTGCCGAAAACCGATCGATCACCACCGCATGAGATATGCCACAGAGGTCACAGACAAAGTGAACACACTCAACCTGTCCAGAGAGCAGGCGCTGGCGCTGTACCGCCAGATGCTGGAAATTCGCCGCACCGAGGAGCAGCTGGCGAAGTCGCACCAGGCCGGGATGATCCCCGGCGCGTGCCACACCTACGTCGGCCAGGAGGCGATCGCCACCGGGGTATGCGCCCATCTCACGCACGACGACGCCGTCTTCAGCACGCACCGGGGCCACGGCCATGCGCTCGCCAAGGGTGTGCCCCCGCGCGAGGTGATGGCCGAGCTGTTCGGGCGCGTGACCGGCTGTTCGCGCGGGCGCGGCGGCAGCATGCACCTGTTCTCGCCGGAAGTGGGCATGATGGGCACCAGCGGCATCGTCGGCCCGTGCATCCTGCAGGCGACAGGCGCGGGCTACAGCGCCCGGCTGCTGAACAATGGTACGGTGGGCGTGGCGTTCTTCGGCGATGGGGCGAGCAACAACGGCGCCTTTCACGAGGGGCTGAACATGGCTGCCATCTGGGATCTGCCGGTGCTGTTCGTGTGCGAAAACAATATGTACGCCACCGAGGTGGCCTTCTCCTATGCCACGCGCAATACCGACATGGCCGCGCGCGCCAGTACGTATGGCATGCACGCCGTGGCCGTCGATGGCAACGACGTGCTGGCGGTGTACGAGGCCGCCGGAGAGGCGATCGCGCGCGCCCGCGCCGGCCACGGCCCCGGCTTCCTGGAATGCCGCACCTACCGCACCCGCGCACATGCTGAGGGCATGCCCAGCCTGGGGACGTATCGCACGCAGGAGGAAGTCGACGCATGGAAGCTGCGCGACCCGATCACCACCTGGAAGGCCCGCTTGCTGGAGAGCGCGCTCGCCACCGAAGCGGACATCGCGCAGATCGACGCCGCTGTGCAGAAGCTGGTCGAGGAAAGCCTGGAGTTCGCCAAAAACAGCCCGTATCCCGACCCGGCCACTGTTGCCGATCACATCTACAGCCAGCCCTGACCGGCTGACTGACGTATTTGCGGACCCAGAGGATGACCATGCGCGAAATCACATTCACCGCCGCCGCCCGCGAAGCCCTGACCGAGGAGATGGCGCGCGACGCGTCTATCTTCGTCGTCGGCGAGGGGATCGGGCAGCGCGGCGGCAATTTCAATACCACCGTGGGCCTGTATGACCAGTACGGCCCGATGCGCCTGCGCGACACCCCGATCGTCGAGCGCGGTTTCGTCGGCATGTGCACCGGCGCCGCCATGACCGGCACGCGCCCGATCGTCGATTTCATGTTTGCCGACTTCATCCTGGATGCCATGGGCGAGCTGATCAACCAGGTCGCCAAGATCCAGTACATGAGCAGCGGGCGGCTCAAAATGCCGATGATCCTGCGCGGCAGCATCGGCATCAGCGGCGCATCGGCCACGCACCACTCCGGAAGCTACTACCCGCTGTTCGTCAATATCCCCGGCTTTCGGGTGGTGCTGCCCAGCAACGCCTACGACGCCAAGGGCCTGTTCAAGACCGCGCTGCGCGGAGACGACCCGGTGATCTTTCTGGAGCACAAGACCCTGCTCAATCTGAAGGGGCAGGTTCCGGAAGAGGAGTACTTCATCCCGTTCGGGCAGGCTGCCATCGTGCGCGAAGGGCAGCGGGCGACGGTCGTCGCGCTCGGCTCGATGATCCGCAAGGTGCTCGACGCGTGCGATCAGCTGGCGAAGGAGGGCATCACCATCGAGGTGATCGACCCGCGCACGCTGGCCCCGCTCGATATCGACACCATCCTGCAGTCGGTGCACAAGACCGGCCGCCTGCTGATCGTGGACGAGAACTTCGCGCCGTGCGGCATCGGGGCGGAGATCGCCGCGCAGGTCGTCGCGCGCGGGTTCGACGATCTCGATGCGCCGATCCAGCGGCTGAATGGCGTGCACACGCCCACCCCCTACAGCCAGCCGCTGGAGGCCGCGGTGGTCCCCAACGGCGCGCAGGTCCTGCAGTCCATCCGCGATTTGCTGGCGGAGTGAGGGAAGCGATGGCCGTCGAAATAGTCATGCCGCGCCTGGGCTGGACGATGGAAGAGGGCACACTGGTCGAATGGATCCGCAAGGACGGCGACGCAGTGAAGCCCGGCGACATCATGTTCATCATCGAAAGCGACAAGGCGCTCAACGAAGTGGAGTCATTTGAAACGGGCATCCTGCGCATCCCGCCGGACTCCGATGCGCTGGGCAAGCCGCTGCCCGTTGGCGCACTGCTGGCGTACATCGTACAGCCGGGCGAAGCGCCGCCCTTCGCAGCCGCAGTCGCTACGCCCGCAGCAGCCGTGTCAGCCGCGCCCGCCGCAGCCGCGCCGCCCGCAGTCGCTACGCCCGCAGCCGCGCCGCCTGCAGCAGCCGCTGTGACGACGGCAGTCGCCAGCAGCCCACGCGCGCGCCGCACTGCGGCGGAACTGGGCGTGGCGCTGGACGGCCTGACGGGCAGCGGACGCAGCGGACGCATCATCGAGCGCGATGTGCGCGCCGCCGCGCAGGCCGCGCTCCCGCCCGCCGCGCAGATCACGCCGGTCGCCCGCCGCGCCGCTGAGGAACTGGGTGTGGACGTCGCCGCGCTGGCCGCGCAGATGCCCGGCCAGCGCATCACCCGCGAACATGTCGAACGCGCTGCGCAGCCCGCCGTGCCTGCTGCACCCGCTGCCCAGCCTGCGCCAGCCGTGGCCGCGCCAGAAACGCCGGACGAGAGCCGCGCGCCGCTCACCCGCGTGCGCCGGGTGATCGCTGAACGCCTGTCCACCAGCGCGCGGACTACCGTGCCCGTGACGCTGACGACCGAGGTGGACGCGACGGATCTGGTCGGCGTGCGGGGCAGCCTGAAGCAGGCCTCCCGAAACGATGCGCGCCCGGTCCCCAGCTACAACGACCTGCTGGCGAAGCTGGTCGCCGAGGCGCTGGCGGAACACCCGCAGCTCAACGCGCGCCTGGATGGCGACGCCATCGTCACGTCGTCCGCTGTGCATATGGGCTTCGCCGTCGATACCGATCGCGGGCTGGTCGTGCCGGTCGTGCGCGATGTGCAGCGCAAGAGCGTGCGCCAGATCGCCGCAGAGGGGAGCCGCCTGGTGGAGCAGGCGCGCGCCGGGAGCGTCCGACCGGAGGATCTGAGCGGCGGCACGTTCACGCTCACCAATCTGGGCATGTACGACATCGACGCCTTCACGCCGGTCATCAACCTGCCGCAGTGCGCCATCCTGGGGGTGGGGCGCATCGTCGCCAAACAGGTGGTGGTCGATGCCTCCGCCGAGCGCGTCGCCATCCGGCAGATGATGTTCCTCAGCCTGACATTCGATCACCGCCTGGTGGATGGCGCTCCGGCAGCGCGCTTCCTGCAGCGCGTCAAACAGTACGTCGAGCAGCCATATCTGTGGCTGATGAACTGAGCCGCACGTGTCTTCGCCAGCGGGCGAACTGATGCGCCTCGCAGGTGAACAGCCGCCGCCGACCGCCCCTCCTGCGATCGGCGGCGCCACCTGCGCGGCAGTCAGGGCTGCATCGGCGCGCAGTCATACAGCGTGCCGCCCATGCCGGCAGGCCCGCCGGGTGGGCCACCGCCATTCAGACTGGCGATGGGTGGAGGCTGCGCTGCCTGGCCGCCCGGCGTGGGCAGTTGGCCGTTCTGCGGCATAGCCGGCATCGGCGCGTCGGCATCCACCACGCACTGCGCGGTCAGCCAGGCGGCGATCCCGGGTTTCTGCGCGCTCAGCATGCTGCCCACGTCCAGCACGTAGCGCAGCTCACCGGCGTCCACAAGCGCCTGCAGCGACTCCGGTGTTGCGACCGGATCGCCCCCGTTGAAGCCGCCCATGTACAGCACTGCGCGTGAGGTCGCCAGCACAATCTCAGCGCCGATCTGCGCGCTGGGCACGGCGAGCAGATAGCCGTCTTCAGGCGCACGCGCTTCCAGATAGGCGATCAGCGCGTCCCGATCCGGCTCACCCGGCATAGGATTGAACGGCATGCTGCCGCCTGGCGGGGTGCCACCCGCTGACGGGCCATTCTGACCCCCGGCTGCGAACGGAGGCCTGCCTCCGCCGACGCCCTGGGCGATATCCCCCGCATAGGCCGCCGGCAGCGCTCCGTTGGACGAGTCGTTGTTGGTGTGCGCCGACCACACCAGCGGTGTGATCGTCATGGCGGCGACCAGCAGCAAAAAGCCAGCCGCTGTCAGCGTACGTCCGCGCCGCGTCAGCCCGAGTACAAGCGTGATCGCGCCTGCGACGAAGACGGCCACCACCAGTGGCTGCCACTGGATGTCCGTCAGGTAGCGCCCGGCGATGACGAGCTGATAGCTGGCGGTCAGGCCGGCGGCCAGCAGCAGCGCGATCGCCCCGGCCAGCGGCCTGCGCTGCAGCCATGACCACAGCATCGCTGTGCCCGCGCCGGTCAGGGCGGCCACCGGAACCGCCAGCATGATCATGTAGTAGGCGTGGATGAAGTTGGCTGCGCTGAAGAAGACCATGCTGAGCGCCAGCCAGCCGCCCCACAGGATCAGCCCCTGATGGCGCTGCTCCAGCGGCAGCCGTGGCCGGACGCTGGCGGCCACAACCATGACGGACAGCAGCGCGAACGGCAGCAGCCAGCCGATCTCGTTGTCCAGCGGCTGGGTGAACAGCCGCAGCACGCCCGGCTGGCCGACCTCGCTGCCGAACATCGATCCGCTGGGGGCGCTGCCCGCAGGCAGTGCGGCGCCGTCCTGAGCTGAATCGGTGGCTGGCAGCGCTGGCATGTGCGGTCCGCCCTGTCCACTGCCCGCGCCCAGCAGCCGTTCGATGCCGTTGTAGCCGACGATCAGCTCGAACACATTGTTCGTCTGCGTACTGCCGATGTATGGGCGCATGCTGGCCGGGGTGAGCTGCGTCACGACCGCCCACGACAGTGAGACCACCAGCATCGCCACAGCGGCGATGCACAACTGGCCGATTCTGCGCCGCCAGCCCGCTCGCGTGCTGAAGACATACAGTGCGAAGAAGGCGGGGATCGGCAGATAGGCCTGCAGCATCTTGATGTTGAAGGCGACGCCGGTCAGCACGCCCGCCAGAATCAGCCAGCGCAGGCGTCCGCTGTCGGTGGCGCGCACGAAAGCCCACGCGCTGAGCAGCACCACCAGCACCAGCGTGCTGTCCATCGTGTTGTTGCGGTCGACGGCAATCGCCACCGGCGAAACGGCCAGCGCCAGCGCACCGATCAGGCCAGCTGTCTCACCGAAGTGCCGCCGCACCAGCGCGTACAGCACCAGCACACTCAGTACACCGGCGATCACCTGGGGCAGCACGACGGCTGGCCCGTTCACGCCGAAGAGTGCCGCTGAGAGGACCTGCAACCACAGCCCGACCGGCGGCTTGTCCACCGTCACCGAGCCGCCGGGCTCAGCCGCGCCGAAGAAGAGGTTCGACGGCGACTGCAGCATGCCTTCGACGGCGGCGGTGTAGTAGGTATTGGCCTGCCCGACGGCCTCCAGATTGCTGAGGCGCAGGATGGCCGCCAGCATGATGATGGCCGCCAGCACCAGCCACGCCCAGTGGATGCGGCGACGCCCAGGCGCGGATGCTGACACGGCTGGGCCTGCTGCGTCCGGCGCAGATTCTGCTGCTGTCATGATGGGATCTCCAGTGTCAGGCCACCTGATCAGAAGGTCGCGGGCGGCTCATCCGCCTCAGGCGGCGGGAACGGTTCGCCGGTGAAAAACAGCATGTCGCCGGGTGGACCGCCAAAGCCCGGCGGGGGCATCGGCGGCGGGAAGGGCGGTGGGAAGGGCATCGGCCCGTTCGGCCAGGCTGGCGGATCAGCGGCTTCTTCAGCCTGCGCTGTGCGGATGAACAGATTGCGCAGCACGCGCAGCCCGGCAACTGCCTGCTGGATTTCTGCTTCGCTCAGCGTGCTGATCAGGTCGTCAAGCGCGCTGGCGGCGACATCGTCCATGGTCGTTAGCACCGCCTGGCCGGCTTCGGTCAGCACCACGCGGGTCACCCGCCGGTCGGTCTCATCGCGCTCGCGGGCGACCCAACCTCGCCGTTCGAGCGCGTCGATGGTGGCCGACATGGTCGAAGGGCTGACGCGCATCTGCTGGGCCAGCGCACCCTGCGACGCCGGCCCAAGCTGCAGACGGCGCAGCAGCATCATGTGCGGCGGCAGCATCGCCTCTGCTCCAGGCGGTCGTCGCAGCCGAAGCGCCAGCGTGCGGCCCAGCACCGGCCCCAGCTCGATCAGCAGTCGCGCCAGCTCGTGTGCCGAATTTCCTGCCATCGCGCCACCTCCATTCGTTCGTAGTGCAAATTAATCGTAGGGCGAACGAGTTGTGGCGTCAATGTCCTGACGGAGGAGTTTACGAAGAGTTTACAGGTGGGGTGCCAGGCGGAAGATCCCGGATCAGGAAGGCAGTAGACAAATCATGCAGTCGCTAGCCGAATGCCAGCCTCGCCTAGAACTGCAGCGCGGCGAACACCGGGCCGAGCGCGATCGCTGCGCCGAGCACAGGCGACTGGAACGTGTCGGCGGCATCGAACACGCCGGCCAGCGCATACGCCCCGTCGCGCAGCGTCCACGCCTCGAGGATGGCGGCGTCCGGGTCTGCGATCCAGTATTCCGCCACGCCGAAGCGCTCGTACAGGCGGAACTTGGCCTTCTTGTCGCGCGCGCGGCTGGAGGGCGACAGCACCTCGACGACCAGGTCGGGCGGGCCTTCCAGCCGGTCACCAACCCGTTTGCAGCGGCTTTCCGGCGCCACCCAGAAGACATCCGGCTCCGGGATGTTCTCGTCGTCAAACTGGACCGACAGCGGCGCGATGAAAACACGCCCTTTCTGTGCGGATGCCTTGATGCATTCGGCCAGCGCCAGCACAAGGATCTGATGATCCACCAGCGGCGTGGGGCTCACGATGATCTCTCGATCGATCAGCTCCTCCAGCGTGCTGGTCTCCGGGCGGGCGAAGTATTCGCTCGCGGACTGGCGGATGCTTTCCGGGGCGCTCATCATCAGGCGGTCTTTCTCCATCGCTTGCGAGTGATTATAGCGCAGGCCGGGTCATGCAGGCG